>MWEG01000030.1 GCA_002070945.1 Lentisphaerae bacterium ADurb.Bin082
CATCCTGAATGGAATTATGCCATCAGACCCCGCCCAACTTGACTCGTCTGTAAAACTAATAATTTAACAGCCCCTTAGCGGTTATTTCCGCGGAGACGCCTCTGCGCTCTGGGTTGTGCTCAACTACGGCGACAAGCCTGCGCTCAAGCTTTGGCTCTCAAAAGGCCAATTCCAGGCCTCCGACGTACCTGACTGGTGGCGCTTTTCCAGCAAAATCAATATTCCTGAAGATTCCCCCAAAGGGGTTTTGGTGATTGAACCCTTTAGCCAGGCACAAGGAGAAAAAATCTGCTTGTCTAATATCCTGCTGGAATATCAGGAGGATTGAATTATCTTAAGCAGCGGCGAAATCGATGGTTGGTTGACAATTGATCAGGGGACTGAAGAGCAACGCGCTCTGGCGCGCCGTTTTGGCTAAGGAGCCTTTGTCAGAGGTTGGAACTATCATCTCCGAGCCAGTGCTAATCGGCACAAATTGGCATGTGATGAAGGTGCTTGCAATTCGTCCAGCCAAGGCACCTGAACTTCAGGATGAGAAGGTATTTGCGGCGGTGCGCGACCAGCTCTTGGTGCGAAAACAGCGCGATATCCAAATGGCGCTGATGCAAGAATTGTCCAGCCGCTGCCAAGTGATTTGCCACCACGCCGCGCCAGGCATGCAACCAACAGTGCCGCCAGCAGTTAAGAAATAAATGCGTAAAAAAATGACCATGCCTGCTTCACATTGCTTGAATTTATGGTGTCGTCGCCGGGTAGGTGTGTTGTTATCGGCTATCCAGGTGGTGCTGCTTTGTTTGATTACTTTTGTCATTATTTTTGCAGGGGCATGTAGCCATGATGCGAAGAATAGTGAACTGACTAATAATTGTCCGCTAAATAATAACCCTGGTTTAATATTCCGTATTAATAATAACGTAAATTATTTAAACCGATATTGCTTTTCATTCGAATCATTACAACAAAATAACAAAGAAGGTGATTGTTTATATATTTCATTGTTATATTCGATTGTGATTAACTATAGCGAAGGAATGATAAGAAGAATAACTTCTTATGATATTTTGGGAAATAAAATCAGCGATTGTTTTATCGATGGAGAAAAAATAGACGGAACTCTTTGTAATATTTCGTTTGATTCGAAACACGTAACAGTATCCTCTTTATTAACGTTCAAAAATGGCGAATTGATTTCAGAGGAAAACTACTATAAAGATGAATTGGAGCATGTCTATCAATCAATGATTAACTATAATAATGCTATAAGATTAAATAAAAAAGCATACCTCGACATTCCAGTTTCTGTAAAAGCAATTAATGATCGGGCTGTCAGCGCTAACATCAACGACATTGAATCTGGTCGCATGACTTTAGATTGTTTTTCCGAAATAGGAGAAAAGGTCGCGACCTTCAAGAGTTTCTTATGCTGGCTCGAAGTGCATGAATATAGTAAAGGAAAAGTCACTAAGATTAATTATTTTGATCTTTGGGGAAATTTACTTGGCGAATGCTCAATAGACGATGGTAAAGCCAACGGAACGGCATATTCGGTTTTATTTGGCCTGCGAGGGTTAAAACACTCTATGATTGTATCATTCAAGGATGGAAAACAGGTCTCCGAGGAATATTTTTTAGAAACGGAAATCGAAGAAATTGTCAAAGCGCTCGGAGAATATAAGAAAAAGCTTCATGTCGCTTCTTATCCATAAATTGGCACCTTCTCGTCTATTTGAAAAATGATAGCGGCTGTGAGGGTTTTGGGAGATTGGCAATAGATTACGTACGGCATCCTCAAGGCTATCTGTCATGTCCATACAATAGTAAAAAGACACGGAAAGGCTTTACCCTTCCGTGTCTTTTGTGGCATAAAGGCTTGAATTGTCCTTGTCTTTTCCGTGTTTGGCGTCATTCTGCGGTTGGCGTTACCATCACGTCGTCAATGCGGACGATTCCCTCCTGGTGGAAGAAGCGCACGAGCAATCTTGGTTCATCGCCCTTGTCGGTGTCCAGGGTGAACGTCTGCCAGGCGTCATCCTTGACTTCAAAGGTCAGGCTGCCGGTAGTACCTTTGAACGGATAGCCTTTGCCCTTGGCCGCCTCGTATTTGCCAGTCCACAGACGGGCCTTGCCCTGGCCGGACGCCCGAAAAGTGATGCGCAATTTTGCGGCTGGGCTGACAAACCAGTTGCCAATGATGCCTTTTTCCAGCTCCACATAATAATTGCTGCTTGATTCCGGGTGCAGGCGGGTGCTGCCAACGGTGTCTGGCTCGACTTTCCAGGCGGTTGGAACCAGCGTCGTCTTCCAGGTGGCGGGCCATTGCCGATACTGATTCAAGGTCGCATTTTCAACTACTTCGTTGAACGACGCATTTTTCCAGGCTGACGGGTCATGGCCTTGCGCTAGGCCAGTCGGGCGGACTGGCGTGAACTTCACTACCCCGAAATTGTCGATGCCGTGAAAATGACCGCTGCCCCAGCTGGACAATTCAGAGGAATCCTGGCTGATTCGGCGGTTGCGGGCGATGTTCAGGCGCCAGGTGGAGCCGTCAAAGCATTTCATGCCAATGCCAGCGGTCGGAATTCGCATTTCCAGAACCCAGCGGTCAGCCAAGACCTTGGTGGCGAACTCCACGTCGCCATTGTAAGCTAGGTCGCGTTTGTTTGGGCCGTGCCGTGCATCAATGATTGAACCAGCCGAGTTGATGGTGTAGTGAAAATACTCCACGGCCATGTCAGGATAGCTGAGGAAAATCTCCAGTGAATTGCCGATTTTGTTGTGCGGGGCGTCCTGGGGGTTCTTTTCAGCGATGATAGCGTCGGGCGTCGGCTCCATAGCTTCAATGGCGATATAGACGTTATCCGGTTCGTAGACGACGCGGAAGAAGGTCTGTTCTGGCTGGTATTCTTTTTTTGACCAGGGCGGGATCATGAAGCCGGTCATCACATCAGCGTCTTTCCAGTCTTTCTCCTCAATGACGCCATCAATGGCGATTGGCGCTGTCTTCCGGAAGGCGGTCAGTTCGCGATAGCTTTCGAGGTAGGTCACGCGGGCGGCCTCCCAGGTGTAGGCGAAGATGTCGCGTTCACGCTGGACATGCTGGAGCGCACGCGGGTCTGGGTCGGCGGCGGCCGCCTTTTCCGCCTTGGCCAGCAGCGCCTTCAGCTGCTCTTGGACGCCGGGCTGGTCGAGGCAGCGCCCCAGCGGCGCGTTCTGCCCCCAGCCCATGCAGCCCGGGGTCTCAGCAAAGGCCTTGGTCAGCAAAGCCCGGAATTCTTTCATGCCGCCTTCCCAGCCCAGGCCGTAGAACAGGCGGTTACATTCTTCGTAGAGGGCGTCGAAGTCGAGGGTGATGTCGAACATGAATTGCGCGGAGAGGTAGTTGGTCTGCCACATGGCTGCCCAGCGCAAGTTGCGTTCGTCCATGATGTTGCGGCGCAAGGGGGCGTAGACTTCGGCGTCTGGCGGCGGCGGCACAATGCAGAAGCTCGAGCCGGACAGCCCCAGGCTCGGATAGTCCAGGAAATTCTGGTGCAGGATTTTTTCAGCGGGGAGGAAATTGCTGCCGACCGAGCCAGTGGCAGCGATCTCATCGCGGTTGTACATCTGGACGCCGAGGTTTTTCCACTCCAGGTAGAGTTTGCGGAATTCGCGGTTGACCGAGCATTTCGGGTCGGTGATGGCGTGCCGCCAGCACTGGTTGTTGAAGCTGATGCAGACGATGAGGCGCGGGTCGAGGGTGATGCCGGTCGGCGGCGCCCAGAAATTCTGGTAGGCCCAGCCGCCGAGCTTGGCGTCTGGCTTGACTTCCCAGACGCGCTGGGCAAGGGTCTGAACGAGTGTCCAGTAACGGGTGGCGACCCGGTTTTTGGCGGCTTCCTCGGGCGGGTCAAGGCGGCGGCAGTTTTCGCATTCACACCAGCCGGTGCCGTCATTGTTGCCGATGATGATCAGTCCGGTGCAGTCTGGGTCGGTGGCCTTGGCAATGAGGGACTTGGCCATGATCTCAATGACTTCCGGGTGGCTGGTGCAGGGCTGGTATTTCTGACCGTCGAGAAGGATGCGTTTGCCGTTGACAAGGGGGAAGTACTCCGGGTGTTCCTGGAAGAGGCTGTCGACTTCGGCCTGGCGTGGGTACTTGCCGCCGAACAGAAGCGGGGTGAGGACATGGCCGCCGATTGACACGCACTCTGCGCCCAGCTCACGTATATGGTTGCCGTGCTGCTGACTGCGGATATGGACCGGTAGGCATTTCGGAATCAGGTAATTGCGCGTCTGCCATTCGCGGGTGTCGAAATAGGGCTTGTTGACGGCGACGCTGTTGAGTTCCATCCAGCGGTAAGTTAGATACGGATTGCGGATTGTCTTCTGCTCAGGCACGGCGATGGTCTTTTTAACCTGGAAGTATTCGCCTTCCGCGCCGGGAAAAAGCCACCGGATGCCGCCGTGCTTTTTCAGGATGTCATAGGCGCCATAGAGGGTGCCGAGCGGGTCGCCGCCGAGGATGTAGAGTCCGTCCGGCCTGGTCGTGATGACGAATCCGCCGGGTGCCAGGTCGCTTGGCTCAACTGCTGCGGCCTTGGCCAAAGCCTGGTCAGCGACAGTGCCCAGGAAGACATTGCTGCGGTCGCGGGCTGGCGTGGCGCTGACGGGCGGCTGCTCGCCCTCTGCGATTTTAGCCAGAAAAACGGCCAGTTCGCGGGCGGCGTACTGGACTGGCAAAGGCGCTGTCGGCGAGCAGACTATGGTCGCGGCGGCCTTGCCGTCGACCATCAAGGCAAAGTCGGCGGCATGAAGTGGGAGAAGCAGAACGGCGAGGATGACGGTGACTCGGAGAAGCGGTTGCATGCGTTTTTCCTTAGTTGTTTATGCGGAAAGTGGACTTTGGGCCTGGTTGACTTGGAATGGCCGCTGACGGCTTTGGCTGTCGTCGGTCCAGCTGTTGCCAGGAAGGGCCGGCAGCCAAAACGCGGGTAAGATTGTTTGTTTTTTGCATAGCAAAGTTGCAGGTTGCCAAATTGGCATTACTGTAATTAGCCATTGGCGGCGTTCAAGTCGCCTTTGCCAGCTATTGATGCATCGCATTGACCTGTTTTTCCGCAGCAGAAAAATAAGGAGGCATCACATGGAGAAAAAAAAAGCAAAGTCTTCATCCCAGCCCAGCGCCCTCAATTCGCAGCAGCTGGACGAGCTGCGGGAAATGCTGACCAAAGAGCGGATGCTGATTCTGCAGCGAATCAGTCATGCCACGTCGTCTTTGACCAGTAACCGCCAGGCAGGCGAGGAATCGGCTGACGTCGGCAGCGATGATTTCATCCGGGAAACGGCCTTGTCGACGTTGGCTGACGAGCGGAAAAAATTGCAGATGATCGAGCATGCCTTACAGAACATGAACGAGCCATCCTTTGGCATCTGCAATGACTGCGGCAAGCCGATCGGGCTTGGTCGTTTGCGCGCCAGGCCCTACGCCAAGCTGTGCGTCGTCTGCAAGGGCATCAGGGAAGAACATGGCGGCGTGTGGCCGGACGACATCGATGCCTGCTGAAGGCGATGTCCGCGATGGCCAGAGCAGAGAGAGGAGCGCCGGTTGACAGCAGCTGATTTGGCAGAACCGCACGCGGACGATGTGCGCAGCGGGCAGGAAAATATGCCGCTGCCAGCGCAACCAGACAGTGCCTGGCTGCGTTTTTTCGGCTGGCCTGGCCTATTGGCGCTGCTGGTGCTGGTTGCTGACCAGACGAGCAAATGGCTGGTGGTGAAGCACTGGCCGGTCGGGACGGTGCGCACCGTCATTCCCGGCTTTTTTAACTTGGTGCATGTCCGCAACCCTGGTGCGGCGTGGGGCATTTTGGCTGAGCATACGTGGCTTTTAGGCGTCTTGTCGCTGGCGGCCTTTGTCGCGATAGTCATTTTTTTCCGTCGGTTGCACGAGGGGAGCCGTCTGGCCGCCATGGCGTTGGGGGCGGTGCAAGGCGGCATCGTCGGCAATCTGATTGACCGCTGGGCGCGGCATTCCGTCGTCGACTTCCTTGATTTCCACCTCCGCGGCATGCACTGGCCCGCCTTCAACATTGCCGACAGCGCAATCTGCGTTGGCGTGACTCTGCTGGTTTTGTGGAGTTTTGTCGGCGCACGTCGGCCAGCGCCTGCAAAAGCATGAACCGAGATAGCGTCATCATGTCGTCCGCGCCTGCCCAGCTTGTCCTCCTGGGACCTACCTGCTCCTGGAAAAGCTCTGTCGCGTTGACGTTGGCGGAGCGTTTCGGGGCTGAGGTCATTTCCTGCGACTCCATGCAGATATACCGGGGGCTGGACGTCGGCACCGCCAAAGTCAGCCTGGCTGAACGCCTGAAGACGCCGCATCATTTGGTGGACGAGCTGGACATTTCCGAGCCGTACGACGTCAATCGCTTCACGCTTCTGGCGCGGGCGGCGGCAACGGCTATTCGCGCCCGCGGCCGGAAGGTGATCATCGTTGGCGGGACGGGGTTGTACGCCCGAGCGCTGATTTACGGCTTTGAATTGCTGCCCGCGTCGCCGCCGGTGTTTGCTCGGTTGGAGCAGGAGCTGGCACGTCCTGGCGGCCGCGAGGCTCTGTTGGCCCGTCTTCAGAAAAGCGCAGCCCCTGAAGAAGTCCCGGCTGATGTGCGGCTGAACCCGCGGCGCCTGGTGCGAGCCTGCGAAGTTTTGGAACTGACCGGCCAAGTGCCCTGGAAACGGCAGCGACGCAAACTTGAACCTGACCCCGACTTCGCGCAGTTCTGCCTGTTGCCGCAGCTTGCCATGCTCAAGGAACGTATCCGGGCCCGAACCGCAGCGATGCTGGCGCAGGGCTGGCTGGAAGAAGCGAAGCAGGCTCGGGACAATGGGCTGCTTTCATCCCCGACCGCGCGCCAGGCTCTGGGATATCGCGACGTGATTGATTTTCTGGAGGGTCGGCTGGCAGGCGGGCTGTCGGCCTTGGAGGAAGTCATCGCCAATCGGACGATTCAGTATGCCCGTCGGCAGTTGACGTGGTTCAAGCACCAGCATCCTGGCGCCGTGAAAATCCCAATCAATCCTGAAGACACACCGCCGACGTGCATCCTGGAGGCTATTCTGCGCCAGCTGCCGCCTGGGTGGCACGATTAGGCCGGCGACCACGAGCAGGGCGAGGGATGGCTTGCCCTGGCGAAAGTGTCTATTCCCGGTTTGACAATCCCTCCCAGAATATTACTGTAAAGGGCGGTTGCGTTCAGCGGCGCCAAGCGATGACTCGGCTGGTTGCCGGTCATCCATGACAAGATCATTCCACATTGTGCGCACTGCCGCCGTCCTCCCTCTCCAATTGGAAACTTTATTATGTCTGCATTTGATAATGACCTTTACTTGAAACAGCAGGAAGCCGCGATTATGGCTCGGGTTAGTGAGTCTGGGCGGCGTCTGTATCTTGAATTTGGCGGCAAGCTGATTGACGATTATCACGCGGCTCGCGTCCTGCCTGGTTTTGACCCGAATGTGAAGCTTCAGCTTTTGCAGCAGTTAAGCAGCAAGGCCGACATCATTTTGTGCATCTATGCCGGTGATATAGAGCGCAAGAAGATTCGCGGTGACTTAGGCATCACCTATGACAACGACTCGCTGCGCCTGATTGACGAGTTGCGCCTGCGCCATGTTGACGTCACCGCCGTGGTCATCACGCGGTTCAGCGGCGAACCGTCGGCGGAGGCCTTTAAGCAGCGTCTGGAAAAACATGGCATCAGCGTGTTTGTGCATAACGGCATCCGCGATTATCCCAATAACATTGACCATGTCGTCAGCGAGCGTGGCTTTGGCGCCAATCCATTCATCCCGGTGACGCAGCCGCTCGTCGTGGTCACAGGCCCCGGCCCGAGCAGCGGCAAGATGGGCACGTGCCTGTCCCAGATCTATCATGAATATCAGCGCAATGATCAGGCGTATTATGCCAAGTTCGAGACTTTCCCAGTCTGGAATCTGCCGTTGTCGCACCCGGTCAATATCGCCTACGAGGCCGCGACAGCAGACCTGCGCGACGCCAACGCCATGGACTCGTTTCATTATGAGGCGTATGGCCTTCCGGCAGTCAACTACAACCGCGATTTGCAGGCTTTCCCCTTGCTGAAAGCCGTCCTGTCCCGGATTACTGGCAAGGAATGCAAATACCAGTCGCCGACAGACATGGGTGTTAACTGCATTGCCGCTGGCATTGTCGACGACAAGGCGGTGCGCGAAGCGGCCACCCAGGAAATCGCCCGGCGCTACTTCCATTGCCTGGCCGACTACAACCTGGGGCGCGGCAGCGAAGAGACCATGATGCGGGTGGAGGAGATTGTCAGCAAGGCGAAGATCGCCCCTTCTAAGCGCGACGTGGTGCAGGCAGCCCGGCAGGCGGCTAAGGACTGTGAGGCCAAGGGCAAGGGCAACCAGGGCATCTATTGCGGAGCGGCCCTGAAGCTGCATGACGGCAAGATCGTGACCGGCAAGAATTCAACCTTGATGCACGCGGCCTCCAGCATGATTTTGAATGCCGTCAAGATTTTGGCGGGAATCCCTGACAGCCAGCATTTGTTATTGCCGGACATCATGGAGTCGGTCGCTAATTTCAAGGTCGGCCTCGGTTCGGCGCGGCACGCTGGCCTGGATGTCAGCGAGACGTTGATCACGCTGGTGGTCAGCGCCAACGCCAACAGCGACAACCACGCCAAGCGGGCGCTGGGATGCATCAATGCGCTGCAGCATTGCGACATGCATTTGACGCATATCCCCAGCCCCGGCGACGAGGCCGGCCTGCGTCGCCTCGGGTGCTCCTATACGTATGACCCGGTCGTGCCGTCCAAAAACCTCTTTGTCTGAACGCATGGCGCCACCGAAGTCGGCGCTGACGAATGAGCGAGGTCGCGAGCCGGGAATGGGGTGTCATTTCGGTTCCATCATGTCCATAAGGATACTTGCGCATGGTTAGGCCAAAGCCTGGAAAGCCGTCGACGTCTAAGTCGGCGCGCTGGTTGAAAATTATCGGTTTCGTGGTTGGCGGCTTGGTGCTGCTGGTAATCCTGATCGCTTTTGGCGTTTATTTCTATGCGAGTCATTTGAGGACGTCCCTGACCGCTACGGCGCCTTTGGAGATAGCGCCGGTGGAGATCACTCCTGTGCAGAAACGACAGGTGGAGAAGGTCTACACGCAGGTTCGGCAAGCCATGGAGCAGGGCAGGGCGACGGAAGCGGTCCTGCCTGGGGAAGACATCAATGCGTTGTTATCCTTGACGCCGGAGACGCGTGAAGTCAGCCAACGGGCGTCAATCGCCTTGGACGGCGACACGGCCAAGGCGACCGTCAGCCTGCCCCTGGACGGCGTGGAGGGCATGCAGGGACGCTACCTCAATGGCGATTTCACTTTTCGGTTGGCAGTGCAAGATGGCAAGATGCAGATCAAAATTCTTTCTGCCGTGGCCAACCAGCGGCCAGTGCCGCAATACATCATCAACAAGCTCAACGAGCGCGACCTCGGCGAGGAAGTCGCCCGTCGGCTCGGCAGGAACCAGGTGAGCCGGCTTGACTCGCTCATCATTGAGGATGGCCAGCTCAAGGTGAGGACCAAGGCCACCCGTTGAGTCAAGCCGATTCGGCCAGTCGCCGGGCTTCGGCGTCGGCAGCGAGAATGTCGTCCAGGGATTCAGCTCTGGTTTGGCCGCTGAGGCGCTGCATGACATGGTCCACGATGACAGGGATGCGGTCAAAGGTGATGTCTTCGCGGCAGAAGCGTTCCACCGCGATTTCGTTGGCGGCGTTGAACACTGCTCCCATGGCGTCGCCTTCGCGCATGGCGCGACGTGCCAGCGCCAGGGCTGGAAAGCGTTGTAGGTCTGGCGGTTCGAAATCAAGGCTGAGGGCCTCGCTAAGGTCGAGGCGGCGCACTGGGCTGGGGAGGCGTTCCGGATAGGTCAGGCAGTATTGGATGGGCAGGGCCATGTCAGGATAGCCCATTTGCGCCATGACGCTGCCGTCTTTGAACTCCACCATCGAATGGATGATGGACTGCGGGTGGATGACGACGTCGACTTGGTCGGAAGGCATGTCAAACAGCCATCCTGCTTCAATCATTTCCAGGCCTTTGTTCATCATGGTGGCTGAGTCGATGGTGATTTTTCGACCCATGTTCCAGGTCGGGTGGGCGAGGGCCTGGGCGACGGTGACCTTGGCGAAGTCAGCAGCGGGGAGACGGCGGAAGGGGCCGCCGCTGGCCGTGAGAATGACCCGGCTGACTGACGCCCGGTCATGGCCGTCAAGGCATTGGAAGACAGCGCAGTGTTCGCTGTCCACCGGCAGGATGCGGCTGCCCGAGGCCGCTGCCGCAGCCGTCACCAGGGCGCCTGCCATCACCAGGATTTCCTTGCTGGCCAGCGCAATGTCCTTGCCAGCGGCCAGGGCGGCCAGCACTGGCTTCAGGCCAGACGTGCCAACGATAGCGCAGAGGACGATGTCGACGTCATCGGCGCTGACGGCTTCGCAGAGAGCAGCTTCGTCACGCAGCGTCCGGCACTTGGGCGGCAGGTCGGTTGCTGCCAGGGCGTCGGCGTCGCTGGCGTAGACCCAGGCTGGTTGTAGGGTTCTGGCTTGCGCTGCCAGGGAGGCGGTGCGCCGTCCGGCTGCCAAGCCGGTTACCTGGAAGCGGCCGGCGGCATGTTCGATGACGCGAATGGCGCTGGTGCCGATGGAACCGGTGGAACCGAGGATGACCAGTCGTTTTTGCATGACGTTAGGATATGTTGGCGGTTGAGAAGGTAGGGTGCTGGGAGTGTGGTGCCTTTGTGGACAAGTCAGAGGAAGACGATGGTGCAGCCGCTGCCGCCGGGGTCGACGCCGTCCTTGCCAAAGCGAAACGACTTGACCAGTTTCTGCTGCCGGAGCCAGGCGTGGATGCCGTTGCGCAGCCGTCCAGTGCCAAAGCCATGCACGACCCGCACTTCTGGCAGGCGGGCCAGGATCGATTGGTTGATGAATGAATCCAGGCGTTCGATGGCATCTTCCACTCGCAGGCCAATCAGGTTGATTTCGCTGGGGGTGTTGCCGAGCGCGCGGGGCAGGGTGACTTTGACCGTCGGCGCAGGCGTGTCCTGCGGCTCGCGAGCGGCCTGCAACTCGCTCGTTTTGACGGTGAAGACCACGCCGTTGACGGTCAGCGCGGCCTTGGCGCCATTGTCGAACAAACCTTCCAGGATGCCATGGGCTTGCAGTTTTTCCACCCAGACCTTGCGGCCTGGAGTCAGGTCGGCGGCGACGAGGGGCTGGGGCTTGCGGGGCGCTGTCTTGCGCATCCCATCTTGCAGGCGGCACTCCTTGTCGGCCAGAGCCTGGCGGATTTTGTCCAGACTTGCTTTGTCTTCGCTGTGGGCTGCGGTTTGACTGCGCTTGGCGTTTTCGCGCAGTTGGCGGATCAGGTTTTCCATTTCCCGGCGAGTGTTTTCGACGATGCCGGCGGCTTGTCGGCTGGCCTCATGGAGCATTTTTTTGCGTTCTTTGCGCAGTGAGTCCAGCTCTTCGCGGAGGGCGTCGCGCTTAGCTGTCATCTCCTGCTCGGTGTCAGCCAATTTTTCCGCATGGGATGAAATTCGGCGCTGGTCGGCTTCCATTTGAGTGAGCATGTCTTCCAGGCGGATTTGGTCGCCGGAGAGCATGCCTTCGGCAGCCTTGAGGACGCTGTCAGGCAGTCCGATTCGGCGGGCGATGAGCAGGGCGTGGCTGGCACCAGGGCGGCCAATGTCAAGCGTGTATTCCGGCGCCAAGGTGTCAATGTTGAAGCGGACAGCGGCGTTGACCATCTCGGGGTGGTCGTGGACGAAGTTCTTGACCACGCCTAGGTGGGTGGTGGCAATCACCGTAGCCTTGCGCCGATGCAGTTCCGTGAGGATGCCGCAGGCCAGTGCGCCGCCTTCGAGCGGGTCGGTGCCAGAGCCGAGTTCGTCCAGCAGCACCAAGGCACGTCCTCTGTCGCTGGCGCGCAGAATCGCGCTGATGTTCTTGATGTGCGCGGAGAAAGTACTCAAGTTGGCCTGGATGGACTGCTCGTCGCCGATGTCAGCCAGGATAGCGTCATAGACCGGGAACAGGCTTTCGGCATCAGCCGATACTGGCAGGCCGCTTTGCGCTGCCAGGCAGAGCAGGCCGATTGTTTTCAGGGCGACGGTTTTGCCGCCGGTGTTGGAGCCGGTGATGACCAGGGTGCGGGCGTGCCGGGGCAGTTCCAGGTCTAAGGGGACGACGGTGCGGCCTTCGCCGTCCTGGCGGAACTGGGCCTGGAGCAGCGGATGGCGGGCGCGTTTCAGGAAGAGCTCGCCGCCGAATCCAGGCAGGACGCAGTTGTTGAGGATAGCCCAGCGGGCAACGGCAGCAGCAGCGTCCATTTCCGCGATGATGCGTTGGTCAGTGCGCAAGTCCTCTAAATGCCGGCGTACTTGCCCACTGAGGGCAGCCAGGATGCGCCGCACCTCGTCCCGCTCTTCCAGGCGCAGACGGGCCAGGTCATTGCCCCAGGAGAGGGTCTCGGTCGGCTCGACGAACAAGGTCTGGCCGCTGTTGGATAGGTCGTGGACCAGCCCAGGCAGGGCGTTGCGAGCATCCCGGCGGACCGGGACAACGTAGCGGCCATTGCGGATAGTGACGAATTTTTCCTGGAGGGCACTGTCGTTATCGCTGCTGCGGATGATCTGGTCGAGGCGACGCTGGATGCGCTGCTCCATCTGGATGATTTGTCGACGCAGGTCGCGGAGGCGTTCGCTGGCTGAATCCAGGACAGAACCGTCGACGTCAAGGCTGCGCTGGAGGGCGGTGCGCAGGGGGCCGCAAACCTCCAAGGGAGCACCTAGGCGACGCAGATGCGTGAAATTCTCGCATTCGCGGTGTTGGACAAAGGCGGCCGTTAGTGCTACAGTTTCAAGGAAGCTGCGGATGACGAGCAAGTCCTGGCCGACCAGGACGGCGCCTTCAGGGGAGACTTCGAGCAGGATGCCACTTAAATCCTCAATGCGCAGGCTCGGCTGTTCTACCGGGCAGGCGCGGACCGCCAGCATGTCGTCGTAGAGTCCACGGCGCACCTGGATTTCCGTCAGCTCACGGCGTGGCCGCAAGTTCCGGATAATCGCCATGCCGGGTTCGCTTTGGGCCTGTTGGCAAATCAGCTCCAGAAGTCGATCAAACTCCAGAACTGTCAGAGTATGGTCATTCATAGCCAGAAGTCTGTATTCATGTCCATGTCATTCGGAAGGAGAATCGTATGGCCGCTTCCATTCGTCGCAACCTGGAAATTTTTGTTGACTGATCTTGCCGTTCCTTCGCTGTCTGGTGTCAAGAGCAGCGGTCATCTGGTCACGGTTGACTTGATTTGGCCGCGTCCGCTGATCGCTTCTCGAACCGCCGTGAAGACGGTGCATTTCTCCCGCAGCAAGGCTCTGCTGCGGAGTGGACTTGGCTTGACCGCATCTTGTTCAAGGAGACCGTCGAGGAGCGTTTCGGCATTGTCATCCGGGTTTCCGAGTCGTTGCTGTCGATCCGTTTGGAGAACTTTGCCCGCTACCTGGCGTCGTCCCTGCTCGGATTCGCGGCCGATGTCACCGAGGACATGATTCCCGGCTATGCTGGGGAGCTGGCCGCCATGCCACTGGGGCATCCTGAAAAGGAATTCAAAAAGGCGAAGGCGCCAGACTTGATTGCGACCGGCGGGGTTGATTTCCGTTCAGATGATTTTGCCGTCGACGGCATTGTCGAGGTCGTCATCCCCTTGCGTTCAGGCCGGGAGATCACCCGCACGACTCGTCGCCACCAGCCCAAGGGGCCGCCTTCGCGCAGGGAAGTCGTCCTTGCAAAAAATGACCCGGACGGCTCGGCAACCCTCCATCCGCGCCTTTTGAAGTCAGTCGCCCCACCAGAATTTGAGGTTTTCGATGGTTTCGCGGATATCGCGGTTTTGCTCTTCGCCTTCCTTGATTTCGCGTTCGATGACCAATTCGCCGTCAAAGCCCAGTTCGCGGAGGCGCGGCAGCAGGCGCGGGAAATCAGCGCGGCCTTTGCCGACCTGGACTTCCTTGCCTAAGTTCAGGCCGTCAGTCGGCGGCAGGCCATCTTTGACATGGAGATTGCGGACATAGCTGCCGAACACCTCCAGGGAGTCCATCGGGTTGCCCTTGCCGTACATGAGCAGGTTGGCCGGGTCAAGGTTGATGCCCAGGTTGCCGGTGTTGATTTCCTGGATGACGCGGAGCAGGACGACGGGCGTCTCCTGGCCGGTCTCGAACCAGAATCCCAGGCCGCGCTCCTGGCAGTAGACAGCGATTTCGCGGATGGCGTCAACGACTGGTGGGTATTCCGGGTCAGTCATGTTTTCGGGGATGAAGCCGCAGTGCGTGATGATGGCCGGTGCGCCAATCATGCGGGCAAAGTCAGCGCCGCGCTTCAGGTCGACCAGCCGTTGGGCGCGATATTGCGGGGGCACCAGTCCAAGCGTAGTCGGGCCTTCCGTGAAATTCCACTTGGCAGGCGGGCAGTAGCCAGCCCAGAAAGCGCAGACGTCAACGCCGGAACGTTGACTTTGCTTGACAACCGCAGCCGCCATGTCAGCGGTCAACAAGTCTGACTTCCAGCATACAAGCTGGCAGGTCGACAGGCCAAAGTCGCGAACCCGGTCAAACAACGTGTCAATCCGCTCCGGACGCAAGCTGGTGATAACGCCAATACGCATGTCTTCTCCTAAAGTTTATCGGTCAAGCTGTCCGGCGCCGACACGGGCGGTCGGCGTCGGACGGATTAGGGGGATTCACAGCCGGCTGGCGAGAAACTGCTCGACCAGGCGGATGCTGTGAACTGCGTCCTGAATGCAAGTCTCTGGCGTGTCGCCGGATTTGACGCAGTCGATGAAATGCCGGTCTTCGAAATAATAGCCGTAGAAGCGGTAGAATTGGTCGCTGCCGGCCAGTTCCTTGCCGTCTAAGATAACGCTGTTTTCAGCGGCAGCGCCAGTGGAGGCCAGGGAATAGCTGATAGCGCCCTGGTGGGACAGAATCCTGGACTGCACCGAGATGTCGGCACCCATGCCCAGGTCGATGAAGGCGCTGACGCCAATGCCGTGTATTTGAAATTGGTGGACGCGGCCGCCGACCCGGTAGTTGGCCTTGATGATGCCCGTGACGTCATTGTCAAACACGCAGATGCCATTCCAGGCATTGTCTATGGGGCTGTCATAGCGGTTGATCACCATGGCCGCCTTCTTGGCGTCACGGCCGCCTGACAGGTAGCGCATCAGGTCGACGGCGTGAATCGTGTCAGAGGTGAAGGCGGGCAGGCTGCCCTTGTCAAACGCCGCGTTGCCGAATTTGTAGAAGCATCCCTCGACTTGGGTCACGGCTGCCTTGGCGGTCACGATTTCGCGGGTTTTGCGGACGACCGGGATGAAGCGGCGGTTGAAGGCGACCATCAGGTGGCATTTCTTTTCGTCGGCCTTGCGTGCGAGCGATTCCGCCTGGAAGGCCGTGATGCCCGGCGGCTTTTCAATCATAGTGTGGTAGCCGTGGTCGAGAGAGAGCATGGCGACATGGAACATGCTGCCAGGCTCGACTAGGCAGAAGACCGCGTCGATTTTTTCGTTGGCGAACATCTCGCGCATCAGGGTGTACGTTTTCGGGATGCCCCATTTCTCCGCCTGTTGCTGTGCCCGTTCGGGAAGCAGGTCGCAGATGGCGACCAGTTCGACGTCAGGCATTTCCTTCAGCGACGGCAGGTGCACGCTGCGGGCAATGCCGCCAGCTCCTACCACCGCTACTCGTACAGTTCCGCCAGAACTTGAACTGCTGCTCATGACAAGGTTCTCCTTTCTTTCAAGCTTTGATTTTCAGGACGATTTTCCGGCAGACGCCTTGGCCGCAGCAGGGCGCATGCGCGTCTTCCGGGTAAAAAATGGCGAAGCAGCCTGGCCGGACAGGGAACCAGGCCAGGGGTGCATCGCTGTAGAAACCGCAGTCCTTGGCCTCATCGAAGCCGAGGTCGTGGCCGAGTCCGCTCAACGGCGACCATCCCATCTGCTCATCGCCGGAGACGACCATTTGCAAGTCGATATAGCGACGGTGCACTTCAAGCTTGGCGCTGGCTGGCGGTCGGCCGACTGGCTCTTGAACCAGGGCATAGAGGTCGTCGCCGCGCAGGTCAATGCGGCCGAGCTCTAGCGTTGCCAGCGGCTGTGTCAGCAGAAAGTCGAAGGCCGGCTGGAACAGCGGGTGGGCTTCGGCGTACAGGCGCCAGTTTTTCAGGGAGTCGAGAATCATTGATTTCAATCCTTTCCGGCGGTTGCCGCCAGGTTGGTTTCCGTCCCCGTCGCCAGGTGCAGCTATGCCTGGGCCATGCGCTTGGGCTTGCGTCGGCGGGGGACGGACGCCGAGAGTATCATGTCCATGGTGCTGGCTAAGATATTGTTGAGAAGTTTCATCTGGTCGGCTGGCTGGCAGCTATGGGGCTTGCAATCGCGAACCAGCTCAGTACCCTTGTCTGGATCGACCCAGAGCAGCCCCCAGTCTCGGCGTAGCTCATTCGGCTGCAGCAGCCCGGTCGGCGTGGCGATGTACATTTTTTCGGCCATGGGCCGGAGCGCCAGGCGTTCCAGCCGGGTTCCCTTGTAAAGCATGCTCTCCAGTTCGGCCAGGCGCTGACGCAGTTCCTGGTAGTGGGGGTTGACAGAGCGTTCGTACTCCCAGAGCGCTAATTCCTCAAACAGCACATCGTCGGCACGCAGCTCTGGCTCCTGCTCGCGAATTTTGCATTCTTCCGCCTCGGCCTCGTCGCGCAGTCGGCTGACCTCGGCGACTATGGCTTCGGCAGAGGAACATTCCGGCCAGCAGCTTTCCCGAGTCGGGCAGCAGAGCACGATGGCATGGCGCAGCTTGAGTACTTCGTTGCCGTTGTCGTCGTTTGCATCGTTGTGCTTGAGATTTTGGAGCCAGCAGGCGGCCACATCGACCTTGAGGCGGGCACCGGTGGTTTCGACATCGAATCCGAGGCCGGAGGGCTTTGGTCTCCGAGCCGTCAGCCAGGAGGCGACGGCCCGGCGCAGGCGCAAGCGCTCCTGGTTGATTTTGCTCACGGACGAAGCCATAACACGCTTCCTTTCTGTGGCCGAGTCATGCTGTCGGTTTAGACGTTTTTCCCGATCACTTGCAGAGACCCCAGCTCAACGCCGCCGAGGTGTTTGGCTACGACCGAGCATTTGGCCCGGAATAAAAAGAAGATGGGCCGGTCGTAGTCGTCCATAGTTTCAAAGTTGCCCTGGCCTTTGGCTATCACCAGGTCGGCCTGCCGCATGGCCTGGAAAAAGGCCGGGTCAGCATAGCGGCTGGACACTCCCGGGGTGCAGTCGCCAGTGTCAACCACCGGGTAGCCCGCCAGCCCGGAAGAAGCCAGTTCCCGGCGGGTCACATCGTTGAGAACCGGCATGCCGCGCACACCGAGGGTGACCTTGTCTCTAAACTGTTCAATGAGGAGGCGGTCAAACACGGCTTCGCCGCAATTGTCCAGCACGTAAAAAATTTTCTCCGCCTTGTTTATGGCGTCTTGGAGGGCTGTGATGCGGCTGGGTTCCAAGGGCAGGGCGAGCACTTCGAAGAGTCGGCTCTTGGCCTGAGACAGCTGAAAGCTGCCGTCAATGCCGTAGTCAATGATATTGCCGCCGATGGCAAGACGAAGCGCCGCCTCGAAGGGGTCATGCTCCCGAGTCGCCTGCTCAGCGATTTCCTCCCAAACTTCCTTCGCCAGTTCGGTGGATAGGTCTTTTTCGACGAGAAACAAATCGGCGTCGCCGACGACTTGGTTGACAATCAGCTGCTGGTCGCGGGAGAAGGCTGGCGGCGGCACGTCCCAGTCCATGTCAGCCATGGAGGCGAGCATTGCACGGAGCAGTTTCTCCCTGGTCCGGGAATCGTCCGTGGCTTTGCTGACGAGCTGTTGGATTTGCTTGAAAACACAGGGCAGACATTCGTAGGTAAATTGCATGACATCGCTCCACCGGGCGAACCGGTCGTTAATATTCTTAGGTTAGCTTATACTATACCCCAGTTTCGAGGATTATCTCGACAGTGAACGAAAACTTGCCTGGCGAATCGTTTTTTTGAGGTCTTGTCCGTCATTTGCATGGTTTTGCGGCGCTGGCGGCCAATGCGAGGCGGTTGACGGGCGTTATATTCCTATAGACGAAAAGGCCGAAGACCGCCGCCCTAAACCAGGCGGTGAAAAGCGAAAATTTCACGAAAACGCTTTGCGGAGCAGGCATTGCGGGTTACATTATCAAATTGTGATTTGACAGTTAACTTGACAAGCTGCGCAAAGTGGAGACGAAGATGAAGATAGACTGGTCGAAATTGGGTTTTGCCTACATGGACACTCACAGCCACATCCGCTATACTTGGCGGAATGGCAAGTGGAGCGATGGCGAGTTGATCCGGGAGCCGTACATCAAGATGCACATCGCGGCAACGGCTCTGCACTACGGCCAGGACGCCTTTGAAGGCTTGAAGGTTTTCCGCGGCAAGAACGGCATAGTGAGCGCCTTCCGTCCGTACGAGAACGCCCGCCGCCTGCAAGCCAGCGCACGGCGCAACTGCATGGCGGAAGTGCCGGACGAGATGTTTATGGACGCTATCAGGAGAGTGGTGAAGGACAACATGGACTTTGTGCCGCCCTACGGCACCGGCGCGTCCATGTATGTGCGCCCGCTGCTCATCGGCACTGGTGCGCAGATCGGCGTCAACGCCGCAGATGAATTCACCTTTATCGTGATGGTGATGCCGGTGGGAGCGTACTACAAGGGCGGGCTGAAGCCAGTCCGTGCCCTGGTCATTGACGATTTTGACCGCGCGGCGCCCTACGGCACCGGCACGGTCAAGCTCGGCGGCAACTACGGCGCCGCGCTCCTGCCGCACAAGATCGCGAATGACAAGGGCTTCCCCGTGGACCTGTATCTGGATGCCGTGGAGCGCAAATACATCGAGGAGTTCGGCACTTCGAATTTCATCGCCATTGACGCCAAGGGCGCCTACGTCACGCCGAGGTCGCATTCAGTGTTGCCCAGCGTCACCAACAACGGTTTGAAGACCCTTGCCGCCCACCTGGGGATGAAGGTCGAAGAGCGTCCAATCGCCTTTGACGAAATCAGCGGTTTCCAGGAAATCGCCGCTTGCGGCACTGCGGTGGTCATCACCCCGGTCAATGAAATCGTGCGCGGCGACCAGGTCATCCGGGTCGGCCCACGCGAAGGCTGCGGGCCAGTCCTGCAAAATTTGTATAATCACTACACCGCTATCCAGTGGGCCGAGTCCCCGGATCCGTTCGGGTGGTTGGAGGCCATCTGAACCGACTGGAAGAGCGTTTCAACATATTCTGTCGACCAAGGCCGTCAAGGCCATAGCCGGAATGAGAGAGTCCAGCCAACCTTGAGGAGGTAACCCGTGTCTGCCCATGAAATGTCCCAAGCCGGTTTCATCTCGGCGCCTGCCAGCCAAGTCGAGCGCTACGCCGAGGCATCCGACCGCACGCTGCTCACTTGGATGTGTGATGGTGACACGACAGCTTTTGAGGAGATTTTCCGACGCTACGAGACCAGGATCGTGGCATACGCGGCGCGCTACATCAACTCCATTGACCTGGCTAAAGACATCTGCCAGGAAGTTTTTTTGAAGTTGATTGCGAAGCCGCCGTCCACGTTGATCTATGACAATCTCAGTCCATGGCTGTTCCGAGTCACGCGGAATCTGGCCATTGACAAGCGTCGCCGCCGCAAATTTGAGATTACCGGCGAGGATGTCGGGGTGATGGAGGCCCGCGAGGATCGCACGCCCTTGAAGACGCTTACCGCCCGCAACGACGCCGTCGTGGTGCGCGACCTGGTCAACCGTCTGCCGACTGAACTCCGGGAAGTGGTGGAATTGAGGATTGATGGCGGGGTGTCTTTCAAGGACATCGCGCTTATCCTTGACATCCCACAGGGCACAGCCTTGTGGCGCATGCATCGAGCCGTGGAAATTCTGCGGATTCAGTGGAGGAATTATGAGCCGCGCAAAGTGTGATATCCTCCGGGAAAGGGCTATGCAGCAAGGGCGGGACAGCGCGATGTTCGCCGCCTGGCGCCGCCATGCCCGTGACTGCCAGGATTGCGCGACTGAAATCCGCCTGCTTGACCTCCTTGACCATCAGGCGGACACCGAACGTATGCACCTGCCCCGCCGGAATTCAGCCATGCTGGTCGAAATGGTCCGCCAGCAGTACCAGCGGCCGCCCCAGCCCTCCTGGATGGCCTGCGTCTGGCCCTATCTCTGGAAGCCGGCGGTGCTGGCCGCCCTGGTCTTTGCTCTCGTGCAAGTCATTCCCCAGGAATGGGCTGAGACGACCGCGCCGGCAGATGAAGTCGCCGCCGATGCGAGCGCGGCCGTCGCCGCCTTGACGGTTGGGGACGGTTGCTACTTCATCCCTTTGCAGGCCGGCGCCCATGAGCTTGAGCAGGCGGTGCTGACGGCGACATCGCCGGCCGAGGCCGTCTGCCTGCCGGAAGTCCTGCCCGGCCGGAGCGTTGACCGGGCCATCCGCCAGCTCCGTGAACGCATCCACGTCCAGCACTGCGAGCTGGAGAATTTGATTGACCGCGACCTTTCCGCGTACTGAACTTTGAACATGACGGGCTAAGCCATGATCATCGCCGTGCTCGCCGCCATGCTCGTCCTCGGCAACGCCAAAGCCCAGACCGCACCGCCCGCCGCTGCACCCGCAGTGTCCGCAGCCGCAGCCGAAAAAGCGGTTCAGCTGGTGCAGCGGGATGCGTTTGCCGCCGTGCGGGAAAAGTATCCGCAGACCAATCCCGACGACGTGGTCGCCTTCCATCGCCAATATGCACCTGACCTTTTGGCGGAATGGGAACGACGCTGCCGAGAGGAAGCAACCAGCGCAAAAGCCTATTTCCTGCTGTTGGCGGACAATTTTGCCGCGATTGATGTTCTCCGGAAAGATGATCCGGATGAATACGAGCGCCAAATCCGGCAACAGCAGACCGAAAGCCAGGTGCGCAGCCTCAGTCGGCAGATTCAAGCCTTGGCTGTCAAAGAGGGCGATGGGGCTGATGAACCAGACCGATTGCTGGCCAGACAACGCCTGAAACTGGAGTTGAAGCATCTTCTTGAAAAGAGCTTTGACGAGGCGCAGCAGCGCCAGCTGATTGAAATCAATCGCCTGGAAGCGGAAATGCGCAACTTGCGACGCCTGGCAGATGAACGGGCGGCCAACCGCCGACTAATCCTGGGGCAACGCTTCTATATTCTCACCGGTGATGTATGGCCAGAGGAGCATCAACATGACCAACCACGCGAATAAATCCTGGACCGTCGTCCTCGACGGCGAACGCCGCGCCGCCCGTGAAAAATACGTCTTGGGATGCTATCGCCCCTATAACCTGGCCAGCTACTGGAACGGAAAATTCTTTGCTACCCAGGTTTCCAGTCCAAGCGAGGCTGTGTTCCGGGCCCGGGCGTTCGCTTATACGCTCGAACATCTGCCTGTGACGCTGGCGCCGGAACAGGCGGTGGCGGCCGGTGCAGAAACGTTCCAGGCTTTCGAAATCCCATCGGAACTGGAAAAAGACTATGCCTTTTTCACCGGGGCGGACGCCGGGCGCGGGCATCGCAATTTCCGCGTCGGCTACAGCCACACCGTCCCTGCCTACGACCGCCTTCTGGCAGAGGGGCTGGACGGGTTCCGCCAGCGTATCGCCCAGGCACGTACTCGCCGCTGCAGCCAACGCCAGCAGGAGCAGCTTGAAGCCATGGATATCTCCCTGCGGGCGATGTCCGACTACTGCGGGCGGTTTGCAACCGCCATCAGCGCGCTGGAGCCCGAGATCGCGGCGCGGTTGCAACGCATTGCCGGCCCAGCGCCGGAAACTTTCGCTGACGCCTTGCAGCTGGTGTGGATCGTCCATATCCTGCTGGCTTCGCAGAAGCGCGGCCATAACGCGCTCGGGCGGCTGGACCAGTACTTGTATCCCTTTTATCAGCGTGACATTAAGCGTGGCGTCCTGGATCGAGCCAGCGCCCTGGATTTGCTCTGCCATCTGTTCGCCAAGGTCGAAGGCATGCATGAAGTCACCAATATCTGCATTGGCGGCCTGACTCCAGGAGGGCGGGACGCGACCAACGACCTCAGCTTCCTCATCCTGGAGGCGACCGGGCTGGTAAAGTCGCCATCCACGAACATTTCCGCACGACTGCATGACCAGAGCAGTGACGCCTTCCACTTGGCCTGCATCGACCTGATCCGAACCGGCATCGGCTTCCCAGCCCTGTTCAATGACGAAGTGACCGTGCCCATGCTGACCAAACTCGGCATCCCGCTGCGCCATGCCCGCGACTACTGCATGGTTGGCTGCGTCGAAACGCTCATTCCTGGACGGCAGCAAGCCTGGAGCGATTCGCGCTTCAATACCCAGATGGTCGCTGACCGGATTTTTGACCGGCTTGATTCCTTCGAGACTTTTGACCAGCTGATGACGGCATTCTACGCCGAATTAGACGAAGATATCCGCAAGCACG
The DNA here is from genome assembly GCA_002070945.1 of Lentisphaerae bacterium ADurb.Bin082. Lineage (GTDB taxonomy): Bacteria > Verrucomicrobiota > Lentisphaeria > Oligosphaerales > Oligosphaeraceae > JAAZKI01. The sequence continues at coordinate 22,599 of MWEG01000030.1, forward strand.
TTGAGCAGTACAACCATTCTTTGGCCTGCTTCCCGCCCGAACGCTTCCCTGACCCGGTCTTGTCCGCCCTGACCGACTGCTGCATCGAACGAGCCCGCGACGTGAACGACGGCGGCGCCCGCTTCAAGCGCCAGCACGGCGTCGGGATGATGGGCCTGGGGACCATCGCCGATTCCCTCGCCGCTGTCAAGAAACTCGTCTTTGAGGAACAGGCTGTCAGCCGACTTGAACTGAAACAGGCTCTGGCCACGGATTTCAAGGACAACGAAGCGCTGCGCCAGAGGCTCATCAATCGCGCACCGAAATACGGCAACGACGACAATTACGTCGATGACATCGCCGTCGCCATGGTCAAGCATTTTGGCGAGGCCTGGCTGCAGCATCGGACGCTGGACGGCGGCCATTTCCTCAGCTGCATGGCCACCAATGTCAGCAACATCAACGCCGGCCAAATGGTGAAGGCGACGCCCGATGGCAGGCGAGCGTTCACGCCCTTGTCAGACGCGGCATCGCCATTCTATGGGCGCGATGTGAAGGGGCCGACAGCCTTCCTCAACTCTATCAGCAAGCCGGATTACAGCAGCCAGAACTGCACCGTCGTCAACATGCGTTTCCTGCCGGAATACTTTGAGCATGAGGAGGGACGCCGCCGTTTCCTGGCTCTGACCCGCGAATTCGTCCGCCGACGCGCCCATGAGCTGCAATTCAATGTGACGGACAACCGGACGTTGGCAGCGGCCAAGGAAAATCCAGAGCAGTACGCCAACCTGGTGGTCCGAGTCAGCGGCTTTTCCGCCTATTTCACGCGCTTGACAGCGGAAGTGCAGGATGACATCATGCGCCGCCGGGCCCATTGACCAGCTGACTGCCTGGGGCGGGAGGACGACGACAAAAGGTGCTTTGCCATGCGGTTGTTTGTAGCTATTGCCATGCCAGAGGAGGCGCAGGCGGCGCTGAAGCGTTGCCGACAGGAGCTGCCGCGCCTGCGCTGGACCCGCCCGGAGCAGCTGCATCTGACTCTTGGTTTCATAGCCGACTTGGCCGCCGAAAAGCTGCCGGATTTGCTGGCGGCGCTGGGGCGGGTGCGTCGTCCGCCTTTTGTGATTACTTTTGGGGAAAGCGGCTGGTTCCCATCGGCGCGCCGACCGCGCGTCGGCTGGCTGGGGCTGGTGAACACCCCGGAATTGACGGCATTGAAAGGCGATATCGACGGCTGCCTGGAGGCGGTGGGTGTACCTGTGGAAAAGCGCGCCTTTGTGCCGCATTTGACGTTTCTGCGCCTTCAGGTCGGCAGCGCCCCTCCGCCGAATCTCGCCTTGGCGCTGGCCACGCATTGTTCTCCGCTGGCGGGCAAGCAATGCTCAGTGACGGATTTCCGCTTGATGTCCAGTGAATTGCACCCTGACGGCGCCATCCATCGGCAAGTGGCGGCGTTCAACCTGGAGTAGCTTCAGTTGAATCTGGACTGATTCTCGTATGGATTACGTCGCTCTATCACAACACTTCGCATATTAACCAATGCACCACGCCCTCTGCATCCTTCGGTTCAGAAATTTTTCAGCAGTTTTGCCGTTGGTCTGGTCTTTTGTACTTCTTGCAGTTTTTGCTTGGCCTGTTCGAGGTTG
>MWEG01000031.1 GCA_002070945.1 Lentisphaerae bacterium ADurb.Bin082
GGCTTCCTGGCAATAGTCATGAATCAGGGGAACCCCGGGTTCGGCGCGGTTGACGATGACGCCGCAAGGCAGCTTGAGTTCAGCCAAAGTCTCCACCGCCAGCCGCAGATCATGCAGCCCAAAAGGCGTCGGCTCTGTCACTAGAACCACGAAATCGCAGTCGCGAACAGACGTCACCATGGAGCAAGACGTGCCTGGCGGGCAGTCAAGCACTGCCAACCCTGACGTCGGCAGATGTGTTTTCAGCTGCCGAATCAGCGGCGGTGCCATGGCATAACCGACATTCATAACGCCCGTAATCAGCTCAAAGCCCTCGGCATGCCGAAATTCCAGGCGGCCAATCGGATACGGTATCTCCCGCAAAGCTCCATGCGGACAGGCCAAAACGCAGCCGCCGCAAGCATGGCACATCTCGGCAAACACCATCACCTTCCGGCCAAAGCCGGCCAGGGCATTGAAGCGGCACGAGCGGACGCAAGAGCCGCAGCCGTCGCAGCCCTCGCCTAAAAACTCCGGAACCAAGACATCGACGCCTTCGGTCCGCCAGGGTTCTGCTGACGTGAAAAGATGGCAATTCGGTTCTTCCACGTCACAGTCAAGCAGCAGACAGGGTGTTTCCGCCGCTGCCGCCAACGCCAGGCTGACGGTCGTCTTGCCAGTTCCGCCTTTGCCCGATGCCACCGCGACCTTCATGTCCAATGTCCTTCCACATTAGCGCTGCTGGCCTCTTGCAGTTTGCCGTCCTGGAACAATTGCAGCGCCTCCCGGCATTTGGCCGCCTTGGTCAGGTACACCTTGACCCCGGCTTCCTGCAAAACCCGGAATGCCTTTGGGCCGCAATGGCTGGTGATGACTGCGTTAGCGCCTTGCTTAATCGCCGTCATCGCCGCCTGGATGCCAGCTCCCTGAGGAGCATCCATGCTCTGCTGGTTGTCAACGACGCTGACAGCCTGCGTTGACGAATCCCACAAAAGGAATTTGGCGGCACGGCCAAAACGGACGTCCATCGCCGCATCCAATGAATCGCCTTGACTGGTTAAAATTACTTTCATTTCTGCCTCCATGAGCGGCCTTTGTTCTGACAACGCTGCTGACGCCGGCGGCCGCAACCCGGCATAAGATGGCACTCCTGCAAATGACGGCCTGGCCGCCAACCTGCCAGCACCTCGCCCCATTCCCCAGCGGCAAATGAATGCAGACGCAATCCGTGCTGCGCGACCAGGCTGGCCGTCTCATTGGCGATCGCCCCGCACAGCAAAACTTGCACCCCGAGAGATGACAAAAGCTTGATCTTGTCCTCCGGCAAGACGGGCAACGCAACCTCATTCTGGCTGCTAATCACCCCGCGACAGCGGTCAACGATAACCGCCATCTCGGACGCCTCAAACAAAGGCGATACGCGCCGGCTCTCTCGATGTACTGTAATGGCTATCCGCATATTGCAAGCCTTCCTATTATTCTGTTACACTGTAAATACCAAGCAAAAAGCATGCCAGACAAGAGAAGTAGCTGCAACTTGCTACTGGACAATAGGATGAGAAATTTTCGAAAAGTTCATACCGTCGCAAAAAAGCCAGTCAATCCAGCGATAGTGTAGCATTTATGCAAGCATTTGCGGCTATCTTCACTGCAATTTTGCCTTGCGTGCCGTCTTTTCCGCCCTAGTTTTCCGGCGGCCGTCCGGCAGTTCCAGGGCGATTCCCAGGGATTTCAGCTTTCGGTAGAATGTGGTTGGATGGATTCCCAGCAGCTGGGCGGCTTGGCGACGATTGCCGCCCGTCTTCTCCAAGGCCGCATGAATCGCCTGTCTTTCCGACTGCTGCACCGCATCGCTGATCGCACCTGATGGCGACACATTGTCATCGGGGAGCGGCATCCCCTCGGTCAGCTCAGCAGGAAGGTCGGCCGGCTCAATCAAGGCGCCTTTGCAAAACACCATGGAACGCTCAATCACATTTTCCAGCTGACGGATGTTTCCTGGCCAGGAATACGCAGACAGCAGTCGCAGCGCTGTCTGGCTGATGCCAGAGACATTGCGTTCCATGGACAAGTTGAAGCGCCGGATAAAGCTGTCCACCAGGAATGGGATGTCTTCCCTACGTTCGCGCAATGGCGGCATCTCCATTTGAATCACGTTGATGCGATAGAAGAGGTCTTCCCGGAATTCCCCGTCTCGCACCATCTCGCGCAAATTCCTATGGGTCGCGGCGATAATGCGGACATTGGTCTTGACGGCCTTGACCGCCCCCAGCGGCTCGTAGGATCGTTCTTGCAGCACCCGTAGCAGCCGCACCTGCATAGCCGAGGAGATTTCGCCGATTTCGTCCAGCATCAGGGCGCCGCCTTCGGCCAAGGCGAAACGGCCGGGCTTATCTCGGTCAGCGCCGGTGAAGGCGCCCTTCTTGTAGCCAAACAATTCCGACTCCAGGAGCGTATCGGGAAAAGCTCCGCAGTTGATCGCGACAAATGGCTTGTCCTGGCGCGGGCTGTGCGCGTGAATCGTCCTGGCTAAAAGTTCCTTGCCGGTGCCGGTCTCGCCGGTGATCAAAACCGTCGTGTTCGTTTCCGCCACTGCCTTCAGCTTCGAAAAAATCTTCTGCATGGATGGGCTGTGGCTGACAAAGTCCCCCAGGCGCTGGCCGCCCGTGATCTCCTGGCGCAGTTCCTCGATGTCGCTGAGGTTGCGAAACGTCTCTGCGCCGCCGATGACGTTGCCGTCCCGGTCGCGCAAGACAGCGGTGGAAATGCTGATCGGCAGGCGACGGCCTTCATTGTTGATGATGAAACAGCTCAGGTCGATGATCGGCTTGCCCTGCTCCAGGGTACGTCGCAATGCGCAGGCGCCTTCGCAGAGATTGGATCGGAACACCTCGCAGCAAAATCGGCCGATAGCCTCTTCCCGGTCCACCAGGATCATCTCTTCCGCGGAACGGTTCAGATACGTGATGCGGAAATCCTTGTCAACCGTGAAAACACCATCGGAAATACTTTCCAGGATGGAATATTCAGCATTCATACGTTTCTCCCGAGCGCGCGACATGGACTGGGCAGTGCAGTTTCTCTTGCAGGTAAGCGCTGGCGGCTTCGCCGGTGCAATGCAGCAAAACCAGTTGGCGCAGATTCAGCCCGAGCAGGTAGTCTGCCGTCTGGCGCAGGCGTTCCGGCGTTGCGTGCCTGAGATGAAGGCCGCCGACCAGCGTCCTGACCGGAATATGTGGTGCGCACTGCCGGCAATATTCGAGTGTATTGATAATGCCACTGTGACAACAGCCCTGCACCAAGGTTCCGTCCCCCAGGAGCAGCGCCTGCTCATCCATCAACAAATCCGGCTTCTGGCAGGCGGAGTCCAGGAAGAACGGGCCACCGCAGTCTTCGCCGGAGCGTCGCGGAATCGGCCCGGTCAAAAAAACCTGCGGCGCAATTTCCGTGAAAGCGGCAATCTCATGGCGCTCGGCTGCCGTCTCCAGCGCATGTCGGCAATTTTCCGGCATAGTCAATTCCCGGGCTGGCTGGCCTGGATGACAGCTGTAGCGTTGCTGCGTCACGCCGGGCGCGGCAAACACCGCAAGCCCAGGCTCTGCGGCGGCCAGTGCTGCCAGACCCCCAGTGTGGTCATAGTGGCCATGACTCAGAACCACTCGCCGCAGCGAATCCGTCGCTATCCCCAGCGCGGCGACATTCGGCAACAGCGCCGCGCCCGCGCCAGTGTCAAAAAGAAACCGGACGGCTGAACTGTCAATGACCAAAGCCAAACCATGCTCGACCGCCAACCCCCGTGCGGTCTGGTTGTCGACGACAATCGTTATCCTGCTCATATCAAACTCCTGACTGCCCCCAAGAAGCAACGCACGCAGTGGCGGCAAGGCGGCTGTTCTATGGTCTCTTGCCGTTGTGTTGAAATCGCGCGCCACTTTACTATAATACGCGCAAAACCATTTTGCTGTCAGCATCTTGGTGCTTTTAAAGCGGGCGCCGACTCTGGGGTATTACGGATACGTAATTAGTCACTTATTGATAATTAAGCCGTAGGCGCCGTCCCCTTTCGCCTTATCTCATTCAGAATCCCGTAAGTCCTCTGGTCACATCAGAAAGCTCATTCAGGGGATGGAAAGCATGATGCCAGCATGTAAGCAGAATCATATTCAAGCACAAAATGACTATGATTCTGCAGAAAACCGCTTGAAAAAGAGCGTATTGTGGCCTATTTTTTCAGCGGTTCCAGAAATCCAGCCCCCCCACCCTGAGGGGGCCTCCATCCAATGGTCGCGCGCGCGAGGAGTGTGGTCTTGCGTGTCTCCCTTTCAGTGCTTTTGTCGCTCTGTGGCTAATTACCCTGGACGATGCAGTTTCCCTGCCTTCGCTCCGCTGTCCATTAACGTCCACTTCCGTCCACGTCCACCCTCCACTAAAGTCCACTTCAGTCCAAAGTCCATCGTCTACTAACGTCCATAAAAGTCCACTGGCGTCCATTGTCCACTGTCCACTAAAGTGCCTTACCCTGGGTGCCTGGCGCCGCAGCTTTCCGAAACTCCAAGCTTCCATCAGTGGCCAATGATACGAACACATCTTTTTTTGCGTCGGGTGGTTGCTTTTGCCTTTGGAGCCGTGTACATTGTTGCTCATTGACATCATCTGACATCGGGTGCCATACGCATTTTTAGATGGCCATTCTGCCTCCCGCGCTTTTTTCGCCCCTTCTATAATATTAACATCGTACTATCAGGGAAGTGTCTTTGCCATGAAAAAACTTGTTTTTCTGCCTTTGCTGTTAGCGGCCTGTGTTACCTTGTCCGCATTTCCGGTGACTGAAGGCGGTCGTCCTTTAGCTGAGATTGTCGTTGGCAGCGATGCGCCGGTTCCGGTCGCCAATGCTGCGAAGGAGTTGCAGCTCTGGGTCGGCAAGATCAGCGGCGCCCAATTGCCGATTGTAGAAGTCGGCGGCGGTCTTTCGAAGCAGATCATTCTGTCCTGTTCGCCCGCCATCCTGGCGCAATTTCCTGCGGATGCCACCGCCTTGCAGGGCAATGACGGCTTTGCAGTGCGCCAGAAGGGCAATCAGCTCTATATCCTGGGCACGAGGCCGCATGGCATTGTCAACGCCGTCTTCCGGGTTTTGTTCAAAAGCTCTGACATCATCTGGGCTTTCCCGGATGAAGAGAACGGCACCTTTTTCACCCCCAATCCGAATCTTTCCTTGGCAGTTGTCGGCCTCGACATCCCCAAGATGACGCAGCGCGGCTGGCAGCTGGGCGCAGCCAAGCCGAATGAATTTATGTGGACCGTCCGCCAAGCCAACAACTGGACCAGCCATTCCGCCAGCGGCGTCAATCCCCTCAACGATGAATGGGACATGATCAAAGAATGCCTCGGCGGACATAACCTGAACTCCGTGTTCATCTCCGAAAAGAAGTACTATGCTACCCGACCGGACTTCTTCCCGCTGATCAATGGCGAGCGCGTCAAGCCGTCGAGCAAGACCCATCGTACGCAGCTCTGCTTCACCAACCGCGACATGATCGCCGCCTTCAAGCAGGAATTCGACGCCCAGGTCGTGCGCCATCCAACGGCGTCCATCTACCGGGTGATGATTGAGGACAACCACGACCAGTGCCAATGCGAAGCCTGCCAGGCAGACATCACGCTCCCAGACGGCAGCGTCCTCACGGCCAAGGAACCCAATTTCTATTCCACCCGCTTTTTCCTGTTCCTGAACGAAATCGCCGAGCACACCAAGGCCAACCACCCCGGCAAAGACCTGCTTTGCTTTGCCTATTTCTTCACGGAGACGCCGCCGGCCATCAAGGTCGATCCGATCATCCGGGTCCAATTCTGCCCGATTTTCAAGAATTCCAAGTACCCCATCACCGCGCCCCAGAATCAAGTCACGCTGGACAAATTCAACGCCTGGCTGGACAATACGAAGAACCTGACCTGGCGCGAATACTACGGGCTGGTGTTTGACTTCCCCAGGCCGGTTGACGCCATCGCCGCCGCCGATTTCCGCTATTGCCTGGAACATGGCGTCAAACGGCATTTCTCCGAAATGGAGAACTACAACGTTGAGCGCAAACAGCGCACCTACGGCCGCGGGCCAGTGTCCTGGGACTGCAACGCCATGTATTTCTGGGTGATGGCCAACTTGCAATGGGACCCCTACCAGGACGTCAAGGCCATGCGCCGAGAATTCCTCAACCGGGTCTTCAAGGACGCCGCCCCTGACTTGGAGCAATATTTCGCCCTGATCGAGGAAAAATGGCTGGCCGGCCCGACCAAATCGACCTGGAGCACCCCAGCCAAGGCGCAGTGGTTCGAAGTGACACTCAACGACAAAGCCACCGTCGACGCGCTGGAAGGACACCTGCGCCAGGCCGAACAGAAGGTGCGCGGCCCCAAGGCGCAAGACCTGCTGCGCCGCATCAGAATCAGCTTCGACTTGTACAAAAACAGGGGCCGGGTGCAGACCATGACGATTCCACGCTGCGAAGGCGAACCGCCGTTCGACCCCGACTTCGCGGCCGCGCCTTGGACGAACGCCTTGACCATCACCGAATTCTACCTTAAAGACGACAATAAGCCCTACACCGACCATCCGCTCCTGCTCAAATACCTGCATGACGGCGAGAACATCTATGTCGGCTTCAAGTCGACTAACCCGGGCATCGTCAAAAAAATCAATCCAAAGTACCGCCACGGGCAATTGGAAGCCTTGCAGCTGTACTTCGAAGTGACTCCGGACAAGGCCGCCACCCCTGACCAAGGGCCATACAACGCGACCGCTATCAGCCTCACCGGCGGACTGGAAATCCCCAATTACACCAGCCCACTGCCTATGACACGCAAAGTCAAAGAAACGCCAGACGGCTGGAGCCTGTGGGTCAAAATCGCTATCCGCGACACCGGCATCGACCCAGCCGCGAAAAAAATCCGCGGACTCTACAGCTTCCGCTTCTGGACCGGCAAGAGTGAACTCCAGTGGTATGACGGCTTTGCCGGCCCGAAAGACGCTATCTACCACGTCCCAATCTGCTTCGCAGACATAATCCTGGAGTAACCAACCGAAAATGGGCGGCCTGGCCGTCAACAAAAATCCCTGCCGATGAAAAAGCCCGTCCGGTCATCCGACTGGACGGGCTTTGTTTAGGGGCGAGAGTCTGAATGCTGAATGCTGAATGTTGAATGCTGAATGCTGAATGCTGAATGCTGAATGCTGAAGGGCGAGCGAGGGGTTGAATGCTAAATGTTGAACGCTGAGGCGCATTTCATAATTCATAATTCATAATTCATCATTCGTTAGGGGCGAGGGGCGAGATGAGCTTGGAATATGCTGTCAGCCATGTCCACCGTGCCGTGAGAAACGCTTGCCTTGCTATCCGCGTATTTATTCGAGTTATCGTTGGCTCTACTAACTAATGGGAAGCGACCGTCTCCAGTACGCAAGAATAGTTCAACAGACTCGCGAAGATAATACCGCTGTCCAAATAGGACGATGTTAAAGATTTTCCGCTTAATTAAAGGATTTTTGGCAATTGCCTGTCTGGTCTTTCCCAACTTAGCGACCAGTTCGCTGTTTTTCATGTACTGATGATTGATGTCATCAAAGGAATTCAATCTTTGTAACAACAGTTTTGAACAAAGTCGCTGTTGCTCTTCTTCTACCTTTTTAAGAATTTCATTGGATATTTCCTCTGCGCCGCATTCACATTGCAAATACTCAACATCAGGAATGAAAATCGTACCATAATATTCCGATTTCCATGTATATCCATTTTTTTTCTGTTGCTGCTTCCCGCAATATGGGCATGTGTTCATGTCTACTCCTCTTATTCGTGAAAGCTAATCATGACAAGTTGATCTTTTTGGTCTGGTTTGTCTGCATACCGCACAAAAAATTTCATGTACAATGTTCGCAATTTTCCAAAATTGTCTGGCTCCTGAATTTTATAGACATCTACAGGGTGAGATTCCTGGCCTGACAATGGTGGCAAGGATAAATCAAAATTTTGTGGTCGAAGTTTGCGGACGATATTCAATGCTTCAGGTGCCGCATATCCCAATTTCTCGTAATTATTCTTTCCATCTTTTCGGAATACCCACACGACATTCGGATTTGGATACCTGAGAATTTCCCGCACTACTTTCAGTTCGTAAACGGCTTTCGGTTTCTGCACGGAAACTTTCGGTTTGCGTTTTTTCTTGTCCATATTACTATAAACCTTGGTTGACAACTGTCAACTTCTGTTTTTTCTAATCTGCCTGTTCCCCTCGACCGTAATCGGTCGCCGATTGATAGGGTAAGCGGCTGCGCAGCCTTGCGTCAAGGGCAAATAAACATGCCTCCCCTGTAACGGTGACACCCAAACCACCCTCGCGTACGCGCGTCAAAATTTGGGAGGGTGGCCCCCCTTTGGGTGGGTGGGGTTTGATTTCTAAGCCCGCTGCCAAAATAGGCTGTTGCACGCCCTTTTTCAAAGGGGTTTCTGCAGAATCCTAGCAATTTTGTGCTTGAGCATGACTCTGCCTGCACGCTGGCATCATGCTTTCCATCACTTGAATGGGCTTCCTGATGCAATCAGTAGACTTGCGGGAAGCTGAATGAGACAAGGCAAACCGTCAATCATCAAGGCAGGGGTAATGCATGATGGCATTTGCCTAAAAATAAAAAAGCCGCCTAACTCGTTGAAGTTAGGCGGCTTTAAACTGGAGCCAGCACTCGGATTTGAACCGAGGACCTGCTCATTACGAATGAGCTGCTCTACCACTGAGCTATGCTGGCAAAAGACTACATGCCCTCTATATTGCATTAAGATAATCGCCCTTTTCATTTCTGCAAGGGCGCAAATCGTCAACTTTTGCCAACGCGCAGTTTTTTTCGGTCGGCCCAAAACGTAAACAGTGACATTCACCAACGGCGAATGCCCCAAAAACATACTGGCACCTTGCCAGACCTCCTTTGCCGCATTATGGTTTAAATGTGCTATCAGACAGACGCCGCCGCTTTTTCCCGCCGCTTTTTCAGGAGGCTTACTTTTATGCGCAACTTGCTTGTTTCCAGTGCCCTGCTGCTTCCGCTCCTCGCCCATGCTGCGGCAGATTCCGTGCTTGAATCGGAACGCTCATTACCGTTAGCGGCGGATGTCGACATCGTCGTAGTCGGCGGCAGCTCCTCTGGCGTCGCGGCTGCCAACGCCGCTGCCCGCGCTGGCGCCAGCGTCTTCCTGGCGGCGCCGCGCATGTATCTTGGCGAAGACCTCTGTGCGCCCTATCAGCTCTGGCTGCCCCCCGGCGAAACCCCAGAAACGCCGTTGCTCCAGGCCATGTTCCCTGAACTGAACAAGGAACAGGGCTTGACGTTCGAATATACAACGTCCCGCCCATCCACCGGCAGGCATGTTGACTCGACTCCGCCGCGGATGCTCAATGACGGACAATGGGATTCCGTCTACAATCAAAGCGTTGAGTTTGACGGCGATGTCGACATCGTGGCTGACTTAGGCTCAGAAAAAAGCCTGCACGAAGTCCGAGCCATGGTCTTCCAGTCCCCGCGTCGCTATGCTGTGCGCGCCATCACTGTTGCCACCAGCGTTGATGGCAAGACCTGGCAGGAAGCCGGCGTCCTGGACAACCCCTCCTGCACAACCGTCGCCAAAGTCGACCAGGCCCTGACTCTGGCCATGAGCGTGACCGGCAACGCCAGATACGTCCGCTTCCAAATCAAAAAATGCGAACTCTCGCCGCGATTTCTGATCGGCGAACTGCAAATTTTCGAACCGCCGCAGGTCGATCCGCTCGCTGCCGAAAAGGTCCGCAACACCACTCCTATGCAGGTGAAAACTGCTCTTGAGGAAGAGCTTCTCAATGCAGGGGTCGACTTTGTCTATGGCTCGGCAGCCACTGAAATCCTGCGTGATGAAACTGGCCACCTGGCCGGCGTCGTCATTGCCAACCGCGCTGGCCGCCAGGCTATTCGCGCCAAGCTGGTCATTGACGCCACTACCGGTCCGTGGTTCGCACGCCTGGCAGGCGCTGAAACTGCTGCAACCACAGCGCCCAGCGAATGCGACTTCAAGCGAATCGTCATCGGCGGCGAGATGAAGTCTGGCGCTGGCATCACCGCCTGCCGCGCCGTGCCTCTGCAAACGCCGCTCGGCGGCATCGGCCCGGCCTCCTTCGGATCAGCCGGATTCGGCAATCATGTCCAAAAAATCAATGCCGCGATGCAGACCAGCCATGAGGTCGCCTTTGAATACACGCTGCGGCTGCCTTTGCCATCGACTTCGTTCGCCGCCTTGGCCGAGGCAGAGCAGAAAGCCCGTGATTTGACCTTTGACCCGGGACAGGTTGAGGAATCCGAAACCCTGCTGCCGCTCGTCCCAGAAACCATGCCGACAGTGACGACGCCCGGCTATTGCCGAGTGCCGACCCGGGACGGCGCGTTGGCAGCCAGGCTGAACCATGCCGCCAAAACAGGCCGTGACGCAGCCGCAGCCGTACTCAAGCAGCCGGTGCCCAAAGGCGTCTTTGTCGCTGGCGAACCAGCTACCGCAGCCACCCGAAAGGTCGGTGAAGTTTACGAAACGCTAGCCGACTTCCGGCCGCTGTCAACTCCGATGGCAACAATCCCTGCCCCGGCCAGTGCCCTGCCCGTCCTCGGCAACTACGACGTCGTCGTGCTTGGCGGCGGCACCAGCGGCGCACCGGCTGCCATCTCTGCTGCCCGCAGCGGCGCCAAAACCCTGGTGCTCGAATATCTCCATGCTTTGGGCGGCACCGGCACCGTCGGCCTGATCGGCATCTACTGCGCTGGCTACCGCGAAGGCTTCACCGCCGAGGTCGACCGCGGCATCAAGGACATCGGCTCGCCGACCTATATCGTCGGCAAACAGGAATACTGGCGCCGGGAAATCCGCACGGCTGGGGGCGACATCTGGTTCGGCGTCCTCGGCTGCGGAGCGTACCGCATTGGCGACAAGGTCACTGGCGTCGTTGTAGCCACGCCAGCCGGCCGAGGCGTCGTCCTGGCCAAAGTCGTCATTGACGGCACTGGCAATGCTGACCTGGCAGCCGCTGCTGGCGCGGAAACAGCCTACAACAGCGCTGATGACGAAGCCATGCAAGGCACTGGCCTGCCCTACCGCGCCCCTGGCGCCAGCTACATCAACACCGACTGGACCTACGTTGATGAAGTGGACATGGTCGACGTAACCACGTCGCTCATCGCGGCCAAACGCAGATTCCGCGGCGCCTACGACCTTTGCCAGCTGATCGACACCCGCGAACGGCGCCGCATTGTCGGCGACTACACGCTTGACCCGCTTGACATCATCAACAAACGGCGCTTTCCTGACACCATCCAAATCAGCCAAGGCGGCCGCCTGGACAAGCACGGCTCGCCAGTCCATCCCTACTATTACATCAACAACCACCTTGGCGGCCTGTCCTACACGCCTTACCGCTGCCTGTTGCCGCGTGGCCTTGACGGCATCTTAGTTGTCGGCATCGGCTTGAGCGCGCATCGCGACGCCATTCCCTCGATCCGCATGCAGCCCTGCCTGCAAAATCTCGGTTACGCCGCTGGTCTGGCTGCTGCCATGGCCGCCCGCGACAATCTGCCGACCAGGAGCATTGACCTGAAAAAACTCCAGGCTCTCCTGGTTGACGCCAAATGCCTAACTCCAGACGTCCCCGAGCACCAGGATTCCTATCCGATGCCGCTGGCTGATATTGAGGCCGCCGTGCAGCAACTGGTGAATCAGGACTATGGCCGACTCGGCATTCTCATGGCTGAGCCTGAACGCGCCCTGCCCTTGTTGCGCCAAGCTTATAGCAACGCTACCACTCCTGACGGCAAACTGCGCGTTGCCCATATCCTCGGCATGATGGGCGATGCGACCGGACTTGACACCCTGTTGACGACCATCCGCAATACCGCCGAGTACGAAGCCGAGAACATCTCCACCTATTTTCCCAGCATCACCTGGCTGGACAGCTATATCCTCGCTGCCGGTCGCAGCGGCAACCAACAGGCCCTGCCAATCCTGCATGACAAGGCTAAACAGCTTCTGGCCGCTGACAAGCCGCACTGGAAGCATATCCGGACCATCGCCATGGCCTTGGAAGCCCAGGGCGCACGCGACTCAGCCGAAATCATCGCCAAATTCCTGCAACGCCCAGGCGTCACCGGCGCCGCCATCACGGACATCGTCAAGGACAAACGCACGCGCGACCGCAGCGGTACCCAAGAACTGGTTCTGGCGCGAGTGCTGTACAACCTGGGCGACCTCAATGGGCTAGGCGAAAAAAGCCTGCGCAGTTTTACCGAAGACCTGCGCAGCCACTACCGTCGACACGCGCTGGCAGTCCTGCAACAGCCCCCAGGGAAAGCGCTGCGGCAGTAAACGTCGCTTGATATGCTCGGTCACTCCTACGGCAAACTGAAGCTGGACTACCTGCAGCAGCCTGGAGTTTGGGGGCGAACTTCCTTGTTGCAAGATTCTACCTTCAGCGGTGCTGAAGAGGGCTTGATAGCCTGCAACATTTTCCAGGTCAAGATGCCGCCAGACACCGTGACCACGTCATAGCCCAGCTGCCTCAACACCCGTTCCATCACGTATGAGCGCACACCTGACCGGCAGTACACAAATATCTTCCTGTCATGCGGCAGTTCAACATGACGTTCACGCAGTGAGTTCATGGGTATATTCACCGCGCCAGGAACGCAGCCTTCTGCAAACTCCTCTTCCTCCCGAACGTCAAGCAGGAATGCGTCCTTGGGCAGGTCTTCAAAATGCACCGAGCGGCTCAGCCCACTCAAAATATTTTCCGCAATCATGCCGACGAAGTTGACCGGATCCTTGGCTGAGGAATATGGCGGCGCGTAGGCCAGTTCCAGGGCTGCCAACTCCCGTATGTCCATGCCTTGCAGCATCGCTATGGCAAGCGCGTCGATGCGCTTGTCCACGCCCTTCTTCCCGACGATCTGCGCCCCGAAAATCTTGCCCTCTTTGCTAAAGAGCACCTTTATATGCAGCGATGTGCCGCCGGGATAATAGCTTGCATGTGAGCGCGGATGCAGATAGATTTTTTCATACTGCACGCCCCTGCTTTTCAGCAGCCGTTCGCTGTAGCCCACGTTAGCGGCAGTAAGCTCGTTCACTTTAATAATCGACGTGCCTAGGCTTCCTTTATAGGTACTGTTTCCACCGCAGATATTATCGGCCGCAATGCGCGCCTGCCGATTTGCCGGGCCAGCCAGCGGGATAGCCACCTTGCCTTTGAACACCGGGTCTATGACTTCGATAACATCGCCGACGGCGAATATATCTGGGTCTGACGTACGCAGTTTTTCATCCACCACAATATGTCCCCGCGGCCCCAGCTCCAAGCCGGCCGCCTTGGCCAACGCGGAATTAGGCCTCACTCCCAGGCAGAGCGCCCCCAGGTCGCCATCCAGGCTTCGGCCATCGCTCAATTGCACTTGCAGGCCATTCTCTGTTTTTTTCACGCCTGCCAGCCCCACGCCCAGCTCCACGCCCAGGCCATTGCGGCGCAATTCCTCCACCAGCAGGTTGCTCATTTCCCAGTCAAGACTAGGCATAATGAAATTGGCCAGTTCCACCAGGGTCACTTCCAGGCCTCGCTCATGCAAGTTTTCAGCCAATTCTATGCCCACGAAACCACCGCCGACCACGACAGCCCGCTTAGCTCCCGCCGCCAGGCATTGCTCCAGCTTATCCATATCGTCCAGAGTCCACAGCCTATGCACGCCCGGCAAGTCCACCCCGGGGATAGGCAGCGGGCATGGCTCTGAGCCGGTCGCCAGAACCAGCTTGTCATACTTTTCCACCTTTTCCTCGCCGCTGTCCAAATAGCGCAGCCGCACGCTTTTATTTGCACGGTCGATGCTCAAAGCCTCGCAGCGCACGCGCACGTCCACGTTGAAGCGACCATGAAACTCTTCAGGAGTCATCAGCAAGAGGGAGTCGCGCTCCGGAATCACCCTGCCAAGGTTATAGGGCAAGCCGCAGTTGGCGTAGGAGATATTGGCGCCGCGCTCAACCATAATAATCTCGGCTTTCTCATCAAGCCGACGCAGACGCGCCGCCGTACCAGCACCGCCAGCAACACCACCGATAATGACAACTCGCATAATAGACTCCAATGATAATTATTTAGTGGCAAGAACAAAAAGGGAAAATATCCGAAAAGAACAGTTTGGATTTTTCAAGGCATACAAAGGGGGAGGAAAGGGCTTGGCACCCTTTCCTCCCCTCGCAATCACTGCCTAATTTTTTTCAGGCGGTTCATTTCAAACGCTACCGGCGCTTATTCTGTAGTTCAAGCTGTTTCGACTCAGCAGCAGGCCAGTTTCGGCATTTTGTCCAGCACTACCTTTTCGGCCTCGAGGCTCCAGAGGCCATTGTTGCTGGCGCAGATTTCCGCCAATTCCGCAAACACCGGGTTTTTCTTGCCCAGTTCGGCAAAATCCGCAATCGCGGTCAAGGGGAAATCGACATGCGTGTAGATCAACTTCTTGCCGCCGGGGATGTTGGGCAGGTTCAGGGTCGCGTCCTTGGTCGCGGTCAGACCGCCGACATGGGTAATCATCATGGACGGATTCAACCGGCCTTTGCCCATCAGGTCCAAGGCTTCCCGGATGTCGTCAGTCGTGCCGCCGCTGGTACCGACGATGTGCGTGCCAGCATAGTGCACATTGTAGAAATTCATCCTTGCCGTGAACTTCGGGTCAGTCGGGCCGGCAAAGAAATCCAGGCAGCCGTCCCGGCC
>MWEG01000032.1 GCA_002070945.1 Lentisphaerae bacterium ADurb.Bin082
GCTTCCACGTTCCGCAAGCCGAAAATTGACTTTTTCTTGACTTTTTCCTAACCGGAAACCGGACAGAGCCGGACAGGACAGGACAACGGCGGGCAGTTAAGCGCGGCACCCTTTTCAGGGCGCAAGTTTTAATATACCACGCCTTCCGCCCCGCGCAAGCCGGAACAACGCTTTTTTTGAAAAGATTTTTCCGCAAGACCAGGGCGGGCCCCCCTAACGAATTATGAATTATGAATTGCGAAATGCGCCTCAGCATTCAGCATTCAGCCCCCTCGCCCCTCCGTCCAGTGTCGGCACTTCAGTGCCGGACGCACCGCCCCTCGCCCCTCCGTCCAGCGGTTCTCTGCGGTCAATTTCACTGTTGTCGTTTGACAAACTGTTTTTGCTGCCTACATTAATGTTCATCTCGCAAAGAGTGTTTGATTCGCATGGCGTCAGGACGGCGCCTATCCAGCCTTCTCCTCCCGACATGTATTGACTGTTCACCTATGCCTTTGATAGCCATTACGGGTGGCATCGGCGCCGGAAAAACCACAGTCCTTGAGTATTTCAGGGCCTTAGGCGCCGAGGTACTGGATGCCGATCAAATCGTTCATTCCCTGTATGAACCCGGACAGCCAGCCTACCAAGAGATGTTGTCGCGTTGGGGCGACACTATTTTGGGTGCTGGCCGTGCCATCGACCGAAAAGCCGTTGCCGCGAAGGTCTTTGCTGCTGCTCATGAACTCAGCTGGCTGAACGGCCTCCTGCATCCACTGGTCAAGCAGGCAATCTGCACGGCGGGAGCACGCACCAACAATCTCCTGTACTGCGCCATTCCCTTGCTTTATGAAGTTGGATGGGAAGCTGGTTTCGCCGCTGTCATCGCCGTCTGGTGCGATCGGAACACGCAGCTCCTTCGTCTCCGGTCGCGGCATTGGTCAGAGGTTGAGATCAACCAGCGCCTTAGTCAGCAATTATCCATGAATGAAAAACTTTGCCGCAGTGACTATGGGTTAATCAACACTTGTTCCTTGGCGATGCTTAATCAGCAATGCACACGCCTGCATCGCCAGCTGCAAGCCTTGTTCGCCCTGCCGCAAACTGATTGAACCGGCTGCGCCGCCAGCCCAACACACCGTCTAGCCCGGCGCCCTACCCAGACGTGCCACTGTAATCATCGCGGACGCCCCCATCCCAAGCCCGGCACGGACCATTTTTCCTTGGATACAACTTCCGTCGTTTTCTTTTTCCGTTATGACTTCAGGGACAAAATCATTTATGACGAACGAAGACATGAACATTCCGACAGCCGCTCCGCCGACGACAGCCGCTCCGCCGACGACGGCAGGAAATGGCGAAGACAAACCCGTGGCCAAGCGCCGCGGAAGGCCGCCAGGCTCGACGAAAAAGAAAATGCAGGAACTCAGAGAAGCCGCAGCGGCAGCAGCGGCAGCCGAAGCAGCAGCAGCAGCCGAAGCCGCAGCGGCAGCAGCGAGCAAGGCACCCGCCCAGGCGGAAGCACCGGCAGCAGCGAGCAAGGCGCCCGCCCAGGCGGAAGCGCTACCAGCAGCAAGCAAGGATCCCGTGCAGGCCGGAACCGCGCCACCAGCAGCGAACCAAGGAGCCGCGCCAACCGCGCCGACCGCGCTACCAGCGGCGGCAGAGGGATCACGCCCGGCGGCAGAGCCGTCCAACCAGCAGAAAAATTACAACCAGCAGACGTCCATGTCCAAAAAACCGCAGTCTCGTTGGAATCAGCCAGGCGGCAGCGAAGGCCCGGGTGCGGACCCAGGGCGTCAGGAAGCTCATTCCGCCGGCACGGCGTCCTCATCTCAGACTCCGCGGAAATTCCAGCCGAACAATCAGCGGCCATATCATCAAAACCCTGGCCAGCAGCGCCCTTACCAGCAGAATTCCAACAAGCAGCGCCAGGGCGATGACGGCGAAGCCCCGTTGAAGGCCGACTTCAACGATGGCTACAGCAGCCGCTCCCGGCATAGCCGTCGCCGCCGGAAAAGCAATTACAACTATCAGGATGGCGCGCGTGACAACCAGAGGCTGGACATGCGTGATCTGCCGGATCACGCCATGATCGTCGACCCGCGCGACAAGGAAAATCCCAACCTTCTGAATTTGAACGAATTGCGCGCCATGGAAACATCCGCCCTGATGCGCATGGCCGCTGACTTCAAAATCGAAAACACGGCGGTCATGTCGCGCCATGACTTGCTGTTTGAAATTCTCCGCGCCAATGGAATTGACCGCAACGGCGTGATGTTCGGCGGCGGCGTCCTGGAAGTGACCGGAGACGGCTTCGGTTTCCTGCGCAGCCCGACGGCGAGCTACCTGGCCTGCCCGGAAGACGTCTACATGAGCCCAACCCAAATCCGGCGCTTCGGCTTGCGCACCGGCGACACCGTGTTCGGACAAATTCGCCAGCCCAAGGAACGCGAGCGCTTCTTCGCCTTGCTGAAAGTCGAAACCATCAACGACGAAGAGCCAAGCCGCAAAAAGGAAATCGTCCCATTCGAAAATCTGACGCCATATTTCCCGACCCAGCGACTTATTTTAGAGCGGGACAAGAACGAGCTCACGACGCGCATCATCGACCTAGTGACGCCTGTCGGGCGCGGCCAGCGCGGCCTCATTGTCGCAGCTCCGCGCACCGGCAAGACCGTCGTCCTACAAAAAATCGCCAACAGCATCCTGATCAACAACGATGACATCACCCTGATCATCCTACTGATTGACGAGCGCCCCGAAGAAGTGACGGACATGAAGCGGGTCGTGGACGCGGAAATCGTCAGCTCGACGTTTGACGAGCCGCCGGATCGGCATGTGCAAGTGGCGGAAATGGTGATTGAGAAGGCCAAGCGCCTGGTGGAGCACGGCCGCCACGTCGTCATTCTCCTGGATTCCATCACCCGCCTGGCTCGGGCCTACAACACTATTGAGCCGCATAGCGGACGCATCCTCTCCGGCGGCGTCGACGCCAACGCGCTGCACAAGCCCAAGCGCTTTTTCGGCGCGGCGCGCAACATCGAACACGGCGGCAGCCTGACCATCCTGGCTACGGCTCTCATTGACACCGGCAGCCGGATGGATGACGTCATCTTCGAGGAATTCAAAGGCACGGGCAACATGGAGCTGCATCTCGACCGCCACCTGGTTGACAAGCGCATCTACCCGGCCATCAACATCGAAAAGAGCGGCACACGGCGCGAAGAACTCCTGGTCCATCCTGACGAGCTCGACCGGATGTGGCGGCTGCGACGCGCCATCGGCGACATACCCCTCCATGACGCCATGGAGCGAATCATTAGCGTCGTCAAATCAAAACCGACCAATGTCGAGTTCCTGATGTCCATGCCTAAGGAAGAAAGCAACTGAACAACACTGCAAGCCAGCCTGGGACGCCCCTCGGCCGCATGGAAATTCCAGCCAGGCGATGACGGACGACCAGAAAATTCAGAAAAAACTCGCCTGGCAACAGGAAATTTCCGGCGCAGGCATTATTGTTTGGCGAACTTGTTTCCCACCTTTAACCGACGACTTAGAATCATCACTAGCAAAGCAAGGACAAAACACCATGGCCAGCGAAACCATCAAATGCCCACATTGCGAATGCAAAGTCCTGGTTAGTGAAGTCGAAAAGGAAGACGGCGCTTGCCCGGAATGCGGGCAACTAGTACTCCCGTCCAAACTGTTCAACGACTTCAGCGACTACAATGACGAAGACGACGACGATCTCGACGATCTGTACGATGATGACGATCTCGACGACGACGATCTCGACGACGATGACGACCTCGACGACGACGACGACGACCTCGACGACGACGACGATGACGACGACTACTGATTGACCGGCGCCAGGCCGACAGCGCGAAATGCCTTTCGGCCCGGCGCCGCGAAATCATCATGCCTTATCAGCCTTGACCTGGGAGGGGGAGATGCATGCAGGAACAGCGATTTGACCAAACCAACCTGCCGAAATACGACGAAAGTTCGATCCGCAGCCTAAATTCCCTTGAGCACATCCAGGCTCGTCCTGGCATGTACATCGGTCGGCTCGGCAATGGCGAGCATCAGGATGATGGCATCTATATCCTGCTCAAGGAAGTCATTGACAACAGCATTGACGAATTCACCATTGGCGCTGGCCGGCGCATTGAAGTCACCATCCAGGACAACGGCGAAGTCAAAGTCCGCGATTACGGTCGCGGCATTCCCCTGGACAGCGTGGTTGACTGCGTGTCGAAAATCAACACCGGCGGCAAATTCGACACCAGCAAGGATGGCGTTGCCAAGCCATTCGCCTGCTCCATTGGCCTGAACGGCGTTGGCCTCAAGGCTGTCAACGCCTTGTCCGAGTCGTTCACGGCCATCTCCCGCCGCGACGGCCAGAGCATGACTGCGGAATTCGTTGACGGCGTACTCAAGCGCAAGGCTAAAGGCAAGACCAGCGAGCCGAACGGTACGGAAATCACCTTCCGGCCTGCTGATCGATTCTTCCCCGGCTTCCGCTTCGAGCCAAAACACCTCAAACGACGGATGCAGCTCTATGCCTGGCTCAACAGCGGCATCTCCATCACCCTGAACGGGGAAAAATTCTATTCTCGGCGCGGACTCCTGGACCTCCTGGAGTCCAAGCAGGAGTCTGAGCCGCTGTATGATGCTTTGCACTACCGTTCCCCTAAGCTGGAATTTGCCTTCACCCACATCAACAGCTTCAACGAAAGCTACTATTCCTTCGTCAACGGCCAATACACCAACGACGGCGGCACCCACCTGTCAGCCTTCAAGGAAGGCATCCTCAAAGCCGTCAACGAAATCGCTCCTAAAAGCCTGGACCCTGACGACGTGCGCAACGGCATTGTCGGCGTTGTATCCATCCGCCTTGAAGACCCGATCTTCGAGTCTCAGACGAAAAACAAGCTGGGCAACACGGAAATCCGGACTGAGCTGGTCAACGAAGTTCGCCAGGCGGTCGTGGAAATGCTGTTCAAGAACGCCGCCGTCAAAGCCAAGCTGCTTGACAAGGCCGGCCAAAACGAGGCTGTGCGCAAGCAAATCCAGACGGTCAAGCGAGAAGCTAGAGAGCAAGCCAAGAAAACCAACTACCGAATTCCTAAGCTGCGCGACTGCCAGTTCCATCTTTGCGACGCGCCGAACCGGCGCAAGGCCGAGGACAAGCACAAATGCTCGCTGTCGACCCTGTTCCTGACCGAGGGCGACTCTGCCGCCGCCAACATGGTCAGCTCGCGCAATCCCGAGTACCAGGCCGTTTTCCCTTTGCGGGGAAAACCCCTTAACTGCTATGGGAAAAAACGGGAAACCATTTACAAGAACGAGGAATTCTACTATATCATGCAGGCGCTCGGCATTGAGTCCAGCCTGGATGACCTCCGCTATGGCAAAGTCGTCATCGCCTCTGACGCCGACGTCGACGGCTTCCACATCCGCAACCTGCTGATCACCTTCTTCCTGACCTTTTTCCAGCCCCTCGTCGCGTCCGACCACTTGTTCATCCTGGAAACGCCCTTGTACCGGGTGCGCAACAAGAAAAAGACACTCTACTGCTACAACGACGCCGAACGCGACAAAGCCATCGAGGACATCGGCAAAGGCTATGAGATGACCCGCTTCAAGGGCCTGGGCGAACTGTCGCCAAATGAATTCGAGCAGTTCATCGGCAAAGATATCCGCCTAATCCCAGTAAGCGTTGATAATAACCGGGAAGTCGACGGAATGCTGCAATTCTATATGGGGGAAAATACGCCAACACGACGCGACTATATCATGGAAAACCTCATTTGACACAGCCGTACGCAGTTCAAGCTTGAGCTTGCCGTACGTAGTTCAAGCTTGAGCTTGCCGTACGTCATACAGCCTTCAACCTGGGAAATTCCCAACCTTTCTTAACTTCCCTTTTCAAATACACTCTAACTCCGCCGCTGGCCAAAAAACCGCCAACGCGCCGGAGCTGCTCATAGACTCAGGAGAACTGACTTGCCAACCGACCACGAACCCATCAATCCCACAGGGGATAAGGACGATGACGTCAAACCGACTGACGACATCACCAAAGACGACAACGACAAAACCGACAGCGACCTGAATGACGACCTGAACGACACAGATAACAAACACAGCGACGACGAAAATAGCGACAGAGACGACGACGCTGACGGTGACGATGACGGCGATGACGGCGATGACGGCGATGACGGCGGCGACCTTGATGACCTTGATGACGACTATTACGACTCCCTGCGCTCGATGCTGTCGCGCAATTTCATCGAATATGCCTCGTATGTCGTCAAGGATCGCGCCATTCCCGACGTTGACGACGGCTTCAAGCCGGTCCAGCGCCGGATCATGCACTGCATGCATCGGGTTGACGACGGTCGTTTCAACAAGGTCGCCGGCATTGTCGGCGACACGATGCACTTCCATCCGCACGGCGACCGTTCGATCGGCGACGCGCTGGTCGTGCTGGCCAACAAGCAGTACTTCATTGAGAGCCAAGGCAACTTCGGCAATATCTTCACCGGCGACCCAGCGGCTGCGGCCCGCTATATTGAGGCACGCCTGACCCCGCTGGCGCGGGAAGTGCTGTTCAATCCCGAAATCACCGAGTACGTCGACTCCTACGACGGCCGCAACCAGGAGCCGGTTCGCCTGCCCTGCAAAGTCCCGTCCCTGCTGATGTTAGGCGCTGACGGCATTGCCGTCGGCATGATGACGCGCATTTTCCCACATAACTTCCAGGAGCTGCTGGAAGCGCAAATCGCCATCCTGGAAGGCCGGCCGTTCCAGCTCTACCCGGATTTCCCGCAGGGCGGCATCATAGACGTGAGCGAATACGAGGATGGCGCTGGACGCATACGCCTTCGAGCCCGCATTGAGGCCGACGGCGACAAGAAAGTCATCATCCGGGAAATCCCGGCCACGACTACGACCGAGTCGCTGATCGCATCCATTGAGGCGGCTGCCAAGCGCGGCAAACTGAAAATCGCCTCGATCACGGACTATACGGCTAAAGATGTCGCCATTGAAATCGCGTTGCAGCGCAACATCTACGCCGAGGAGACGATCAAGGAGTTGTACGCCTACACGGATTGCGAAGTGCAGGTTAACTCCAACCTGTGCGTCATCAGAGAAAATGTACCGACCATGATGACCGTCAGCGAAGTGCTCCGCCGCAACACGGAAAAGCTGCTGTCCTACCATCGCCAGGAACTGGCCATCGCCCTCCACAAGCTGGAAGAAAAACACCAGGAAAAAACCCTCGCGCAAATCTTCATCGAAAATCGCATCTACAAACGCATCGAACAATGCGAGACCCTGGAAAAAATCAAATCGGAAATCTACAAGGGGCTGGAAAAATTCCGCAGTCAGCTCCGCCGCGACGTCACGGATGACGACATTGAGAAGCTGATGCAGATTCCGATCCGGCGGATTTCCCTGTTTGACATCCGGAAAAACGAGGAAGAACTGGCGGCCATCGACAAGGACATTGAGCAGACCATCTACCAGCAGGGCCATATCGTCGAATTCACTATCGACTACCTCAAACGGCTGCTGGGAAAATACGGCCCGGCCTTCCCGCGAAAAACGGAAATCGCCAGTTTCTCGACGGTTGACGTGCGCAAAATCGCACGACGCGACGTAAAGGTCTATCACGACCGGGTCAATTATTACGTCGGCACCAATGTCAAGCCCAGCAGCAAGGACGCTGCCCCAATCGTCTGCACCGAATACGACCGCCTGGTCCTCCTGCGCAACGACGGCGCCTGCCGAGTCATCAGCGTGCCGGAGAAAGAATACATCGGCCCGACTAAGTACGTGCTGCTGGCTGACAAGGAGCAGGTCTACTCCATCCTGTACCGCGACCGCCTGGAAGGCACCTGGTTTGCCAAACGCTTCCGGATCGGCCAATACATGTTAGGCAGGGAATATCAAATCCTGCCGAAAAACTGCCTCATCGAAAATCTCTACACCAACTCTGGCGTCGTCCTCAGCCTGGAGCTGGCGACCAACCACCGCCGCTCGTACCACTCTGTCCCCGTCGATTTCGACAGCATACGGCTACGCTCCCGGGACGCACGCGGCTTCAAGCTGACCCATTATCCGGTAACGGAAATCAAAGTCATCAAACGCGGGACAGCCGCGCCAACAGAAGAGCAAAAGGCCAATCCGGAAAGCGATGATGAAAAACCTGGCGACGACGGAGACAAAGGCCAGAGCGAAAGCGCACCCCAAGCAGCCGCAGAGGCTAAAACCGCAAAGCCAGTAACGACAACCGCCAAGGACGCCGCAGAAGAACCAAAGACGCAAGACGGCAAGGATGACACCAAGGACAGCAAAGATGCCGACGCGACGGACAAGCCCAAACCAAAATCAAACCTGAGGCTGCTCATTGATGAAAACACTCCGTTCTTCCTGGAAGACGAGTAGGAGGGCATCTGTCCCTGCGTCCACTAAAGTCCTCTGTGGCCCACCGTCCACTAGGCGGCGCCTTGCCCTAGGCGGCGACCTTCCCGGTATTGTACTGAAACTGAAGCATTGCGAAAATCCCTCGCTCGGGATCAATCTTGCCCCGGCTCTGCTTGCAACCCCTGCTTTCTTTCCTATAGTACGTTTTGACTGCGTCCATCCGGGTGCCCTTGTCGGCGGGCGCATTTCCGTTGCCACCTTCTTCAACCGGCCTGCTTGCCGCCATGACTCACTACCTCCTGCGACGACTGCTGTATCTCATCCCGACGCTGCTGGGCGTCAACCTGATCGTGTTCCTGTTGTTCTTTCTGGTCAACTCTCCGGACGACATGGCGCGCCAGGCTTTGGGCGACAAGGCCTCGACCCCGGAAAACGTCGAGCGCTGGAAAGAAGCCCACGGCTATCACTATCCTCTTTTCATCAACCGAGACGTAGCCGGCGTTGCCAGGCTGACCGAGACCATCTTCTTCCGGAAAAGCCTCGCCTTGTTCTGGGGTGACTTCGGGCGTTCGGACATGACTCTCGAACCCCTGGGTGCTGAGATCAGGCAACGCATCGCGCCGTCGCTCTGTCTCACGACGCCGATCTTCCTCGTCACCCTCTTGACCAACATCCTGGTCGCCATGCTCGCTGCCAGCCGCCGCGCCAGCCGCATCGACCTGGCCATCCAGCTGGCCTGCGTCCTCCTGATGTCGGTCTCCTCCCTGATCTTCATCATCGGCGGCCAATACCTGTTCGCGAAAACCCTCCGCATCGTCCCGGTGTCAGGCTTCTTGCCTGGAGCGGACATGGCCAAGTTCCTGCTGTTGCCGATCGGCATCGGCGTACTCGGCGGCTTAGGCAGCGGCATCCGCCTGTATCGCACCTTTTTCCTGGAGGAGATCGGCAAGGACTATGTGCGCACAGCCCGGGCCAAGGGCCTGCCTGAAGCCAATGTCCTCTTTCGCCATGTGCTGAAAAACGCCATGATCCCAATCCTCGCCAATGTCCCGATGCAGATTCTCATGCTCTTCATGGGCAATTTGCTGCTGGAAAGCTTTTTCAGCATTCCTGGCCTGGGCGGGTACACGATCATGGCCATCAACACCCAGGATTTCGCCATTGTCCGGGTCATGGTCTTTCTTGGCTCCGTCCTCTACATGGCTGGACTGCTGCTGACAGATATCTGCTACGCCGCTGTCGACCCCCGCGTTCGCTTCCAATAACCGCCTAAAAGCGCAACAGCGCTTCGTCTCCGCCCTTCCCTGCCATGCCAGCAACCTTTTTCCAATCCTGGTGGTTCCAGAATCTTCTCACGCTGGGCCTGCTCACCGGCGCTGCCCTGCTCGCCTGGCGGCTGTCGCGGCGCGAATACTGGCGCAACGCCTTTCATGAAATCTGCCGCAACCGGCTGGCCGTCATCTCCTTTATCATCCTCTGCGGCTACGGCGCCATCGCCATTCTCGACAGCGTCGGCTGGCGACGTCCGCTCCGACACCCGGAAACCGGCGAAGTCGCCCGCCATCCGGAAACCGGCAAGGTCATTCTTGACCAAGGCGCCTCTGCCCTCGACTATCTGCTCGCGCCAATCAGCGCCAAGCGCGAAAAAACCTACTCTGCGCCCTTGGCGGCGACCGACTACACGCCCACCACCGCCATGTCCTCAACCGGCCAGCCGCAGCGCGTCCATGCCCCGCTGACCTACCCTAGGTCGCACCTCTTCGGAACCGACCGCATCGGCCAGGACGTCTTCTGCCAGGCTTGCAAAAGCATCCGCACCGGCATCATCATCGGCTTGCTCACCACCATCCTCGCCGTGCCTTTTGCGCTTGTCTTCGGCACCGCAGCCGGCTATTACGGCGGCTGGATTGATGACGCCACCCAGTACGTCTGCGCTGTCCTCAGCTCAATTCCCACGGTGCTGTTCATCGCCGCCTTCATGATCATCTTTGGCCAGGGTCTGCCGCAACTGGCTCTGGCCATGGGCATCGCCTCCTGGACGGGCTTGTGCCGACTCCTGCGCGGCGAGACCATCCGCCTGCGTGAAACCGACTTTGTCTTGGCTGCCAAGGCCATGGGCGTTCCCAGCTGGCGCATCATCCTCCGCCACATTGTCCCCAATGTCCTCCATCTCATCCTCATCACCACGGTCATCCGTTTCTCCAGCGAAGTGTTAGCCGAAGCGGCGTTCACCTACCTCGGCATTGGCGTTGGCGCCGACACCATGTCCTGGGGCGCCATGATCAACGACGCCAGGACCGAACTCACCCGGGAGCCGATCATCTGGTGGAAGCTGGCCGCCGCCTTCACCTTCATGGTCGGACTCGTCCTTCCTGCCAACCTCTTTGGCGACGCTGTGCGCGACGCCCTTGACCCCCGCCTGCGCTGACCTATCCACGCTGCCATCCGCCATGTCCAGCCAACCAGAACAACACCTGCTTGCCGTCTCCGGCCTGCGCATTGCCTTCCGGCAAGGCGGCGCCGGCGTCACCGCTGTGCAGGACGCATCTTTCGCCATCAAGCCAGGGGAAATGCTCGCCTTAGTCGGCGAGTCCGGCTCTGGCAAATCTATTACGGCGCTGTCGTTGCTCGGGCTGTTGCCGCCGAACGCCGTTGTCGAGGCTGGCCAGGCACATTTCCAGGGCCGCGATTTGCTGGCTCTGCCAGCATCGGAAAGCCGTGCCATAGCCGGTCGCCGCATCGCCATGATTTTCCAAGAGCCGATGACAGCGCTCAACCCGGTTCTCACCGTCGGCTGGCAGATTGGCGAAGTCCTGAAGCAGCATCACCAGCTGCCTCGCGCCGAACGCCAGCGCCGGGTCGTTGACTTGCTGGCCCAAGTCGGCATTCCCGATCCGGAGCAGCGGGCTAGCGACTACCCGCACCAACTCTCCGGCGGCATGCGCCAGCGGGTGATGATCGCCATGGCACTGGCTGGCCAGCCAGAACTGCTCATCGCTGACGAGCCGACCACCGCCTTGGACGTCACCGTCCAGGCGCAAATCATGGACTTGCTGCAAGCGCTCCGCCGTCAATACGGAACCGCTATCCTCCTGATCACTCACAATCTCGCCTTGGTCAACGAACAAGCCGACCGCGTCGCCGTCATGTACGCTGGCAGCATTGTAGAAACGGCAGGTTGCGACGACCTTTTCCGGCGGCCCGCCCATCCCTACACTCGGCTTCTGCTCCGCTCTATTCCCTCGGTTGACCAGCGCGGACAACGGCTTGCCGCCATCACCGGCTCAGTTCCCAAGCCCGAAGAGGCGATTCCAGGCTGCCGTTTCGCGCCCCGCTGCCCGCTGGCAACGCCTCAGTGCCAAGCCGAGGCACCGCTATTTCGCGACCTCGGCCATGGACATGGCGTCGTCTGCCACCTGGCCGAGGCACCGCTGCCAGAGGTGCAGACCGACACCGCAGCCAGCAAAGACGACGTTGTGCTGCCGTCGCCAGTCTTGCAAGTCACCGGCCTCCAGGTCTGGTTCCCGCGCCAAAGCGGGTTGCTCCGCCGCACTATCGGCTATGTCAAAGCCGTTGACGGCATTGACTTCACCCTCTGGCCTGGCGAAACTCTCGCCCTGGTCGGCGAGTCGGGCTGCGGCAAGACCACTGTTGGCAAGGCCCTGGTCGGCTTAGCGCCAGTCAACGCTGGCCGCATCGTCGTACATGGCAAGACCGACCTCACTGGCCTGCATCCGCGCGCCCTCCGGCCTTTCCGGCAAACCATCCAGATGATCTTCCAGGATCCCTTTTCCAGCCTGGACCCGCGCCTGACTATAGGCGAAACCATCGCTGAGGGCATGGAAATCCACCAGCCTGGCCTCACCTCCCACGAACGCCAGTCACGGATGGCCGACCTGATCGCCAAAGTCGGCCTGCCCGCCGACGCTTTGCGGCGCTACCCGCATCAATTCTCCGGCGGTCAGCGGCAACGCATCGGCCTGGCCCGCAGCCTGGCCGTCAATCCCGCAGTTGTCATCTGCGATGAATGCACCAGCGCCCTGGATGTGTCTGTGCAGGCGCAAATCCTCAATCTTCTCAAAGACCTCCAGCATGAACTCGGCCTGGCGTACCTCTTCATCACCCACGACCTCGGCGTCGTCAGCTTTCTGGCGGAGCGGATTGCCGTCATGTACCTCGGCCGCATCGTCGAACACGGCCAAACCGCGGAAGTGATGGCAGCCCCGCGGCATCCCTACACCAAGGCTCTCCTGGCAGCCGCGCCGACTTTGGACAGCGCCGACGGCCGGCCTAAGCTGCGCCTGCCCGGCGATGTCCCCAGCCCCATCAACCCGCCGGCCGGGTGTCACTTCCATCCCCGCTGCCCATACGCCCAGGCGGTCTGCCGCACTATGCCGCCGCCCAGCGCCAGCTTTTCCCCGACCCACTCCTGCACCTGCCATTTTCCCGTCGCCTGACCGCACCCCTTGCCCAGCCGAAACGAAACCCGCCATGACTACTGCCGAATACCACAGTTTTCTGCCATCGCCCTTTCGGCGGGTTGCAGTTCACCATTATGTCGGCTACGCTTTTGACGAGGTCACCCACAGCCATGACTCCTTCCAGTTCACCTATATCCTGGAAGGCGAGGCCGATTTTGCGATCAACGGCGTCCGTCACCGCCTGGAACCAGGCCAGCTGGCACTCTTGCGTCCTGGCGTGACGCACCATTTTTACACTGCCAGCTACACTATCACCAGAGCCTACAACTGCTATGGCGGCATAGCCAGCCGCGAACAGCTCGGCGCCATCGCGGACTTCCTCGCCCCCTGGATCAAAAACCAATTCCTGATCGCCAAGCTGGCCACCGGCGACATCGAAGCGTTAGTCAATCGCCTGCTGGAAAGCAAGACAGCGCCAGAGACCTCGCGCTACGCGACCGAATACGCGCTCAATCTCCAAATCCTCATCGCCTTCTGCAATGCCATCCTCGCCGAACATCCCTTCCCGCTTGTCCCGGATATCCCGCCGTCGATCGTCAAATCACTTCATTTCCTGGAAAAAAACTACACCTCGCCCTTGAGTCTGGACAAGCTGTCTGAAATCAGCGCGCTTTCTCCCAGCCGATTTTCCGCTTTGTTCAGCGAGACCATCGGCTGTCCGCCCATGCAATACGTCCACCGCCAGCGCATCAACAAGGCCAAGGACTTGCTGACGTTCAGCAATCTGACTTTGTCCCAAATCGCTCTCCAGGCCGGCTTTGCGTCGCCGTCGTATTTCTGCCGCGCCTTCAAGGCCGCAACCGGCTTTTCCCCAGCCGCCTTCCGAAGACGCCAGGCGCAGACGACGTGAAGCACCGGCGAGGAGCGTAGCATAGGTATAAAGCACGAGGGAGAGGAAAGAACCGCAGCCCTTTCCTCCCCCCTCGTAAAACCTAACTATGCTTTTCAGGAGCCTTCTTGCTAAGCGCAAGCCATAAAATTAATGTTCGACAATCAGCGAACTGTTATTCCTGGCGTCCCAGATATTTTCATAGCCGGAAAGTCGATAGACCCGAACCGCATTCACGGTGTCGATGTGGCCATCCAAGTATGCCGTATTGCGACCGTTGGAATGGGCGGCGAATCCGCGCACCGATCCCTGGTTGCCACGATAAAGACAAGCCACTTTTCTCCTGCCGCAATACGGCCCCAGCGGTTCATCAGGCAACAGCCCCGTTGTTTCACAATACCCCCAGTTGTCAGCAAAAGTGGAGATAATCGAGGGCGTGGGGGCAGCCGAAAGCTTCCGCAAGTAGGTGACGTTCGGCGCTATATCCCGATTAGCGCTGCTGATATAGACGTTATACCCATAACTACTGACTACTGGAGCATGCCACCAGGTCCAATTGGCTGCGTGAAGCAAGGGTGCAGAGGGGCATAAGGACATTTCATACATGTTGTAGGTGTACGAACCGAACGGAACCACCTTGCACTCCGCGCCATAGGCTTTTGTATAATGAAGCCATTCCAGCCAAGTCAAGGGTTCATGTACATAATTGTAGCCATGATACCACGTCTCAAAACCGAAAGCATAATTCTTGCTGTCAACTTGATACATCTGGGCAATCAAAGATAGCTGCTTCAGGTTGTTGACGCACGAAATGGCACGGGCCTTTTCCTGGGCTTTGCTCAAGGCCGGCAGCAGCATCGCCGCCAGAATAGCGATGATGGCGATGACGACTAGCAGCTCAATCAATGTAAAATGGCGACGGTTCCGGTTCATGGCAAACCTCCTTGTGTTCATCATAGTTGGGAGCCATGCAAACTAACCCTGACAAGGCGGCTCACGCCCTGCAAGGACATGAAAGCGATGTCAACGACGTAGGTTTATCGACAATGGCATTGACATTATGCTGCAAAGAGGCCTGGCGAAAGTCAATCTATGCGGGAAAATGCAGGCTGAGACTTTTCGGATGCCCCATCACCAGCGATTTTTCCTCACATCGCGCCCAGGTTTTCCTTCTCTGTGATCTTGGCGTCGATCTGCGCCTGCATGGCCTTGATGTCCGCGTTGATGTTGGCCAGGTCTGCTTTGCGGATCGCTTCCAGGACGGCTTCACGGTCTGGTGCCGAGACGTTCTTCCAGAATTTCCACGAATGAAGCGCCACGCCGTACTCTTCAAGCAAGGCCGCAGCCTTCTCGCGGTTGGCCTTGGCTTGAACGCGGCCTTGAAGCATCTTGGCTTTATGCTCATCATCCATAACTCGCTTTGCCATGACAATCTCCTGTTTTGTTGGTCTGTTGAATGCTACGGGGCAATGGTGTGAATCTCAGTCGTATTTTCTGAATAACATCAATTTAAAGCTACTATATTGCCAAGGCATGACGTTGTCAATCCTTGGCTTAAAAATATGCCCAGGTTTTTTCATTCGACCGAAGACGCTTCGGAGCCTCGTGCCTATCTATCTCCAGACGAGGGAGTTGCGTTGGTATTATCAAACTAGCGAGTCGCCAAGAGTGGCAAGAGTTTCATAGCTCTTGAAGCTGTGACAAGAGCGGTGCGGACAGCTTTTCCGTTGCGTTCGCTTTCGCATCAAACCGCTGCCTTGCTGCTTGCAATCATTTCCGAAATAGAGTATACTATGTTTAAGATTCATTCAATGAGGAAGCTGGCCTTGCCGCTTCCACCCTCATTCTTCTTCAACCAGGAATCTGCTCATGACAACGACGCTACGCACGGCTGCCTTGGCATGGCTGCTGGCCATGACACCGTTTTTGCTTGGTCAAGTCAGGACCACGGGCTGGGTCAGGACGTTCACTTGCTCAGGCAATGGCATAGCCCAGACTGACACATTCACGCTCGCGCCAGGCGAATGGCGCATCTGCTATCGCCCCCACGGCAGCGAACCCTTTTCCGTCACCCTGCGGGACGCTGACTCGGGCCTGAACAAGCGCCTGACCAACCAGGTCGGGCCGAACGTCGCGTCCGGAGTCACCAGAGGCAGCGATGGCATCAAATCGGCCTATTTAGTCGTGCATGGCAGCGACGAAGGATGGCAAGTCTGGGTGGAACACTATATGGACACGGTTGACGAATGGAATTTCCGGCAAAGCCAGCCCCCCCGCAAGGCGCTGGAGCGGCTTGGCTCCTGGACCGGCGAGGCCGCCGAGCAGACTGTGACCGTGCAGGTAGCAGCTCCGCACTGGCGCTTCAGTCACGAGCAACTCGGGCCAGGGCGGCTGCGCCTGGATGTCTTCGACGCCACCGGCCAATGCCTGCTGCGAGCCTGCACGGCTGTCAGCGGCATAAGGGAAGCGTGGATTCACCAAAGCGGAGAATTCACCGTCCGCATCAGCGCGATTGACACCCCGTGGATTTTTCATATTGACGCCCCGGTCACGTCGACCAGCACCCAGGACTATTGAACCTCGCTGCGTCCAGCCCGCCAACCAGAACGGGCGGGCGTCGCCGCCGCCCAAGAAGCACCATGTCCTCTTTTCGCATTCATGTTCAAACCTTATCCGAACTGAATCACTGCGTAGGCACTGCCCGGCGCAATGCCGCCTTCATCCATTTAGGCGAAATTGCGCAGCCAGGCGCCTGGCAAGAAACCTGCAAAGGGCGTCACGCCATGTACGCCTGCTATCTGGAGCTGATCCAGGAGGTGTTGACGACCACGGAAAAATCATCGCTCATGCATTGCATCCCAAAGCACGGCCTCTGGGACCGGCCGGTTCTGCATTTTCTGAACCTGTTGCACCAATTGGCGCAGACCTTGTCCTGCCTGGCCGAACATGTCTCCAACGTCAAAGAGGAAGCTGAGCTTCTCGCCGAGCATTTAGGGCAAGACACCTTCACCCAGCTCCAGGCGACCTGCAATGACTTTGAACAGCACGAAAAAGCAACGCTGCAAGCATTCCTGCGCATCCTGGCCATCGGCGCCACCGTACTCAACGACAATTCCGCCAAGCGCTGCCAGCAGTTTTCCGCTGATGAGACGCGGCGCTACAACCTGGCTTTCGAAAAATACCTGGACTATTATCGCCGCCGGCACGGCCACCCCACGCCGGCAACCCTATCTTAACCACCCAGAAAAAAGGGGGGACATCATGAAAAAGAAACATTTCACGCTGATTGAACTGTTAGTCGTCATCGCCATCATCGCCATCCTGGCGGCCATGCTGCTGCCGGCCTTGAGCAAAGCCCGGGACAAGGCGCGCAACATTTCGTGCGTCAACAACTTAAAGCAGCTCGCCCTGGCGCAAGTCTTGTACACGCAGGACAACGAAGACTTTTTCCCGGGCACACAAATGCCCTACCTGGACAACACCACGGCGCCCTGGCCAGCCGAACCTAAGTTCCTGAAAGGCACCGGCTCATATTCTGACATCTACTTTGTCGGCTGGGCTGCGGTGATTTGCCACTATGTCGGCGACATCAAGCCATTTATGTGTCCGGCCACCACCTGGAACAACTATCTAGTCAATTACGGCATGCCGATCGGCCCCAATTCGAGTGGAACCATGGGCATCTATACAACCGACGAAATGTTCCGCAAAGGGCGGCCGTTTTCCGCCATCAAGCGTCCCAGCCAGTGCATGATCATGTCAGAACAGGGAGCTGGCGGCGGCAGCCCATATATCCTCTCCGGCATTTACTACTGCATGCGCGGCAGCCACAACGGCAGAGCCAACGCCGCCTATTCAGACGGCCATGTAGAAGGCTGGCCGACATTGACTAACAGCCTCAAGGCCTACGAGAGCGTCTGGCCAGACCCAAGCCCGGCGTTCTCCGGCTATGCAGTGCATATAGCCTGGGAAGCATTCGGCTACTGGAATAAGTGAGCAAAACGGAAAAAACAAGGACACATCATGAAGAAGAAGCATTTCACACTGATTGAATTGTTGGTCGTCATCGCCATCATCGCTATTTTGGCGGCCATGCTGCTGCCGGCCTTGAGCAAGGCTCGGGACAAGGCGCGCGACATTTCGTGTGTCAACAACTTAAAGCAGCTCGGCCTGGGGCAGGTCTTATACACGCAGGACAACGAGGACTGGTTCCCAGGCACGTACATGGACTATCTGGATAAGAACGTGGCGCCCTGGCCAGCCGAACCGAAATTTCTGTACTATGCCGCCCAGGGCACTTACTTTATCGGCTGGGCAGCAGTGATTTGCCACTACGTCGGCGACATCAAGCCATTCTTATGCCCGGCCTCCACCTGGAACTGCTCTTTAGTCAACTACGGCATGCCGCGCGGCTCCTCGGTTGACAATCGCATGGGCATCTACCCGGCCGGCGAAATGTTCCACAAAGGCCGGCCGTTTTCCGACATCAAGCGCCCCAGCCAGTGCATGATCATCTCGGAACAGGGCGCCGGCGGCGGCAGCCCGTATGTCCTCTGCACGAGATGGTACTGCATGCGCGGCAGCCATAACGGCAAAGCCAATGTGGTCTATGCGGATGGACACGTGGAGAGCTGGAAGACGATGAATAACAGCCTCGCGCCCTGGGGCTGGCCAGACCCAGACCCGTCATACTCCGGCTACGCAGTGCACGTGCTCTGGGAGGCATTCGGCTACTGGAATAAGTGAGCAAGGCAAGAAACAGGAGGGCAGCATGAAAAAGAAACTTTTCACACTAATTGAATTGTTGGTCGTCATCGCCATCATCGCCATTTTGGCGGCCATGCTGCTGCCGGCCTTGAGCAAAGCCCGGGACAAAGCGCGCGCCATTTCGTGCGTCAACAACTTAAAGCAACTCGGCCTGGGACAGACCTTGTACACGCAGGACAATGAGGACTTTTTCCCGGGCACGTACATGCCCTACCTGGACAGCACCACGCCGCCCTGGCCAGCCGAACCGAAATTTTTGCTAGGCAGCGGCACCTGGGCCGGCACCTACTTTGTCGGCTGGGCTGCGGTGATTTGCCACTATGTCGGCGATATCAAGCCATTTATGTGTCCGGCCACTACCTGGAACAACTATCTGGTCAACTACGGCATGCCGCGCGGCCCCACGATGTCCAACACCATGGGCAACTACCCGTCCAGCGAAATGTTTCACAAGGGTCGGCCGTTTTCCGACATCAAGCGCCCCAGCCAGTGCATGGTAGTCTCAGAGCAGGGCGGGGGGGGCGGCAGCCCGTATGTCCTCAACTCTGTATGGTACGCCATGCGCGGCAGCCACAATGGCAACGCCAACGTCGTCTATGCAGATGGACACGTAGAGAGCTGGAAGACGGTGTCTGGCAGCCTCAAGCCCTTCGACAACGCTTGGCCGCCGCCAAACACGGACTCTCCCGCTTACGCAGTGCACGTACTCTGGGAAGCGTTCGGCTACTGGAACAGGTGAGCAAGGACGAGCCGGTCGGCGCAGGTGCTTCAAAGTTTTCGGCGCCTGCCGCTCAGCCAAAAAGTCCACGGCCGCCAGGCGAGAGGTTCGCCTGGCGGCCGTGATTTTTCAAGCCTCAAGATGTTTCAGCTGCGGTGTTCTTTTCAGCCCAGCCTGGCCTTGAGAGCCTCCAGCTGCTGCATCATTTCCTTGGGCAGGCGGTCGCCGAACTTGGCGAAATGCTCTTCGATTTGCGGCACCACGGCTTTCCATCCCTGCACATCGACTTCAAGCAAATCCTTGAGGTCGGACGCCGGGATGTCCAGGCCCTTGACGTTCAGGGTACCCTCGGCCGGGAGGTATCCAATCGGCGTCTTGCGGGCGGTCGGCGCATCGTTGCAGCGGTTGAACACCCATTCCAGCACGCGGCTGTTGTCGCCGAATCCAGGCCACAGGAAATGGCCGTCTTCGCCCCGCCGGAACCAGTTGACGTAGAAAATCTTAGGCAGCTTGGCACCGGCCTTTTTGCCGATCTTGAGCCAATGCTTGAAGTAGTCGCCCATGTGATAGCCGCAGAAAGGCAGCATGGCAAAGGGGTCAAAACGCAGCTTGCCGACTTCGGCGAGGTTCGCCGCCGTCGTTTCCGACGCCATCGTCGCGCCCAGGAACACGCCATGTTCCCAGTCCAGAGCCTCGTTCACCAACGGCACCACGGTCTTGCGGCGGCCACCAAAGAGGAACGCGCTGATGGGCACGCCCTTGGGGTCTTCCCATTCCGGGGCGATGACCGGGCACTGGCCAGCCGGGGTGGTGAACCGGGCGTTCGGATGAGCGGCCTTGACGCCGGAGGCCGGAGTCCACGGCCGACGCCGCCAGTCAACCAGCTGCGCTGGCTTGTCGTCATGGTCTTCCCACCACACGCCGCCATCCAAGGTGATGGCCGTGTTGGTGAAAATCGAATTGCCGCGGTTAATCGTCCGCATCGCGTTCGGGTTCGACTTCATCGAGGTGCCGGGGGCGACGCCGAAGAAACCGGCTTCCGGGTTGATCGCGTAGAGCTGGCCATCCGGACCGAACTTCATCCAGGCGATGTCATCGCCGATCGTCTCGACCTTCCAGCCGGGGATGGAGGGTTCCATCATGGCCAGGTTGGTTTTGCCGCAGGCACTCGGGAAGGCGGCGGCAACATACTTGACCTCGCCCTTGGGGCTGGTCAGTTTCAGGATGAGCATGTGCTCGGCCATCCAGCCTTCATCGCGAGCCTGAACCGAGGCGATCCGGAGCGCGAAGCACTTTTTGCCGAGCAGGGCGTTGCCGCCGTAGCCAGAGCCGAACGAAATGATTTCGCGGTCTTCAGGGAAATGGGTGATGTACTTCTTTTCAACCGGCGCGCTCGGCCACGGCACATCAGCCGTGTCACCGTCAAGCGGATAGCCGACCGAATGCATGCATTTGACGAACGGGGCACCGGCCTCGATCTTTTTGATGATAGCCGTGCCGACGCGGGTCATGATGCACATGTTGACGACGACGTACGGGCTGTCGGTGATCTCAATGCCGTACTTGGAAATCGGAGACTCGATCGGCCCCATGCTGAAGGGAATCACGTAGAGGGTGCGGCCCTTCATGGAACCCTTGAAGAGGACATCAAATTCCGCCCGCATCTCCTTGGGGTCCTTCCAATGGTTGGTGGGGCCGGCGTCTTCCTGCCTGGCCGAGCAGATGTAGGTGCGGTCTTCCACGCGGGCCACGTCGGTCTTGTCGGAACGGGTGTGATATGAATTGGCCGGCTTGTCCAACTTGATAAAGGCACCGGACTTGACCATCATGTTGCACAGCTGGTCATACTGGGCTTTGGAGCCGTCGCAAATCACCACATCGGTCGGTTCGCACAGATCGATCCATTTCTGCAGCCACGTCTTCAGGTTAGAATTCGTGATGTCACTTACTTGCATGTCGCTTTTTCCTTCTCAATCTTTTAGGAAGTGATGCCGCTCCCAACGGCTTGTCTATGCCCAAATCAAAAACAAAGGCAAACGGGATTTGAAACGCCACATACTATAATGTGCGAGCGGCCGATTTTCCAGTTGGCAGGCGGTTATCCGAGGCGGCCCCCCCCAGCCGTCCAGCTCGCGACGGTTGGCTTGCAACTGATTGCAGCCTCCCTTTTTGTTTTCCTGGTTTCCAGAAGTATAGTATGCGCTTGACATTTTCCGAATAGCCTGGTGCCGCTGCCTTTTCCCACCTGGCGCCCGAACTTCCTTGCCTAACGACAATGCATTGAATCAGTCATGAGCGCATTCAAAACCCTGCAATTCCCAACCGCCAACATTCCGCCGGAAGGCGCCGCCTATGCAGGCGAAATCGCATTCCAGAATTTGGCGATTGACCCCGAGGACCGCTTTGCGTTTCCCTCGCCGCTGCATTTCGCCTTCAACCTGATGATCGTGAACAACGACGTCGTGGTGACCGGCAAGCTGTCCGGCGTCATAGAAGTGATGTGCGACCGCTGCACGGACGACGCCCCCTGCGAAGTGGAGGTCGACGATGTCTTCCATCGCTATGAAAACGTCATTGGTGACATCATCGATTTGACCGAAGACATCCGCGAAGATATATTATTGGTTTTTCCGCAGAGCTTTCTCTGTTCAGAAGCCTGCCGCGGCCTGTGTCCATCCTGCGGCAGCAATCTCAATCGCGAGTACTGCACCTGCACCGCTACGGCTGATGCCGACCCAGACACCCCATGGCGCCAGCTTGACAGTTTGAAATTAAAGTGACGCCCCCGGGGTCCTTGTCTCTCAGTCCTAAGCGTGCAACGCCCCGGCGTCAACAGCGCCCCAACCTCAGGAGCAAGAAACCATCATGGCTGTTCAACAAAGCAAAGTCAGCAAACGGAAAGTCCGCATCCGCAAGGCCGCCAACCGCTATCGGGGCGTCCAAGTCAACCACTGCGCGTCATGTGGCGCGGCCTGCCTTCCCCACCATGTCTGCAAGAAATGCGGCATCTATGACGGCCGTCAAGTTCTGACTATCCATCAAGACAACGCATAATCAGACGACGCCCGGCCTGGGCATTGCTTCACTTGGCACGTGTGCCTTGCCTGCCACCCCTTCCCATCCCCCAGCTTTGCATAAGGTAGCCAGGCATGTCCAAAATATCCATCGCCGTCGATGCCATGGGAGGTGACTTCGCCCCAACCGCCATTGTTGAAGGAGCCGGAGAAGTGCTGGACTACTACGGCGACCGCTACCACCTTTTCCTGGTTGGCGAGCAGGACAAGATCGAGGAAGAGCTGCGCCGGATCGGTAAACATGGCGACAAGCGCCTGGAAGTCATCCCCTCGACGCAAGTGGTGGAGATGGGCGAACACCCTGTTTCCGCCGTGCGCCGCAAGCGCAACTCGTCAATCAACATAGCCGCCGACCTGGTGCGCAAGAAGCGCGCGGCGGCCCTGTTCAGCGCCGGCAACACCGGCGCGACGGTCGCCTCGGTATATTTCAAATGGTCGATGCTGCCCGGCATTGAACGACCCGGCATCGCCGCTATTTTCCCGACTGAGAAAAGCCGTTTCCTATTGCTGGACGCTGGCGCCAACGTTGACTGCACACCGCTCAACCTCTTGCATTACGGCCTGATGGGGACCATCTATTCCTCAATCGTCATGCGCAAGAAGTCGCCGCGCGTCGGCATACTCTGCAACGGCACCGAGGATGGCAAGGGCAATCGCCTGACCCAGGCCGCATTCAAGCTGTTCCAAGACGCCAAGGGCATGAATTTCATCGGCAACGTCGAAGGCCATGACTTGTTCACGGACAAGGTCGACGTCGTCGTCTGCGACGGCTTTGTCGGCAACGTCATGTTAAAGAGCGCCGAGCAGCTGGCGGTTTCGATGGGACGAATGGTGAAGGCGCAAATCATGAAGCGCCTGCTGTGGAAACTCGGTGCGCTCATGGCCAAGGGCGCCTTCACGGAACTGCGAAAGGCGACGGATTACTCGGAAACCGGCGGTGCGCCGCTCCTGGGCGTCGCGGGTGCCTGCATCATCGGGCATGGCATTTCCGACGCCAAGGCGGTGCGCAACGGCATCCATGCCGCCGGCACGTTTATCCGCCTGCGCATCAACGAGACCATCACCGCCCAGGTCAAAGCCCTGAATCTCCCCTAATGTAGGGGCTGAATGATGAATGATGAATGATGAATGATGAATACTGAGGCGCATTTCATCATTCATCATTCATAATTCATAATTTTTAAAACCATGAGCAAACGCATTGGATACATGTTCGCCGGCCAGGGCGCACAGACGCCTGGCATGGGCCGCGACCTGCACGAACACTCGGCAGCGGCCAAGGCGACCTTCGCCCAGGCCGACGCCATTCTCGGCCGGCCGCTCTCTAGCACTTGCTTCCACGGCGCCGCCGAAGACCTCACCGCCTGCGCCACCTGCCAGCCAGCGATCACGGCCATGTCCCTGGCCTGCCTGGCCGCCTGGAACGAACGCACGAACGTCACCCCGGTCATCTGCGGAGGCTTGAGCTTAGGCGAATACGCCGCCCTGCAAGCCGCCGGGGCACTGTCCATGCCAGACGCCTTGCGCCTAGTCGCAGAACGCGGCCGCCTGATGGATCAAGCCTGCCGACAAAGCGAAGGCGGCATGGCGGCGATCATCGGCGATGACCCGGCCCTGGTTCAAAAAGTCTGCAAAACCTGCGGCATTGACGTGGCCAACTACAACTGCCCAGGGCAAATCGTCATCAGCGGCGCCAAGGACGGACTGCGCCAAGCCATGCAGACGCTGACGGCAGCCGGCCTGCGCGTCGTTGAACTGCAAGTCGCCGGGGCGTATCATTCACGGCTCATGCAGCCGGCGGCCGACGCCTTCCTGCCCATGCTCAATGCCTGCAAAATCACGACGCCGACCTGCACGGTCGTGCAAAACGCCAGCGGCAAACGCGAAACCAAGCCGGACGACATCCGGCGCAATCTCGCCCGGCAAGTCGCCGGCAGCGTCCTCTGGGAAGACTGCGCCCGCATCATGCTGGCCGAATGCGACGCGCTGATCGAATTCGGCCCCGGCGCCGTCCTCAGCGGATTCATCCGCCGCATCGACAAACGATTCCCCTGCGCCGCCGTCAACTCCGTGGCCGGCCTGGAAAATGCCTGCCTCCTGCTGGCTGACTGACCTGGACGGAGACGCGCTCTTTCCCGCCGCCCTGCTGCGGCGCCTACTGTCACCCCCTATTCCCACGAACCTGCCATGACGACCAGTCTTGCTGAACAAACCGCCCTCATCACCGGCGCCAGCCGCGGCATTGGCAAAGCAATCGCGGAAAAACTCGCTGCCAAGGGCGCCCAAGTCGCCATCGCCAGCACGTCCATGGAAGGCGCCGCCAAAACCGCAGCCGAAATCCAGGAACGCTTTGGCGTAAAGGCCATCGGCTACGCTGCCAACGTCGCCGACGCAGCAGCAGCAGACCAGCTCGTCGCCGCTGTCCTGCATGATTTCGGCCGCCTTGACATCTTAGTCAACAACGCTGGCATCACCCGCGACAACCTCCTCGTCCGCATGTCGGAACAAGATTGGG
The DNA here is from genome assembly GCA_002070945.1 of Lentisphaerae bacterium ADurb.Bin082. Classification (GTDB taxonomy): domain Bacteria; phylum Verrucomicrobiota; class Lentisphaeria; order Oligosphaerales; family Oligosphaeraceae; genus JAAZKI01. The sequence goes on from MWEG01000032.1 coordinate 24,809, forward strand.
ACGCAGTCATCGGCGTCAACCTGAAAGGCGCCTTCAACTGCATGAAGGCCGCAGCCAAGGCCATGATGAAGGCGCGCTTTGGCCGCATCGTCAACATCGCCTCGGTCGTTGGCCTGACAGGGAACGCCGGCCAGGCCAACTACGCCGCCGCCAAGGCTGGCCTCATCGGCCTCAGCAAGACAGTCGCCAAAGAGCTGGCCTCGCGCAACGTCACCGTCAACGTCGTCGCCCCAGGCTATGTCGAGACCGACATGACCGCCGCCCTGCCAGAGGCCGCCCGCGCAGCCCTGCTCCCGCTCATCCCGCTGGGACGCACCGCCCAGCCCGAGGAAATCGCCGGAGCTGTCGCCTTCCTCGCCGGCCCCGAAGCAGCCTACATCACAGGGCAGGTGCTGTGCGTCGACGGGGGCATGGCTATGTGAAGACTGACCGACTGATTTGCCATTCGCCGTTGGAATGCTATAGTAAAGACGTTTTTTTTGCACCTGCCCACGTGCCTGAACAGCGCCAGCTCACGAAATCTTCGCGCAACCCGGCTTCCCCCCATCCCCGCTGCAGGCTATGGACGCTGCCTTACCATAAACCATTCCTGTCATCAAAATCTTTGTCAAAATCTTTAAAAAGTACGGAGAAACCACTATGTCAAAAAATGGCGATCGCGTCATCCGAATCATTGTAGACCAACTCGGCGTCAAGGAAGAGCAAGTTCAGCCCGATGCCAAATTCGTCGAAGACCTGGGCGCTGACTCTCTCGACACGGTCGAGCTAGTCATGGCGTTGGAGGAAGAATTCGGCACTCAGATTCCCGATGAAGAGGCCGAGCTGCTGACCACGGTCGGGGAAGCGATCAGCTACGTGGAAGGGAAAATCGGCACTGGCGATGATGACGGCAACGCCTGAAGCCCCGCAAGGGCTTTCGCAAGGCGACTGGCCTCGACAGACCATCGCGCCGCCTTTCCCACCCCCTGTTCAGCAATGACAACAAAGGTCTGAGCGAGGTCACATCCCATCGCCACGGATGTGACCTCTGTTTTTTTCAATCCTTTCGTTCCACAATAGAGGCGGCGACAGTGTCCCGCCTCTACATCCGGCCATCCGCGCCCCGCTTGCACAACAGCCGCGAACTGCGGCTGAAACAATAAGGTCATGCCTCGCCGCACTTTTGCTCAAGGCACGAATGGAGGTCTTCATGACCGCTTCCCGAAGAGTCGTCGTCACCGGCATGGGAGTCGTTTCCCCACTGGGAAACACTGTCTCAGAAAACTGGTCAGCCCTGCTGGCCGGCAAATCCGGCATTGACAAAATCACGCATTTTGACGCCAGCAACTACCGGTGCCAAATCGGCGGCGAAATCCGAAACCTGGATTTGACGCCGCTGATGGAACCCAGGGAAATCCGCCATCACGACCCGTTCTGCCAATTTGCCGTGGCAGCGGCGGAGCAGGCTGTCGCTCAAGCTGGCCTGAAGGACAGCGCAGCCTTTGACCCGACCCGAGTCGGCGTGCTGGTGTCCTCCGGCATCGGCGGCCTGATAACCCTGTCAACCCAAATTACCAACTTGAACGCCAGGGGCCCGGGTCGCGTCTCGCCGATGACCGTGCCAATGATGATTTCCGACATGGCGGCCGGACGGCTCGCCATCCGCTACAATTTCCAAGGTCCAAACTTCGGCATCGTCAGCGCCTGCGCCACTGGCCTGCACGCCATCGGCGAAGCCTACTGGCTCATCCAACGAGACGACGCTGACATCGTGCTGGCCGGCGGCGCCGAAGCCAGCATCACCCCCATCGGCCAGGCCGGATTCTCCGCGCTGCGAGCCTTGTCCGAACGCAATCACGAACCGCAACGCGCCAGCCGGCCGTTCGACCTGGGGCGAGACGGCTTTGTCCCGGCCGAGGGTGCTGGCGTACTCGTTTTGGAGGATGCCGAACACGCCCGCCGACGCGGCGCCGAGTTCCTGGCCGAAGTCGTCGGCTATGGGGCGACGGGCGACGCCTTCCACATCACCGCACCGCACGAGGAAGGCGACGGCGCCGCCCGCGCCATCAGCATGGCTTTCCGGCATGCGCGACTCCCGGTGGACGCTCTCGGCTATGTCAATGCCCACGGCACCTCCACGCCGCTCAACGACAAAGTCGAGACCATCGCCATCAAGCGCGCACTCGGCGACCATGCACGGCGCGTCTCCATCAGCAGCACCAAGTCCATGACCGGGCACATGCTCGGCGCTGCCGGCAGCTATGAATCGGTCGTCTGCATCGAGGCACTGCGCCATGGCTGCATTCCGCCGACCATCAACCTGGAAACGCCTGACCCCGACTGCGACCTGGACTATGTTCCAAACCAGGCTCGGGAACTGGACTTCAAGCTGGCTCTCAATATCAGCATGGGATTCGGCGGACACAACGCGGCTGTCCTCTTTCAGACTCCCGCCTGACCCTATCACCCGCGCCCTTTTCTCCGGCTATGAGCGAGAACAATTCCAATCAGCCGGGGGCCGCTCCAAGCCCCCAGGCAGAGACGACGATTACGGTCGACGGCCGACGCTACAAGCGCCGCGACTCGGCAGCGACGCTCATCTGCTTTCTGCTGCTGTGGGCGCTCTGCTACGTCTGCATCCTGTTCTGCCGCGGCACCAGAACCAGCCTTCCCGTCTTGCCCGAGCAACTCGACAGCCTGATCGGCCAAGTCGCCAGCGAAAACATCATCGCTGAAGTCGACTTCTGCTATACAGCCCCACGCCCAGCCATTCCCACCCCTAACGGCCACGCCGTCGTCATTGAAGCCATCACCCCAAAAGTGCTGACCAAAGACCGCCCAGGCGGACTGCTGCGCAGCGTCCCGGCTGACACCCCCATCATGCGCAAAGGGGAAATCATCACTGCCGAGACAGTCGCCCGCCTCCAAGCCTACCAGTATATCTTCCCACAGCTGACTGCCAAGATGCGCCGCCTCCTACCGCTCCACCAGTCAGCTCTCTTGTGCGGACTGATCCTGTTCTGCTTCGGGTGCGGACTGTTCGCCATCAAGCAGCAACTTTTCTCCCAGGTCGACCGAATCATCCTGCTGACCATTTTCTTGGCTCTGCACATCATCTTGACGCTGGTCTCGCAGAAGCTGTTTGCCGAATACATCAACGGCACTTCGCTGCAGCTGTGTTCGCTGCTGCCCCTGTGCCTAGTCCCTGCGCTGACCTCAAATCTGCTTGGCAAACGCATTGGCTTCTGCACCGTGCTGCTGCTGTCCGCGCTGACGCCGTTGCTGATCGGCGGCGAGGACTTGTTCCAATTCTACCTGTATTCGCTGTTTGGCGGCATCGCTGGCGCCGCACTTTTCCACGACATCCACAACCGCCTGGGCTTCCTGCTGGGCGGCCTAGGCGTGACCGCTACAGTTGTTGGCCTCAACCTGTTTTTCGCCTGGAGCCTGCCGCTGCCCTGGACCTGGAGCAGCTTTTCGCCTTTCTGGACCTCGGTTCTCCATCTCGCCTGCGGCAACGCCCTAGTGGTCATCCTGGCGCTGCTGCTGGTTCCGCTGCTGGTCGAACGCTTCTTTGACATCATCACGGCGTACAAATTGAACGAACTCAATGACCGCGACCACCCGCTGCTGCTGCGCCTGCGGGAAGAAGCCCCTGGCACCTACGAGCACAGCATTGATGTCGCCCGACTCGCCAGCGAAGCAGCCCGCGCCATCGGCGCAAACGCAGCCCTGGCTGAAGTGTGCGCATACTTCCACGACATCGGCAAACTCTATTCGCCCAAGATGTTCGCCGAAAACCTGACGGAAAATGAAGCCAACCCGCACGACGCCATGTCCCCGCAAGAAAGCTGCCAAGTGCTGCGCGAACACGTCCGCTTCGGCATTGAACTGGCCCGCAAATACCGCCTGCAAAGGCCAATCTGCGAAGCCATAGCCCAACATCATGGCGACAGCATTATTCCCTTCTTCTACCAAAAAGCCTTGAACCAGGCCAAGAAGGAGAATCTCCCGCCGCCTGCCCTGTGCGATTTCAGCTATGACGGAACCAAACCGCAACGGCCAGAAGTCGTCATCGTCGAAATTGCAGACACTTGCGAGGCAGCTGTCCGCGCCCTAGTACGGAGCCGCGAACATTCGACAGCCGCGAACATCACCCAAAAAGTCAACGAGCTGGTGCTCGCCAAAATGCAGATGCACCAACTCGACAACGCCTGCTTGACCATGGCGGAACTCTTCCGCATCCGCGACCAAATCATCAAGACCTTGTGCAATATCCACCACCTCCGGCCGGAATACCCGAAGCAACTGAAGCCAATCCGCAAAGCCGACATCGGCGCCGGTACGACGACAGACTCCCCGCTGGCCGTCCTGGCTAACGCCGATCCGACGACCAAATCCCAGCCAGGCGCCCCGGCTGACGTCGATCCGACGACCAAATCCCAGCCGGGCACCCCGGCTGACGTCGACCAAACGACCGAATCCCAGCCGGGCACCCCGGCTGACGCCAACGGCGCCACGCCCTCTACGCCATGATCATACGCCTGGCCAAAGAACGTCGTCCACCAGCGTTGCAGCAACGCCGACGCCTGCTGGCGGTTCTGGCCGAGGCACAACGCCTGGTCGGACTGGATCGCTTTCCAGGCCTGTTGCAAATCAACCTGGTCGGTGCTGAGACTATAGCCGCCATCAACGAAGCCAGCCTCGGCCACTGCGGCACCACCGATGTGCTGACGTATGACTGGCGCGAGCCAAATCAACCGGCTCAGACCGCCAACCGCCATGACGATGACGACAAAGACAACGTGGACGACGACCCGCCCATCGCGGCGGAAATCTACGTCTGCCCAGATATCGCCTGCGCCGTAGGACCCACTTACGGCAACCACCCATCCCAGGAGATGGTTCTCTATGCTGTCCACGGCATGCTCCATCTCGCCGATTATGACGACCTTGAACCTAAAGCTCAACAACGCATGCGCGCCGCCGAAGACAAAGTCATGACGGCCCTGCAAAAAAAATTCATCCTTACGGATTTTCTCAAGCTTTGAGCAGCTTGCCTTTCCGGCCCGAGGCTCGGCGCCCTGACCCGGCTGCTGCTGCCTTGGCGATGCCCGCATACGCTGCGGACAGTGAGCCTTCCCCTCTAAAAACGCCGCCCAAACTTTCACCTCAACCCAGAAAGAATACATGAATCCGCTCTTATGGCTTTATGCGTCAATCACCATAACCATCATCAACGCGGTGTTGACCCTAGCCTGCCTGGAACTAGGACAATTCAGCGGCGGCAAGCTGCGCCGCCTGGAAGACGTCAACGAAAAACTGGCGGAACGCCTGGACGCCTGGTTCCCCCCGAAAGACGAATGGCGCTTCACCAGCCGCCTGGTGGTGCTCATCGCCTTTATGCTGCTGACCTATTGCTTCAGCGAATGGGAACAAGCCATGGCCGCCAGCGGCTACCATGCGTTCACCAGATTCGCCCTGCCCAGCCTGTTCATACTGATCGGATACGCCCTCGTAGAGCTGACCGGACAGTTCATCTCCATAGTAGCCTCCGCCAGGTTCCTCTGCGTCTTCATCCCCTTTTACCGATTTCTGAGCTGGATTCTCTTCCCGCTCATCTGGCCAATCACCATCATAGCTCAACGCCTCCGAGAACAACAGGCGACCAGAAACGCCACCGCGTCAGGGCCAACCGCCGAAGATGAAATCCTCTCCCTTATCGAAAACAGCTGGGACGGCGACAACCCCATCAGCGGCATTGAAGAAGATGAACGCAGGATGATCCTAGGCGCCTTCGCCCTGGACCAGACCTTCGTCCACGAAATCATGACGCCGCGCGTAGATGTCGACGGCGTTGAGGTCAACGACACCATCGCCGACGTCAGGCGCACCATCGTCGAATCAGGACACAGCCGGATTCCACTCTACGACAACAGCATCGACCATATCCTAGGCGTCATCTACGCCAAAGACCTGTTAGACGAAAAGAAGCTGGCCAAAGTCACCAGCCTGCGCGACCTGGCCCACCCAGCAGTCTTCATCCCAGAAACAAAAAACATCGGCGACCTGATGGAGGAATTCCGCCAAAGCACCAACCAATTTGCCATCGTCCTCGATGAATACGGCGGCACCGCCGGCATCGTGACCTTCGAAGACATCCTCGAAGAAATCGTCGGAGACATCCATGACGAATATGACGACAAGGACATGAGCGACGTCGAACAACAGGAGGACGGCAGCTATATTGTGGACGGGCGCCTGCCTATCTGGGACGTCAACGACCTGCTCGGCACGAATATCTCGGAGGAAGAGGACTTCGATACCCTCGGCGGCTACATCTCGACCTTCCTGGGCAAAATCCCTGAACAAGGCGCACATATTGAAACGGATCAGATCATCGCCGACATCTTGGAAGCCAACCCGCGGCGCATCGTCCGGCTGTCCATCCGCAACTGCAACCAAGACAGCAGCACCGAAAAAGACTAACCCGGAACCACCCATCGCTTATTTCAAAACAAGAGGCACCATGATCAAGACCAATGGCATGTATGAGCAGGAGACCAGGGCCAACATGAAGGGCGGCCCCGGCAAAGTCACCTTGCAGCACTTTTTCCGCAAAGAAGAATACGGCGGCCAGCACATCCGCGTCTGCGCTAAGCTCATCATCCCGCCTGGCGCAGGCATCGGCCTCCATGAACACGCCGGCGAAGACGAAGTCTACATCGTCCTCAAAGGCAAGGGCCGCGTCACCGACGATGGCAAGACCGCCGAAATCACGGTCGGCGACTCCGTCCTGACCGGAAAGGGCACGTCCCACGCCGTCGAATGCGTCGGCGACGAAACTCTCGAAATTCTCGCCCTGGTAGTGACCTACTGACTATGCCGAAAAACCGACCTCAGCTGTTGACGACGACGCTCCTGGCGCAAGGCCGTTTCTTGCAGCTGGAAAGGCGCCAGTACCGCGACCAACGCGGCGAAGTGCGCTGCTGGGAAGCCGCCCAGCGCCGCCAGGAACAGCCAGCCGCCCTGGCGATCGCCACCCTGCAGCCATCCAACCGCGTCGTGCTAATCCGCCAATATCGGCCGCCGCTGGATAGTTTCGTCATCGAATTCCCGGCTGGATTGCTCAATCCAGGCGAAAACGCGGTGGCCGCAGCCGTGCGCGAATTGCGCGAGGAAACCGGCTACGTCGGCGACGTGCTGGGCGATACAGGACTGACCAGCAGCTCAGCCGGCCTGACCGGCGAACTGGTAACCATGGTGACGATGACCATTGATGAACGAAACCCCGAAAACGCCGCGCCGCAAGCCAAGCTTGACGACGGCGAAGCTATCGACGTGTTCCTGGTGCCACGCCACGACTTGCGCGACTTCTTGGCCAGCCGCCAGGCCGAAGGTGATATCCTCGACAGCCGACTTGCCGCCTGGGCAACAGCCCTGACCTAAACCCGCAGCCGCCCGACGCCCGTCTGGCAGCCGCCTCGCCACCCTCTACCTGGAAATCCATTATGTGCGGCATCGCCGGCATTTTAAACACTAACCTCGCAGCATCCGAAATCATTCCCGAGGGCGCACTGAGCGCCATGTTCGATGCCTTGGCACACCGCGATCCAAATGGCACCGGCGCAGCAGGGCCAAACTCGCCGCTGCGACTCGAGCGTCGCCGCCTGGCTATCTTCGACCTCTCACAAGCCGCTGACCAGCCCATGACAGACCGACAGCATGGCGATGTCCTGGCCTTCAACGGCAACATCTGCAATGCCAAGCTCCTGCGGCAAGAACTCGAAACCCACGGGCATGTCTTCCAAACCCAGTCCGACAGCGAAGTCATCCTCAAAGCCTACGGGCACTGGCAGCTCGACTTCCTCAGCCACCTGCGCGGCATCTTCGCCATCGCACTCTGGGATGGCGCCAAACAACGCCTGCTCCTGGCACGCGACCACCTGGGCGTCAAACCGCTCTACTACGCCTTTGCGAATGGACGACTCGTCTTCGCCTCAGAAGTACGCGCCATCCTGGCAAGCGGCCTAGTCCGCCGCGAACTCGACCCCGCCGGACTGGACTCCTACCTCGCGTACGGCTCGGTGCAAGAACCCTTCACCCTCGTCAACGGCATCCGCTCCCTCCCAGCAGCATCGTATCTCTGCTGCGACCAAAAAAGCCTTGGGGACGCCAACGCCTTCTGGGAACCCGATTTGACGCATCTGTCCGGATCGCTTTCCAGCCTCGCAGACCTGGCCGCTGACCGACTCCGCAATGCCGTTGCCATGCAGATGACCTCCGGTGACAAAATCGGCGCTTTTCTCTCCGGCGGCGTGGACAGCTCGGCAATCGTCACTCTGATGCGTCAAGCCACCACCGCCGACATCCATACCTTCACCGTCGTCTTCCCTGACCAATGCCAAAACGAACGACGCCAAGCAGCGGCAACCGCCGAACGCTGCCAAACCATCCATACGGAACTGGAAATCACAGCAGAGGAAATGCTGCGTCGCCTGCCCAAGGCTCTTGACGACTATGACCAGCCCAGCATCGACGGATTGAACACCTGGCTGGTCGCCGCCGTCGCCCGCGAAACCGGCCTCAAGGCCGCGCTCTCCGGCATCGGTGGCGACGAGTTGTTTGTCGGCTATGACGGCTTTGCCCGACCGCTGCGGCTGCTGCGCTTGCAACGCCTGCTGCAACGCCTCCCAGGCCTGGCCCTGCCTTTGCGCCTGGCAGCGCGCCTGCACGGCCGCGAAGCCATGCACAAGGTAGCCGCCCTGGCGTCCTGGCCGTACTCAGCTTATTTCCTCAACCGGCAAATATTCTCGAAAGCGACGCGCCTAGCCATGACAATGAACCGACAAACGATCTTGACGCAAGACTGGGCCGCGACCGCCTTCCGCAAACTCGACGCAGCCGCAAAAGCCAGCGGCGACGATGACATCAACCGCATCTCCTTCCTGGAACTCAACACCTACATGCGCTCCACCCTGCTCCGAGACGCCGACCAGACAGGCATGGCCCACGGCCTCGAAATCAGGACGCCCCTGCTCGACCATCTGCTCGTCGAACATATACTCCGATGCCCAGGACAAATGAAGATTTCAACGCACGGACAAAAGCCGATGCTGACGGCTGCGACCGGATTGCCAAGAGCGATCGGGCAGCAGCCTAAGCGCGGCTTCGTGCTGCCGTACGATCAGTTTCTCCACGATGTCTGGCAGGAGGAGCTGGCAGAGACCTTCAACCAGCCTACACCGCTGTTCGCAACCCAAGTCCTGCAAGACTGGTGGCGCGGATACCAGGAAGGCAACACGCCCTGGACGCGAATCTGGACGGTTTTCACCCTGCTCCATTGGCTAAAACGGCATCAAATAGTATAATGAAATGAGCCGGCCAGGTCAGGTCGCCTTGACAGGGCCAGCCGGCGCCGAGTCATCCTAATTTCCCTACCGCTCTTGCAAACGGTCACGTCATCATGAACAGAATCATCACGCATTCGCGCATCCTAGTCACTGGCGGCGCCGGCTTCATCGGCTCCAACCTCGTCGAGGCGCTCCTCGCCCAGGACAACGACGTCGTCTGCCTGGACAACTTCGCGACCGGCAAGCGCGAAAACATCGCCCCGTTCCTGGATCACCCATCATTCAGACTTATCGAAGGCGACATCCGCGACCGCGAAGTCTGCCGGCAAGCGGTTGACGGCGTGTCGTATGTCCTGCACCAGGCCGCGCTCGGCTCAGTGCCCAGGTCCATCAACGACCCCATGACCTCGACGGAAGTCAACATCACGGGCTTCGTCAACATGCTGTTCGCAGCCAAGGAAGCAAAGGTCAAGCGCTTTGTGTACGCTTCCAGCTCCTCGGTCTATGGCGACAACGCCGCGCTGCCCAAGGTCGAGAACCACATCGGCCGGCAGCTCTCGCCGTATGCCATCACCAAGTACGTCAACGAGCTGTTCGCCGCCAACTTCACCGCCCTGTATGGCATTGACACCATTGGCCTGCGCTATTTCAACGTCTTTGGCCGCCGCCAAGACCCATTCGGCGCATACGCCGCCGTCATCCCCAAGTTCGCCATAGCGCTGATCAACCACCAGGCGCCTGTCATCAACGGTGACGGCACCTATTCGCGAGATTTCACCTATATCGCCAACGTCGTCCAGGCTAATCAACTGGCCGCTGTTACCGACAATCCGGCCGCCCTCAACACCGTCTACAACGTCGCCTACGGAGACCGCATGGACCTGAACAACCTGTTCGCCAGCCTGCGCAGCACCTTGGCCGACTTTGACCCGGCCATCGCCGCCATCAAACCGACCTACGGCCCGGTCAGGCCAGGCGATGTCCCCCATTCCCTGGCTGACATCAGCAAGGCGCAAAACCTCCTCGGCTATGCCCCGAGCTTCAGCATCAGCCAAGGCCTCCAAGAAGCAGCACGATGGTACTACGACCACCTCAAAAATACCTGAGGGGCGAGGGGCTGAATGTTGAATGCTGAATGCTGAATGTTGAATGCTGAATGCTGAATGCTGAATGCTGAATGCTGAATGCTGAATGCTGAATGCTGAATGCTGAATGCTGAATGCTGAGGCGCATTTCATAATTCATAATTCATAATTCATAATTCATCATTCGTTAGCCACCGTCCACTATGTCCACTTCTGTCCACGTCCACTCTCCGCTAATGTCCACTAAAGTCCATTGTCCACTGTCCACTAAACTGCCTTGCCCGGGGCGTCTGGCTCCGCAGCTTATCGGAACTCCGAGTATCAATGAGTCACCGATTACATCTCCCACATTACCCCCAAAAACAACGATTTGCTTTTCCCAAAAAAGAAATTATAGTCCTGATAACGCCAATCCTCACTCCGCCCCCTAGGCTGAGTAGAACGGACCATCCTGCCAAGCCGTCATCATGTCACCAAGGAGGTCAATCATGGCTATCATCGCAATTGCCCGAGAACGGGGAGCTTTGGGAAAACTCGTTGCCAGTGAACTGGCACGGACGCTGAACTACCGCTTCATCGACAAAAGGACGGTCGAGGAGCGACTCGAAGGACTGGGGCTGGATCAACGGCAGTTCAATGCCTACGATGAAAAAAAACCTGGGTTGTTCGCAGCCTTGTCCTCTGTCATGGAAGACTATATCCGCTGCCTGAAGAAAATCATGTTCGAAGAGGCCATGCAAGGCGACTGCGTCTTTCTCGGTCGCGGCTGCCAGTACCTCTTCCGCAGCATCCCCGGCGTCACCCTGGTGCGACTGGTCGCCCCTCTCGAAACACGCATCAAGCGAATCCAGGAATCGCAGAACCTCGAATACCGCGAAGCCAAAAAGCAGGTGGACAAAATGGACCGCGACCGCGAAGGCTTCAACCGCTACTTTTTTGACACCGACAGCAAAGACCCGTCCAACTATCATCTGACCATCAATACCGAGGACCTGTCCACAACCCAGATCATTGACATCATCCGCAACCTGGCTGACTTGACTACAACCCCGGAACAGGTCGCAACCGGCCAGATGATGTTCCGGAATCTGGCCATGGCCCAGACCATCATTCGCCATATCCTCAACGACTGCGAACTGCCGATCTTCTTTCTTGATGCGGAATGCGCTGGCAACGAGGTGACCCTCAGCGGCATCGCCCATTCCCCGGATGTAGTCGAAAAAGCCCGGGCCGCCGCCCACGTCGAAGGCATCAAACGAGTCAACAACAACATCCGCGTCGGCCGGGTCGGACAATGAGGAATCAGGCACCGGGGTTAGCGTTGGGTCTGGAAGCTGCGTCCGGTGCCTGCTTATCCTCCGCTCCCAGTACCTTCTCGTACAAAAAGCGCGGGCGGCGTTTGACTTCCAGGTAGGTCTTGCCGATATATTCGCCGATCAGGCCAATTCCAAGCAGTTGCAACCCGCCAAGAGCCAGAACCAGCAAGGCCAGCGAGGTCCAGCCTTGGATGGTATAGCCCAAATAGTGCAGCACCAGGTACCTAAGGCCAAGGATAATGTTGGCAAAGAAAATGACGAAGCCGAGTACGGTAATCATCCGGATCGGGCGGATGCTGAACGACGTGATGCCATCCCAGGCCAACATCAGCATCTTGCGCAAAGGATAATGCGTCTGCCGGGATGTTGGACGACGGGCATAGCCGACCGTAGCCTGGCGCAGCCCGATGAGCGGAACAATCCCGCGCAAAAACAAATTGACCTCGGAATACTCGAACAACGCCTGTAACGCCCTACGGCTCATCAGGCGGCAGTCCGCATGATTGAACACAATCTTGACGCCCAGCGCAGACATCAGATGATAGAAGGCCTCGGCTGTCAAGCGCTTGAAAGCCGTGTCGCTGGAACGGTCGGTACGCACGCCGTAGACGATCTCCGCGCCCTGCCAATACTGCTCAAGAAAGCCGTCGATGACGGCCAAATCGTCCTGCAAATCCGCGTCAATGGAAACAGCGCAATCCGCCATGTCAGCGGCCAGGCGCAATCCGGCCAGCAGCGCCTTCTGGTGGCCGCAGTTGGCCGCCAGCTTGATCCCCAGCACCTGGCCAGGAGCGGCCTCATGCCGACGGGAAATGATGTCCCAAGTGGCATCGCGGGAGCCGTCGTCAACGCAGAGCACCGCACTGTCAGCAGCAACCCAGCCAGACGCCGTCAGCGCCTTGAGCTTGGCCAGCAGCTGGTCCAAGGAATCGTCCAAGATGCTCGCCTCATTGTAGCAGGGCACGACGATCAGCAGCCGGGGCGGCGTCTGCACAGGGAGGACGCTCGACGTTGGAGGAGGACTGCAAGCGGAAGCCATGGTAGACATAGTATTCCTTTCCCGGTCGCAGACAGCAATTCAGCAGCCGATGATGACGCGCGTTGATCGGACGCGCAAAGCCTTCAAAACAGCCCGGCCGAACATCAAGGCAAGCGCCAATATAGTGAGGCAAAGCGCCGTCATGAACACCAGGGCCAGAATTTGCCAACCTTCCCCGAACCCGCTCAGCCAACGCTGATGGCACGGCGCAAAAACCTGGCCAATCAGCGAATTGTGATATAGATAGATGCCGTAACTGTACGTCGACAGTCCGTTCAGCGCCAGTCCGATCCAGGTCTGATGCAACCATTCTGAAAAACGGGCCGCCAGCGCTAATATCATGAAACAAAAGACCATCCTCCCAATCGTCTGCAACCATTCTTGCTCCGGGAAAAAGACCAGCGCCACGCTCACGCAAAAGGCCAATCCGAGACTCCATAGCCATAATTGCCGGAGACGCGCCTGAACCGTGGTGACATGTACCGCCATGGCCATGCCAAGAAGAAAAAATGGCAGGAAAAACAGGGTGTTCTTCCAAATTTCATAATAGCGTCCGCGCCCCAAAGCAAAGGGTAGGATCAGCATCAGGCTGGCCGGCAGGTGCCAGCGCCGTCGACTCACCTTCAGAAAGACAGGTGCCAAAAAGAAAAAAATAGCCAGCATCGGAATAAACCAGAGATGTTCGCCCGCGCCGCCGTTTGGCAACGCCTTCGCCCAATTCAGCAAAAGACGCCATGACAGCGCCTCGCCATCACGCAGTTCACGCAGGAAAATCAACAGAAATGTGGCCACCGCGTATGGGCAAAGCACAGTCTTGACTTTCTGCCACAAAAAATCACGAAACACAAAACGGGCGGAATGCCATTGCAACATAAATCCGGCCAGGATGACGAACATCATCGTCCCAGAATCGGTCAAGATGGCCAAGGCACTCCTCGTGAATGTCATCCGGCCATAAGCAAGAAACAATACATGATAGCCCACAACCAAGCTGATCGCTGCCGCCCGGCAGTCATCAAGCATGACTAGGCGATGTTCCTTCCCAACCTTTATCCGTGAAGGCTGAGCCAATGCCATGTCTCTCCTCATCCCCCCCTCTCTTTGTCGCCTGGCCACGTCTATCCTGGGAAGAGCCAAATCGCCTCCCGAGCGCAACGCCAACATAACTGTGTGCTGTTGATAAGTATAATCTGTCAGCCAAAAACCTGCAAATTACCCAGCCGAGGAAAATTGGACTGCGACCGGGCATCCATGACCCCGCAAACTAGTGATTCCAAGCGCCGCCATCTTCACCGCAGACCTCCCGGTCCAACTCCGCGAAAAATTCTTCCATGACATGGTGGCGACGAGCAGCCAGACGCGCTCCAGAGGCCGTCAGCATCTTGTCCTTCAAGAAGCGGAGCTTGACCAGGTATTCGCGATACGCCGAGTCCTCGCGACTGTAGCTCTGGTTGCCAAGAGCTTCCTCGGCGGTGTTGTGAACCCGTGCGCCAATCCGCCCGGCAAAATGGAATGACCGGCCAATGCCGATGGCGCCCATGCTGTCAAGCTTGTCCGCGTCATACACGACCTTGGCTTCCAGGGTCTTCGGCTTGGTGTCAGCGTCACGCCGACGATAACGATGGCAACGGACACAATCTACCACCGCCGTGACAAACGAACTTGAAACCACGCCTAAGGACAGCAGGATTTCGCGGGAAAGGCGTCCGCCAAGCGCGGCATGGCACGTCCGCCCCTGGTCAGCCAATTCGGTCGAACGGCCGATATCATGCAGCAACGCTGCGACTTCCACAATCAAGGCATCGGCGCCTTCGGCAGCGGCCAAGCGCAAGGCCAGGCAACGCACACGCTGCGTATGATCCCAGTCATGACAAGCCGGATTGGCCAGCAGCATTTTCTTGACCCTCGCCTCCACCTGTTGCACCAGCCCTTCTCGCCAGGCTTCCTTTACTTCACTTAACCTCTGCACGTTCATTCCCTCTGCTCACATATCTAAAAAACAATAAGCGAATAAAACAACTACCCCTCGCCCCTAACGAATGATGAATGATGAATGATGAATGATGAAATGCGCCTCAGCATTCAGCATTCAACATTCAGCGTTCAGCCCTCGCCCCTCACCGCCGCCGCTGCCGGACGTCCTCCTTGGTTTTCCCTTGCAACTTAAAAATCTGGTCTCGGAGCATGGCCGCCCGCTCGAACTCCAATGCCGCCGCAGCTTCATGCATCTCCTGCTCCAGACGCCGGAGAGCCTCGGTAAGATCATAGGTCTCGCTGTCTTCCGCCACGGCGGCGGCCACGGCTTTCTCTGCGGCCTCATAAATCCGCAAGCTGCTTTGGACGCTGCGCCGGACTGTCTGCGGCGTAATGCCATGCTTGGCGTTGTAGCTCATCTGCCGTTCGCGTCGTTCGCGGGTCGTCTCCAGCATCCGGCGCATGCTGTCCGTGACATGATCTGCATACAGGATGACCATGCCGTGTTCGTTGCGGGAAGCGCGGCCAGCCGTCTGGATGAGCGATGTCTCCGACCGCAAAAAGCCCTCCTTATCCGCATCCATCACTGCCACCAGGGCGACTTCCGGCAGGTCAAGGCCCTCGCGCAGCAGGTTGATGCCGACCAGACAGTCAAAATCCCCGGCCCGCAAGCTGCGCAAAATGTCCACCCGCTCCATGGCGTCCAATTCAGAATGCAGGTATCGGCTGCGGATATCAATCTTGCGCAAGTAGTCGGACAAGTCTTCGGCCATCCGCTTGGTCAACGTCGTCACCAAAGTGCGTTCGCCCCGAGCCGCCCGGGCGCGAATTTCGTGGATGACGTCATCGACCTGGTTAGCCAGTGGGCGGACTTCCACTATCGGATCCAGCAGCCCAGTCGGCCGTACAACTTGCAGCACCGGCGCTGACAGCCCGAGTTCGTACATGCCAGGCGTCGCTGACACAAAGATAAGTTGATGCTGCAAAGCGTCAAATTCCGCAAACGTCAACGGCCGGTTGTCCAAGGCTGAAGGCAGGCGGAAGCCATTGTCAACCAGGGTCTGCTTCCGGTTGCGGTCAGCCGTGTGCATAGCGTGAATCTGCGGCAAGGTCGCATGCGATTCGTCGACAATGGTGATGAAATCATCAGGAAAATAGTCGATCAGCGTGTAAGGCCGAGAACCGGCTGGACGACCAGCTAAATGCCGGGAATAGTTCTCAATGCCCTGGCAATAGCCGATTTCCCGGAGCATCTCCAAGTCATAGATAGTGCGCTGGTGAATCCGCTGCGCCTCCACTAAGCGGTTCGAACGCTCGAACATCGACACCTGCTCGGCTAATTCCGCCAAAATGCCCGCTTCTGCCGACTTGATCCGCTCCTGCGGCATCACAAAATGCTTGGCAGGGAAAATGTTGACCTCGTCGACTTCCTCCTTGGCGGCCCGGGTGACAGGGTCATGGCGCGTAATCCGCTCAATCGTGTCGCCCCAAAACTGCACTCGGATGAAATCCTCGCGGTGCGAGGGATAAATCTCCAGCGTGTCGCCAGCCGCCCGGAACTCGCCGCGCTCCGGGGAGAGGTCGTTGCGCGTGTATTGGATCTCCACCAGCCGACGAAGCAAATCGTCGCGCTGGATGTCCTCGTTGAGAACGACCTTCGCCTTCATGGCAGCAAAATCATCGGGCGCACCCAGGCCATACAGGCATGACACGCTGCAAACGACAATGACGTCAGTACGCTCTAACAACGCGCCGGTGGCAGAGAGGCGGAGGCGCTCCAGCCCGTCGTTGATGGCGGCGTCCTTGGCAATGTAGGTGTCGGTCTGCGGTATGTACGCTTCCGGCTGGTAGTAGTCATAGTAACTGACAAAGTATTCGACGGCGTTTTCAGGGAAAAAGGCCTTGAGTTCGCTGTATAGCTGCGCAGCCAAGGTCTTGTTGTGGGACACAATCAAGGCCGGACGTTGCACGGACGCAATCACGTTGGCCATCGTGAACGTCTTGCCAGAGCCCGTCACCCCCAGCAAGGTCTGGTGACGCTGACCCGAGGCCAGGCCAGCATTCAAAGCGGCAATCGCCTCCGGCTGATCACCGGCCGGAGAAAACTCAGAATGAAGGATGAACTTCTTGGTCGCCATCTCGCTATGTGCCTTGTCGCCATCGCCTGGAAAGACGCTTCCGCGACCACCGGGGATGTCATTTGCGCAAAACCATACTATACTAATGAAATCGCCGCTCCGCCAGAAGCAAGGCACTTATTAGTGGACAGTGGGAGAAGGGAAAGGGGAGAGGGGCTTTGTTTAGGGGCGAGCGGCGAGCGGCGAGCCGCAGCTGCTTGGGTGCTGTTGTTTTACCTCTGTTCAGTGCCCGGGCTTTAGCCCGGGACAAGGGGCGAGGGGCGAGTAACTGTTGCTTTATCCGCAAAAAGCGCGAAAAGCGCGAAACATTAACACGCACTTATGTCATCTCAACCGCCAACCTACTCCCCGCCGCGTGTCCTGTTCCTGGATTGCGCTCCGTTCTGCGGCGGCGCTCAGGAAAGCCTGCTTAGCCTGCTGACGGCTCTGCGCAGCCAGGATCAGCCCATGCTGCTGCTGACAGCCGACTCCTGCCCTAACGGCCTTGGCGAACGCGCCCAAGCAGCCGGCATCAACACAACCGCCATCACGACCCGCCATTGGCGCAAATCCCTGTCTGGCCTCTGGCAATTCTGGGTTGATCACCGCGTGGCAGCACCCTTGTTACAGCAGGCGGCCACCGATTTCCAGCCTGACCTCGTTCACTGCAACGGCATCCGGGCGGCTCTGCTCTACCGCATGGCCATGCCTGAAGCATCACGACGCCTCCCGGTTGTCATCCACGACCGTGACTTGCGCCTCCCCTTAGGCGTCCGAGCCTGGCTGGCGCGAAGCCTGTCCCCGCACGTCGTTGCCATCTCCTCGACCGTCGGTCGCCTTTGGCAACGCTGCCTGCCGCCGCGCCAGATTCACGTGGTTCCCAATGGTTTTCCCTTGGCACACATCCAGGCAACGACGCCAGCCGCCCTGCCCTTTGCATCCAACGACGCTGGCATGACATCCGTCATCCTGCCAGCAGACTTCGTCACCTGGAAACGACACGACCTTTTCCTGCGCACAGTCGCATTGGCGCGGCAACAAAAAATGCCTCTGCGCGCAATTCTTCGCGGCCGCATTCGCGACGCTGCCAGCCACCGCCTTCTCGAACGCCTGCGCCAACAAGCCGCCGCCTTGGGCCTCAACTCAGACGTGCTGGCTTTCATCACCGACCCAGGCCCAGCCCTGCCCTGGATCGCCGCCGCCGACATCATGTTCGCCTGCGCTCGCCACGAACCCTTCGGCCGCACTATCGTGGAAGCACTAGCACTGGGCAAGCCCATCGTCGCCACGCCAACTGCCGGAGCGCCGGAAATCATCGCCGACTGCCCCGCCATCACAATTGCCGGCGACGATCACGCCACGCTCGCAGAGGCCTTGGCAGTCTGGCTCTCCCCAGAACGACGCCAACAATGCGCCGCAGCCGCCAGAGCGCGGGCAGAATGCTTCTCCATGAGCCGACACGTCACTGGCATCCAGGCCGTCTACGCCCAATGCCTGGAGTAAAAAACTATGCCGACTAGCCGACCTTGTCGCCGCCCATGATTCCGATTCCGTGATTGGTCACATTGACAACGACTATCCCGGCAGCATGTTTTCAGTGCTACGCTCACTCCACTGCCTAACGTCCACTAAAGTCCACCTCTGTCCACGTCCACTCTCCACTAATGTCCACTAACGTCCACAGTCCATCGTCTACTAACGTCCACTAAAGTCCACTAAAGTCCATTGTCCATTGTCCACTACAGTGTCGTGCCCTGGGCGCCTGGCACAGAAACTTGCCGGACCCCCGAATTATCAATCGAATTCCGCTTACCATCATTGCCGTTGGCGCCAGCAGGAAACTTTCCCTTTCCAGGCTATATTAACACCAGCCTGCCGCCCCGTATGTACCATTCAACAGAAAGGCTTTTCCCATGACCACTTACGTCGCCAAAGCCGGCGTCAACCTGGCCCTGAGCAACAACGAGAAGCGCCAACTCCTGGAGCAGGCGCTCGCCAAGCTTAACCGTCCCTTGAACAAGGTACTGATCATCCCGCCCGACATCACTCGCCTCAATTCCAACGCCGGGCCGTTGACAGCGATGCTCTATGACATCCTCACCCCCAAGGCTCATGTTGACATCCTGCCTGCACTCGGCACCCATTTCCCCATGACCGAACATGAAATTCGAGTCATGTTCGGCAACGACATTCCCCTGGACCGCTTCATAGTACACGACTGGCGCAATGACGTCGTGACCCTGGGCGAAGTCCCCAGCGAACTGATCAAGGAATGGTCAGAGGGCAAGCTCGACTACTCGGTCAGCGCCCAATGCAACAAAATCCTCTTCCAAGGCTATGACCTCATCGTGTCCGTCGGCCAAATCGTCCCGCACGAAGTCGTCGGCATGGCCAACTACACCAAGAACATCATGGTTGGCGTGGGCGGGGCAGACATGATCAACAAGTCACACTTCCTCGGCGCCTCCTACGGCATGGAAAAACTGATGGGAGTCAATGACACGCCCGTTCGAAAACTTTTCAACTACGGCGTCGAGACCTTCCTCAAGGACCTGCCAATCCTGTATGTCCTGACCGTCATGGCCAAAAACCAGGCCACCGGCCAGATGGAAATGCGCGGACTGTTCATCGGCGACGACGATGAGACGTTTGCCCAGGGCGTCAAGCTGTCCCAGCAAACCAACCTCGACTTGATGGACGAGCCGGTCAAAAAAGTGGTGGTTTACCTTGATCCGGAAGAATTCCGCAGCACCTGGCTGGGCAACAAGGCGGTCTACCGCACCAGGATGATGATTGCCGATGACGGCGATCTAATCATCCTGGCGCCAGGCTTGAAGCAATTTGGCGAAGACCCGCAGAATGACAAGATCATCCGCAAATACGGCTACAAGGGCACGCCAGCCACCTTGAAGGCAGTCGCCGAAAACGAAGACTTGCGCCAGAATCTCGGCGCTGCCGCGCACTTGATTCACGGCTCCAGCGAAGGACGTTTCCGCATCACCTACTGCCCGGGACCAGGCATGAGCAAAGAGGAAGTCGCCTCAGTCGGATTCATCCCCGGCGACCTCAAAGAAATGACCGCAAAATATAACCCGGTAACGTTGAAAGACGGCTTCAACACCCTGCCAGACGGCGAGCAAATCTTCTACATCAGCAACCCGGCCCTGGGACTGTGGGCACTCCGAAGCAAATTCCAAGCATGAACCAGAACCGCAAATGGAAAGATTCATCCGCAGATGGCGCAGATGACACAGATTTTTTTATTAGTGCATGAAGTTTTGTTAATGTGCGAAGTTTTGTGATGAACGCTTCTAGTATTGGTCACCGATTGATACTTGGAGTTCCGGGCCAATCTGCGGCGCTAGGCACCCCAGGTAAAGCACTTTAGTGGACAGTGGACGTGGACAAAAGTGGACAGTAATGGACAAACGGAGCAAAGGCACGTATCTTGTATAGGCTTCCAGACGGTGAAGACGCATCAAGCTTACAGTCATATCCGCATGCGCCGTAGGCGCTTAACCATGCTTATCCCCACCAGGCTTTAGCTTGGAGATAGGCGTGCCCTAAAAGCGGTGCCCAGTAGGGGCACTATGGAAGACTGCCCCATTACGACCGATTACTGGCCTTGGTGTTTTTCCCTTTGAACAAACTTGAAACAAAACGCCTCAAGTGATAAATTAACCATCACTTAAGAACCATTGGATCAAGTTAAAGATTACATTACACCATGGACATGCGGACATTCTTGGCCAAATACCCGGTGTTCACGCGGGCGGAAATAGAGAAAACGTTGAACGAAGACTACTCAACCGCTCCCGGAACCGTCAATGCTCGGCTTGCCTATCACGTTCAGGCCGGACACATCATACAACTCCAGCGTGGTCTGTATGCCAGCGTACCAACCGGAGCAAATCCTTCCTCGTTCGTTCCCGATCCCTGGCTGGTGGCCTCAAAACTGGCAGACGATGTAGTGATTGCCTACCGCTCTGCCTTTCAGTTCCATGGACGAAGCTATGCTGTGTCGGACGACGTTGTATTCCTGAGCAAGGTCGCCATCAAGCCGCGTCAGATATATGGACGTCGCTTCCGCCGCGTCCCACATCCGCAGGCATTGCGAGACCAGAACCAAATCCTGTTCGGCGTCGAAATGCTTGATCGCCTTGGCCAGGATATCCGTGCTACATCCCTAGAAAGATCGCTGGTCGATGTGCTTGACCGGCCAGACCTGGGCGGCGGCTGGGAAGAAATCTGGCGCTCGGCCGAGTCCGTCGAATACTATGACATCAGCCAGGTTATTGAATATGCCCTGCTTCTGCGTAACGCCACAACGGCAGCGAAAGTCGGCTTCTTCCTCGAACAGCACCAGGAGCAGCTTACGGTGGAGGCATGCCAACTTGACAGGCTGCGAGAAGCCCGCTCACTCCAGCCACACTACCTGGAACGAGGAAAAACAGGCCGACTAATCGCAGGTTGGAACCTAATCGTCCCCGAAGAAATATTGAACCGGACGTGGGAGACCGAAGGATGAAACTCTCACGCGAACGCCTGATGGCAGAATCCGAGACAACCGGCTTCCGACCGGAGGTGCTGGAGAAGGTCATTCACCTACTGAATCTGCTGACCGTGTTCCAGAAGCATCCTGCGCTTAGTGGACGCCTTGCACTGAAAGGAGGAACCGCCCTTAACCTTTTTTACTTCGATCTCCCGCGCCTGTCGATCGACATAGACCTGAACTACATTGGCACGACAGACCAGGAGAAGATGCTTGCTGACCGCGTGAGGGTGGAACAGGCAGTGCAGGTCGTCTGCCAGCGCGAAGATTTGTCCGTGACCCGTATCCCGAGCGACCACGCTGGTGGCAAATGGCGCCTCCGTTATGCCAGTGCTCTCGGTGGTAGCGGCAACCTGGAGATTGACCTGAACTTCATGTTCCGCGTACCGCTTTGGCCAGTCACCTCAATGCAATCGGTAAATGTGGGCACATATTCCGCCAGCGCCATCCCCGTTCTGGACCTGCACGAACTGGCGGCGGGCAAACTGGTGGCTTTGTTCGCACGCCAAGCCAGCCGGGACATATTCGACGCGCACCAACTGTTGACTACCGGAGGACTCAATCCTGACCGACTACGGCTTGCCTTCCTTCTCTATGGAGCTATGAATCGCCGTGACTGGCGAACCATCTCGCTGGACGACGTGAACTGCGATGTTCTCGAACTGGACAACAAGCTTTTGCCGGTTTTAAGCCGTTCTGTCCGGGAAAAGCTCCAGGCAAACTGGACGCTGCGGATGATCGAGGTCTGTCGCGAGCACCTGTCCGGCTTGGTACAGTTCACTCCCAGGGAAACCGAATTCCTGGATCGTCTACTCGACTACGGTGAAATCATACCCAACCTTCTGAGCGATGACGCCCAGATGACTGCACGCATTCTGGCACATCCTCTCTTGCAATGGAAAGCGCTAAATGTGCAGCGCCGCCGTAAAAGTCGACAGCCATAAACCAGCACACAGACACAACCGCCCACCGTCTAACGTCCACTAAAATCCACTTCTGTCCACGTCCACTCTCCACTAATGTCCACTTCTGTTCACTAAAGTCCATTGTCCACTAAAGTCCATTGTCCACTAAAGCATCTTACCCTGGGTGCCTGGCTCTGAAGCTCACCGGAACTCCGAGTATCAATGACTCCTATGAAACCCCTTAGGGCTTTGACCTGACTAAAATTCCAAACTCTTCCTGAAACAGAGGGCGAATTTGCCG
>MWEG01000033.1 GCA_002070945.1 Lentisphaerae bacterium ADurb.Bin082
GGGAAAACCTGGTGTCCTCAGGTAGGAAAACAGCTCATTTCTGGGCGGTTTGAGGAGCCTATGGGACGGTTATGATGATTCTTCTGAAAACCGCTTGAAAAAGGGTGCGCAACGGCCTATTTTTTCACCGGTTCCAGAAATCAAACCCCACCCACCCAAGGGGGGACCTCCCTCCCTAATTCTGTCGCGCGCGAGGCGCGAGCTTATATCAATGGCTGACCCATTACCTTTTTCCGACTCAGTTTCGCCGGCTTGGCTTGGCAATTGCGCTTTGACGGTTTATTATTTTGGACATGGCGACTTCTTCCAAAAAAATCTGGCATGCTCTGGCGACATTGGCGGTGGTGATTGCCTTCACCATCGGCATTGTGCGCACTCTCTTCAGCCTGGGCGAAGCCCAGAGCAAAGTGCGCGAACATAATCTCGACCCGATCATCGCTCGCGCTTCGGCCCGGCATGGCGTGCCAGTCGCCCTGATCAAGGCCGTCATCTGGAAGGAAAGCCGCTTCAACGCCCACGAAGTCGGCGGCAAAGGCGAAATCGGCCTGATGCAAATCACCCCGGGCGCGGTCGAGGAATGGCGACGCGCCAACCGGCAGCCGCCAGTTGATCCGCGCCGGCTCACGAACCCGGAAGTCAACATCGAAATCGGCGTCTGGTACCTCGCCTGGACCGGCCGTCACTGGCGGGACTATGCCTCCAGGGACATCTTGCAGCTGGCTGAGTACAATGCCGGCTATGGCCGTGTCTCCAAGCTCTGGAAACCGGCTGACCCAAACCAGGAAATCGCCATCGCCGACATTAGCTTTCCTGGCACCAGGAATTATATTAGGCAGGTTTTGAAACGTCGTCAATTCTATGAACGCCAGAGTCTTGACGAATTGCCGAAGCAACCGGCAGCTGCGCCTTCCGCAGCCCTGCCCCCAGGGGCCATGACACCATGATCACCACCGCCGAAAAACAAAAACGCACCAATGCGCTGATCAACCTTCTCCAGGATGACAATGGCGCGGTCGCCTCCACGGCCATGGAGCAGCTCCTCAACCAAGAGGGACTTGACGCCCTGATCGCCGCCCTGCAAGATTCCGCCAACCCGGTTCTGCGGCAGCGTATTCACCAGATCAGCAACATCATCATGCGCCGACGCCTGCGCCGCAGCCTGCTGGAACGCATCGCCATTGACGACATCACCCTCTGGGAAGCCTTCCGGGACATCAACGTCTATACAGACACCCAGCGCTCCGTGTCCCACGTCGACGAGCTGTTCGAGGAAATCAACCGGCCGTTCAAGCGGCGGCGCGCAAGTACCCTGCAAATCGTCTCTTATCTACGCGAATGCGGCTTCCACGCCACCACCGCAGGCGGCGCCAAAATCGAACACTACAATGTCGCGGAAGTGTTAGAGTACCGAGGCGGCGCGGCCTTGGCCCTGGCGGTCATCGCCCAAAAGCTCGGCAATGCCTCTGGCTGGAACGCCACTATCGGCCTGTATGCTGGCAACTACTGCTTGATTGACGCCAACTTCCACCTGATTGACATCGCGGCCGACTGGCAGATCAGCCGCGTTGAGCGCAGCAAATACCACATCTGCGCCCGCCGCGACCTGATCAACTGCCTGCTCTGCTCTCTCATCGTCGCCGCCAACAACGAAGGCCTGCTGAGAGACTTCTATATCTACAGCAAGCTCTTCGCTGACATCAACGGCATTGACCTGAAAGCCGCCGGCGCGCCGTTCGGGAAATAATCGTTGCAGAAAGGCCGCGCTGCCATCGTTGTGTTCTCCAACCTCATCGGCCCCAGTCGGCAAAGCTGACTGGGGCCGATGAGGCTAAGGAACTTGCGGCAAGACGATGTCAGAGGTACTTCACGGTCGCCGTGAGAGCCTCGCGGCTGCCATGCATGGGGCTGGGGGTCGCGTCCGCAGCCGGATAGCCGAGCGGCAGCATGGCGACCGGCTTGATTCCAGCCGGCAACTTGCAGAATTCAATCAACGGCTCCGGCTTGAAATATCCGACCCAAGTCGTGCCCAGGCCAAGACTGGCGGCTGCCAGCATGAGGTGCGTCGTCACAATCGCAGCGTCGACTTCGCCGCTGGAACGCCCCGTGAACGGATTTTGCCAAGCCTTCGCCTCGTCATAGCAGACAAGAAGCACCAAGGGCGTCGAAAAATGGAATTTCGTGCTCTCTCGAACCGCTGCCAACGCGGCCTCAGACTGCAAGACGAAAATCCGCTGCGGCTGTTTGTTGGCCGCCGTCGGCGCCAAGCGACCGGCTTCGAGAACAGTGGCCAGCTTCTCAGGCTCCACCGACCGTGAAGAAAATTTCCGAACCGAATATCTCTCGGCCGCCAATTTCATAAACGACATAGCCAGTCCTCCTTGCTTTGTGCTTGCATGCCGCCCTGGAGCTTGCGGCGCCAGGCGGCATGGCTTGCGTTGAGAATAGGCGACAAGGCCGACCAAGGCTGACCGTCGGCCGCGCCCGTCGTCGTCATGGCCGGAGGGCGGCGTCAAGGTGCGCTCCTTCCCTTCCCGGCCGCGAATACAATCAGACTTTCGGCACTACCGGAATGCCGCCATTGTCCATGGACTCGTTGATGGCAAACACCAGGGCCAAGCTCTTGATGGCATCGGAATACGGGGAGAGAATCTCGTCCGCTTCAATCTCGCCTCGGACAGCGTCGATGAACGTCTCATCGCATTCTTGGCCATAGTCATTGCTAGCCTTGCCCGTGATAGTCATATTGGGTTCGGTGATGGTGTAATTGCCGCCGATGGAGTAGGCCAGCTTGCCATCAGGGGCAAATGCTGTGATATCACCCCCCCCAGAGCCGAAGCAGCCGGTGTTGAACGTGCCGATGATGCCATTGGCAAAGGTAAGAATGGTCGAGGAGGCGTCTTCGACATCGTAGTTCTCAACGTCCGTGATAACGCCGCGGCGGCAGGCCGATTGGACCCGAACCACTTCGCCGAAGATGTAACGGCAGAGGTCATAGTTGTGGATGGTCTGCTCCACGACCTGGCCGCCGGATTCCTTCTTGACCCGCCACCACCAGACTTTCGGCATACCGCCCAGGCGGTAGCAACTGACCATGCCAATCTGCTTTCCGGCCACCCAGCGCTTCGCTATATCCAAGGTCTCGGCATATCGACATTGCAGGCCAACCGCCGAGACCAACTTCTTCTTCTTGATGCCGGCCAAGACCTTCTTGGCATATTTCATGTCCAGCGTCATCGGCTTCTGCACAAACAGGTGAATGCCCTTCTCGATGGCGATCAATTCCATGCCGTCGTGCGCAGAGGGCTGGACGCAGACAAAGAGCGCATCCAGCTTTTCTTTCTCAAACATCTCCTTGTAGTCGAGATACGGCTTGGCCCCGAAGCGCTCGGCTGCGGCCTTGGCGCGTTCCTCCAGCAAATCGCAGGTCGCCACAATCTCGGCCTTGTCCCGCATCCGCTCAAAATGACCAAAATGATACTGGGCAATGCCGCCGCAGCCAATAAAGCCAACTTTCACCTTCGTCATGCGTGATCTCCTTAGTGTTTGTGAACCGATAGCCCCTGCCACCGCCTAATGTCGCGGAAGCGCTTCAACTCTACAGTAATGTAGCCAGTCAAAACGGTTTGTAAATGCGCTAGCATAAAAAATCGCAGACAGCTAAGCAATCCTCCTGCTCACACTAGCCTGCCCGCGCCGGCCAGGCACTTGCAAAACTTGCGCACGTACGTTATAGTTGATTTTTTGCTTTGAATTTTTGCTCTTGTTTATCCTTTCTGATGCCTGTCCACCCTTCTTCAAGCTTTTGCCATGCCTGCGTCGCCGTCATTGCATTCCCTCTCCGTCCTGCTTGTCTTGCTCGTCGTCCTCAGCGCCGCCGCTCTTCCTGCGGCGGAAAACGAGAACGCCCGCCAGCAATGGCTTGACGCCTATTTGCACATAGAGCGCGCCGACCGTTTCGCCAGCGCCGGCGAAAACGCCAAGGCCCTGGCCGATTACCAGGCCGCACGCCTTCGCCTGGAAAAACTTGCCGCCGACTTCCCGCAATGGAACGTTCCCATGATCGCCTACCGGCTGGAGTACTGCCGCACCCGCCTGGATAAACTGCAAACAGGACCGGATGGCAGCGGCGCTGGCCTGAGTCGCGACGACCTGCTCAAGCTGCTGAAAGAGGAACAAGCCCGCAACCTCCGCCTCAGCGCTGAACTCGACCGCCTGCGCCAAACGCCACGGCCAGCTGAATCCGTTCAGACAGAGCCAGACCAGCCGCCAGAACCAGCAGACCAGAACCACCGCCTCGCTCTCACCGCCGCCCAGCTTGATGCCGACCGCCTGGCCAGGGACAATGCCCGACTGCAAGAAAGCCTCGCTAAGGCTCACGAACGCGCCCAAGCCGCCGAAGCCAGCGAAATAGCCTGGAAAAAAGCCGCCGCAGGTGCCGAAAAAATCCGCCAGAGCCTCGCCGATGTCCTGCTCCAGCGCGACGCCCTGGCCCAAGCCGTCCAACAGGCCGAACTCGACCGGCTGGACTGCGACAGCAAAATCAACGTCCTCACCCAGCAGCTGGCAGATGCGGAGCGCCGCGCCCGAATCCCGACCAATCGCCGGGCAGACGCCCCTGGCTTCAGTCCGGATGAATGGCGGCGGCAAGCAGTCGCCCTGGAGCAGAAAATCGCCCCTTTCCTGGCCCGGGAAGAGGAAAACCGGCGCCAGGAGCAAACGCTCAGTCAGCTCAAAGCCAAAGCCTGGGCCGCCGAAAACAACGGCGACCCCGCCAGCGCCGCCCGCTATTGGGCCTTGCTGGCCGAAAAACTGCCGGCCGACCATATACCTGCCCTCCGAGCCGCCGTCTGGTACGGCCACTTGGCTGACGCCGACAACGCCCGCGCCTGGTCAGACCACTTTTTCCAGTGTTCCTTCCCTGATTCCAACCAGCTTCTGCTGCTGGCTTCCACCATGCTGGAGCAAGGCCAATGGGAACGTTCGTTGGCCCTGGCCGCCTGGGCGGTTGCCCAAGCTCCTGACAGCGCCGACGCCTGGCACACCCTTGGCGCCGTCTTTGTGGCCGCAGCCCTCCTGACGCCGGGTGAAGCCCAATTCCGCCACGCCCTTGACTTGAATCCAAAACACGCCCCCAGCCTGTCAGCCCTAGCCGTCCTCCTCGCCGTCGCCAAACCGCCGCGACTGCAAGAAGCCAAAACCTTCTACCAACAGGCCATCGCCGCCGGCAGCCCGCCGGAACCGGCCCTGGAAAACATCTTTGCAACGCCTTCAGGAGAGCAATCGCCATGACTTCACGTTGCCACGCCACTACCCTTGCCTTGGCCGCAATCCTGGCGCTGACGCACGCCTGGAACGCCCTGGCCGCACCGGACGACCCAGGCACCGCCAGAGCCGAATGGATGACCGGATTCGTCAAGCTCGAAGCCGCTGACAAGGCCGTCGCTGACAACAATGTGATGGCCGCCCTGCCCCTTTACAAGGAAGCCTTGACTATTTTCGAAGGCGTCCGGCGTAAATACCCGCAATGGAACCCATCGTTGTTAAACTACCGTGTCAACTATTGCCAGCAGAACATTGAAAAGCTGGAAAGCCGGATTCAAAGCAGTGCCAGCGCGTTGTCGCGGGATGACCTTCTCGCCCTCAGCAGCAAGCAGGCCAAGGAACTCCAGGCTCTCCAGGAAGACAACCGCAGCTTGACGGCCAAAGTCGCGCTGCTGTCGGAAAGCATTGAGCGCGCCCGCCAGGAAGCCGCCAAGACCGCCGGCCAGGAAACCGCCGCCGCCGAACTGGCGGCCGCCAAAACCGCCCTGGAACAGAAAGTGTCCCTGCTTGAATTGCGCCTGCGCGAAACCCTGGAAGCCAACACGCGCTTGCAGAACGAGTCGAAACTCCAAGAGCAGGCTTCCCGCCAGATAGCGGAGCTGAACCAAATCCAGGCACGGAACCAGCAACTGACCAACGAAACGACGGCCTTGCGCACAGCGCAGGACGCGGCAACCGCCAAAATCGCCGACTTGACACGGCAGCTGGAATGGCGGCAACGCCAGCAATCCGACCAAGAGACCGCCCTGAAGGTGGCGCGTGAATTGGCGAGTGCCCGCAAGACCGAAAATGACAACCTGATGACTAGGCTGGCCGGTGCCGAAAACAAACGCGAACTGGCGGAAAAAAACGCTGCGGACAAGGAACAGGAAGCCAAGAGGCTGCAGAACCAAAACAACAGCCTGAACGCAGAAGTGACGGAGCTGCGTCGATTCCGCGACCGCGACCCTGAAAACCAGAAGACAATCTTGCAACAGCAGGAGGCACTGGCTGCCCGCAACCGCGAGTTGCTGACAGCGCGCCAGGAAGTCGAGACCTTGACGCGACGCCTGGAGGAACGTAAACTCGACCCGGCGGAACAAGCCGCGGTCGAACGAGATCCTGATATCCGGCGCATCCGCTCGCAGCTGGAGCGCGAAAATGCGGAACTGGCAGAACTCCGCCAAGCCTACACCACGGCCTTGAACCAGTCTGCCAGCGCACCAGGAAAGACAGGAACCGCACTCCAGGACCTAGCCGTCCTGAACGAACGCCTGGTAGCTAAGGAAACGGAATTGAAACAACGTGACGACGCCTTGGCCAAAGCCACCCGGGAATTGCAGCAGGTCCGCGCCCAAGCCGTCATCAAGGAGGAACAGAACCTCGAACTGCGCAGCGCGGCAGAGCGCCTGAAAACCCGCCTGGGCCAGGCGGAAAGCCAGAACCAACTCCTGGCCGCCAAACTCCAGGAAGCAACGCTCGTCCGCGAAAAAACTGTGGAAAACGCTCGTTCCCACCTTGACCAGGCTTCGGCAGCCCAGCAGCAAGCCCAACAGGCCGCCACCGCCCTGGCCGAGGCCGAACGCCGCCTGCGTGACCAGACGACCATCGCCCGCCGCCAGGAAAACCAAATCGCCACCCTGGAAAAAACCATCCGCGACCTGACTACCCAGCTTACCGCCGCCAAGCAGGATGCAGTCCAGGCTCTTGATGAATGGAATCGGAAACTGGAACTCCAGGCTTCCGAAGCCAAGGCTCGCGCCCAAGCCTTGACCAAACTCCAAGTCGAAAACCAGGACTTGCAAACGCGCCTGGCCGACCAGGAGCAAACCCAGACAGCGCTCAACGACAAGCTGAACGCGCAGGAACGTCTGCTGGAACAGCAAAAGAAGACGATCGCTGGCCTGGCTCAGAATCTTGACCAGAAATCGCAGTTGGAGAACATCCAGAATCTGGCTGACCAGCAAATCGCCTTGCTCAAGCAGGAAAAAGCCGACTTGGGCCGCCGGAACCAGGACTTGACCCAGGCCCTGGCGCGGCGCGACGCCACCGCCGCTGGCCTCAAGGCCGCCCTGGACGCCTTGCCCAGCCAAGAGCAATTCGCAGAAATGCAGGCATCCCTCCAAGCCCGCAACGACCAGCTCCGACACCAGGAACAGCTGATCGAAAACTTGAAAAAGCCCGGCGAGCAGACCGAGCATCTCATCCGCAGCAATCTCGAATTGCAGCAATCCCTGACCAAGGCCACCCAAGCCGCAGCAGCAGCAGATGACCTGGGCAAAAAACTGCGCCAACAGGCCGACAGCGCCGCCGAGCAAAACCAACGCCTGCGCGAAGAAATCACGCGACAAAACCAAGCCGCCCTGGACGCTAGCGCCGAGCAGACCCGCCTGCAAGCCGCTAAACTAGCTGCGGAAACCGAAGCCGCAGAAGCCAAACAACGCCTGCAAGCAGCCCAGACAGACGCCGCCCAGCAAAACAGCGCTATCACTGAATGGCGCCAGAACCACCAGGAGCAAACCCGCAAGCTCGCCGCCACCGAAGAAATGGTCGCCAACCTGAAAAAGGAAAACAAATTCCTCGCCGCCAAAACCGAAGTCGTCGACGGCATGGCCAAGACCCTAGCGGAAACTACGGCGGAATTGAAGAAAAGCCAGGATCAGCTCGCCGAACTGCAAAAGCAGACGGAAACTCTGCGGGACAAGAATCTCGACCTTGACCAGCAGGTCAAGGCCAAGGAGGACATCATCACCCGCCTGCAATCAGCCCCCCAGACTCCCGACGCCTGGGTGGCGCGGCTGCAAGAAGTCAACGCCCGTCTCGACAAGGAAACCCAGCGCCGCAAAGCCCTGGAAGCAGCCTTGGTCGACCTGGAGAACCGCCGTAGCGCTGACGCCCCAGCCGCGCCCGCAGCCGCGCAGGCCCGCGCCGCCAGTGCCAGAGACGACGCCCAAAGCAGCGAACACCGCATCCGCCGCGAACAGGAACGCACCGCCATGATCCGCGGTTTCCTCCGGCAGGGCCTTGACGCCGAGCGCCAGCAGAAACTCGAGGCAGCGCAATGGAACTACCAGAAAGTCCTTGAACTGGAGTCAGACAACCATTTCGCCCTGCAACGCCTGGGCATCATCGCGGCCAACTGCGGTAATGACCAAGACACCCTGCGCTACTTGCAGCAGGCTTTCCGGCAAAACCCCGACGATCTTGACACCCTCTTGGCGATGGGCTTTGCCCAAGTCCGCCAATCGCAGCCTGACAGCGCTGTGTCCAGCCTCAGCCGAGCCGTGTCCCTGCATCCCGACAATGTCAACGCCGCCCGTGCGTATGGCATCGCCTTGCTGACCATGGGATGGACGCAGGCCGCCGAACTCCAGCTGAAAAAAGCCTACAAGATGAAGCCGGAAGACCCGGAAACTGCCTTCAACCTGGCAGTCTTGCTCGCCACCGCCGATCCGCCGCGCCTGCCTGAAGCCGCCCAATGGTATCAGACCGCCGTCAAAAATGGCGCCCAACCAGACCCGGGACTGGACGCCGCCCTGAAGCCGCTCATCACCCCCTGACAGCGCCCCAGGCCGACTTCATTTCGCCAGGCTGGACAGCCAGCCGACTATCGGCCCAGGGAAGATGAACAGCAACGCCATGACAAAGGCGTAGGCCGGGTAGAAGTACATCGTGCCCTTGAACACCTGGCCTGCATCAGCGTCCTTGCACATGCTGGCGACGACAAACGCCGACACTCCGATCGGCGGCGTAATCGCGCCCATGGTGGTCACTACGCAGATCAGCTGGCCAAACCAGATTTTGTCATAGCCTAACTGCTCGACCACCGGCAAAAACAATGGCAAAGAGATCAGCAGGAAGGCCAGAGCGTCCATCACGCAGCCACCGAGCAGGTAACAAGCCGCCATAAAAATGATGATGAGCAGCGGCGGCAGCGTCGAGCCAGCCACAGCCTGAGTCAACAGCGTCGGCAAGCCCGTGACCACCAGGAATTTGCCGAATACAGTCGCTCCGGCGATGATCAGGAAGACCATGCCGGTGATGTGCAAGGTGGAGATCATAGCCGCCTTGAGCGCAGCCAGGCTGAGACGACGCCGGAGTATGCACAAGGCGATGCCAATGAAAGCGCCAAAGCCAGCCGCCTCGGTCGGGGTGACAATCCCGCTGAACATGGCACCCATGATGACGACGAACAGCAGTGCGACCTCCAGGATGCCCGGCATCAGGCGCCATCTCTCCTTCCAAGGCAAAGACCGGCCCGGCTGCGCCCAGTCTGGCCGACGCTTGCACAAGACCACGACCGTCAGCGCAAAGGCCGCCACCAGGAGGAGGCCTGGTATGATGCTGCCTGCAAACAGCTTGCCAATGCTGACGTTGGTGTAGAGTCCATACACAACCAGGACAATGCTGGGCGGAATGACCGCCCCCAGGGTTGAACCAACCGCAATCGTGCCGCATTTCAGCAATGGATGGTATCCGGCCCGGGTCATGGGAGGCAGAGCCACCGCGCTCATGGTCGCGGCCGTCGCCGTGTTCGACCCACAGATGGCGGAAAAGCCAGCGCAAGCCATCAGCGTGGTGATAGCCAGTCCGCCCCGCCGGCCGCCAAACCAGGCCTCCGCCGCCTTGAACAACCGGTCGCTGTAGCCTGCATGGAAAATCACCTCGCCTAAGAGAACAAATAACGGAATCACCGTAAAGCCATAATTGGAGCAGACGGTCCAGACCTCGGCGCCGACCACGCCATTCCACACCGCAGCCATTGACGTCGGTGGGTTGACCACCAGCAAACCGACCAGCCCAGCCAACAGCATAGCTAGGCCAGGAGACATGCCCGTAAACAAAATCATCCCCAGCATGACGAAGATGCCGACAACTCCAACCACCAAATGCATATCCATGTCTTGCTCCAAATGCCTTTACGTCGGCGGCCATGACCATAGCACAGCCTGCCCAAAACAAAAACTGTGGGCGACCCGATGACGTCCACTATTGCGACGAATTTTACTCCTCGATCTCCGCCCGAATGCTGCTGACCACGCCCTTGCGGCTGGTTTGCGCGTACGCCTCTGTGTCCGGGTCCTTCCGAGTCAGCAGGAAGACGAAATCCGTGAAAAAGGCGCAAGCGAGCAGCAGCAGCCCAATAGCCGCAACGTACATCAGGTGCGGATACGGCAGTTTGAGCGTTTCCGAGACCTCCCCTGCCGCCAACAGTCGGCTGGCCCGATTCCAAAGCTGCACGGAAATCAGCAGCATCAGCGCCGCCCCACTCAACATATTGAACGCCCCGACGACACGGCGTGTCCGCTCCGAGTACCGTCGCGTGAACAAGTCCAGTTCGACATGGCCGCGCTTCCGCTGCGTGTCCGCCAGGGCCAGGGCCACCACCAGGGCGCCGATGTAGCTGGACAACTCATAGATCGCGCCCAGCGGCTGGCCCCCCAGACGGAAAAAAACATTGGCGCCAGCCAGCACGACCATGCTTAACAGCAAAAACCCGGCAATCCACATACCGGCTAGGCATAACCACCGCTCTATTCGGACTAGGAACATCATGGCTTTGCCTCCTTGAATGCCGGATGTGAACGAATAAAGTCAAGGACTTTCCGGCCGTCGACGCCCTTGCTGCTGACGCGCTGGATGTAGTCTTCGAGCAGCGGCGCAAACAATTCCTGCAAGCGGGCATAATCTTCCGCGCTCGGCACTGACACCGTCACCTTGTGCGCCTCCTTGGCCCAAGCCAACGCCTCATCAGCGTGCTGGTCGACGTATTCGCCAGTCCAAACCGACTGCTCATCGTACAAACCGTCCAGAACTGCCCGGATATCTTCTGGCAGCGCTTCGTAACGGGCCTTATTCATAACGACCGCAAAGCTCGTCACCGGCAGCCGCATCGCCATGACATGACCGCAGAAGGCCGCATAGTTCATGTCCTTCAAAACCTCGGCGGACGACGCCAGCCCTTTCACCACGCCCTTCTGCAAGGCGTCCGGGACATCCGACTGCGGCATCGCCACCGGCGCCGCCCCCATCAGGCGCATCGCCTCCAGCATCGTCCCTGATGAACGCAACGCCATGCCTTTCAGCGAGTCAAGTCCCGTCAACGGCTGCGAACTCATCACCACACCAGGCGGACACGTGAACACCGACAAGACCTTTACATCCGCAAACTCCGCCGGCGCCATCGACGAAATCAAGTCCGATAAAACCGCGCCCGCTGTCTTGGCATCCGGGAAAAAATGCGGCAGATCAATGGCTTCCGAGACTGGAAAGCGACCAGGCTGATAGCTCATCGCAAAATTGCCGATGTCAGCAGCACCAGCCGCAACGCCGTCAAAGATGTCCTTCGCACCCAGCAACGTTCCGCCTGGATATGTCTTAATCTGCACACGACCGCCAGTGCGCTTCTCAACCTCAGCCTTCCAACGCTCCATCTGAATGCACGGAAAAGTCGAATTCGGAGGAAAATTCGCGTAACTCAAAACAATGACACCATCACGCCCAGAATCCCGCGGCTTACACCCGCCGCTGCATAAAAACACAAAAAAACACAGAAAAACAAAAGACATACTCGCTGCACACGACCTCATCTGAACTGCACTCCTTTTCCTTAAATACCTTAAAAAAAACAACCACACACAAACCAAATCAACTAAATTTGCACTACTGTTTCGATTCAGCGAAACGAGAGCCGGCAAAAAAACGGGCCGGCGCCAGCCCGAAGGCCGCATTAGTGTTTCGATTCACTGATACAATGTAGCGCCCTTTTTGGTGATGGCAACCGCGCGCGGCGCTTTTTTTCGAAAATTTATCATAGTCTAGCAGTCACTAATTGCTCTGCCATTTGTTGCGATTAGCGATTTCAATGATTACGTTATGCTTTGCCGGTCGCTTGTTATTCACCGGCATAGCGCAATTTTGGCTGGCGGCAACGCTTTTCCGGCCTTCATCAACTAAGGAATTCAATCATGAGCACAAAAAACTGGAAACTGGAGACGATCGCTGTCCAGGCCGGCTATACGCCCGGCAATGGCGACCCACGAGTGGCGCCGATCGTCCAAAGCACAACCTTCAAATATGACGACGCGCAGAGTGTGGCCGACCTTTTTGATTTGAAGCGCGAAGGTTTTTTCTACACGCGCCTGGCGAATCCGACGGTTGACTGCTTTGAGAAGAAAATCGCGGCGTTGGAAGGCGGCGTAGCAGCGGTGGCAACCAGTTCTGGCCAGAACGCTAATGCCCTGGCCATCCAGAACATGGCACGCTGCGGCGATCACGTCATCGCCGTCTCCAGCCTATATGGCGGCACGGTGTCGCTGTTCAGCAACACCTTGAAAAAAGCTGGCATTGAGTTCAGTTTCGTGTCTCCTGCCGCGTCCGTGGCCG
Organism: Lentisphaerae bacterium ADurb.Bin082; assembly: GCA_002070945.1. Lineage (GTDB taxonomy): Bacteria > Verrucomicrobiota > Lentisphaeria > Oligosphaerales > Oligosphaeraceae > JAAZKI01. Next base: position 12,688 of record MWEG01000033.1, read on the forward strand.
ACATTGAAGCGGCGATCCGACCCAATACCAAGGCTATCTTCGCCGAAATGCTGGCCAATCCGGCGCTGATCGTGCTGGACGTGGAAAAAATGGCCGCAGTCGCCCACCGGCACGGCCTGCCCCTGATCGTTGACAACACCTTCCCCACGCCCATGAATTGCCGGCCCTTTGAGTTCGGCGCTGACCTCGTAACCCACTCGACCACCAAATACATCGACGGCCATGCTATCAGCCTGGGCGGCATAGTAGTCGAAAAAGGCGGCTTTGACTGGACCAACGGCAAATTCCCGGAATTCACCGAGCCAGACGCGAGTTACCACGGCTTGGTCTACACCCGCGACTTTGCAGCGGCGCCCTTCTCAGTAAAGCTGCGAGTGCAATGGATCCGCGACATGGGTACGCCGATGTCACCGTTCAACGCCTTCCTGGCGATGGTCGGTTGCGAAACCCTCCATATCCGCATGGAACGACACGGCGCTAATGCCCTGGCCTTGGCCCAGCACTTGGAAAAGCACCCACTTGTCAGCTGGGTCAACTATCCTGGCCTGACTTCCAGCCCGCAGCATGCCTTAGCCAAAAAATACCTCAAGTCTTGCAGCGGCGTCCTCTGCTTCGGCGTCAACGGCGGCAGCAAGGCCGGCGAAATCGTCATGAACAGCCTCAAAGTCGCCGCCATCGCCGTGCATGTGGCTGACCTGCGCACCTGTGTCCTCCACCCAGCCAGCATGACCCACCGCCAGCTCAGCGACGCCGAACTGGTCGCAGCTGGCGTCTCCCCTGACTTAATCCGAGTCTCGGTTGGATTGGAGCATATCGACGACATAATCGCCGACTTCGACCAAGCACTGGCTAAAACCAAATAAGGACGAGGGGCTGAATGCTGAATGCTGAATGCTGAATGTTGAATGCTGAAGCGCATTTCATAATTCATAATTCATAATTCATAATTCATAATTCATAATTCATAATTCATAATTCATAATTCATAATTCATAATTCGTTAGGGGCGAGGGAGCTTCGCTGCAACCGCCGTCCACAACGTCCACAACGTCCACCATGTCCACCAAGTCCACTGCAAGTGCCCCAGGGCTGCAACATACGGCAAGCTAAAGCTTGAACTACATACGGCCTGAACCACATACGATAGCCTATTCCGGAGGACATCACCATGAAAATGCTCTGTCCCCAATGCGGCAGCGCCCTGCCGCCGGAAGCCATCAACATCTCCACCGACCTGGCCCAATGCCCAGAGTGCGGTCGAGTGAGCCGGGCTGCCGCATGCGTCGTGGAGGACGAGATCAGCAAGGACGTGTTGCGCCAACCGCCGCCCGGGACTTGGCTGCGCCAAGAGGCCGATGCGATTGTCGTCGGCGCCACTATGCGCTCCAAAGCCGCATGGGGCGCGGCGTTATTCACCGCAATCTGTGGCGGCATCAGTATGTTTGCTGCTTACGGAACCCAAATCATCGATGGAAAATTCGACCCATTCCGAACCCTGTTCGGCATCCCTTTCCTGCTGGTCACCATCTTCCTGGTGGGAACCACTATCTATATGATTTTTGGACGCCAGGAATGGCACTTGAACGAGGATGGCGGCAGTGGATTCAATGGCGTTGGACGTTTTGGCAAGCGTTGGCGCTTCGCCTGGAACAACCTGACCCGCATCCACATCTACACCACCCGCGACAACCACGGCAATACCAGCTTCAAGCTCATCCTGGAAGGCATCTCTCCCGAGCTGAAAATCAGCCTCCCGGAGTGCAAAGACCGCCAGCAGTTCATCCTCAACACCATCCGCTACTACCATCAACAATGGCGACGATGGAAGTAGCGGCGAGGGGCTGAATGCTGAATGCTGAATGCTGAATGTTGAATGATGAGACGCATTTATCATTCATAATTCATAATTCATAATTCGTTAGCAGCGAGGGGGCGAAGACACGGCAGCCTAAAGGTTGAACTACCTACGATAGCCTATCCCGGAGGACACCACCATGAAAATGCTCTGTCCGCAATGCGGCAGCGCCCTGCCGCCGGAAGCAGTCAACATCGCCACCGACCTGGCCCAATGCCCAGAATGCGGTCAAGTGAACCGGGCTTCCGCATGTGTCGTGGAGGACGAGATCAGCAAGGACGTGCTGCGCCAACCGCCACCCGGGACTTGGCTGCGCCAAGAGGCCGACGCAATCGTCGTCGGCACCACCATGCGCTCCAAATCCGCATGGGCCATGGTGTTATTCACCTCCGTCTGGAGCGGCATAAGTATATTTGGCATCTACGGCATCCAAATCATCAAAAGAAGCTTCGAACTGACCCCAACGCTGTTCGGCATCCCTTTCCTGCTGGTCACCATCTTCCTGGTGGGAACCACTATCTATATGATTTTCGGACGCCAGGAATGGCGCCTGGACAAGGACGGCGGCTCTGGATTCAATGGCGTTGGACGTTTTGGCAAGCGTTGGCGCTTCGCCTGGAAAGACCTGTCCCGCATCCACACCCATACCACACGCGACAACCACGGCAATACCAGCTACAAGCTCATCCTGGAAGGCGTCTCTCCCGAGCTGAAAATCAGCCTCCCGGAGTGCAAAGAACGCCAGCAGTTCATCATCAACGCCATCCGCTACTACCACCAGCAATGGCGACGATGGAAATAGAGGCGAGGGGCTGAATGCTGAATGCTGAGTGCTGAATGCTGAATGCTGAGGCGCATGTGTCATTCGTCATTCATCACTCGTCATTTATCATTCGTTAGGGGCGAGGGAGCGAAGACACGGCAACCTAAAGGTTGAACTACCTACGATAGCCTATCCCGGAGAACACCGCCATGAAAATGCTCTGTCCGCAATGCGGCAGCGCCCTGCCGCCGGAAGCCATCAACATCGTCACCGACCTGGCCCAGTGCCCGGAATGCGGTCGGCTGAACCGGGTTTCCGCATGCGTCGCGGCGGATGAAGTCAGCCAGGACGTGCTACGCCAACCACCGCCCGGGACTTGGCTGCGCCAGGAGGCCGGCGAAATCGTCATCGGCGCTGTCATGCGCTCCAAGGCCGCCTGGATTTTAGTTTTCTTCACCGCATTCTGGAGCGGCATAAGTATATTTGGCATCTACGGAACCCAAATCATCAAAAAAAGCTTCGACCTGGGCCAAACGCTGTTCGGTATCCCCTTCCTGATCGGCACCGTCTTCCTGGTGGGAATTACCATCTGTATGATCTTCGGTCGCCAGGAATGGCGCCTAGACGAAGACGGCGGTACCGTATTCAACGGCGTTGGACGCTTTGGCAAGCATAGGCGATTCGCCTGGAAGGACCTGACTCGCATCTACATCCGCACCTTCCGCGACAGCGAGGGCGGAACCGACATCAAACTCATCCTGGAAGGCGCCTCGCCCAAAGTAGAAGTCACCCCCCCAGAGCGCAAAGACCGCCAGCAATTCATCCTCAACGCCATCCGCTACTACCACCAGCAATGGTGGCGACGGAAATAGGGGTGAAAGGCTGAATGATGAATGATGAATGATGAATGATGAATGATGAGACGCATTTATCATTCATAATTCATAATTCATAATTCGTTAGCAGCGAGGGAGCTGTGCCGCAACCGCCGTCCACAACGTCCACCATGTCCACCAAGTCCCTAGGGTGGACTATCCGTCCACAACCTATTTTTTAACCACGAAAAACACGAAAGGACACGAAATTTTTGTTTTGGTAATCAGTCACTCATTGATACTCGGAGTTCCGGTAAGCTACGGAGCTAGGCGCCCCAGATAAGGCACTTTAGTGGACAGTGGACAATGGACGGAAGTGGACTTTAATTGACGTTAGTAGACGATGGACTGTGGACATTAGTGGAGAGTGGACGTGGACGGTAGTGGATATTAGTGGACGTTGGTGCTTTCGGCACGTGTCTTGCACAGGCTTCCAGCCGGGACAGATGCATCATGCTTAAAGTCACATTATTTTGCGCCGTAGGCGCTTAACCATGCTTAACCCCAGGCTTTAGCCTGGGGGAAGGCATACCCCAAAACTGGTGCCCCGTAGGGGCACTACCGGGACGTCTACCAGCACAATCACTGCGCCAAATCTCTCTTTCTGTCACAATATCTCGCACATTACCAAAATCTTTCATAAAAAACAAGAAGTTGATCGATAGTAGTACCAAGTCCACTACGGGCCTCCCCAAGGGCTGTAACGTACGGCAAACTAAAGTTTGAACTACGTACGGCAGACTGAAGCCTGAATTACATACGATAGCCTATCTAGGAGGACATCGCCATGAAAATGCTCTGTCCCCAATGCGGCAGCGCTTTGCCGCCGGAAGCAGTCAACATCGCCACAGACCTGGCCCAATGCCCAGAATGCGGTCGACTAAATCAGGCTTCCGCATGCATCGTAGAGGACGAGGTCAGCCAGAACGTGTTGCGTAGGCCACCGCCCGGGACTTGGCTGCGCCAGGAGGCCGATGCAATCGTCATCGGCGTCACCATGCGCTCCCGGGCTGCATGGTTTCACATTCCCTTCACCGTAGCCTGGAGCGGCGGAAGCCTATACGGCATCTATGGCACCCAGATCATTAACGGGAGCTTCAACCTGATCCTGTCACTGTTCGGCATCCCCTTCCTGCTCGGCACCATCTTCCTGATAAAAACCGCCATCTATATGCTTTTTGGACGCCAGGAATGGCACCTGGACGAAGACGGCGGCACCGTATTCAACGGCGTTGGACGTTTTAGCAAACACTGGCGCTTCGCCTGGAAGGACCTGACCCGCATCTACATCCACACCAGCCGCAGCGATGAGGACGAGGACGAAATCAACTTTAAGCTCATCCTGGAAGGCACCTCTCCCAAAGTAGAAGTAATCCTCCCAAAGCATGAAGACCGCCGCCAATTCATCATCTGCGCGTTACGCTACTACCACCAACAATGGCAGCGACGGAAGTAGGGGCGAGGGGCTGAATGCTGAATGCTGAATGCTGAGGCGCATTTGTCATTCATCATTCATCATTTATCATTTATCATTCGTTAGAGGCGAGGGGCAGTGGAGCGAGCATACGGCAGGATGAAGCTTGAACTACATACGGTCCGAACTACCTACGATAGCCTATCCCGGAGGACATCGCCATGAAAATGCTCTGCCCGCAATGCGGCAGCTTCTTGCCGCCGGAAGCAGTCAACATCGCCACCGATCTGGCCCAGTGCCCGGAATGCGGTCGACCGAACCGGGCCTCTGCATGCATCGTGGAGGACGAAGTCAACCAGGACGTGTTGCGTCAGCCACCGCCCGGGACTTGGCTGCGCCAGGAGGCCGATGCAATCGTCATCGGCGCCACCATGCGCACCAAGGCCGCCTGGTTTCTCGTTCCCTTCACCGTGTTATATAGCGGCATAACCATGTTTATCGCCTATGGCATCCAAATCATCACAAGGAGCTTCAACCTAATCCTGTCGCTGTTCGGCATCCCCTTCCTGCTCTTCGCCTTCTTCCTGATAGGATTCACCATCAATTCGATTTTCGGACGCCAGGAATGGCGCCTGGACGAAGACGGCGGCGCCGTATTCAGCGGGGTTGGACGTTTTGGCAGACGCTGGCGCTTTGCCTGGAAAGATCTGACCCGCATACACCTCCACACCATCCGCAGCGATGAGAACGAGGACGCAATCGGCTTCAAACTTATCCTGGAAGGCGCCTCGCCCAAAGTGGAAGTCATCCTCCCAGGGCGAGAAGACCGCCAGCAGTTCATCGTCAATGCCATCCGCTATTATTACCAACAATGGCGACGCAAGTAGATTAGGGGCGAGGGGCTGAATGCTGAATGCTGAATGCTGAATGCTGAATGTTGAATGTTGAGGCGCATTTGTCATTCATAATTCATAATTCATAATTCGTTAGGATTGCTGCGTCTTTATCTGTTGTCTAAATCGTGCTGGCGAATGGCGTTGCGGCGAATCTTACCCGAGGTGGTCTTGGGCAGCGACTCAACAAATTCCACGATGCGCGGGTACTTGTAGGGCGCGGTCACACGCTTGACGTGGTCTTGCAGCTCCTTGACCAGGTCCTGCCCTGGCGCAAACCCGCTGTCCGGCGCCAGCACAATCGTCGCTTTCACCACCTCGCCGCGCATGGCGTCAGGATAGGCCGTGACCGCGCATTCGAGCACCGCTGGGTGCTCCATCAGGGCGCTCTCGACCTCAAACGGCCCGATCCGGTAGCCCGAGCTCTTGATCACGTCGTCGTCGCGCCCGACAAACCAGATGTATCCGTCCTCATCTCGCCAGGCCATGTCGCCCGTCCTGTAGTCGCCGTCGCCCCAGCTGGCAGCCATTGCCGCCGGATCGAGGTGATACTCCCGGAACAGACCGACTGGACGTTGCTCCCGGGCCTGCCGAACCACGATGGTGCCGACAATCCCGTCTTCGCACGGCCTCCCATCCGCGTCTAAAATCTCCAAATCGTAGATCGGGGAGAATTTTCCGGTGGAGCCGGGCTTGATGTCCATCCAGGGGAAATTGGCGATCAGCACCGAGCCTTCGGTCTGGCCGAAGCCCTCCACCAGTCGCAGACCGGTCTTCTTCAACCACTGATGATAGACTTCGGGATTTAGTGGCTCGCCAGCGATCGAACACTGGTGAATCGTGCTGAAATCGTACTTACCTAAGTCCTCCTTGACCAGGTAGCGGTAGACTGTTGGCGGCGCACAGAATGTCGTCAGCCGAAAGCGCTCCATCGTCCGCAGGAGCTTCTCAGCCCGGAAATGCCCTTCGGAGTCATACGCGGCAATGACAGCGCCGCAAATCCATTGGCCGTAGATTTTTCCCCAACCGAATTTAGCCCAGCCGGAATCAACCGCAGTCAGATGCAATCCGCCGTCTTCGACGCATTGCCAGTATTTAGCCGTGACGATATGGCCCAGGGGATACGTATAGTCATGCAGCACCATCTTAGGCATACCGCTGGTGCCAGAGGAAAAATAAATCAGCATCGGGTCATGCAGGCAGGGATATTCATCGCCCTCGGGTCGAGTCCAATCCGTGCTGTGCTGCGCGACTTCGCGCCGGAAATCGCGCCAGCCAGCCGGAACCTGGTTGCCCACGACCATGACATCGCCTACTCCGGGACAGGCTGGCAGCGCCGACGACACAGCCTCCATGACATCCGGATTGTCAACGATGACCGCCAGCTTGACTTCCGCTGCCTGGAAGCGATACTCCAAATCCTTGCTCTTCAACTGGAAGGACGCCGGGATCGCAATCGCGCCGATCTTGTGCAAAGCCAACAAACAGACCCACACTTCCACCCGCTGCCTTAAAATCAGCAGAACCGTGTCGCCCTTGCGAATCCCCAGCGACTTGAACAAATTGGCGGCCTGGTTCGACATCCGCTTCATGTCGCCAAAGCTGTAACGGCTGATCTCCTGCTGGCGGTCGTCAATCCAGGCCAACGCCGGCTTGGCGTCGTCAAGCTCGGCCCAGCCGTCCACGATGTCATACGCAAAATTGAACCGCGGCGGCACTGTGACTCGGTAGTTAGCCTTGAAATCTTCGTACGAAGAAAAATCCTGGCGAGGGAGAAATTTTTTCAGCATCATGTCCTGGTGTCCTGAAACGTGGCATATTCCGTTTTTTCGCGCCAAGAAATGGCGCTGGCGCGACTGGCAGCAGCGGTGTCACGCGCCATCCTCTTAGTGCTGGATGACCGTCAGAAACCTGGCCGGGCCTCCGACCGCCCGCTGGCCATGCGGCACCCGCGGGTTGAAATAGCATGCGTCGCCTTTGTTGAGGACGAACTCGCGCTTGCCCAGGATGACTTTGACGCTTCCCGAAAGCACCAGGTTGAATTCCTGGCCGCCGTGCGTGATCAGCTCCACGTCGCTGCCGTCGTCCTCTAAGTCGACCAGCATCGGCTCCATAGTCCGGCCAATGTAGTTGAACGCCAACGCCGAAAATTTATATCCTGGATGGCGGTCGACCTTGACGCCCTGTCCAGCGCGGACCAGGGTGTAGTCGCCCATCCGCGGCGCATCGCCGGTCAGCAGAATCGTGAAATCCGTGCTGAAAATCTCTGCCAATTCATACAACGTGCTGATTGGCAGCGGCGCTTGGTCTGACTCATACTGCTCATACAGCTGGCGGTCAATGCCGAGCTTGTCAGCCACTTCCGTCGTCGTCATCTCAAGGAGCTGCCGCATTTCCCGGATGCGGGCCGCGATCTGTTCCGGATTTCCCATGGTTCTGCCTCCTGTTGATGGCTGGCCGCCGCCAGCAACGCATCGCTGGCACAGCCTTGATTCATGGTTGCTCAACGCCTCGCTCTAACTGGCGTTGCCAAGCGCCATAAAGGACAGGCCACCGCAGCCGGTCGAGCGCCTGCTGCGGCGGCCTGAATCGCCTGTTTGTCGCACTAACAGCGTTTCTCAGCGAATGCCCATGGCCGCCTTCACGGCGCCCAGCTGGCCGGCGCTGCCGAGCTTCTCATTCTTCGCCGCGATAAAATCCGCGTAAGCCGTCATGAATTCCTTTCCGGGCGGGCGCAGATCAAAGTTCTCCGGGTGCAGAATGAAGTGTTCGCGGTGGACGCGGCACCACACCAGGCGCCCGTCCGTGTCAATGTTAATCTTGGTCACGCCCAAGGTGGCAGCGCGCTTGAATTCGTCAGCATTGACTCCCTTGGCGTCCTTCAGGCGACCGCCAGCGATGTTGATCCGGCGCACTTCGTCCTCCGGCACCGAACTGGAGCCGTGCATGACCAGCGGGAAGCCGGGCAGGCGCTTCTGGATTTCCTCCAGCACGTCAAAATGCAAGCCTTGGCTGCCGGTGAACTTAAAGGCGCCGTGGCTGGTGCCGATGGCGCAGGCGAGGCTGTCGACCTTGGTGCGTTTGACGAACTCCTCGGCCTGGGCCGGGTCAGTCAGCTTCGCATCGGCCTCGTTGACCTTGACATGCTCTTCCACTCCGCCGAGCTGGCCGAGTTCGGCCTCCACAACCAAGCCCTTGGCGTGCGCCGCGTCCACCACCCGCTTGGTGATGGCGATGTTCTCTTCAAACGGCTTGCTGCTGGCGTCAATCATCACCGAGCTGTAGAAGCCGCTGTTGATGCAGTCCATGCAGGTCTCTTCATCGCCGTGGTCAAGGTGAACCGCGAACACCGCATCCGGAAACACCTGCTCTGCGCTGCGAATGATGCCTTCCAGCATCAACTTGTTAGTGTAGCTGCGCGCGCCTTTGCTGATCTGAATGATGAACGGCGCCTGGCTCGCCAAGCAGCCCCGGAACAGACCCATGCACTGCTCCAGGTTGTTGATGTTGTAAGCGCCGATCGCATACTTGCCGTAAGCAGCCTTGAACAAATCTTTCGTGGTTACAATCATCGTCGCATTCCTCCTGTTGCTAACCTGATAAAAAAACACGCCGGAAGCGGCAACGGCCGACAGAAAACCGCCCGGCACAGTTGCCAGATTTGAAAATTGGCTATAATATAATACATCAATAGAGATTAAACCTGAACGCGGCAAAAAAACCTTTTTTTTTACGTCCGGGCCGCTTGGAGTCCGGCGCCCCGTCGTCAACCGTGAGGACACTACCGTGCGTTTCCAATGCAGCCAATGCCAATGCATCCTTGACATCGACGCTCAGCCCGGCGAGCTGGTCGCCTGCGGCCAATGCAGCTCCGCCGTCACCGTCCCGCCAACGCCGACCTCGCCCGGGGCGATCCTCGGCGACTTCGCCATCGTCCGCGAAATCGGCGTTGGCGGCATGGGCACGGTCTACTTAGCCCGCCAGATCAGCCTGGACCGCGACGTCGCCCTCAAGGTACTTCTGCCGACCTTTGCTGAGGACGTCGCCTTCATCCAAAGCTTCATCAATGAAGCCCGAGCCGCCGCCAGCGTCAATCACCCGCACATCGTCCAGGCGTATGCAGTCAACTCCGACCAGGGATTGTACTATTTCGCCATGGAGTTCGTCGACGGGCCCACCCTGAAAGAACTGCTGGATCAACATGGCGCACTGCCGGTAGACAAAGTCATCGACATCGCCAATGACATCGCCTCAGCCCTTGACTACGCCTGGCAAGGCAAGAAAATCATCCACCGGGACATCAAGCCAGACAACATCATGATCACCAGCGCCGGCCAGGCCAAGCTGGCTGACCTGGGCCTGGCTCGGAAAATCACTGAACAGAATCCTGACGGCAGCTCAGAACTCTACGGCACTCCCCAGTACATCGCCCCAGAGCTGCTGCTCGGCCACCCGGCCACTATAGCCAGCGACATCTACAGCCTCGGGGCGGCGCTGTATCACATCCTCTCCGGCCATTACCCGTTCACGGCCGAACAGCCGGAAGAGATTGTCAACATGCACATCTTCAACGAGCTGCCCGCCCTGACTAGCGTCAAGCCTGACGTGCCAGCCCCCTTGGCGGCCATGATTGAGACCATGCTGGCCAAGCGTCCAAGCCAACGCTACGCCAACTACACGGAACTGCTCGAAGACCTGAAGCGGGTGAAGGCTAACGAGATGCCGCTGCATCTCCCGGACGCCAACGCCCAGGCACCCCTCGACCCAGACCTGCCCGACCCACTGGCCATTCCCGAGGATGCCAGCGCTGACGCCGAAGCAACGCCAGGAGCTACTGCTGGACGCCTGAAAATCAAAAGCAGCAAAAAGAAAATGACCTTGACCGGCGGGGGCGCTAGCGGAACCGGCGTGAGTCCCAGCGCAACCAGCCTGCGCCTTAGCGCAACCGGAGCAAGCCCAAGCGCAACCGGAGCCAGCCCAAGCGTAACCGGAGCAGCGCCAGCAGCAGCAGACGAATCGCCTAAGCGACGCTCCGGCCGCCTGCTGGCTATCATCCTGCTCGTAGCGATCCTCCTGGCCGCCGCCGGTGGCGGAGCCTGGTTCGTCCTGCACCGCGCTGGCACAGACGGCACCGGCGCCAGCGACGCGGCAACGCCAGCCGCCAGTGACCCCGCCGTCGCCCAGCTGGCTAAAATCAAAACGATGATAGCAGAAAAACAAGCCGACGACGTGATTACAGCTGAACTGATCCACCTGGCGCCAGAGCTGACAGCAGCCTCGCCAGCTGCCATCGACTTCATCGCCACAGCCGCCCCCTTCACCGAAAAAGCCCTGGAAGCAGCTCGCGCCCCAGCACTGCAAGAAAAACAACAGCTCTGGGACCGGCAAGTAGCCGCCGCCAAAGTCGCCGCCGAACGCAAAGCAGAGGAAGAAGCAGCAAAACAAGAAGCAGCCCGGCAACAAGCCGAAGCCGAAAAAGCACGCCTGGCAGCCGAACAGGCCGAAAAGGAACGACAGCAGGAACTGGCCGCTAAAAAAGAAAGCATCCTGACGGCTATGCCGCCTCATGCCTGCAAGCAAGACTACGACGCTGCCCAAAGACTCTTCGTCAGCATGAGCGCCGACAAGGACGAACAAGCCAGCGCCTGGGCCAAACAATGGCTCGCCATCATCGAACGAGCCGAAAAAATCCACGACGCCATCCGCAACTCCGGCGACGCCTTTGCCGGGGTCGATATCCCGATGGGAGACAGGCGCAAATGGAAAATCGCTGACATTACCTTCGATAAAATCAAAGTCACCTCAATGACGATTGCCGTTGACAAAAGCGGCAAAGACCGCCAGGACATCCAGACCCTGACCCTGGACCTGCGCTACCTGCTGCCCCCCCAGATCGTCCCCATCGGCCGCGCCGCAGCACCCAAGGCCGGCTACGAAGGCGCCGAGGCCGAAGGCAGCGTGGCCGCCTACCTGCTCGTCCGCGGCGCCGCCCTCCAGACCGTCCGCTCATCCTTGCAACAGCTTGACGGCGCCGACCTTGTCCTGACAGACCTCGAAACCATACCCAGCGACGCCTATACCAGCCATCTGATCGCAGGCTTGCCAGAACAAGACAAAAAACAAGGCATCCTGATTTTCAAATACCTGCACGCCACCGCCCCTGACCAAATCGAAAACATTCCTGAGGAAACCCGCCAATCCCTCCAGAAATGACCGCGAATCAGCGTGCAATCCCAGTTACCTAAACAATAACCCAGGCGCAGATAAAAATTTCCGTGTGTTCTGTGTATCCAGTGGTTATAAAACAACCTTAACGATAATTCCGTGTTCATCTGTGTCCATCAGTGGTTAAACAACAAGTTATTGGCGCGCGTCAACGCCAATCTTTTCGATTAAGCTCACCCTTCATGCGCATCGTCCATTTTTCAGACCTCCATCTCGGTGTTTTTCCCCCCGCCATTTTTAGCCTGCCCGCCAAATGCTTCTTAGGCGCCGCCAACTACTGGCTGCATCGCCGGCGGCATTTCCGCCCAGAGATGATAGCCCGCCTGGCTGAGCAGCTGCCTGCCCTCGCCCCTGACCTGGTCATCTGTACCGGCGACCTGGTCAACATCAGCATCCCCGAAGAATTCGCCTTAGCCAGAAAACAGCTCCAGCCGATTCTCGACTGGGCCGGAGAACGTTTTGTTTATGTGCCTGGCAATCATGACGCCTACGTCGATGACCCGCGCTGCCAAGAAGCCCTGGAGCAGACTTTTTTTCAGCTCAACAGCGGCCGCTGGCAGCTTTCCGAGCTGCCGGCCATCTTGCGACACGGCGACGTCGTCCTCCTGCTCATCAATGGCGCTAGACCCGCCTCCTTTTGGCTCTCCAACGGCAGCCTCAATGAAACCGACCAGGCCCGCATCAACGCCCTTCTGCAAGAACCGCGCCGCCCCAACGAAATCCGCCTGGGGGTCTGCCATTTCCCGGTGTTGTCCTCGAATGGCAACAGCCTGGGACTGGGATGGTTGCGCGGACTCGACGGTGGTGACAGCATCCGCAGGCACTTGCAGCAACGTGAAATCGACGTCCTCCTCTGCGGCCATATTCACTATCCATTCACCGTCACCAAACCCAATGGCGCCATCCAAATCTGCCCTGGCTCCCTGACCATGAAAGCGACCTTCGCGGTGATTGACCGCGTCCCAGACGAACCACGCCTGCACTACGAATACATCAAATTAACTCAATAACTTCAACCATTGCAAGCGATGCCGCTCTCCGGCAAACACCGCAGCCCACCCCAAAACGCAGGACACCCCATGAAACACTACCTCGCCTTTGACCTCGGCGCCTCCAGTGGCCGCGCCATCCTCGGAACCATCGACAACGGCCGTATCAGCCTGCAAGAACTGCACCGCTTCAGCAACGGCGGCGTCGCTGTCCACGGCGGGCTGTTCTGGAATCTGCTCGGCTTGTTCGACGAGCTGAAAACCGGCCTGCGCAAAGCCCTCCAGGCCGGCGTTGAGCTGTCTGGCCTGGCCATTGACACCTGGGGCGTCGACTATGCGTTCCTCGACCGCCAGGGCTTCCCAGTCGGCTTCCCGCGCCACTATCGCGATTCCAGGACTGACGATGTCATGCCCTGGTTCTTCGCCAAAGTCTCCCGCCAGGACATCTACGCTGCCACTGGCATTCAGTTCATGACCCTGAACACCCTCTTCCAGCTGGCGGCCTCGGTGCGCGACCGCGACCCGAGCCTTGAGATCGCCGACCGGCTGCTGTTCATGCCCAACCTCCTGACCTACCTGTTCAGCGGGCACATCGGCGCTGAATACAGCATCGCCACAACTTCCCAGCTGTTCAACCCCAGTACTGGCGACTGGGCCTGGTCGCTGATTGACGCTCTCGGCCTGAAGCGTACGTTGTTCCCGGCTATCACGCCTCCGGGCACCATCGTCGGAACCCTCTTGCCAGCCATCCAGGAGGAGCTGAAATGCCCGCCTCTGCCCGTCATCCTGACCGGCAGCCACGACACCGCCTCGGCCGTCGCCGCTGTCCCGGCCACCTCTGGCCAGTCCTGGGCCTATCTGTCCAGCGGCACTTGGAGCCTGCTCGGCGTCGAACTCGACCAACCCCTGCTCTCGCCGGAAGCCATGACCGCCAACTATACCAACGAAGGCGGCGTCGGCGGCAAAATCCGCTTTCTGAAAAACATCATGGGCCTGTGGCTGATCCAGGAATGCCGTACCGAATGGAAACGCCAAGGCATCACCTATACCTTTGATGAAATGGACGCCATGGCCGCCCAAGCCGAACCGCTGCGCTCCTTCGTCAATCCCAACGACCCCTCCTTTACCGCCCCTGGCGACATGCCAGGCCGAATCGCGGCCTACTGCCAAAAAACCGGCCAGCCTATCCCAGAAACGCCAGGGCAAATCCTCCGCACCGCCCTGGAATCCCTGGCTCTGCGCTACCGGCAGACGATTGATGAACTGGAGCAAATCACCCATCGCCCGATCACTGTCCTGCACCTCGTCGGCGGCGGCTGCAAAAACGAAATTCTCAACCAATTCACGGCCGACGCCATTCGCCGCCAGGTCGTCACTGGCCCGACTGAAGCGACTGCCCTTGGCAACATCGCTGGCCAGGCTATCGCCACCGGCGATCTCAAGGACCTCCAGGCTGCCCGCGCCATCATCGCAGCCAGCACAGAAACCGTCGTTTATGCCCCCAAGGCCGACGCCAAGCCCTGGGAAGACGCCTACAAGCGCTTCCTGCAACTGCCGTAATTGACGCACCTTACACCCAGGGCGGCGCACACCCCCAGCGCACTTGCCCTGGGCTGGTATGTCGCGCCCCGTTGGGGTTCTTGCCGCTGCGCGGCCCCCCCAAAAAAATCTGCGTCATCTGCGCAATCTGCGGATCAAACAACAGTTTCTCGCTCCTAAAAACTTCCCATGAAATTCGACGTCATCGTCATTGGCGGCGGTCATGCCGGCTGTGAAGCAGCTCTGGCCGCCGCCCGCCTGGGCGCCCAGACCCTTCTGCTCACGCTCACCAACGACCACATCGCCCAAATGTCCTGCAACCCAGCCATTGGCGGAGTCGGCAAAGGTCAGCTCGTGCGCGAAATCGACGCTCTCGGCGGCGAAATGGCCCAAAACGCCGACGCCACCACCATCCAGTTCCGCATGCTCAATGACTCCCGCGGCGCCGCTGCCCTCTCGCCGAGAGCCCAATGCGACCGCGACCTCTATCAAAAACGCATGAAACTGGTCCTGGAACGCCAGCCCAACCTGATGATCCAGCAAGCCGAGGCCACTGGCCTCGTCACTGACCAAGACCGAGTCACCGCCGTCACCACCGCCTTTGGCGACCGCTGGGAATGCCGAACCGCTGTCATCTGCACCGGAACCTTCCTGGCCGGAAAACTCCATTACGGCATGCAATCCTTCCCGGGCGGACGGGCCGGCGACGCCGCTGCCAACGCCTTTGCCAGAACCATCCGCGAAGACCTCAAACTGGAAACAGCCCGTCTCAAAACCGGCACCCCGGTCCGCGTCCTCGGCAAAACCATCGACTTCGACAGCCTCGACTTCCAGGCGCCTGACACCACCGGTAAAGTCTTTTCCTTCCGCCCCCTGCCGCCTGACCTCCCCTTGTTCGGCTCGCTCCGGCTTGACCAGCGCCCCTGCTACCTGACCTACTCCACCGAGGAAACCGCCCGCGTTGCCCGCGACAATCTCGACCAGGCGCCCATGTACGCCGGCCGCATCCACGCCACAGGCGCCCGCTACTGCCCCTCCTTCGAAGACAAAGTCGTCCGCTTCCCTGACCGTCTCCGACACCATATCTACCTGGAGCCGGAAGGCGTCATCACCGACGAATACTACCTGAACGGCATCTCCACCAGCCTGCCGCCAGCTATCCAATGGAAGCTCATCCGCACCCTGCCGGGACTGGCTGCCGCCCACATCAGCCGCTATGCATACGCCATTGAGTACGACTTCGTCTTTCCGCACCAAATCGACGCCAGCCTGGCCGTCCGCCGCTGGCCCAATCTTTTCCTGGCCGGCCAGATCAACGGCACCAGCGGCTACGAGGAAGCTGCCGCCCAGGGCCTGATCGCCGGCGTCAACGCCGCCCGCCAGGTGGCTGGACTCACTCCGCCCGTGACCATCGGCCGCGACCAGGCATACGTCGGCGTCATGATCGACGACCTGGTCACCAAGGACATCGTCGAACCCTACCGGCTCTTCACCAGCCGCGCCGAATACCGCCTCTCCCTGCGCCAAGACAACGCCGACCGCCGCCTCACCCGCCTCGGCCATGCCATCGGCCTCGTACCCAGCTCGGAAGTCAGCCGCCTAGACCAGCTCGAACGCGACATTGACAACGCCATCCGGCAATTGCAATCCATCCGCCTCGAAGGCCGTTCAGCCTGGGCACTGCTGCATCATCCAGACTTTGTCTATGAACGCCATGCCAACCTGCCCACCTTCCCGCCCCGGGTCATGGAGCAAGTCGTCATCGCTGCCCGCTACGGCGGCTATATCGAACACCAGGAACGCCAGGCGCAAGCCATGCGCAGCCTTGACGCCTGCAAAATCCCGCCTGACTTCGATTTCAAATTGCCCGGCCTGAGCGTGGAAGCCATCGCCAAGCTAAGCAAACGCCAGCCAGCCACCCTTGGCCAAGCCTCGCGCATCGACGGCGTCACCCCAGCCGAACTGGCTCTCCTCCAAGTCCGACTCAAAGCCGCCCAGGGCAACCGCCGTCACTCCAGCGACGAACTGCCGCCGATTTTTCCCGACCCGTTGAGTTGACAATTACCATTCCGGCGATACAGTATATTTTGTAGTTTCAAGCCATTTTATATTCTTGCCCGATGGTGTAATGGTAGCACAACTGATTCTGGATCAGTTTGTCTTGGTTCGAATCCAGGTCGGGCAGCCAGCTTAGACAGCCCCTTGACAGCCTGCCGAGGGGCTGTTGCCTTGCAAGGGGCTTTTTCCGTCCCCGCGACCTGGAAGCCATGCCTGACACGACCAACGCCGCCAAGCTCATCCTCGTCACCCGAAATGGCTGGCCAGAGCGTTCCTTGCCGGAATCAGCACAACCGATGCTCAGGTGCCAGCCGGAATCCGACCCTGCCGACGCCCTCGACAACGCCCCGGAAGCCCGCGTCGTCCTCGCCGCCCCCCTTGGCCAAACCACCGCCTGGCTCAAGGAATTGCTGCGCCGCAAACGCCATTTCGCTCTCGCGAGCCTGCCTGAAGCCAAGGGCCATGACCTGACCCAATTGGCTGTCGCCGCCCGCAAGCGCCGCCTGACGCCAGTCATCCTCGGCTCCTGGCGCTGCCTGGCACCAGTCCTGGCTCTCCGCGAACTGGCCGCCGGCGGCGTACTCGGACAACTGAGCCGACTGGATATCGCCGCCCCCCCGCAACAAACTCTCGCCCAGACCATAGCAGCCGCCGATTTGGTCGCCTTCCTCAACCCCGCCAACCACCCCCTTGATTTCACCCTTACCACCGATTCCCAATCGGAGCAACCGACCATCACCATCACCATCACCGGCTCAGCCGGCTCAGCAACAGCCACCGGCGGGCTGAATGGGGCTAAAAGCACCCTGACCACCGTCTTCGCCAACCGCTCCCGAACCATACCGCTCCCACCCAGCCAGCCAGACCAAACCGAATGGCGCCTCTTTCTCACCGCGCCGCCTGACAGCCAATGCCTTATGACTGTCAACGCAGCAGCAGACATCATGGGCAAAAGCAACCGCCTAAGCCACCAACCATGACTTTTTTCGCCTTTGTTTCAGGAGTCGGATTGAAAATGCCAAGAACTGGCTTAAATTATTCTTTCCTTTGCATGAATTTTATGGAAAACCGTTGAAACATAGCCTGATCGAGCACAACTACCATGAAGACCTTCCTCCCTAAAGAAAACGAAATCACCCGCAATTGGTACGTGATTGACGCCACCGGGCAAGTACTCGGGCGCCTGGCCGTCCAAATCGCCAACATGCTGCGCGGACGCCACAAACCAACCTACACCCCGCATCTCGACTGCGGTGACTTCATCATCGTCATCAATGCGGAAAAAGTCGTCCTGACCGGCGACAAGGACACCAAAAAAATCTACGAGGACTACTCCGGCTTTACCGACGGGCGGAAGGTACAGACCGCTGACGTGGTGCGCGCCAAGAACCCCACCCGGCTTATCAGTGACGCTGTCGAAGGCATGATGCCCAAAGGACGCCTCGGCCGCGCCCAGTTCAGCAAGCTCAAAGTCTACGCCGGGCCGACCCACCCCCACGAAGCCCAGCAGGCAGTCCCCTTCACCGTGAAGTGATTGGCGAACCACAACATAAATAACAATATCATATAACAACCAGCTCCCGGACAAAGGATTCTCCAGCATGACGCAGACGCAAGAAGTCATTCACGCCGTTGGCCGTCGAAAGACTGCCAGCGCCCGCATTCACCTCAGGCCCGGCGACGGCAAAATCACCGTCAACAAACGCGAGTTCGCCGAATATTTCCCAACGCTGTCCGAGCAGGGCTACATCGTCCAGCCGCTCGTCATCACCGGCACTGCCAGTGATTTTGACATCTACGTCCTCGTCCAAGGCGGCGGCATCGCTGGCCAGGCCGGCGCTGTCCGGCATGGCATCGCCCGCGCCCTGGAAAAGTTCAAGCCTGAGTTCCGCCCCGTCTTGAAGAGCGCTGGCATGCTCACCCGCGATTCCCGTCAAAAAGAACGCAAGAAACCCGGCCAGCCCGGAGCCCGCAAGCGCTTCCAGTTCTCCAAGCGCTAATCTGTCCCATCGACTCTTCCCACGCTCCGGATTCAGCGGCAGCCCCTTCAAGGCCGCCGCTGCTTCCGGTTTTTTTTCTTTCAGTCACGACCTCACCCCTTACGGAAAAGCCTCATGACCAAAACAAGCGTAGCGATTGTCGGCGCTTCCGGGTACGCCGGCGAAGAACTGTTGCGGCTCCTGCTGCGGCACCCTGCCGCCGAACTGACTGCGGCGACCTCCCGGCAATACGCTGGCCAGGCGGTCGGCGCCGTCTTCCCCCGCTACCGGGAGTGCCAGCTGCCCTTCATCAACCCGGATGCCGAACAGATCGCCGGCCGAGCCGAAGTGGCTTTCCTCGCCCTGCCGCATGGCCTGGCCGCAGAATACGCAGTTCCGCTCCTGACCCGCGGCGTCAAGGTGATTGACATCAGCGCCGACTTCCGCCTCCGGGACACCGAGGTCTACGCCCGCTACTACAAGACCCCGCACCCAGCGCCGGAGCTGCTGAGCCGAGCCGTCTATGGCCTGCCTGAGCGCTATGCCGACGTCATCCGCACAGCCGATTTAATCGCCTGTCCCGGCTGCTATCCGACCAGCGTCATCCTCCCGGTCGCCGCCCTCCTGCACGCCAAACTAGTCGAAACCACGGGCATTGAGGCCATCTCCCTCAGCGGCGTCACCGGCGCTGGCCGCAAAGTCGACCTGCCCTACCTTTTTCCTGAATGCAACGAAAGCATCCGCCCCTACGCTGTCACCGGCCATCGCCACCTGCCTGAAATCGAACAGGAGCTGGCCGTTGCCGCCGGCGTCCCCGCCAACGCTATCGTCATCAACTTCGTCCCCCACCTGCTCCCAGTCAACCGCGGTATCCTCTCCACCATCCTTCTCCAGGCCCGACCCGGAACCACTGCCGAGACCGCCGTCGAATGCCTCCGAGCCGCCTACGACGGCAAGCCCTTCGTCCGCATCCTCAATCCCGGCGAACTGGCTGACACTAAGCACGTGACCATGACCAATATGTGCGAAATCGGCTGCGCCTTTGACGCCCGCACCGGCCGACTCATCGTCAGCTCCGCCATCGACAACCTGACCAAAGGCGCCTCGGGACAAGCCGTCCAATGCCTCAATCTGAGCATGGGCCTGCCCGAAGACGCCGGTTTGAATTGAAAGTGTCAAAAGTCTGGATGCCGACGGGTTGCACAACCTGACTTTTACAGTAAATTACTTTCTACATTCAGTCCAGAACATTTCACCTTAGAACATCCCCCCTACTTTCAACCCCCAGCCAACGGAAAAAATCATGCGTCAACACCCACGGTTGCCCGCCTGCCTCGGCTTGCTGCTGATCCTCATCGCCATGTTCAGCCTTAGGAGCAACGCCGCCCCCGTCGGCCGGATTACGGTCCAGGCCACGACGGAAGGCCTGGTCCAGAACATCCTCAATGAAATCGTATTCAGCAACATCTCCACCAAAATCGGCAATGAATTCAACCCCGCCACCTTGAGCGAAGACATCCGTTCCCTGGTGCGCACCAAACGCTTCGAAGACGTCCGCACAGCCGTCGAAACTGGGGCTGACGGCAAGGTGAACGTCACCTTCATCGTCACCCCCAAGCCCATCGTCCGCGCCATCCATCTCCAAGGCAACCAAAGATTCAAGACCTCCAGGCTGCAAAAGCTTATCAAGCATGAAGTATCTGTGCCGGTGGACGAGACTGCCCTGGCCAATGACCGCAACGCCATTCTTGAAAGATACCGCAACGCCGGCCACTTCGGCGTCGAGGTGACGACGACGCAGACGCCGGTCGACGCAGGCGGCGTCAACGTGACCTTCGTCATCCAGGAACAACCGCGCTACAAGCTGAAAAGAGTCGAATTCTATGGGAATAAAGAATTCAGCGACGACGAGCTGCGCGCGGCGATCGTCACCAAACGCGAATGGTGGCGCTACATCTTCCGCTTCGGCAACTACTTCAATGAACAGCAACTGATCCTCGACCGCGATAAGCTGAAGGAAGTCTACGGTGCCAAAGGCCATCTCGACTTCACTATCACCGAGATTGAAAAAACCTTTGACGAAAAGCAGAAGTGGGTGACCTTAACCTTCAAGATGATCGAGGGGCCGCAGTACTCCATCACTGACATCACTGTCACTGGCGCCAAGCTCTTCACCCCGGAATACCTGCTAGGCAAAATCAAATCAGCGCCTGGCGCCACCTACAATTCCAGCCTCGAAGCCCTTGACACCAACGTGATGAAGGCGGAATACGAACGCCTGGGCTACCTTGACCTCCAGCTCTATCCCGTCCACCAAAAAGATACCGCCAACCGCCAAGTCGCCATCGAATTCCGCGTCAAAGAGGGAACCCCCAGCCATATCCGCAACATCGAAGTCACCGGCAATGAACTGACCCGCGAAAAAGTCATCCTCCGAGAACTGGCCATCCACTCCAGCGACCTCGGCGACGCCGGCAAAATCCGCCTCTCAAAAAGCCGCCTCGAAAACCTCGGCTATTTTGAAACGGTCGACATCCTACCCGTCGCCACCGAAGTGCCCGGCCTGAAAGACCTGCGCATCGACCTGAAGGAAAAAGCGACCGGCCAAGTCTCCCTCGGCGCCGGATTCTCCACCGAAGACTCCGTGATCGGATTCGTCGAATTCACCGAATCCAACTTTGACCTCAGCCGGCTGTTCAACTGGCCGCCAAAAGGGGCTGGCCAGCGCTTCCGCACCCGAGTCCAGCTGGGTTCCGAAGTCTCCAATGTCACCATCTCCCATGTCGAACCCTGGCTTTTCGACCGCCGCCTGGAACTGGGCACCGACCTCTTCCTGCGCAACCGCTTCGAAGACGAATACGACCAGCGGAACATCGGCGGCGGCATGATGCTGTCATGGCCAGTCGCCTTCAAGCTCGGCGCAACCCATGTCGAAAATTGGCGCATGGGAGTCGGCTTCCGCCTGGAACAGGTCGACATCTCCGACGTCAAGAGATATGACGAGTCCGACCTGACCGACAGCAAGGACTTTGTCGATGACCACATCCTGGCCCAGGAAGAGGACGGCTATTGGGCTGGCCGACTCATTCTGCGATTGACCCGAGACACCAGAGACACCTTCCGCTTCCCCACCCGAGGCTCCCTAGTCAGCATGCAGACGGAATTGGTCACCGCCGCCCTCGGCAGCTATGAAAGCTACGCCCGCTTCCATCTCTCCGGCGCCAAATACATCCCGATAGTGAGCGACGTCGTCCTGAAACTGAGCGCCGACTACTCGACCCTGAGCAATGATGACGCCGCCATCTTCGACCGCTATTTCGGCGGCGGCATCGGCTCGGTGCGAGGATTCAAACGCCGGGACATCAGCCCCATCGACTGCTATGAAGCACCCCTTGGCGGACGCTCCATGCTGGCCGGCACTATGGAAATCCTCAAGCCGGTCAAGGACTTCATGTATGTCAGCGCCTTTGTCGACGCTGGCAACGCCTGGTGGGACACCATGGAATTTGACCTGGGCGACCTGAATGTGAGCGTCGGCCTCGGAATCCAGTTCAAGGCACTGCCGATCAGCCTGTACTACGGCATCCCAGTGTCCACCGCCTACGACCACCTGGACGGCAAGAGCGGCCGCTTCCACTTCAGCATCGGCTACACCTATTGAGCCGTTCCCAACCCACTCGAAAGCCACTGCTTCCACCAGGAACGGAATCAGGACGGCGGGCAGCGCCTGACTGGCGACGACGCAGCGTTCAAAAAGCCGAACAACGGCCGGCTTCAGCTGGAATCAACCCCTGCGGCAATTCCAGCTGAAACCTGCCAACCCACCCGTCCCTGCCGCACTGCCTGACAGACGGCCAGGCCGCGGGCGCCGCCCGGCGACCCCCGACCATGAAAATCCTCAACGCCCATATCGCCAAAAATCTGCTGTTCGCCACCTTCATGGCCCTGGCCATCCTGACCTTCGTCATGCTGTCCGGACAGTTTTTCCGCGCCTTTGACCTGGTCTCGCGCGGCGTCTCCCCAGCTATCCTCGGGCAATTCCTGTTCTACCTGGTCCCAAACATGCTCCGCTTCACCCTGCCCCTGGCCATGCTGGTCGCCACCGTACTCGTCTTCAGCCGAATGTCCGCGGACAACGAAATCGTCGCCATGAAGGCGGTCGGCATCAGCCTCTTCCAGACCATCGCACCAGCCCTGCTGCTGAGCTTCCTGCTCTGCGGGCTGTGCCTGTGGCTCTCACTAGTCGTCGCCCCGCGCTTCCGCTACCAGGCAGACCAACTGCGCTGGTCAGCAGCCGCCAACAGCCCGCTCGCCATGCTCGAAGCAGGAACATTCACCGAAATCTTCCCTAACTGCCTGATGCGAATCGGCCAGCAAAACCAGGGAGAACTGCACGACATCCATATCATCATGCTGGATGAATCAGGACAACAGGTGCAGGACATCACTGCCCGCCAAGGACGCATCAATGTCAACCAGGACGAACGCATCATTGAACTGACCCTCCAGCAGGCGACCGTCACCGACATGACTATCGACGGCACCCAGGACCCCAGCGCACTGAGACACCTGAACGCCGAATCCATCCGCATACCCTTTGATTACGGCGCCGCCCAAGACCAGAAAAAACTGACCCGCAAACTGAAATATCTCGACCTGAAAATGCTGTTTGCGCGCATCAGCCTGGACAGCGAGGCCGGCCAGGATGTGACCGAACACCTGGTAGAGCTGCATTCCCGCCTGTCCATGTCCATCGCCCCCTTTTCCTTCCTGCTCATTGGACTTCCGTTTGGCATCCGCAGCCGCCGCTCCGAACTGTCGGTCGGCATTCTTCTCTGTGTCCTCCTCGCCCTCGGATTCTACGCCTTTCTGCTCTGCGGCGACGCCCTCAAAGACCAACCCCGCTTTCATCCTACCTTAATCATCTGGCTGCCTAACTTCCTCTACCAGGCCGCTGGCCTCGTCGCTCTCCGCATCATGAGATGATGCCACTGCCCCTCTTCACCCCTCGACCGCCAGGAATACCGCACCGAAAATGTCAGAAAACCGCCAGCAATTCATCCGCAATTTTTCTATCATCGCCCACATCGACCACGGCAAATCGACCCTGGCCGACCGCTTTCTCCTGCATACCAACACGATTGAGGAACGGACGTTCCGCGACCAGGTGCTGGACGCCATGGACCTGGAGCAGGAGCGCGGCATCACCATCAAGTCGCACCCAGTCCGAATGCACTTCCAGGCCGATGACGACCGCGAGTACATATTCAACCTGATCGACACCCCCGGCCACGTCGACTTCAGCTATGAAGTCAGCCGCTCGCTCGCTGCCTGCGAAGGCGCCATCCTGCTCGTTGACGCCGCCCAGGGCGTCCAAGCGCAAACCCTCGCCAACGCCAACCTCGCCATCCGCCAGGGCCTGACCATCATCCCAGTCATCAATAAAATCGACCTGCCTGCCGCCAACCTCGATATGTGCTATGAACAAATCGAGGAATTGCTCGCCATCCCCCGCGAAGAAGTACTCCTGGCCTCCGCTAAAACCGGCGCCGGCGTCAAGGAACTGCTCAACGCCGTCGCCGAACGAGTCCCGCCGCCAGCCAGCACTGACGAAGGAGTCCAGGCCCTGGTCTTCGATTCCGTCTATGACGTGTTCCGCGGCGTAGTGACCTACCTGCGCGTAGTCAACGGCACCATCAAGCCAGGCCAGCGCGTCCGCCTCTTCAATGCAGACCTGGCCAGCGAAGTCAAAGAAGTCGGCTTCTTCAGCCCGGAAATGAAACCTGCTGACGAATTGCAGCCAGGCGAAGTGGGATACCTGATCACCACCATCAAGGACCCAACGGAAATCCAAGTCGGCGACACCGTCACCAGCGACCTGAAACCCTGCCAGGCAGCCCTGCCCGGATTCCAAGTGGTCCGCCCCATGGTCTTCAGTGGCATCTATCCTATTGACACGGCCGACTACGAAGCGCTCAAATTCAACATCTCCAAGCTCCAGCTCAATGACTCTGCCTTCTTCGCCCAGCCCGAAAGCTCCGTCGCCCTCGGCGCTGGCTTCCGCTGCGGCTTCCTTGGCCTCCTCCACATGGAAATCGTCCAGGAGCGTCTCAGCCGCGAATACAACATGGACCTGCTGCTGACCTACCCGAGCGTCATCTACCACGTCTACCTGCGCGATGGAACCATGAAAGAAGTTGACAACCCGCTCTATATGCCAGACCCAAGCCACATCGCCCGCGTCGAAGAACCGATGATCAAAGCCCAGATCATCTCGCCCACCACCCACATGGGCGCTATCATGAACCTGATCATGGAAAAACGCGGACTCTGCCTGAAGACGGAAAATGTCGACCATCTCCACGTCATGATCACAGCGCGCCTGCCCCTCCACGAAATCGTCCTTGATTTCTATGACAAACTCAAAACCGTCACCCGCGGCTATGGCAGCATGGACTACGAACCTGACGGCTATGAACCCAGCGAGACCGTCAAACTGGAAATCCTCGTCAATGGCGAACCGGTTGACGCCTTCGCCTCCATTGTTCATACCGACCGCGCCGTCCAACGCGCCCGCATGATCTGCGAACGCCTCAAAGACGCCATCCCCCCCCAAATGTTCAAAATCGCCGTGCAAGGCGCAGTCGGCGGACGCATTATCGCCCGCGAAGACGTGCGCCAGCTCCGCAAAAACGTGCTGGCCAAATGCTATGGCGGCGACATCACCCGCAAACGCAAGCTGCTGGACAAGCAGCGCGAAGGCAAAAAGCGCATGAAGGAAATCGGCAACGTCAACATCCCCCAGGAAGCATTCGTTGCCGTACTCAGAGCCTCAGACGAATAACCGCACAGCCGGCAAGTAGTACAGGAACATGCAGGAGCAAGTAGTTCAAACTTTAGTTTGCAGTACGCACCTCGCTTGCAGGAGCAAGTAGTTCAAGCTTTAGTTTGCAGTACGCACCTCGCTTGCAGGAGCATGTAGTTCAAACTTTAGTTTGCCGCATGTACACTCACCATTTTCGAGGAGTTTGTTCAATGAAAATGACCTTCGCGCTGACGACCATCGCCGGGACTTTCCTGGCCGGAACCATGCTGGCGAACACCGTCACGAACCTGCAAGCGACCTACCGCTCCGGCCAGGTGTTCCTGACTTGGCAGGAACGCGACTTGCCCGCCGACGCCTTGTTCACGGTTCACAGCCACCACGAACCGATCACCGCTGACAACCTCTCAGCAGCCCTTACCCTCGCCAGCGGCATCCACCGCGGCAGCGCCCGCGACTGGTGGCAGGATCCGCAATCGTTCAACCTCAAGGCAGAACCAGCCGAGCCGCAAGGCTTTGTCATCGCTAACGGCGCAGCGCCCCTCGCCCCTGACTCCGGGCTTCACGTCCACACTGTCGCCGCGACGACTACTGGCTCGCGCTATTTCGCGGTCACCTGGACTGGCAGCCAGGCCATCACTCCAGGCGCCAACAGCCTGACCCGGCCCTGCCATACAGAAGTGGCCCAGCCCGTCCCCATCTGGCAAGCAGCAACGCCAGCTCCGCAATCCCAGTCCGCCCAAGGCAAGGCCCTGGTTATCTCCCTCCATGGCCGCGGCGGCGGCATCACCGCCGGCCCCAAGGCTCAGGCAGCCAACTGCCTCTGGTTCGGCGACTGCGACCAAGGCTGGCGCGAAGGCTTGCCCGTCAAATTCAACCTGACCAGCTCTGGCGACACCGTGACCATGACCCTGCATGACCGCGTCTGGGCCAATCGTCCAGTTCGAGAATCTCCTGACGGCCGCGACCACTGCCCAGCCATCTCAACCTGGTGGTTCGGCTACAACCGCAATCTGCCAGTCACGACCGACACCCCTGAAATCATCGGCGCCAACTACACCCAACGGTATATCCTCGCCCTGATTCAATGGGCGCAAAACTGGCTTGGAACCGACCCCAACCAAACCTACGTGACCGGCGGCTCCATGGGCGGCTCCGGCGCCGTCGCCCTCGCCCTCCATTTCCCGAACGTATTTGCCGCCGTCCTCGCCCATGTGCCCGTCTATTCCTACACCTGGGACATCTGCTCCACCAGTAAATCCGCCACCGCACAACGCATCGCCTGCCCAATGGGCCCCATCAAAAACCGCACTGCTAAACTGCTCGACGGCACCGACCTGCTCCAACATCTTGACGGCGCCCGCAACATCAGCGTCCTGGCTGACACGCCGCCCATCTTCGCCACCAACGGACGCAACGACGCTTCCATCCCCTGGAACAACAACCCGCCCTTCTATCGCGCCGCCAACAACGCCCGCCAAGCCTTTGCCATCTATTGGAATGACGGCGAGCATGGCATGAGCTCAACCGCCCCGGAAGACGTCAAAAACTGGCGCACCCAATACCGCAAATACCGCCTTAATCAATGCTTCCCAGCCTTTTCCAATAGCTCAGACAACCGAGATTTTGGAGACGGCAACCCGGAAAACGGCGACAGCGAAGGCTGGCTCAATCGCGGCCTCGACTGGCATTCAGCCCTTGATCAGCCTGACCGGCTGGCCATGACCATCACCGCCAACTACCCAGGCATCACCTATCCCATCACCGTCGATGTGACCCTGCGCCGAATTCAAGCCTTCAAAGCCACCCCTGGCGAAAAACTCCGCCTGCAAATCAACCAGGAACAACCACGATCCTACACGGTGCCAGCCAATGGCCTCCTTACTGTCACCGGCCTCACAGTCAACACCCCAGAAGGAACTTCTTTCACCTTCACCAAACCGTGACTAGAGCCCTGCATGACCGCAACCCAAAAAGCCCAAGGCGGCGCAGCCTGAAAGACCGTGCCGCCCTGGGGGAAAAAAGGTCGCCCTGCTCGCGTCTTGCGCAGCCTCGTTACAAGAGCATCTCCCTGACTCTCTGCAATTCCGCCTCGGTCGAAGAAACCAAGTCCTTGATAATATCCGCCACGCTCTCAATCCGCTTGACCAGGCCAACTGACTGGCCGGCCATCATGGAGCCGCGCTCGACATCGCCTTCAACCACGGCCCGCCGCAAGCCGCCCATCCAGAAATGCTCGACCTCGTACTGGGCCTCGGTACGGGTGATCTCGCCCTTCTCCAGGCGGGCAATCAGCTGAAGCTGCAACTTGCCGAATTCCTCGGTGCCCTTGTTATGCAACGCCCGCACCGGCACCACTGGAATGCGGATGTCAAACTGCGGCGTGGCCACCGCGTCGCGGTCAGCGGCCCGGATGTACGCGCGCTTGAAATCAGGATGTGCGCAACTCTCCTTCGAGACCGCAAACCGCGTACCCAGCTGCACACCCGCAGCGCCCATCATAAACAAATGCGCACAAAACCGCCCGCAGCCAATGCCACCCGCCACAAAAATCGGCACCTCGGTGACATCAAACAAGACTTGCTGCAACAGCACCGTCAGGCTGACCGGGCCAATGTGGCCGCCGGCCTCCGTGCCTTCCAAAATCAACGCATCTGCCCCAAATTTAATCGAGCGCATCGCTAAGGAATGCGCCGAAGCAAAGCAGATAGCCTTGGCGCCCATTTCTTTAACCAACTCAATGTCCTTGCCCCGCGGTATCGCACCAGCAAAAATCACGTACGGGACAGGCTCCTGCCTAAGCATCGCCAATTGCTCCGAATACGCCGGCGACAAAGTCACTAGGTTGACCCCAAACGGCTTGCTGGTCAATTCACGCGTCTTGTGAATCTGCTCCGCTAAAATCGCAGGCGGTGTGTTGCCGCCAGCCAGACTGGCAAAACCGCCGGCATTGGAAACAGCCGCCACCAGCTGCGGATCGCTGACCCAAGTCATCGCCCCGCATATAAAAGGATGCTCGCACCCGAGAAACTCTCGTCCACGAGCAAAATAACGTGAACGTAAATCTGACATAAGAATTTCCTTGTTGATAGAGGCCGCAGCAGCCCTTAGAAGGCTGAACCTGCCTCCAGTTTCCTTCGCTCCCAGGCGATGACGTCGCGCAAAATGTCATCCAACTGTCGCACTGGCTGATAGCCGACCAGAGCCTTGGCCCGTTCCAGGCAGGGAACACGGCGGCGCATGTCGTCAAAACCTTCGCCATAGGCTTCCTCGTACGGAATGGTCTGGATTTCGGAACTGCTGCCGCTCAAATGCTTCACTCGCTCCGCCAAACCCATAATCGTGATTTCCTCGTTGTTGCCGACATTGATCACCTTGCCGCGCGCAGCCGGACACTCCATCAGGCGCGTCAACGCCCCGACCACGTCCTCCACGTGCGCAAAGCAACGGCTCTGCTGCCCGTCCCCATACACGGTCAAGGGATCGCCACGCAATGCCTGCCGGACGAAATTCGGCACGACCATGCCATACTGCCCGGTCTGCCGCGGCCCAACCGTGTTGAACAGACGCGTCACGATCACCGGCAAACGCACCTCCACCCAGTACGCCAAGGTCAAAAACTCATCCAGCGCCTTGGCGCTCGCATAGCTCCAACGCCGCTTGCTCGACGGCCCCATGACGCAGTCGTCATCCTCGCAGAAAGGCACCTTGCTGCCCTTGCCATAGACTTCCGACGTCGACGTCAACAGAAACGGACGCCGATACCGTGAGCAGGCTTTCAGCACCGTCTCCGTGCCGCCGACAATGCTCTCAATCGTCCGAACCGGCTGTTCAATGATCAAACGAACCCCGACCGCCGACGCCAAATGATACACGCAGTCGCTCTGGCGCACGCAATCGTCAACCAAAGACGCATTGTTGACCGTGTCAACGATCAGCCGCAAACGCCTGCCGTCCTCTAAGCCATCAAGGTTCTCATAACAACCGGTCGACAAATCGTCCAACACCAGCACATCGTGCCCTTGCGACAACAGCAACCGGCATAGATGTGAGCCAATAAAACCGGCCCCGCCTGTGACAAGTACGTTCATGGATTTCCTCCAAACACACGAATGGCCAATGGTGACGTATTTGACGAAAATGTCAAAACGTTAATATACTGCAAAAACACCAAGAGTGGAAACCGCCAACTGAAAAAAGCTCTGGTTCCCTCCTCATCACAGGCACCCTCAACGCACGAATCGCGACCTCGTGAACAGCCATGCGGAATCAAAATTAGTTCGTGAGCCTTCTCCTATTTTTTGAGTTTTTTCAAGCCGTGGACAAAAATA
>MWEG01000034.1 GCA_002070945.1 Lentisphaerae bacterium ADurb.Bin082
GCAAGCAAGCAAGCAAGCAAGCAAGCAAGCAAGCAAGCAAGCAAGCAAGCAAGCAAGCAAGCAAGCAAGCAAGCAAGCAGCGGCGTAGTCTCCACTAACAAACAATCTAGATTTCCTCACGACAACCCCATCCAAGGGGGCACTATGCCCTTTTTCGGTGGGGTTTTCTGCGTTCCGGAAACCCGTTTTTTCGGAGTTTTCCGCATTTCTGACATAGCCGTTGCAAAAACAGCGTAAATCGCTGTGCTGCAACGGTTTTTTGTTTTGGGACGAGGAGAAGTTTTCTCGGTCTCACGCAACCGCTTTTGTCTCATTTAATGAGCATATTTTCGACAATCATATATGGCCAAGAAGCCCTCGAAATACAAGGTTCCTGCATTCAACGACGCTATACTGAATCCTGTGGGAGAGGAGATTGTCCGGGCGGTACACACGCGCCCGAATCAGGAAGTGGTTCTCGAGAGGTTCTGCAAGAAGAAAGGCATTGTGTGCTACCTGCCTGTGCGGCGCACCATTAAGGTTCACAGCATCACACAGAAGGGCATTCCGTACAGCTATTCAAAGGAAGTCCTTCGCCCGATGTTCCCTTCATATATCTTCCTCAAGCTGCCGTCGTCCATGATGCGTGTCATCCACGACGCCAATATCTTCGCGCGGGTTGTGCCGCTTCAGTACGAGCAGAGCAAGTTGCTGGATGAAATACGGGTTGCGAGGGCCTTCGAGACGCTGGGCTTCGAGCAGGAGCTGGAAGTCCATACGGACATCCCCACTGAAGGTCGTTTCCTCATCACGTCGGGAATATGGGAAGGCGTCGAGGGGCATCTCGTCAACAAGGACGGAGTAGACAAGTGGACGGTCGAGATTGAATTCTGCAAGCAGTTCGTCACTACGACTATCGACCCCACGCAGTTCAAGATGATTCCATTGAATGACTAGAGGATACGGCGGCGCATTCATGGGCGTCGCAATGAAGGTCTGCCAAAGCGGACCGGCCAGTCCTGACTATATAGAAGGCGTTGTCAATCACAGCAGTTCGCCGACAATTGCATGCGGCGGTCGTCCAGTAGTGTAGTTATGCAGAAGACAATGGAATTCACCATGCCCGGCATCAAGGGCAAGATGACGGGCGTCTATGAGGGACGTTCGAAGAATGCAGTCATCATCGGCGTCGACACTGCCATCGGATATGCCCTGGCGCACTCCATGCGAAGGGCGGGCTTCGATGTCATCGGATTCGGCGAGATGAAGAAGTCACCCTGCGGCTGGCTGAAGGAATACCATTTGACGGACTACACGTCATACGACGGCATCCCTGAAGAGTGCAACCGCCTGCTGTTCTGCCACGATGCCGCGCTACAAACTGAACGCCACGCCCCCGCATTGGATGCCCTTTGCAGGAAGCTGGCGGAAAACCGCATGGAAAAGCACAGCAAGCAGATCACGGTCAGCCTCTTCACCCCGGCCAATGCCTGCGAGTGCAAGGACAGGCTCATCACGGAGGATGCCGGGCTTTTGCCACGTTCACGCCGCGATCTTGCATACGCCCATGCGGAACTGATGATGCACGCCTGGTATGTCCTCGCCAAGACGAACATCCGTCCCGTATTCTTCCGCTACGGGGAACTCTACGCCGACATGCCGGAGGAGCTTCCGCTGGCGGGTCATGTGATGGCCTGCCTTAAGAAGGTGCGTCGTAACGAACGTCTGGTGTCCCCCGGAATTGGAAATTTGAGACGCACCCTTACACATCTTGAGGATTTCGCGAACATGGTCGCGGTGGCCATCAAGCAGGATTTCATGCCGTCCGTCACCAACATCGCCGGAGAGGCCATGAGCGTTCTGGAGTACATGATTCCCCTGGAGGACCGCGCCGACAAGGAGATGTACATGGACATCGGCCATTACGATGACGACTATCCTGACGGCATCGGGGACCGTGTGCTCTACAGCCCGCAGTTCCAGCCGGGACGGAAGTACTATCTGGGCTACAGGCCATGCCATAAATACAAGGAATGGGCGGCCTCCTTGCCCGGAAAGGCTCCGAAGCTGAAGGGATTTGACATTACAAAGGCGTAGTTTTCCCATCATGCCAGGCAAGCTGACAAAACTGTTTTCCACGCCGCATTTCACCATTCGGGAGGATGCGCACTGGATCGCGTTCCTGACCTTCACCAACTGCGAGAGGAAGGCGAAGACCCGTCTGGACAAGTACGGCATCGAGAACTATCTGCCGTTCATGACCGTCCATTCGACGGATGACGGCAAGCCTGCAAAGAAACTGCAGCTGATGAGCACCATATTCGCGCGCTGCGACCTGCGCGACTACCCCAGCCTGTACAACCACCAGAATTGCATCTGCAGGCAGCCCAACCATGCAGGCGACCGCCAGAAACAGGTCATGCTTGTCATGGAATCCTGCTGGCAAATCGAACAGCTTTCTGAACTGTTCGACGTGGAGAGGGTGAAATCCTCAACGCCGCCAGGCACACCCTGTCAGGTGAGCGGCGGTCCGCTTTCTGGCAGCACGGGCTATTGCGACGAGACGCAGACTTTTTTCTTCCTTCCACTCCCTGAAATGGGGGCGTATGCCAAGATATCCCTTAAGGGAAAAATAACCCTGTCCGCATAGCCGACTTCATACGACGATATTTCCGTGCCATGCTTGGCAGATTGACAAAACTGTTCCAGGTTCCACATTTTACCAGACGGGACGACGCCTTCTGGATGGTGTTTATGACCTACACCAACCGTGAGAAGGCGGCGAAGACACGTCTGGACAAGCTGGGCATAGAAAACTATCTGCCGCTTTTCACCATCCGTAGTGAGGATGCCAGAAGGCCTGACACGGAACTTCAGCTGTCGAACACCATTTTCGCTAGATGCGATTTGCGCAAATACCCTAGTCTGAGCAAGCCGGGCAATTTCATATACGAGCAGCCGCGTCATCCGGACATGCACGAAGGCGAGGTCCTGGTCGCAATGGAATCCTGCTGGCGCGTGGAAATGCTCTCGGAAAAATTCAATGTGGAGAGGGTGAGAACCACAGTTCGTCCAGGAACACCATGTCGTTTGACCAGCGGCCCATTGTCTGGAAGCGAAGGCTACTGCGACGACATGCAGACTTTCTTCTTCCTGCCGCTTCCCGAAATGGACACGTATGCAAAGCTGCCGCTCACGGCAAAATATGTCGTCGCGGACGGTGCTTTAAAGGTTGATTGATGCCTGAAAACATATTGGAAACATTGCGGGTAGCCGCTGGCTTCGGACTAGCGAGCTGCCTCGTATCCCTCCTGCTGACGAGACTTCTGCTCTGGCTCCTCCCCAAATGGGGGATGATTGACAAGCCCGATTTCGCGCGGCACATTCACAAGCGTGCCGTCCCCCGTGGCGGCGGTCTTGGCATGATGCTGGCGTTTGTGGGTGTCATCATTGCATACGCATTGATCTTCTCAAAACGGGGCATCGGCGTTTCCCTGTCGGGACTTTGGCTTCTTTTGCCGCTAGGCATTCTTCTGCCGCTGGGCGTGCTGGATGACCGCTTCGGCCTCATGGCACGCACGAAATTCCTCTTCCAGGGACTGGCGGCGTTGCTTGCGTGGTTCCTGGGATGCCGTTTCGAGACCTGCTTCGGCCTTCATTTCCCAGTATGGCTGAGCCTGCCGCTGACCATCCTCTGGATTGTGGCGTTCATCAATGCCTTCAACATGATTGACGGAGTGGATGGCCTGGCGGCTGGCGTGGGTATTATCTCGGCTCTCTGTATGGCCACCACCGCCATTATGCAGCAGAGCATTGGATTGTGCACTCTGCTGGTGGTCTTCGTGGGGGCACTCCTAGGATTCCTGTACTACAATTGGCATCCGGCACGGCTTTTCATGGGAGACACGGGCTCCATGTTCATTGGATATATTCTGGCAATTGCAGGGCTCCGCCTCAATGCACAGACCGTCTCCGTTGCCTCCATCGGAATCCCACTCCTGGCATGCGGCATCCCTGTCATCGACATCAGCCTCGCCGTCTGGCGGCGCATCGTGGGAATAGCATCGCCATCGGCAAATGCGATTGACGCACCCGCTGGAGACGAGGATGACACCACGCATCGCTCCTTCCCGATGCGTCTGGCCGCCCTTGTCGGACGCCTTGGCAAGGCGGATCAGAGCCACGTCCACCACCGTCTGCTGCGCCACTTCCAGAACAACCAGCGCAAGACAATATACGCCATATACTCACTTGCTCTGATGATGGGACTGGTGGGCGTCATGTGTGCCTATCTCCCAAACAAAAAGCTGCTTCTGGCAATAGTGGTCATTCTCGGCACCTTTTCCTACATCATCAACCGTCTGGCTACCATCGAACTCTGGAATTCCACTGAGAAACTCTACGCTAGTTTTCAGAGCGCAAGAACGGGTGTCATCATAGCCTACGGCATAAACCCGATAGTTGACATCGTCAGCATCCTCTGCGCATACTGGATTGGGGCGCGTGGGCAGAATCTGCTTCCTGTATGCCTTATTCGCCATGTGGGCATCGTGATGCTAATTCTTGCATTCTCCCGCTCGTATAGGGTGCTCTGGAATTTTGCCGCCTCTGATGACTATTTCCGCCTGGCCAGGACCCTCATCTTCGGCTTCCTTCTAGCGTATGCAAGTGACTTTGTCTTCAAGGGCCAGAATATCGAAGGTCTCCACAAGAGCGCAGTAGGCATTGCCGTCACGCTGATTCTGCTTGAGAGGCTTTCCCTTCACTACTTCCGAAACGACCAGATACGCCGCCATGCCCTGGCTGATGGCGAAAAGCCCGTTCGGACGCTGCTCATCGGTGTGACCCCCATGTCCCGCCTCTACCGCAATCTCCTTGCATCTGACATCGAACGCGCGGGACGGGAGGAGATAGTAGGGCTGTTGGCGCTCGATGCCCGTTTCGTTCACTCCTACTGCTTTGGAATGAAGGTGTTGGGAACGGTCAATGATTTAGAGAGAGTAGCCAAGGAGCATGAGATTGGGAAAGTGCTGATGACCACAGATGTGGGTAAAGAATGGATGAATAGTGTTCAATGCGAGTGCAGGAACATTGGTGTTCAACTCCAGCGTTTCAAGTGTACTGAAGAACGTATAGAGTTTTAAGAATATGCGGGACAAAGAGACATTCGATACCGTCATCACCAGCCATCGGGGGTGGTTTGACGTCAATATCCGCGAAATTATCCGCTACCGCGATTTGATTTTAATGTTCGTGAAGCGGAATTTCATTGCCAACTACAAGCAGACGATCCTTGGTCCTGCCTGGGCCATTGTCCAGCCCCTGCTGACCACGGTGGTTTTCACAATTGTGTTCGGACGGATAGCGCATTTACCCACAGATGGTGTGCCTCCATTTTTGTTTTATATGTGTGGCAACGTGGCATGGGGATATTTTAGTGGATGCCTCACCCAAACAGCGACCACATTCACTGCCAACGCAGGTGTCATGGGCAAGGTCTATTTCCCGCGTCTGGTGATGCCGATTTCCTCAGTATTTAGTCAGTTGATTCAATTTGGCATTCAATTCCTGTTCCTGCTTTTCTTTCTGGCATACTATTCTTTCTTGAACAATACACCATACATAACATGGGGCATTTTATACCTCCCATTACTGCTCTTGAACATGGCCTTGCTGGGTTTGGGATGCGGTGTTATTATCTCTTCACTGACCACTAAGTACCGCGATTTAACCATGCTCATCGGTTTCGGCATCCATCTCTGGATGTACGCAACGCCTGTCGTATATACCATTGACATGATTCCTGAAAAATGGCGTGCCTTGTATCTCTGCAATCCCATGGCTATTACAATAGAACTTTTCCGAAATATGTTCTTCGGGACAAATACATTGACTGCCGCCAATATAGCGTTTTGCTGGGGAATCACGTTACTTATCACATTGGGCGGCATTCTCCTCTTCAACCGCGTTGAAAAGACATTTATGGATACGGTGTAGTATTATGTCCAATATAGCCATCAAAATAGAAAACGTCTCCAAGGAGTACTGTCTTGGAGCCATAGGCGGAACCACTTTACGTGATGAGATGCATCGTCTCGCCGACAAAGTTTTCCATAGAATGCCAGTTAATGCAGACTATGGCAAGAAGTTCATGGCTCTTCAGAACATTAATCTGGAGGTCAAAAAAGGCGAACGCTTGGGTATCATTGGACACAATGGTGCAGGCAAGTCCACCCTCTTGAAGCTTCTATCCCGTGTGACGGCCCCAACAACAGGCTCAATCTCCTACAATGGGCGCATCTCATCCATGCTGGAGGTCGGAACTGGTTTTCACGGGGAACTCACAGGACGCGAGAACATCTATATGAATGGTGCGATTCTTGGAATGACCAAACGCGAGATTGATTCCAAAATCGACCAGATTATTGATTTCGCTGAGATGCAACAGTTCATAGATACCCCCGTCAAACGCTATTCTTCAGGTATGTACGTCAAGTTAGCTTTTGCTGTTGCCGCGCACCTTGACAATGAAATTTTAATTATGGATGAGGTCCTCGCAGTTGGAGATATGAAATTCCAGCAAAAATGCCTTGGGAAAATGGGGGATGCGTCAGCACAAGATGGAAAGACCATTCTATACGTTTCCCATAATATGAACACAGTACGCCAGCTTTGTGAAAGATGTGTGGTCATGGAGCATGGCAAAATCATTTTTGATGGAAATGTCGATGATGCTGTTGACATATATATGGGGAGTATTTCAAGCGAGAAATCCAATCATGTGGAATTGGGAAGAAGACAGAGACCATCCTACAGTACAAACAAGTTCCAAATGCAATCTGTCGATGTCGAGAACAAAAACTGCATTGTTAAAGCAGATGAGAGTGAATTAGCATTGACTTTGAATGTATTGGTTGCTGAAAAAGCACAGAATATGTTTGTTAGGTTCTTCATATTTGATTGCGCCAGACGTATATATGTAGCCATTACCACCGCATACATTGAAAGGATAGACTACGTGGGCATAAATCATTTTCGCTTCAAGTTGGATTTAACGCATTTGTTTCCTGGCGTATATTCCCTTAGGGTGCTTTTCTCCACGGGGAACATGTTAAGTCAGCTTGTGTATGACGATCTTGAGGAAGTCTGCCGTTTTGAGCGGATTTACGACTTGGCAAATATCAATGTCAATTACAAAAAGAACCAGCACGGTTACTTTAATTTGGGTGAAGCCACTGTTGAAACTGTTCAATGAACATGGAAACTGAAATTAAACAGATTATAGCCGATTCTCTTAAAGTTCCCAGGGAAGTCATAACAGATGAGTTGTGCATAGGTGACATACCCCAATGGGATTCTCTGGGCCACATGACGCTCATGACGGCTCTAGCCAAGCATTTTGGCATAACATTCCAGCGCGAGGAAATGACGGATTTGGAAGACGTATCGGATATAGTTGCCCTCGTGACGGAGAAGTCATCTCAATGAAGTATTTGATTTCATGGAATCTAAAATGAAGACCATTGAGGAAAAAATATTTGAACATGGCGAGAACAATCCGCTTTATTGCGCCATAAAAAATGGGACCAAATGTGTCACATACGGCGAACTGGCAAGATGCATCCATGCCAGTGCATCATTTTTCCGTAAGCAGAGTTGGTACGGTAAAGGCAGAAGCGTCGTGTTGGCAGCGGAAAAGCAGCTTGAGTTTGCATACGCGTATTTTGGTGCGCATTTGGCAGGTCTGGTGGTACTCCCAGTCGCGTCAGATATTAACCAGTCACGGCTTGAGTATATTCTTGATTTTTTGAAGCCCTGCGCAATTATTGGCCTGAATCACAATGATGTTCAGCTCCCTTTCATTGCACTTGATACCTTCGCGATGCTTGAAGAAACAGGGGATATACATGATTTTCCGTCACAAGATGACTTGGCAGACATCTTGTTTACAACAGGAACGACTGGCGCGCCAAAAGCAGTTCCTCTTACCTTTGCCAATGAATTGGCCGCAGCCGAGCAAATAAACGGGTATATCGGGAATGAGCAGGAAGATGTTGAGCTTCTTGCATTGCCCGTCAGCCATTCATTTGGTCTTGGGCGTCTTCGCTGCTGCCTTTTCAATGGGCAGACGATTATTTTGATGGGGAGCTTTGCAAACACAAAACGCCTGTATCGGACCATTGATGAGGAGAAAGTAACTGGTTTTACGATGGTTCCCGCCAGTTGGAAATACCTCCAGAAGATGTCGGGGGAAAAACTGGCTCAATATGCAAGTCAGTTGAAGTACATTGAATTCGGTTCTTCTTATTTTTCGGCGGATGACAAAAAGCACATGGCAGAGCTTTTCCCGAATACCCGTGTGACAATGCATTATGGCCTGACGGAAGCATCTCGCTCCTGTTTTATGGAGTTTCATCAGGATGCGGATGCTCTAGGGAGCGTGGGGAAGGCGACGCCTGGTGTTGAAGTTAAGATATTTGATGAGAGCGGCAACGAGATGCCTCCATTGGGTGAGGGTGAAATCTGCATCAAGGGCAGGCATGTCACAAAAGGCTATCTGAAACATGATAATCAGGATACCTTCTTTGACGATTTCTTCAGGACTGGAGATTTCGGATACAAGGACGATAATGGATATGTCTATCTGAAAAGCCGCCTCAAGGAATTGATTAATGTTGGCGGCAAAAAGGTTTCGCCTATGGAGATAGACCAGCAGATTCAGGCGATTCCAGGCATCGTAGAATGCGCATGCGTGGGTGTGCCAGATCCGGAAGGAATATTGGGAGAGGTGGTGAAGGCCTGTATTGTCAAGTCGCCTGGAATAGATGTGAATTTCAAACAAATCGCAGAGTGTCTGCATGGCCACATAGAAGAGTATAAGATTCCCGTTGTTTGGCAATGGGTGGATGAGATTCCCAAAACATCCAATGGTAAAATCCTGCGCTCTCAGTTGAGATGATTCATATACTGGACAAAAAGCAGTGCACTGGTTGTCAGGCATGCGGTGATGCCTGCCCAAAGGAGGCCATTTCATTTCCAATGGATGAGGAGGGCTTCTGGTATCCGAGCGTAGATGCCTCAAAATGTGTAGACTGCGGGCTTTGCGAAAAAGTTTGCCCTTTGACGCATCTCGAGCAGATAATGGCGTATGGTCAAAAGTCCCCTGTGGTTTTGGGCGGTTACCATGAAAATATTGCAGTACGTTTTGACTCCACCTCGGGGGGAGCTTTTTCTGCACTGGCACAGGCCATGTATAAGATGGGCGGGCATGTGTCAGGCGCGATTCAGAACAAGGACTGGAGCGTAACAAATGTTGTTTCAAGCAGCAAGCGGGAGCTGGCAAAGTTACGCTCGTCGAAATACGTTCAGTCATCTGCAGCTGGACTGTACAAGGAGATAAAGCGCCTTCTTGACCGTGGCGAGAAAGTCCTGGCTTGTGGCTCTCCTTGCCAGATGGGGGCATTGCGCAGTTTTCTTGGCAAGGACTATGAGAATCTTATTATTGTGGATTTCATCTGCAGGGCTACTAATTCCCCTAAGGCATACGCAAAGTATCTGCAATGGCTCGAGAAAACCCACAATTCCAAAATAGTTTCCATCAAGGCGAAAAACAAGGACCACGGCTGGCGTTCATTGGCAAGAAAGGTCACTTTTGAAAATGGAGATGTTTATTATGGAGAGGGGCACGATGATCCTTATCGCAGGGGATATCATTCGAATTTCTTTGAGCGGCCGTCATGCCATAACTGTAAATTCAAGGTTTTTCCCCGTTGTGCAGACATCACTCTAGGTGATTTCTGGGGAATAGAGAATGTTGATGCCACGCTGGATCACAACCTGGGTACTAGCTGTATTCTTCTGAATACAGACAAGGGACGTTTATTCTTTGAACAGGCAAAGTGCCATCTAGTTGTTCGGGAGTTTTCTCTTGACAACGTCCTTGAAGGCAATCGCGAACCGCTTATGACCCCAGTGGCAATGCCTCAGTACGATCGCATGACCTTTTTCCATGACATGGATACCATGTCCTTTGACACACTTGCCCAGAAGTACTTTCCAATCAAACGACCTGTTTCATCGAGCATAAAACCAGGTTTCTTCGGACGCATGAGGAGCCGCATTGGTCTTTTGATACGCATACTTAGGCATCCGCTTGAATATCACCATCTTTTCAAGTGGAGCAAATGGCATAAGAATATTGATGCGGATTTCCGAAGTGGACGCGTGTTCGATGTACAGAAATACTGCTCGCTTGACCTTCATCCAACATCAAGAATCATAGTTGAAAAAGGGGGCTTTCATTTTGGACGTCAAAGAAACCACGCGGGACATAAGGAGACGGCACTGCTCTTGGAGGAGAATTCCGTTTTGCGCACAAAGGGGAATGTCTCAATAATGTCGGGGGCGGACATCCAGCTTTTCAAAAACTCATCGCTTGAAATCGGTGAGGGCACGGCGATAAACGCAGGATTCCAATTAGTCTGTGCCGAAAAAATTGTCCTTGGCAAGGACGTACACATTGGGCGTGATGTCTGGATACGGGACAACAATGGCGAACATTATATAATTCAGCCAGGCTATACCTGGAAAGCACCTGTTGTTATTGGAGACCATTGCTGGCTTTGTTCAAATGTCAGCATTATGAAGGGGGTTACCATTGGAGAGGGCACGGTCATATCCGCACATTCTGTCGTAACACATTCCCTTCCTGCTCATTGCATTGCCGCCGGAAATCCTGCTGAAGTGGTTGCAGAGAATATCATCTGGAGAGCGTAGTTTGGTCATATATGGATACTCGCTATAAAAACATAATCCTGTCAAATGGTGTCGAAATGCCGCCAATGGTTCAAACGACAAATTGGCAGGATTACGAACAGATGACCGAATTGGTTACGGAAGGATTAAAGGTTGGTTTTCGTGCCTTTGATACGGCGCGTGACTACTCAAATGAACATATCGTCGGCAGGGTATTGGAGGAATGCCTGAAAAAAGCGGGCCTCAGTAGGAAAGATGTTTTTATTACGACCAAAATCGGCAATTCTCAGCAGGAAAAAGGTGATATTGAAGGCGAAATAGAAAAGTCCCTTGAGAATCTTCATACAGACTATGTGGATTTGTGGCTGATGCACTGGCCGTATCCAGGATATTTCGAGAAAACATGGGAAAAGATGGAAAAGGTTTATGCTCAAGGAAAAGTTCGTGCCATTGGAGTGGCCAACTACAATATGAGATATTTCCGCAAGTTGTTTAGTGCTGACATTGAGGTTGTTCCACATTGTCTTCAGCTGGAGCATCATCCTATGAGGACGGCAGATGACATTCTGGCATTTTGCAAAGAGAAACAAATTTCGATACAGGCTTATTCTCCACTTTGCAGGATGATACCTGCAATTAGAGACAATATCATATTGAAACAAATTTCTGTCTCTAAGGGGAAAAGCATTCCGCAGGTTATTTTGCGATGGCATTATCAGCATTTGAGTGTTCCTGTCTTCAAAACCCTCAAGCCTCATCGCCTTGGGGAAAATTTCAACATCTGGGATTTTGAACTTACCGAGCAGGAAATGAGGCAGATTAGTTCTCTGGATGCGGATTACAAATATCATTTGGAATCGGTAAGTTGTCCAGGTTATTGAAATAAGGCATCAGATGTCATTCAAGGGAATAAAATCAATTATTTACCGTAAGGTCAATTCAATTCTTACTCGGACTGAATGGTTCAAGTCAGGATTTGTTGATTTTTCGCATGCCAGGTATCCTGACAA
Organism: Lentisphaerae bacterium ADurb.Bin082; assembly: GCA_002070945.1. Taxonomy (GTDB): domain Bacteria; phylum Verrucomicrobiota; class Lentisphaeria; order Oligosphaerales; family Oligosphaeraceae; genus JAAZKI01. The sequence continues at coordinate 11,745 of MWEG01000034.1, forward strand.
TACATGGTATAGGAACCATGATGAGCGAAATTTTCAGATAATTAATCTGGGGTCATCAAGTGCAAAATGGGCGTTCGACTGGGAATATGCAGGAGTACGGGGAATGAATTGGGCTAATCAGCCCCAAACTCTGATAGATGATTTCAGGCTTCTTAAGAATTTTCATTCCATCTTAAGGCATGGGGGAAAGATTTTGATTTCCATAATGCCATTTTCTGGCCTAAACAAGAAAACTGGCTTATTGGATACATATAAATATGTGGGAACTATGGACTGGACTCTGTTGGATCCAGTGTTTCGGGATGAGGCAATTGCACTTCGTGAAAATCCTTTACGTTGGGGTAAGAAGAAGGCACTGCGACAGATCGTGTCGCATTTTCTAGGACGTGAAAAGCCCAAACCTTTGCTCAATGGAGCCATGGATGAACATAATCCCATGACGGAAGAAGAGATGGCTGAGGACGCTCAGAGAATGATGGACGGATGGGCTGCTGAGTTTGGCATAAATGATTTTGATGAGCCATTGAGCGAGGTGAATCGGCAAGGACGTGAAATTAGAATCAACGTATTAAAGGAGTTGATTGACTTTTCAACAGAACGTGGCTATGAACCTATAGTCGTTATTCTTCCAGTTGCAAAACAACTAGCTAATCTTTTTTCTGAGGCCTTTAGAGAAAAATACATCTATTCATTTTTGCGGAGTGTTGAACCTGAAGTGAGAACGTTGGATTATTTGCATGATGAAACCTTCCAAGATCCCGCTCTGTATTTTAATTCCTTCTGCTTGAATAAGCGAGGAAGAGAAATGTTCTCCACAGATGTATGCAGTCGTATCGTACAATAATGTTCCTGTGATTTCTGAATCATGGAGGTGGAACGCGACAAACTTGTTGACATAATGAAGGGAATCGGCATCTGTTTCGTGATTATGGGACATGTGCTGACATATAAATCGACGCTCTCTCGTTGTGTGTTTTCATTCCATATGCCTCTTTTTTTCTTCCTTTCAGGTTATCTTGCCAGAAAGAAATCATCATTGTTCAAATGGAGGAGTTATTGGCAATCACTTTCGAAATACTTGGTTCTCTATCTTTTTTTTACATTATTGGGACTAATAAGGTTCGCTCTGGATAAAAACATCCCAACAGATACTATAAGAGTTGCTATTTATAGAACATTTATTCATTGTCATTCGTTTGTCAATGGACCTACCTGGTTTCTGGTTACCTTGCCACTCTCACTTTTCCTGCCATATTGTTTTTCCCGAGTAAAAAATGGGGGACTGCGTTATGTGTTAATTGCATCCACTCTGTGCACCATGGCATTGCTTTCATTGCTAATTCAACGTTTGCCATGGGAATTAAGGCGTCTGTGGATTCCGCTAAATGTTACGAATCTTCCTTTGGTATCATTCTACGCATTATGCGGTTGGCAATGGGGAAGTAATATGATGCATTTACCAATTCGGCTGTCAATAGTGTCGAACTTTATTATTGTTTGCACATTATCATCATTTATTTTTGCATTGTCAAGACAGAATATGATTGGAATGATGAACTGTTCGGTAGCAGAGGCCGGCAGTATTCTTAATTTCCCTATAGCGTTACTTGGCATTCAAGGCGTTTGCTGCGTTGCACACCTCTGGGGAGAAACTTTGGTTGGAAGACATCTGCAAGTAATTGGAATGCGTTCTTTGGCTTTCTTTACATGTGACTTTATTTCATTGACAATAGTTTCGATAGTATTGTCCTTTGCAATGCCGGTTTTCTCTGGATACACGCCAACACAGCCGATATCCCTTCCGCTGTCATTCCTGCTGTGGTTCAGTCAGATGTGTGTGTTAATGACTCTTTCGCCCATCATAATGAAGGTTACAACATCATTTATGAATTGTATTCCATTTTTGGACAAATTATCGGCAGGCCGGCCAACAGTCAGTGACATTTGATATGAAAATTGGAGTATTGACATTACTAGAGCAATTAAACTATGGAGGAGTACTTCAAGCCTTTGCGTTACAGGAAGTTCTAAATGAACAAGGGTATCAGGCAGAGGTTATTCGTTTTTGGCACTCTCCTGGAAATGTTTTTCTTTATGGAAGGCTTCGTCAAAAGGGATATAATCGCTTAAGACGCTTGCTGAGACTGGCTTACTATTCTCTTAAGCGCAATTATATGCTTAGTGATGACAGCAGACGAAGACGTACAATCAACTTTATAGAGAATACTATCAAACATTCTACTCGAGAATACAGAAGTTATGAAGAATTGACAGAACTATCGCGAGATTATGACACAATAATAGTGGGCAGTGACCAAGTCTGGAATCCAAATCTGGAGGAAAGTCGATATTACCTTTTAGATGGAATTCTAGAGAATATCAATAAGATAGCCTATGCTGTAAGTTTTGGAACGACATATTTTCCCGAAGAATGTCGTCGACAATACAAGAGGCCACTTTCCAAGTTTAAAGCAATTTCCTGCAGGGAATGTTCGGGATGTGAATTCGTCAATAGTTTATTAGGAAATGATGCCTCATTGTGGGTCGTAGATCCAGTTCTTTTGCTCGCTAAAGAAAAATGGTGGTCTATGGCTCGTTATTCAGGCAAAGCTGAGAATTATACACTGTGTTACTGGCTTGGGGATTTGACTGATTTGTCAAATATATTGAACTCATTACCTGATACACAACGAGTGTATGTCTGTTTGAATGGTATGGAACAGGATGAATTGATTTCTGGACATCTCACGCAGCAGATTGACGAATTGAAATTGTCAGAAAGAGCAAAGCTGTGCCTTGGAGGGGGACCGCTTGATTTCATAAGGCTAATGGCTCATGCGGATAGCATTATTTCTGATTCTTTTCATGCCATGATATTTTCTTATATTTTTGAAAAAAAAGTGAGCATCTATCTTGCATCCTGTGGAATTCGCAAGGCAATGCGGGGACGCATGATAGAATTTGCAAATCGCTGTAAGATGCAGGATTGCATTTCAGCAGATATTAGTCTGAATGAGCCTGTCTGCCTTCCTGACTATACGCGTTGTGCCAAATTTGTCGAGGACTGGCGCAGAGATAGCCTAGAATGGCTACGTAAGGCTTTGGATAATTGATTTGAATATTCTCCTAATAACATATGGTTGGGATCCGCGTCAGACTGATGATGGTGGACGGCAGCGGACGCATCTTTTATGGAAGGCTCTAAGGAAGATTGGGACTGTCTATACACTTGTGGTCGGTGGAGAGTGTAAAAATGAAACAAACTACATAAGACACTTCAGAAGTAACCTTTTGGATACCATCGACCTTGATGGCATGCATGGAGTTCTTAGGCGGCTGAAGTTTTTTTTTAGACATGTTATGGTATGGAAAACTGGTTTTTCCATTTTTCCATATGATCACACTCCTGATATAGCAAGTGTTTTCCCTGAAGTGACATTTGATTTCATTGTTTGCCGATATTTCAAGGTGCTTCTTTATGTTGACATATATGGTATTGCTCCTGTTTACGTTGATATAGACGATTCGCCCTTGGTTCTTTTTGACACAGTTGTCAGACACCAACGAAAATTATCACGCTTCGGGTCGTTTTTCTGGAGAATGGTTCTTAGGTTTGAATTGTGGTGGCATTCTCTTCATTGGTCAGGAATATGGTTGGCTGACAAAAATGATATTGGTAGAATTGGTTCGCCACGAAAAACTGTAGTTTTGAATAATATCCCGTTCAATATTTTTGGAGACATTGCCAGTGGTGTTTCCGATAGGAATATTCTGTGTGCAATAGGTGGGGCATATCATCAACCAAATAAGCAGGGAGTTGCAAAATTCCTAAAAGAAATATGGCCAGCGGTTCACGACAGGTATCCACAATTGCGTTTCTTAATTGTCGGCAAGGGATGGGACGAGGTGACAAGTGCGCAGGAAGAAATACCGAATGTTGAATATGTCGGTTTTGTAAAGGATTTAAAGGATCTTTACTCAAGGTGCCTGGCTTGTATTGTTCCAATAGATACGGGTGCAGGAACGTGCATAAAAACGCTTGAGGCATTGGCAAATGGGAGAGTCTGCTTTGCCACCCCATTTGGGGCACGCGGCTTGCCTGGCAATAAAGAGGAATTAGCTCGTAATGGAGTGATGATTTATGAGAATGCCTCAGAGTTTATTGATTTGCTTGATGGTTTGATGAGCTCATGCCTTTATTTGAATGAATGTGAAAGTGCCGCTAAGTTTTTTATAGAAAATCACTATTCTGAAGATGCTTTCTTTTCGCATGTCAGTGAACTTTTACCACAGCTCAAAGGATAGAGTAAGTTAGAATTATGGACGAGAAACATACAAATGCCAGGGTGTTGGCCTATTATCTTCCACAGTTTCACCCCATTCCTGAGAATGATGAATGGTGGGGGAATGGGTTCACAGAGTGGACAAATGTTGGTAAAGCAAAGCCACTGTTTCCGGGGCATTATCAACCGCATGTTCCGGCTGATCTCGGATATTATGACCTCAGAGTTTCCGAGACGCGTGAATACCAGGCAGCTTTAGCGCGTCAATATGGCGTGGAGGGGTTTGTCTATTGGCATTATTGGTTTGGCAATGGGAAACGTTTACTGGAACGTCCATTTAACGAGGTTCTGACAAGTGGCAAACCTGATTTCCCCTTTGCATTGGCATGGGCCAATGAGTCTTGGCGCGGAACATGGCATGGATTGAAAAATGGAAGGATGCTCATAGAACAGACATATCCGGGCGATGATGACTATATTGCGCATTTTAAAGAACTACTTCCTGCCTTCAAGGACGATAGATATTTGAGATGTAATGGCAAGGTACTCTTTTTTATCTATGAGCCAAATCTTCTTCCCGAGAGTGGGCATTTTATTAAACTTTGGCAAGGATTGGCTATGGAAAATGGTCTTGAAGGTATATTTTTTGTGGCTTTGGAAAAGGATTTATATGACAAGGAGTATGGAGAAAAACGTTTGAATGAATTGATGTCCCAGGGATATGATGCTGTCAATATCTGTAATTTGTCAGGACATCACAAGTTGAGCATTTGGTGGCGAATCGCTCGAAAGATATTCTACAATAAACTTCATTTGATACCAAACGTGCGTCCCTATTTCCCCATTGAATTTGAAAGTCCATTGGATTCCAATGCAAATGTGATTCCTGCAGTCGTCCCTTGTTGGGATCATACTCCTAGAACAGGCAAGAATGGATTGGTATATCATGGGAGTACACCCGAATTGTTTAAGCAAGGGGTGTTACGAAAACTTGATGCGATTAAGGAAAAACCTTTTGAGAAGAGATTCCTAATGATAAAATCTTGGAATGAATGGGCTGAAGGAAATTATATGGAGCCAGATTTGCGCTGGGGAAGAAAGTATTTGGAGGCGCTTAAGGAAGTTATATGTTCCTAGTGTTTCTGTTTGAAACATACTTATGATGAATATCTTATATCTAGCCTGCCAGGATCCCAGAAAAACTGAGGTTGGAGGACAGCAACGTACATTTTTGCTTTGGAATGCCCTTCAGAAGCATGGAAATGTATATACAATTGTTCCCGTATTTGGAAGGCTGGATCCTGCCGATAAGATTTATTTCTGGGATTTGAATGCAAGCGAGTTTAGGGGGCAACTCAAATATGGTCTAAAAGAATATTTGAATTTTCTATTGTGGTGGAAAACAGGTTTGGCTATTAAACCTTTATATTCGTTTCCCGATGTAAAAAAAATATTTCCTGGAATTAAGTTTGATATGGTCGTATGTAGGCATTTTAAAGTATTGGATTATTTTAATCCTTACGATATTGCTCCAACTTTTATTGATTTGGATGATTATCCGCTTACACTGTTCAAAACGGTTATCACTCAACAAAAAAAGTATAATTTCATTTTTTCGTTTATATGGGGAAATCTGTTGAGATTGGAGTTATGGTGGCATTCTTTGCAATGGGCAGGCGCGTGGGTTTCCAATAGGGAGGATTTGGGGAAGACGGGAACTAAAAACAGAACTATGCTTTTGAACAACATACCATTGAATGTTTATGATGGAGGTACGGCTCCTTTGGACAGAAATATTCTGTTTATGATTGGAGGTGCTTTTTATTATCCCAATGTGGATGGCTTGAACAATTTTTTGACAACTGTTTGGCCAATAATACACAAAAAACATCCCAATTTAAGATTTTTCATTGTGGGTCGAGGTTGGGAAGGTCTATTTGAGGAAAAATGGAAATGTCTGCCAAATGTTGAATGTACAGGATTTGTTTCAAATCTAGGAGAGCTTTACGCAAAATGTTTGGCAACGGTCGTCCCTATTGACTCGGGGGCGGGTACATGCATAAAGACATTGGAATCATTGTCAAATGGGCGGATTTGCTTTGCAACACCTTTCGGAGCGCGTGGTTTGTCGCTGACTAAAAGTGAATTGTCTGACATAGGTGTGATGGTATATGAAAAACCAGATGATTTTTTAAGCACCTTAGAGAAGATTTTGGCATTGCCTGAATGGAGAAAAGAACGCGAAAAGTCTGCACGGATGTTTATACGTGAGAATTACTCCAGAGCCTCTTTTGACTTGCAGGTTTCTAGTCTTTTGAATCGTTAACACTTTTTTTCTTATATTTCCCACTTACAAAGTGAGAAACACGCCTATCATATCCGTCATTGTCCCTGTCTATAACGGGGAAAAATATTTAAGGGAATGCCTGGAGTCCATCCGGCATCAATCCTTTGATGGATGGGAGTGTCTCTGCATAGACGACGGCAGCAAGGATGGTACGTGGGGGATCCTGGAAGATATTGCCCATCAGGACAAGCGTTTTCGGATTTTCCAAAAGGAGAATGGTGGCGTCACATCGGCACGTAAGTTCGGCGTGGAAAAAGCAGAAGGCCAATTTCTCTGCTTCGTGGATGCAGATGATTGTTTGGTGTCCAATGCACTGGAAGTGCTATTGCAGTATCAGCAGAAATATGATGCTGAAGTTGTACGGGGTGATTTCGTGCATTGGAATGCCCACTTGGATAATGATTGTCCAGAAGAGAGCCATCGCCATGCTGAGACGAATCAATACCCAGTCCGTCCTGGGACGGACTACATCCAGAGGCTGCTGCATGTATGCAGCCTCTGGATGACGCTGTATGACGCTGTATTGTTCAAGAGCAAGGAACGTTTTCCCAATGAGAAAGTGGTGTTGGGCGAAGACGGTCTGACCCTGTTCAATGTTCTGGCGGATGTGAAGCGCATGGTGATGGTGGATGATGTGGTGTATCTATACAGAACTAACGAGGCCAGTTGCTCCCAGGAACTCTATTCTCATCCGGAAAAGGAACTCAAGGCGGACATTGATTTCACAGAAGCATTAACTGAGTTTATCGAACAGCATTGCTTCCCGAACATCAAGCATCTCAAATACTACGTCGTTGACAATATCTACGGCAAGTTTATTGGAACGGAATACTTCAAGCAGCACAGGGGAAAACTGATTTGGATTTATCTCAAATACTTTTGCCTGAATCCAAATGTCCAGATGGTTGTTTTCCGATTCAACTGGAAGAAATGGGTGAAGATGTGGCTGGCGTTAGTCAAAATGATATAACAAAGCTTGGACCAACGCGACTACTCATTGTCAAGACCGCGTTTGGTCTAGGAGGTATTGAGCGTTCCCTGATTGAGTTTCTGCGGCACTTGGACTACAGCAGATATGATGTTGATTTGCTGTTGCTGTATGGACCATTTGACTTGATTCCCGAACTGCCAGAGCAGGTTCATCTTCTGAATGTGGGGGAATACGGCATTCGGCTCAGGCTATCGCCATTGTATGTGTTCTATTACATTCTTTCGGTGCTACTCAAGTCTTTGAGGATAAAAGGAGGCTATCAACGATATAGGCGACAAAAAATGGATGTCTATTATCGCTCCATTTACAGGTATTTCTGCAAAGACAAGGCATACGACGTTGCTATTGCCTATCAGCAGGGATTTGCCTGCGAATACGTGGCTAGATTCGCAAAGGCGAAACGTAAAATAATGATGTATCATCATGGGAGTGTAGAAGATGTTGATTATCTCACACCTTGGTTTAAGGAGGCAGACGTCCTGCTGACGGTTTCCAAGGATGTGGCTGAAAAACTGAAGGTCGCGTTTCCGTTTGCACAATACCATGTGGAAGTCATCCCCAATTTATTGGATGCATATTTCATAAAAAAACAGGCGGATGAATATGCACCAGAGCTTAAGCAGGGCGTTTTAACGCTTTGCACCTGCGGACGCATCTCTCCTGAAAAGGGATTTGATTTGGCCATTGGTGCGGCAAGGATTCTCAAGGAACAGGGGCTTGCATTCCATTGGTATTTTGTTGGGGATGGATATGACAAAGTTTACGTGGAATCCATTCGGCAGCGGATTTCTCAGGATGGATTAGACGTTTGTATCACTATTACAGGCTTCCTCACCAATCCGTATCCATATCTGAAGAATTGCGACATTGTCGTTATCCCTTCACGCTTTGAAGCTAATCCTATGATTATCCAGGAGGCGAAAATACTGGCAAAGCCGATTGTGGCAACGAAAACGACGGGAGCGTTGGATGCATTGATTGATGGGGAAACAGGGATTCTGTGCGAGATTGCTGAAGAAAGTATGGTTGAAGGAATTATCCATCTATATAGGAATCCAAACCATATGGATGAGATTTCCGCGAACCTGGCTTCTTTGAATATGTCATTGTTGCGAGAAGAGTTTTATAGAAAATGGGACAAGGTTCTCAATAGCTGATGGCTTACTGATGGAGCCAATATTCTCCCTTCCACAAGAAAACAAGAGAAAATTTCTACTCAAAACATGCAAATATTATACCTACTGATAGATGATGGTTCTTTTCTGTCTGGAAAGGATTACTGTTTCCATTCTAATTACAGATTTGAGCATTCAATAAGCAAGACAGGGGAGATTACGTTAATATGGCATGAACGTAAATGTTTGCCCCCTTCCTTTTTCTCGTTAAATGGTAGTAAAAGTTGTAATGTGGCAAATATATCAGCCATTATAGGGGAAAATGGGTCTGGTAAAACATCGTTGATGAGGTACATATGCAACATATTTCTAAATCGTTTCGACAAACGATTTGTTCTTGTCTATGAAGAAGACGATAAATGGTATGTCAGATATGGTAACACACCTAACCAAATTTATGTCAAGAAAATATGTAAAATAGATTATAGTTGTGAGCTATTTGGACAAAATGCGGAAAAGGGGGAAAGAATAGAACGCAACAATTATGGGATCTCTACAATTTCATCAATGGCGTATCTGACAACTCATTTTTCCCTTGATTGGGAAACTCTAGATACATTCGGGCGAGAAAAAAATATCGCCGATCTTTCGACTTCAGGATTAATGGAGATAGATGCAAGAGATATGCTCTTCAATGCATCAATAACCGATGCAAATCGCTATTCCATCATTTCCCACAGATTGATGGAAATGAAAAGGATTCTGGATTATTTGTATTTTAAAAATGGGGTTCAGAAAAACAGGAAAAAAGATGTTATTACTTCTGTTATTGATTCTATGAAAATAAAAAATCTTGAAATCAGATATAATTCTTCGATAATCAACAAGGCATACGTTGCTGCAAATCAAATGAAAAATAATAGGAAACTAGATCCAGAGACAAAGGCTATTTATGAGCGAATTTGCAATACATTTGATGAGATAAAAATACCAACGGAGTTTGATTTCATTCCTATGGTGTTCTTGGCGTACGTTGCTGGAGTTGCCTATGAACATATATCTGCTAATGAGGGTTTGTCTGCTAATAATCATCAGAAAAATGAGTATTTAATGTCTCTAATTTCGCGTTGTGAAGAATTAGGGAACCATTTAAAAGAAGGAATGGATATTCATGCCCTCACGGCATATATAATAGAATCCTTATGTAACCATGACTTCCAAGTGCAAAAGGAAGAGTTGCCCAAATGTCGATTCTTCAAAAAAATTATTGAGCTATATGCTAAATGGAAAAACAATGATGACAATGTGCTTGCCATTCCAATTTGCGATAAACAAAACAAAGATGAACTTATGAATGTTCTGGGCGAATATTTCGAGATTGTCATGAACGCTCCATTGTTCCTTGATTTTGAATTCAACCCTAGGATTTCATCTGGAGAAACTGCTTTCCTAACACTTTGGGGGCGGATTTATTCATTTCTAATTAAGACGAAAAACTGTTCAGGTGCCACGTTTCTTATTGATGAAATTGAGACAACGATGCATCCCGCATGGCAAAAGAGATGTATAGAGTTTATGATTGCCTTCTTTGATGAGTTTTGTAGAAGGCATAATCGAAATATCAACATTCATATGATTTTTGCATCTCACTCACCAAATCTATTGTCTGACATACCAATTGGCAACGTTATTTTTCTGAGTGAGTATAATAAACGATTACGTGAAGAATATAATACATTTGCGGTAAATATTTCGGAATTATATATATGCAGTTATGGGCAAAGTGATGGCCCGCTGGGTAGCTTTGCAAGAGGGAAAATTCAGAAGATTTTAGAGAAAATAAATAAAAACAGGAAATTGTCGGATGCGGACAAAATGATTATAGATTTGATTGGAGACGAATTTATACGGTCTTCTCTTTCCAAAATTGAATCGATATTATAATAATGCAGAAACTCATTATTCCAGCGTATGCGTTGAGGCAACACAGGCTTCTGTCAGACTCAATAAAGAAAATATTGGAATGGCTGGCCTCGGGAAATGCATTGTATCTTTCTTCAAGAGCGAGCTATTCAATTAAATTGTCACGAACGTTATTGCAGTACTTTAAACAGTTATATGCATTGTACAAAAAGGTAGATTTTCTTCTTGCCGATATTAAACAAATGTCGGCTATAATAGAGGAAGAAGAGAAAATTAGAAACACGATATGTTCTGGCAAAAAATGGTCAGAAGAAGATGAAAAACAATTAAATGGAATACTTGTTCGTATTTTTGGCTATGATGAGGGTTTTTCAAAAAGCAAATATATTCATTTGGAAACAAAGCCATTGTCCAATGGAGGAGAAAGGACTTCAATTGTCTATAGCGATGAGTGGCCCAAAGGAAATAATTCCTGGGGAGCCGGAAAATATTTAAGAGCTTTGAGAATCAGATACTGTGCATACTGCAATGCAGAGTCAGTGTCTGCCTTTGACGATATTAATGGACATTTGGTTTCTGGAGATTATTCCCATCATACGGCTTTTGACCATTTTTATGAAAAAACCAAATATCCCTTTTTAGCCTTAACATTGCGGAATTTGGTTCCAGCATGTTTTCGTTGTAATACAATGATACGTAATGCAAAGCCATTAAACAAACAATGCTTGAATCCATATGATGGCAGTTTTGATGAATTGGTATCCTTCAAATATGACAAGAAGACAGTTGAGGAGTATTATTGGAAGTATGATCCAAAACACTTGCTTCTGGAGTCTCGAAATCCATTGTTAACGAACAACAATCCAGCAATAGTTTTAAACGATGAATTTAGAATTCTTGATTGCTACAAAACGCTATATGATGTCGAAATCGGGGAATTTTATCGAAAACTAATTTGGTACAATCGTCACCAACTGGATGGGACATTCACATCTTTCCCACAGCTTTCCGGAAGCATCGGCAGAAAGTTCTTCCTAGGCGTGACATTTAATAAGTGTGACATCAACTTGCATCGTTTTGGAAAACTATTTCTTGACTTTCTTTAATCAGTTCTAGTATAGCGTTATTCTAAAATAATGTCTTGCTCGTTGTCAATTATAATTCCCGTCTTCAATGCCAGCCGATATATAATAAGTGCCTTGGATAGCGTTTTGGGTAAAGGTTCGTTTGTACACCTTTATTTGACTGATGATGGCTCCACCGATGACAGCCTTGCCATCTGTCGTCGCTATGCCAGTAAGCATTCGAACATCACTGTTTTATCGCAGTCTAATGCGGGACCGAGTGCGGCGCGAAATTCGGCTTTGGCAATTGCCCAGGAAGAGTACATCACCTTCCTGGATGCGGATGACGAGATAGAACCTGGCACATTGCAGAAGAATCTGGAATGGCTCCAAGCTCATCCTGATGTGGATGCCTTGTTCTATCCGATACAATCTGTCCATTTTGACGGAAGTGTCACTCAGAAGGTCGCATACACGGAAACAGCTGTACTCTCCAAGGAGGACGCTTGGGAGAAATGGTGTTGTGGTGACAAAAATCTCCCAGGCTATTTTGGGGGGAAAATTTACGCTCGAAAGCTATTTGAGGGATTGAAGATACCGGAGCATCTTCGCTTTGCAGAGGACATGTATCTCTTGTCAGATTTATTGGCGCAGACCAACAAAATCTGTATGTCGCCTTACGGCAACTACCGCTATTACGAGAGGGAAAATGCAGCTACCCAGACGCCTTGGACGGAAAGCAAGGCCTCCAATATCGGCGAGGCCTATTTTCATCGATGGGAAGTGGCTGTGCAATTGCAACTGTCCGATGCCGGCACCGTCAACGCCTGGAGATTGGCACTGGCAGAAGTCGTGGCGGAGAGGAAGAAGTTTCCTGATATTTTAGCAAAGGAGTTGGATGCGCTAAAGTCTATGCGCCCGACATGGGCGCAGTTATTGCGAAAACTAGTGCTACGTCAAGCATTAGGTTCATTGCTATTGTTGTTTAAATCACGTTAAAATCAAAGCTTTTTATATGGAATCGAAAAGACTAATGTTTCTAGGGGCAAACCTTGTCCAGACCCCGATTATTCAAATGGCAAGGGCTTTGGGGTATGTTGCCATATCCTGCGATTATCTGCCAGACAATCCAGGACACCGCTTCTCCAGCAAGTATATCAACGTTAGCTCGGTGGACATGGAGGCCGTGTTGAAGGTGGCAAGGGAGGAGCGCATTGACGGCATCATCAGCTTTGCATCGGATGTTTCCGCGCCGACGGCCGCATATGTGGCTGAAAAACTTGGCTTGTCTGGGCATCCCCTTGAATCCGTGGAAATCCTGACTCACAAGGATCGTTTCCGCGATTTTCTGCGCGAAAATGGCTTTGCCTGCCCAAAGTCCAAAGGATATACAGAGGTCGACGAGGCACTTTCCGATTGGGGCAATCACGTTGGTCCGTTGGTGGTTAAGCCCGTGGATTCATCTGGAAGCAAGGGCGTAATAATGGTCAATTCTCCGGCGGAACTGGCCTCGGCGGCAACGGCGGCGTTGGGTTATTCAAGAAGTCGGCGATTTATCGTTGAGACCTTTGTGGCAATGCAGGGCACTCAAATAATCGGCGACGGTTTTTCTGTGGATGGAAAACTGGTGTTTAGTCTTTACGGGGACCATATCTTCGACAGCCGTACGGGCGGACAGTTTGCAGTGCAGGGAGGAATGTTCCCATTGGATTGCTCTGGGCGTGGCAAGGATTTGAAGCAGAGGGTGGATGCCGAGGTTCAGCGGGCGCTTTCTCTTTTGAACATGAAGTCGGGTGCTTACAATATCGAGGCACGTCTTGGCATTGATGGGAAAATCTATTTGATGGAGATAGGACCTCGCAACGGCGGCAATTTCATTCCCGAGCTCATCAAATATGCAACAGGCGTGGATTTAACATATTACACCATTATGGCTGCGTTGGGTGAGCCTTGCAGTGATTTGAAACAGACCGAAGCAAAGGGCTTTTGGACATACTATGTCATCCATGCAGACCGAGCTGGTGTATTTGCCGGAATTGACGTCGATGATGATTTTAGAAGAAAACACCTTGAGGATATGCGTCTCCAGGTCAAGGAAGGCGAGGAAGTCCAGCGCTTTGCCAATGCCTCGGCGGCAATAGGCGTAGCAATCTGCCAATTTGAGACACGAGGCCAGATGGCTGAATGCATGAAGTGCATAGACCAGCATATACGAGTGAAACTGAATTAATGCCCATTGATACGATCATCGTAGGCGCGTCTTCCTTCTCTAGCTTGATGCGTCTTTACCTGGAGCAGGAGGGCAAGTATCATGTCGTGGCATACGCAGTCGAGGCGGAATACCTTAAGGCTGACGCATTTGATGGTCTGCCGCTGATTGATTTTGATTTGCTTGCATCTCAGTACCAGGGCATTTCCGTCCTGAACACCATTGGCTATTCGAAAATGAACCAAGCCAGGGAGCGGATACATAGGCATCTCGTAGAGCTTGGCATTGAACCCGTGACATACATTCATCCATCGGCAGTGGTCAATTCCCCACTGGGTGCAGGGTGCATTGTGCTGGAGCACTGTTCCATTGGCTTTCGTAACGTTATTGGCGAGGGATGCATATTCTGGAGCAGAACCACAATCGCCCATGACTGCAAGGTGGGGGATTTCTCCTATTGGTCTCCCCATGCTGTCTCCTGTGGAAATGTCACCATTGGAAAACGCTGCTTTATTGGGGCTGGAGCCGTGTTGCGCAATCGCATACAGGTTGCCGACGATTGCCTTGTCGGTGCAGGCGTATATCTGAATCATTCTGTAGAGGAATGCGGCAAGGTCTTTGCCTGTCACAATGCCGAGGAACGAACAGTTTCCTCCAACCAAGTTTTCTAATCCTATGTCAAACAAGCTGATATCCATCGTCATTCCCTGCTATCGTTCCGAAAAGAGCATCAATATAGTCATTGACGAGATTGAGCAAGTGGTTGCCATCCGCGACGGCTTTGATGTGGAAATCATCTGCGTCAATGACCATTCCCCTGACCATGTGTGGGATGTCCTCAAGGAGCGTGTGGTAAGGGATGCGAAAGTCATAGCCGTGGATCTGGCTCGGAATTTCGGGCAGCATGCGGCTTTGATGGCTGGCTACCGGCAGGCAAAAGGCGACTATATCTTTTCCTTGGACGATGATGGTGAGGCCCCTGTGGACGCCATCTATCAGGCCATCGATAAATTGGAGGAAGGCAATTACGATGTGATCATTGGCGCATTCGACCATAAGAATTCGGCCAGTCTGTTTCGCGGTCTAGGCAGTTTCATGAATGAGCGGATGGCACGCTGGCTAGCTGAAAAGCCTGCGGATTTATCTTTATCAACTTTCCGTCTGATGCGGCCGTTTGTCAAAGACGAGATTTGCCGCTATCAAGGCTGCTATCCTTATACGTCGGGCTTGCTTTTTCGGACGACGCTGAATTGCGCCAACATCCCCGTAAAGCATCGCAAACGACTTGAGGGACGTTCTGGCTATACCGTCAAGAAATTGCTGATGCTATGGCTGAATGGCTTCACTGCGTTTTCGGTGAAACCATTGCGTCTGGCTTCGTTGATGGGCTTTGTGTTCTCATGCATTGGTTTTCTGTATGCCCTGTATTGCATAGTGCAGAAAGTGGTCAATCCCAATTTGCAAATGGGGTATGCATCAATGATGTCCGCCTTGCTTATTATCGGTGGCATGCTTATGCTGATGCTGGGACTGATTGGCGAGTACATTGGGCGCATCTATATCTGCCTTAACAACTCGCCCCAGACGGTCGTACGTGAGATTATTGGGCAGAAAATCGTCAAATGATACCAGAATCAATCAAGACTACGCTGAAGATTCAGCCAGCGGTGATTCTTTTCAGTAGCGTCTCCATATTGGCCAAACTGGCATCTGCCAGATTGCCCAAAGGGGAATTGACGCTTGGGGAGAAGTTGCAAGCTGCCATGTCGGACTGGCGTCTGGTGGGACTGGTTGCACTGATGTTTCTTGCATTGGGCACATATGCTGTCATCTGGCAGATGATCATCAAGAATGCGCAGATAGCTGTCATCTATGCAAACAAGAGTTCCTATCTTCTCTGGGCGCAACTGGCGGCCGTATTCTTCTTCGGCGAGCATATCACCTGGTGCAATCTGGTGGGGATCATCATTATCTTTGCTGGCATTCTGCTGGCCAACGGGAGCAGAAATGAACACGCATAGCCTTCTTTGCGGCGGCATCATGGTGCTGTGCGCACTGCTTTCTGCCTTTTCCCAGATTCTCCTGAAAAAAAGTACGCTTGAGAAGCATAGCTCATTTATACACAATTTTCTGAATGCCAAAGTCATTATTGCGTACAGCATTTTTGCTTTGACCTTGTTCATGAACATCTATGCTTTCACGGGCATTCCCTACAAGCTGGCTTCGGTGCTAAATGCAAGCGCCTATATCTTCACAATGCTACTCTCCGCCTGGCTTCTCAAGGACAAAATCTCCTGGCAATGTGCCATCGGGAATGCGTTGATTGTGATTGGAATTGTGGTTTATGTGTGCTGATGGTTCAACAAAGGATTAAGGATATGGACACAAAAATTTCCTTTAACAAGCCCTTTATTGTTGGCAAGGAACTTTACTATATTGCCCAGGCTGTGCAGAGTGGACATCTGTCGGGCGATGGCACTTTCACCAAGAAATGCAATGCCTGGATTGAGGCGCATACAGGTGCAAAGCAGGCGTTGCTGACACACAGCTGCACGGCCGCCTTGGAGATGGCGGCAATGCTTTGCGACATCAAGCCTGGAGATGAATTCATCGTGCCCAGCTATACCTTCGTCTCGACAGTCAATGCCTTTGTCTTGCGGGGAGGCGTGCCTGTCTTTGTGGACATTCGTCCCGACACGATGAACATCGACGAGACGAAGATTGAAGCAGCCATAACCTCGAAAACCAAGGTTATTGTCCCCGTCCACTATGCAGGCGTAGGGTGCGAGATGGACACGATTATGGATATTGCGAAACGGCACAACCTGCTGGTAGTGGAGGATGCGGCACAAGGTGTGGATTCCACCTACAAGGGCAAGGCATTGGGAAGCATCAGTCATCTGGGGTGCTACAGTTTCCATGAGACGAAGAACTTCATTGCAGGAGAAGGCGGGGCCTTGGTCATTAATGACGAGCGTTTCCGCGAACGAGCAGAGATCATCCGCGAAAAGGGGACGAACCGAAGCCAGTTCTTCCGTGGCATGGTGGACAAATATACCTGGGTTGACATCGGCTCCAGCTACCTGCCCAGCGAGGTGGTTGCCGCCTTCCTTTTTGCCCAGCTTGAGGAGGCGGAGAAAATCACAGAAAAACGCCTGTTGCTATGGAATGCCTATTATGAGCAGTTGAAGCCCCTGGAGGAGAAAGGCTATTTGAGATTGCCTGTCATTCCAAGGGAATGCAGTCACAACGCCCACATGTTCTACATCCTTCTTGAAAATTTGGATGTACGGACACGATTGATAGATGTGATGAAGTCACAGAATATCCATCCTGTGTTCCATTATGTGCCATTGCATAATGCCCCCAAGGGAATCGAGGTAACAGGCAAAAAAGTGAGTCTGCCTATAACCGAGGAGTACGCCGACAGACTTCTGCGGCTTCCAATGTATTATGAGCTCGCGTTTGATGACGTTTCGCGCATCGTTGGGGTAATCAAGGAGTTCTTCCAGGCATAAGAGACAGTAATGCCTTTGTCCAATTCCAAACTGTTTATCCTGTCTAGCCTTACTTGGCGACGACTTGCCATTGCCTTCTGGTGCATCGTTGGCATCATTTCGGCGTTGGTGGCTATTACCATTGTGCCTAGCATCTTTGGTTCGGCTGGATACAATGATGAAGCGTGGCTTGTGTTGCTGGTGCAGAAACAGGCCAATGGATTTTGGACATCCTTCTCCCACTACTATCGCTTTATGTCAGGCTGGGGACTTGCCGGCATGCGCACGGCAGTGGCTGTCATTCATGCCATATCGTGCGCAGTCTTTATCCTAGGCGCGGAGTGTTATTACAAGCCGTTTGCCACGCATCGCAAATGGGGAGTGTGTGGTCTCTGGTGTATTGCCGCATTATTGCCACAGGTATTCTGGCTTGGTGGCATTGTTCTTGCGCCTGATTACAAGTTTGTCGCATACGACGCGGCGTTGCTAGGATTTGGACTTTTGTTCCTAGGCTTGAAGGGACATGCCATTTGGCTTGTTTTGTCAGGGGCATGCTTTGTCCAAATCCTGTTTTCCCTGCCACCTGCGGCCATAATTGCACCTCTTTTACTGTTCATCGTCTGGCTGGAATCGCCGAAAAAAAGTGGCTGGTTCATTCTCGGCGGCCTTCTGGGTATGGCAGTTTTTTTCCTGTTCATTTCCTCCTGGCAGGATTTCATGCAATGCTTCGCCTACAGCGGACATCGGCTTCAGAACACAGCACATGGACGACATGGCCTTGGCATGTTGGTTACGGGGTATTGCAAAATTCTGGGAGTTTTTACGGCGTCACTGTTGCCTACGGCTCTGGCATTATATCTTGCCAATAAGCAGGAGGGGAATAAACGCTTCTGGAGTGTTGCCATTGCATTGCTTCTAGTTCTTGCCACCTTCTCGGTTGGCACGATGCGCCTCATCTCCTGGCGTGACGGCGGATGCCCTGCCTGTTCCTTGGACATATTCCTGGCTCTTGGATGCTATATCCTCTTCAATCAGTTTTTTGGGTTCAAGCCTTCTCGACAGCATTGGCAGGAGTTGCTTCTTTGGACCTTGTTCATCCTTGTCCCCGTTGCTTTCTGCACGGGAACCGACAAGGGCTTTGAGAATAGATTGACCTTCTATGCTGGTACGCTCTTTGTAGGCATTGCCGTATGGGCATTCCGTCAAAAAGACAAACTTGCCCTCCTTGTTATAAACATATTTCTTATCCTAACGCTGCTTGCAGGGCTTATCTTCTGGGGGCGAATCGGCAATTTCGGTCTTCGGCAGAAAACGAGCAATGCACTGCACTTGGGTTTTCCGAGCAACGCACCCATTTCCGCTGGAATGTCGGAACATCTTCGTAAACTTGATACTTATACCGAACATGTCAAGATTGTCGCCAATGACCCGCTTCACTGGTATGTGCCCTATCTTTTGAAGAAGCCCATGCTTCATCTGACCAGTTTTCGCTATTATCAATATGATGACATTGCCGCCATGATTGCGGAGCAGAAACTGAAGCCCCGTGACATAATTCTGTTGGAAGCTCCAGAATACGCGTTGCCCGAAGAACGCCTGGATGCCATTCAAAAGGCACTGAATGCGTCTCGGATGGAACGCATCATCATCGGCGAAACACACCATATCATCCGTTTTAGCGAGTAGCTATGCAAAAAACATTAGTTTCCATCATTGTCACCTGCTACAATCGGGCGGGTATGGTCTGCAAGGCGTTGGATTCTGTCTATGCCCAGACCTATCGCCCATTGGAGCTGGTCATCGTGGATGACGGCTCCAAGGACAATTCCATGAAAGTCATTGAGGCATGGAAGGCTTCTCACCCAGATGGCGACGGCTTCACCTGTATAGCTAAGACATTCCCCAATGGCAAGCTCTGCCTGGCACGGAATCGCGGCAATGAACTCTCCCATGGGGAATGGATTCAGTATGTGGATGACGATGACTGGCTTTATCCCACGTGCATTGAGGAAAAGATGACTTATATCGCTGCCCATCCGGAACGTGATGTGGTGGTGCATCAAGTGGAATACATTGTCTCTGGAGGAAAATCCATTGGGAGTTCGAAGCTTACTCTGGCTTCAGACGATTCCAGGCAATTGCTTCATCTTCTGGACACAAGAACCGATACCCTTTTCTCCCCGACCTTGATGTTGCGGCGCACGGCACTTGACGCCATCGGCGGTTGGACAAATGGCCTCATCTTCGCCGATGACATCGATGTGGTCTTCCGCCTGGCTGCCAAGGAGACAAAATTCGGCATTGTGGACAAAGCACTCTCTGCCTACAACATGCACGATGCTGACCGCCAGTGCAATAAGGTCATCCACCAGCTTCCTGATGATTTCTGGTCGTCACTCTTCCTGCGTCTGTGGGAGTTCTTCCAGAAGACAGGAAAGACAACGCAGGACATACGCGATGCATTATCTGGGCAGGCGGCATTCTATGCCCGTCGCCAGATGCGCTGGGGGCGTTTCCAGTCTGCCTGGATGGGATTTGATGCTGCTTCTTCCATACGTGGCTATGCCTTTGGAATCGAGAAACTCCCCATAGCCTGCAAATATCCTATGGGATGGTGTTGCTTCCTAACATACAAACTCAAGATAATGGTCAAGAAACTCGTCAAGGCTATGATACGGTAAGGTCGTATATGCCCTACAACAACCCTAAAATCTCTGTCATCATTCCAGTTTATAACGCATCGGAATTCATAGAAGAGCGTATTTCGCGGGTTTTGTCCCAGGAAGTGCCGTCTGAATTCGAGGTGATTCTTGTGGATGACTGCTCAACGGACAACAGTCTTCAATTGCTGTCGCGCCTTGCCGAAAACGAAAAGCGGCTTCGCGTCTTCCATCAGGAAAAGAACCAGGGGCCAGCCGCAGCGCGCAATCGTGGAATTGAGGAATCCAAGGGAGATTTTATCGCATTTCTGGATGCCGATGATTACTGGAAGCCTGGATTCCTTGTAAAAACCAGTGCCTTTCTGGAAGCGCATTCCGATGTGGTCTGCGTTTTTACGGGACAGGAGCACAAGACATTGTCTTATGCTTCCAGCATTGCTCCGAAATGCCTTCTCCGTGATAATCCTCCAACAGAATCTCTAGTGCTGGAAGATTTCTTTGCTTTCTGGCATGAACAGGGGGGATCTCCATTATGTTCTGGTTCCCTTATGGTGCGTGCAGATTTACTGCGCAGGATTGGCGGTCAGAGAGAGGACTTCCGCATCTGTGAGGATCTGGAGTATTGGTGCTACATTGCGTTGTATGGAAAGATGGGGTTCATCCCCGAAATTCTGTTTGTCTCTGATGGTGCGCGAGGAGCTGATGGACGCGTCAAGCTGACACGAAAACAAAGACTAGCGCGTTATTGTCCACGGTGGAAGAATGCCATGCCTATACAGAATTGGGCATCAAGATTGACTGCCACTGGTTTGCCGATTATTTCAGGCAGCTCCTTTAAGTTTGTTCTGGGAAGTATTGCCTCCATTTTGATTTATTCCATGATACAGGATGGACGCTGGAGCATTGCATATGGAGACTTCAAGGATTATCGGCGATGGCTTCCCCAAAATGCTGTTTGTCGGCTGTTGGCTCCTTTAAGCATTTGGTATCCATTTTGGTGTTTGGGATGTTTGATGCTTTTTCTAAGGGAGAGACTCAAGTAAGATTATCCTTTAGGGAAACGCGTGAAAAGCATAGCAGATGCTCTACAACACGATTTCCTGTGTGAAAATCGTTCCGATGTATTTTTACGGTTTTTCAGGGATTTGGGCGATGACAAGTAATTGGGATGTTCTTTAGCTATTTCACATCTTTTTTCAAGACGGAGTATTTTAGGCAGAACCGCACCTTGATACTTCTGCTTTTTGCATGGCTTTTCCGCCTGTGCTTTCTTTTGCAGGGGAATTACGGTTCAGTTGCTATAAACAAATATGTTTTTTTGCAAATTGGGTTGATCCTTGCCTTGTTTTTCATCATGGTATCTAGGAACTTCTATCCGTCGCAATTGTTCCTTTCGCCCTCTACGCGTCCGTTTGCGTTCATATATTTCCTGGGAATGGTTTCCATTTTGTGGTCGGTTCTGCCATTGATGAGTTGCTTCTTCGCATTTGAAAATCTGGTTTGTATGACGGTGCTGCTCTATCTGGGCTTGCGTTGTAAGGATAAGTTTCAGCTGGAACGTTTTTTCATCGGGATGGTGATTGCCATATTACTGATGTTTTTTAGTAGGCAATGCCTTTTAGGAGGTTTTTATTTCCATTCTGTGAGCTATTCTACTGTAGCGGCAATGCTGACTACTTACTGTTTAGGAGAATGGGGCAAGAGCAATCGTCCACGAGAAAACATCACTTCCTTGAAAATGGGCCTGGCGTTTGGAGCTGGCTTTCTGATTCTGACAACTAGTGGAGGAGCCATTTTTTCAGCCTTCCTATCGTGTTTGGTACTTGTCCTTTTTGCCAGAAATCTAAGCATCCGTTTTCTGACTTTCATTTTCCTTTGTGTATTTGCCTATATGTGGTTTTCGGGCAATACAGATGCCGTGCTTTCTCTTCTGTTTCCAGGCAAGTCAATGGCATCCATCGCAAGTGCACATGGAAGGGCATACGTCTGGGAAATGATTTACGAAAAGATAGCGGAGCGTCCCTGGCTGGGCTGGGGATATGCCGCCGTGGAGCGAGTGCTTCCCTTATATTGCGTAGATGCACATAATTCCCTGATAGGAATCCGCGGCTCCCTTGGAAATGTGGGCTTTGCCGGTTTGATCATTGCCATGCTGCTGCAACTTCTCTATCTGTTTAAGCATTCAGGTCATTTCGGCTTTAAGGGGCTTCTTGTGGCCACTGTTTGCGCCTTCATCAACTCCAACACCACGAATTTCCTTGCGAGCAAGGCAGGTGCAAGTGCCTTGACTTTCCAACTGTTGCTCGTCCTGGGAACAGTTTACTCTTACTTTGTGGTAAGGGAGACAGCCTCTCCCCGGAATGTGGACAATGGAATCATCATCAACACCTCTAACATTCCGGCAAAGTGACGCATTGCGTATAGCCACATTTCTGGCGACCGCGATGGTGGTGTTACGGCACAGCTTCAACCTGCACCGGTATTATCCAGGGGGCAACCCATGGATGCCGGTCATGGACTTCAATATCGCCACGCAGAGGTTCTTCACGGAGTTCACCAATGTGGCGATTCCAGCCTTCTTCTTTATGTCAGGCTTCCTCTTTTTCCGCGACTTGGCCGACTGGCGGGAGTGCTTTCCCAAATGGCGAAAGCGCCTCAAGACCCTGCTGCTTCCCTATATCCTCTGGAATCTGATTCTCCTCTGCCTAGTATTGGGGGCGTACAGCATTCCATCTCTACGCCCTCAGATGTCAGTAACCTATAACGTGCAACTCTCCTCGGGTTGGTTTCTGGATAGAATGACCCTTCATCCCATCATGGGCCATTTCTGGTATATTCGGACACTGATGATATTCCTGCTATTTGCTCCCATACTATATCTGCTTTTGCATAATCAAGCACTCTCCTTTATCCTACTTTTTATTCTCGCTCGATGTTGGATCCCTATAGACACTGGCGTCCTCTCTACAGAGGGTGCGCTCTATTTCTATTGCGGATGCTGGATAGCCACCCATGGGGGGCTTCCCCAGGCGATGCCTGTTTGGCAATGGATGTGGATTGTGCCTATTCTGGCATACAATCATTTCATGCCATTCTTTCGTCCAGGTTGCATGACTGTCCCAGGCGGAATTGCCATGAGCTTGTTTGTTGGCTGGCAGGTTTGTCTA
Organism: Lentisphaerae bacterium ADurb.Bin082; assembly: GCA_002070945.1. Classification (GTDB taxonomy): domain Bacteria; phylum Verrucomicrobiota; class Lentisphaeria; order Oligosphaerales; family Oligosphaeraceae; genus JAAZKI01. Next base: position 35,001 of record MWEG01000034.1, read on the forward strand.
CTTCTTGCGGATTCCATGCGCACTCGCCAATGGCTGCTACAATTGAACCAACACTCCTTCTTCCTGTATGCACTCCATGCTATATTGGTCAGTGGCATAACGCTGATGATGTCGCGTTTCCAGCTCCATACGCCTCTGAACAGTTTCCTGGCCTATTGGCTTTGCTTTGCCATCGTACTATTGACATGTCTTGCAATTTCATATCTCGTCAAACGCATCGCCCCCAGTTGTCATTCCATTCTGACCGGGGGACGCTAATATGCTTCCCAATGCATTTCCATTCTATTTCTTCCTGCTTCTGGGGATAAGTCTCTATTACGCATTGTCTCATCGCTGGCGCAATTTGTTTCTTTTGACGGCGAGCATCTTCTTCTACGCATCGTGGGAATGGCGGTTCCTAGGACTCCTTTCTTGGCAGATTGCCGTATCCTACATCCTAGGATTGGCCATTGGTAAATCGGCCACACAAATAGGCCGGAAATGGCATCTAGCTACAGGCGCATTTCTTTCCTTGTCACCTCTTGTCTTCTTTAAGTATTTTAACTTCCTGAATGATTCCGCACGCCAACTGTGCACGGCGCTAGACCTTTCCTACCTTGTCCCTCATTTGAACATCCTACTTCCTCTTGGCATTTCCTTCTATACCTTCCAATCCCTTGGCTACCTTGTGGATGTCTATCGGCGACAAATCGAACCGGAACGAGATTTTCTCCATTGTGCACTCTTCATTTCTTTCTTTCCGCAGATTGCTTCCGGTCCTATAGGACGCGCTCCGGAACTGCTGCCGCAATTTCGTAGAATACGTGAGTTCTCCCCTGAAGCGTTCGAAAGTGGGCTAGCGCAAATCATCTGGGGACTTTTCAAAAAAGTCGTTGTCGCCGATCGTCTGGCGTTCTATGTTGATGCCATCTACAGCAATCCTGCCGCCTATGGCACTCCTTCACTCTGTCTGGCTGCGCTCTTCTTCTCCATCCAGATCTATTGCGATTTCTCCGGATATACCGACATCGCCATCGGAACGGCACGGCTCTTCGGCATCGAGTTGCGTAGGAATTTCGAGTTTCCATATTTTTCCACAAGCATCAACGATTTCTGGAAGCGCTGGCACATCTCCCTAACCTCATGGTTCAGGGATTACCTCTACATTCCCCTGGGGGGCAATCGGTGCTCCAGATTGCGTCATGCCTTCAATGTCATGGTGGTTTTTCTGTTCAGCGGTCTCTGGCATGGTGCAAACTGGACCTTTCTTGCGTGGGGCGGCATGCACGGCGTTCTTCAGCTTCTGGAGAACGCCATTCGAGGAAGAAAGCCAACTCCCTATCGTTCATGGCTTTCCAAGAGTATAGCCGGTCTTCTTACCTTCCTGCTGGTGACCGTGGCATGGATATTTTTCCGCGCACCTGATTTCAGGACCGCATCCGTAATTCTCAAGGGCATATGCAGCTGGCGTGGTGGCTTAAGCCTCGGTGTATCCCTCAATACCTTTGCCATCAATGGCCTTCTTCTGCTTGTCTTTGCCTTGTGGGAAATCTGGATTTTCACTCATCCCGTTTCCCCGAAACAACCCATCTGGCAACGAAGCCTGAAGTATGCCGTGCTTCTCTCGATGATTGCCATGTTTGGCCAGATGTCTGGCGGCTTTATCTACCAGCATTTCTGATTCTGTGAAAGAGTTTTGTAAAGTCATAGCCCTGACATTGGTGCTGTTTGCCGCGCTGAATCTCATGGTGAATGCCATACTTCAAACAGGTCTGAAGCGCTACTACTGCCTGCAGCCTGCGGAGGTTCTGGTCATCGGACATTCCATGAGCGAGATGGGCATTGACCGGGATTTACTGGAGGAAAGGCTCGGGCTAAGCGTCGCCAAGTACTGCATGAACGGCGCTGGAACAGCAGATCGTCTGGTCATGCTCAAACACTACATCGAGACAACGGGACATAAGCCCAAAATGGTCATATACGATGTGAGTGCGCGTAGCTTTTCGCTGGATTTGGCCGACAATTCTCACGCCCTGTTTTATCCCTTCATGGCTTCTCCCGTCATTCGGGAGTATTTGAGGAGGAACGCTTCGCCAAAAGATTATTGGACAAAGCGACTGATTCCGCTGACACGATATGACGATACCCGCTTCGGCGCGGTCATCCGCGGCTATCGGCGGAACTGGAAATGCTCCTCCAGCAGACGTGTTGACCTACACGCTTTTTCCGAACGCCTGAAACAGGGGACCTTCTGGAAAATCGGTTTTGACGAAGAAAGCATGCGTCTCTTTGATGAAACCCTTGCCTGGCTAGATGTGCAGGGGATAAACTGCATCCTGGTGGCACTTCCCTGCCTGGATCTGCTCAATGAAGCTCAACCGGAACTGTATGCAAAAGCTATGGGGCACATAAGAAGCGAAGCTGAAAAATACCCGAATGTCCAGCTTCACGACATGAACGGAGAACTCTCTGCGCGTCACGAATTGTTTCGGGATCCCATTCACTTGAACAGGGAAGGGCAGATAGTGGCCACATCACAATTGGCAGATAGTCTTAAGGACGGTTTGAAATAGGATGTCTGAGAGATTTGCAGTTGTTGATGTTTGGATTGCCATACTGATGGTTTTGGTGATTCTTGGACATTGCATGTTTCCCAATGTGCCGCATTGGTATTTGGGCATGCATGAACGAATCTATTCATTCCACATGGCCGATTTCTATTTCCTTTGCGGGATCCTTGTTTGCCATTCCTACCGTCGTATCTCTTCGATTTCGGAATACTTCGCTTATGTCAAGAAACGCCTGCTGAAGTTTGGAATACCATTTTTGTTCTTTGGAACTCTTCTCTGTGCTATCAATGTTCTCATCAAGGGCGGTGATCTTTCAGGTTTTGTCTCGGGAATGAGGCTTCTGTTTGTTGACACCATACTTTCTCCCGCAACATATTTGTGGTTTATTATTGTCCTTTTCCAGTTTTATCTTGTCTCGCCGTTTCTTTGCCAATTTAGCAGATATGCGCTTCCCCTTGCCTTCCTTGTTGCTATTATTCTGGTTATTCATCCTTTGCCGCGTTTTCTGACCTTGCATCAGTTTTCACGCTATCTGCTTTTTTTCCTATTGGGCATCCTGATGCGCAACATATTGCCATACGTTAATGCGAAGAAAACTGTTTGGATATGCCTGCCGTTCTGCCTGATATTTGCATTGACATTATGGAAAATAGAATGGCATCCATTATTTCCTGCCTTGGCATCCATTCCAGCATTGGCATTTATTAGCTTCTGCCTGTCTCATCTGCAACTTTTTGCCCGTTTGGCTGAGTTTCTTTCAAGACGGTGCTTTGCCATTTACCTCTGGCAGGTTCTCTTTATTCAAGCGCTTGCTTTGCCCATGAAATCATTGTTTCCCTCCACTTGGGGCTTTATACTTTTCCTGGTCTCTGTTGTGCCATTCGCCATATTCGCTTCCTTGCTTGCCGATGGAGGTGTTAAGTATACAAAACAAAGGATGTGCAAATGCGCATAACCTGGGTTACACGCTCATTTTTAGATTATAGGATTCCAGTCTATGCGGAACTGGACAGGCTTTGCGGCAATCAATTGACTCTCATTTACAACGCAGAGGTCGTTCCGGAACGCTGTCGAGTTCGCATGGCTGAAGTTTTGGGGGAAAGGTCAATTGCGATGACAGGCGAAAAACGCCTGACTGGACAAAGTAGTGCTCCCATATCCACAACCAGGCACAAGGGCATTCGTCTCCCATGGCAGCCGGGCCTAATCAAAGCCGTTCTCGAAAGCAAGCCAGACATCTGCGTCTCCGATGGATTCTTCCAGTGGACCTATGCGACGCTTTGGATGAGATTCTGGCATAAGACTCCCCATGTTATGTGCTATGAACCAACAAAACACACGGAACGCAATGCGCAGTTCTATCGCACCTGGTACAGACGCCTGGCATCCCATTGGATAGACGCTATCTGCTGCAATGGCACTCTATGCAAGGAATACTGCGCGGATGTCCTCCACATCCCCGAGGAAAAGCTTTCCACTGGCCAGATGGCGGCAGATTCTGAACAACTGGCAGATGAATGCAGGAGTATTCCTGAACATGAGGCATTTGCATTTCGGCAGGAACTTGGTTTGAAGGACAGGGTGTTTTTGTTTGTGGGACGCCTGGTGGAGTTGAAAGGGCTTCGTCCGTTCCTTGAAGCATGGAAGGAGGCTGCGTTGAAAAATGCCTCGTTTCTTTGCGTTGGAGGCGGTCCATTGCTTGATGAGCTGCGTAAATACTGTGAAAATAATGGGATTAGCGCATATTTCACTGGAGAGATGGATTATCGATATGTCACTCGCTATTATCGGGCGGCCGATGTCTTTGTAATCCCCACGTTGCAGGACAACTGGAGTCTTGTCGTCCCCGAGGCGATGGCGTGCGGTCTTCCCATCGCCTGCTCCAAATACAATGGTTGCTGGCCAGAATTGGTAACGTCTGAGAATGGCTGGGTCTTCGATTCGCTGGAGAAGGAGAACACGGTCAGATCATTGAAGTTAATCAGTGCTTTGGATACTGCTAATTTGCAGAAGATGGGGCAATGCTCGCGTCGGATTGTCGAGGCATTCTCCCCTGCAAAGGCGGCTTTGGCTATCTTTAAAAGTTGTGAATTTGCAATTAATCACGGAGGAAAAATAACATGCTAGTTTTGCTAAGAAAAAAAATTGGGAAGTTTGTCCCTGCTTCCTTGAGATCCTTTCTGCTGCGCCATTTTTCGGTGCTAGATGAACGGACATCGTGGTGGGAAAGCAAAGATCCGTATAAGGATGAACCGCCATATTCAACGTATGAATCCCCATATCCTTTTACTGTTGGAATCTTTAAGGAGATATGGCATCGTCACATTTATCTCGTAGCTGCATGCAAGGAATTGAAGATATCCTATAAACTGATTGATATTAATGCACCTGATTGGATCGAACAGGTGAAGGAATCCAAATGTGTTGCCTTCTTCTATCATCCATCAGTTCAACTATCCATTTGGAAAGAAATATATGATGAGCGATTGAAATATATGGCTGATATAACATCAGCCCCCATTTTTCCAAAATATGAAGAGATGTTCATGTATGAGAGCAAGCGCCGGATGGCTTATTGGTTGGAAACCCATGGTGTGCCTCATGCAAAGACGTACGTGTTTTATAACAAAGTCGATGCGTTGAAATATGTTGAAACGGCCAATATGCCTATTGTTGCAAAGACCAACATGGGAGCCCGCGCGGCGGGAGTGGAAATCTTCCATAGCCGAAACGGCGCAATGAAGTACGTAAAACAAGTTTTCAGCAATGGTATAGTTCATGCCGATGGAGACAGAAGGGATGCGGATTGGGGATGCGCTATCTTTCAAGATTACATAGAAACACCTTATGAATGGCGTGTGATTAAAATAGGGAATGCCTATTTTGCCCACCAGAAACTGAAAAAAGGTGATTATTGTAGCGGCTCCGGGAGAGTTGGCTGGGTGAAACCTCCAGAGCAATTATTGGATTTTGTCCGTGATGTCGCCGCAAAATCATCTATAGAGACGGCAGACATAGATGTTTTTGAGGATAACGGACAGTATTTTGTTAATGAAATTCAGGCTTTTTGGGGATGGATAGCCCATTATCAAATGCTTGTCAATGGTATTCCAGGCTATTATCGATATTTAGAGGATGTTGGAAAATGGGAATTCGTGGAGGGGATTTTCTGTCGTAATGGAGGATGTAATTTCCGCATTATTACGGCATTAAAGTCTCTGGGATTCGATATTGAATATGATTTTAGTTCTCTTGGTGAAAAGGTAGATCAAGACGACTATGATAGCAGTGTTCAGTCTTTTCGTGAATCTGAAGCCCAACACTAACTCATTGGAGCAAAAATGAAATCAGTAGGTTTCCCAATTAGCCACAAGGAAAATGAAAAACGTCGAGCCTTGCTTCCAGACGAGGTCAAATTTATATCTCATCCGGAATATCTGTTTTTTGAGACTGGATACGGTAGCGTTCTTGGTTTTTCTGACAATGACTATCGTATGGCTGGCGGAAACGTGTGCTCCCGTGAAGAAGTCCTTAAGAAAGATGTGGTCTGCGACCCCAAAATTGGCGATGCAGATTACCTTGGCAATTTAAAGCAACAGATAGTTTTTGGATGGATTCACGCAGTTCAGAACAAAGATATAACGGATAAGCTTGTTGAGAATCATCTCACGGGAATTGCATGGGAGGATATGTTTGACAGGGGTCGTCATGTATTCTGGCGCAACAATGAACTTGCAGGTGAAGCTGCCGTTATTCACGCAATCCAGTGTTTTGGCAAGTTGCCTTATGAAACAAAAGCCGCTGTCATAGGACGAGGAAACACTGCAAGAGGGGCAATCAAAATACTAAACATGCTTGGCTCTGAGGTTGTTCAATACGAAAGGCGAACGGAAGGGCTTCTTCGCAGTGAAATCCATCAATATGACATTATTGTCAATTGTGTCTTGTGGGATGTCAATCGCCATGACCATATCATCCGAAGAGAGGATCTCCGAAGGATGAAACGCGATTCAATGATAATTGATGTAAGTTGTGACAGGCATGGAGGGGTGGAGACGTCTGTTCCAACAACGATTGCCAACCCAGTATATTTCGAGGAAGGGGTTTTGCATTATTGTGTTGACCATACTCCATCCCTTTTCTATAAAACTTTTAGCTATAATAATTCAAAGGTTATATGGCCGTATATTCAAGACATTGTGCTTGAACAGGAGAATAAAATTCTTAAAGACGCAATCATTATTGAAGAAGGAAACATAATAGATTCTAGAATTATTAAATTTCAAAATCGGAATTAATGCGAATTATGTTGACTGTAAGAACAGGCGTAAGCAAAGGAGGTGACATCTGATGTCTGCCAGTAAGATTCTTTCAATTGTTGTCCCATGCTACAATGAGGAGAGTATCCTTGCAAACAGCATTGAGATTCTAGCAGGTAAGATTGCCGAATTCATAGCAGAGAAACTCGTTTCTCCTGAGAGTTTTCTCCTCTGCGTGGATGATGGTTCCTCGGATAGAACATGGGATATTATCCGAAATGTTGGTGCAATCAAGGGTGTCAAGGTCGTTGGACTGCGCCTTTCTGGTAATCGGGGGCATCAGTGCGCTCTCTGGGCCGGCCTGGAGTATGCGGCAACGCATTCGGATGCCGCCATCTCAATCGATGCCGATCTCCAAGACGATATCAATGTCCTCAGAAACTTTGTCAACGACTTCAATGACGGAGCGGACATTGTTTACGGTGTACGCAATGACCGAACCTCGGATTCCTGGGCAAAGCGAGTTTTTGCGGAGGGATTCTACAAAATGATGCAATGGCTTGGTGTGAAGACTATCTACAACCATGCCGATTTTCGCCTGATGTCAAAGCGTGCTATCCAGGCACTGATGGAATATCGTGAGGTAAATCTCTATATTCGAGGGCTTGTCCCTCTTTTGGGTTTTCGTCAGGCGATCGTCCTGTATGCACGGAAGGCAGCGGAACGCCCCACGCATTACTCCATTGCAAAAATGCTACGCCTCGCTTGGGATGGCATCACATCGTTCAGCGTTCGTCCCATCCGTCTGGTTTCCATTGCGGGGGGGGATTTTTGCTCTTCAGCCTTTGCTACGGATTGTATGCCCTGATTCGACATCTCAGTGGCCAGACTACCGTAGGCTGGACATCCATGATTTTCCTTATCCTTCTTCTTGGCGGAGTGCAATTGCTCTCCATTGGCATAATCGGTGAATATGTTGCTAAAACCTATATGGAAAGTAAGCATAGACCCAAATACCATGTGAGTGAGTCTGTCAATGAAAAATAAAGCTCAAGCATTTAAAGAAGAAAACCTCTTAAAAACATTTGAGAGGCCAAGGAACAGTTCTTTGCCTTTCATACTATGCGTTGCATTAATAATCACATCATTTGTCGTTTTGATTCTCTCTGGACTGAATGCGTTTAATCCTCCATATTGGGACGAGGCGTGGAGAATGATGCTCATACAGGATGCCGTCCCCGCAAACAATACAACAGCATCACTTTTCTTCAAGTGGCTTGGAACTTGGCCATTGCCGTGCGTGAGAATATTTGCGGATGTTTTGCTTTTAGGTTCATCTTTCTTTTTGGCTTATTCTGTCTATATTTATGTGTTAACGTATTTTCCAGTCCCCCGACGTTATTATTGGTGTTTCATGCTTGTGCCATCAGCATTCCAGTTGATGCATATTGCTGTTATGGGAACAATACATAATTCCGTTCCAGACTATGAGACGTTTACTTGTTTTTTGATGACGGTTTGCCTAGGGTGCTTCCTGCAATTGAGACAAAGATTATCACTTGAACATAATAGGCTAGACATTACGTGTCGAGATGCGGTGCTAGGTTTAATGATTGGACTGTGTGGATGCCTGACATTCTTCAGTTCAGCACCATCTGTAATCTGGTTTTTGCTCATTTGTCTAGTATTTGTCTTGGAGCGAAAATGGAAATTGGTTAGGTGGATTTTTATGGGGGGGCTTGTGGGGTTGTTATTCTATTTTGTATTGGTTCAGTCCCCAGTGGCTTTTTTCAGTTTTTTATACCAAGCGATGAATAGGACTATTTCTTCAGGAGACAGCCATTCTCTGAAATATGGCATTTTTCAATTTCTAATGCTGAAAGTTCCATTTTTTCTCTATAATTCCTTTGTGTCTGGATCTGCCGCTTTTTCTCTTATTTTGTTAACAACTGAGAACGATGGGAATACGCAATGGAAGATAAGACGCCAAGTCGCCGTCATTGGAATTATTCTATTTATCTTTATCCTAATTAAAAATGCAAGAATGTCTTGGCGGGGGGGGGGGATGCACTCTCCTTTAGTTTTTTGTATATTTTGGCTATGGCTGTTTTTCTTTTTGCATTTGTTCAATGGTATTTTGGTAATGAAAATCCCTCCCGTATATGTAAGAAAAGGTTACTGGATTTTTCCATATTACTGGTGCTCCCCTTTTGCGCACGCCTGGGTAGCAACCAGACTATTAATTTGTGTTGCGTCTTATATCGAAGCCATATAGTTTTGTTCATACTTGCCATATGCGTACTTTTTCGTATGCGTTTTGGAATTGGTGCCCTGATTTTGACGATTGCCGTCTGTTGTTTATTAGTATTGGCTCAAACCTTCCGCTCTCCGCCAACAATTCTTCAAAAGGGAAGTATCTATGTTGAATCATCCAAGGGGATATATGCCGATGAGCAATTGCAAAAAAGAATTGCATGGCTCAAGAGTGCAACAGATGGGCGTCCGTTTTTAGTGGCCAATCCAGAAGATTGGAGCTATGTGTTCATGTTAGGCAAGAAACCAATATTTTTGCCAGATTTTCATTATGTCCAGCACTTTGACCTCGTTTATCTTATGGAAAATCAAGGCATACAGATTGAGCAATGTGCTTTCTTAATCTCACAACCTCTATATCCAGCCAAAAATCTTTTGACAAACGCGAGAGTAACTGAATTGTCTCGTAGAATGGATGTTGATATGGGAGATGGTAGGATGATGGGCAAAAAGCACTGTTTACTTGCCAAAACTTTCTACTGACATGAAATAGAAGTCGCATGCTGTTATTATTTCAAATTGAGTTGGCAACCCTGATTCTCTCTGGCTTCATGGTACTCGTTGGAGCCTGTCTTAGAAAATGTCTTGGCATAGCCTCTTTTCGGTGCATAGGCGAAAATCTATTCTATAATGCTTTGTCGGGCGCTTTTGCCATTGCATCTGGAATGGCTTTGATTTGCACTGGCAGTAGAGGAAGTATTATGCTATGCATTACAATTCCTGCGTGCTTGTTCTTAATATTGCAAATGAGATGTGAACAAAATGATGAAGCTCTTGGCAAATGTCTTTCATTGGGACAACTCTTTGTTTTGCTGGCATTCCTTATGGGGTATGCTGCTGGCTTTTATGTGTGTGTTTGTAAGGAGGGTATCATTATTCCGAGAAGTGGGGATTTTCGCGATTGGTCTGTGCTTGTCACATGTCTGCAAGACGGTTTTGAGAACAGGGCGGGTTTTACCAATATCCTTTCTCAAACACCTCCCGAACCCTATCACTGGATTGAACTCTGGCTGGCTGTGCCAGTTGTCTGGCTTCTGAAAATCCCCTTCCAATTAGCTTGCGACTGCGTTGTTTATTCTGTTCTTGTCAATCTGTTCGTTTGGGGGCTGATAGCTTATGATCTTCATGGCGAAAAATCAATCTTTCGCACATTATTTGCATGTATTCTTCCCCATCTTGCAGTAATAGGCATCTATGTCATTTGCAGGAGTAGTATCCTTCACTTACCTCCAACGCATTCTGGACGTGATTTTTGGTACAGGTGGATTTTGAGTAAAGATGTTATTCCTCTTTGTCTTCTGCTTTCCGCTTTTATGCAGTTGCGTAAGAAGAGAATGTTAATGGCAGCAACATCCTTGCTTTGTGTGATTTCAACAGATGTCAGTTGGTGGCCTTCTCTTCTGATGGCTAGTGGGGGGACTTTTATTGCTCTATCAAATAACAACTCCAAGGATCAGCCAAAAGTTGATTCCAATGGTATGCGTTTTGATTGGAATGCTGGCATGCTTGTTTTGGGTGGGGATCTTCTATTCCAATAGTTTCCGCAGTGTGGGCAGTATGGTGACAATGAGTGAGGCGTCTGCCTCCTTTGTTTCACTAGGCATTCATGTGATAGAATGCCTAGTGCTTCTAACAATATGCGGCATTATTCGATGGCGTTGGATAAAGGAAAGGGGTTGGACGATGTCTCAATTAGTTACATTGTCGACAATAGGCGTTGGAGGTTTTATTGGTTTTTGTCTTACCCATGCTAGCTATGATGCCGCACAGTTCTTTAAATTGTATATCGTGGTAAATTTCTGTGGATGGTTGACACTTTGGGAATTACCTGCGAAGAGATGTCGTCATTGCTTTGTAATACTGAGTCTTGTCGCATGTCTGATTGGCGTTCGATTCTTCTTGAGAATGCGAACAAGAACCGAATATGCCGAACAACAGCGAGAACATTTCCAATGCTTGAGAAAGATAGCCCTGCGTATTGAGAAGGCAAGAGGACAAGTGGTTGTGGCTGAACTCGATTCTAGAAGGTCAGATGATCGTCTCTGCACCCTTTATCCCCAGAGAGGTACGCTTTATCCATTGGGGGGATATTTGCATCGTGCGTACTTTATTTCTCTGAATCCATTGGTGGTATCCGACAAAAAATGGAAGCGATACTCATGGATGAGGACAACTCCAGCAGGAATGGCAAGAAGTGATTTTAGGATTAGAAATGAACTTATATCACGTCTGGATATTATTAATGTCGCAGCCAATGATTCTCTCCCCGATGAAATCGCAAACCATTTTAAATTGATATCAATTGATCCTGTGACAGGATTCAAACTCTATTGTTCGTTCGCAGATTTCATCCTTAACTAAATAATGCACATTCTCTACATCCATAACGATTACGCCAAGCCCTCGGGCGAGGAGACGGCTGCCGAGGCGATCGTTGCACTTCTGAAAGAACATGGGCATGAGGTGGAATGGCATCGCCGGAGTTCGGCGGAGATTGCGGGGAGTTTTTGGGGGCAGATTAAGTCGCTATTTACTGGATTGGTAAATCCTTGCGAGGCAAAGGCAGTTATAAAGCATATCCAAGATTTCAAACCAGATTTGGTGCAGGTGCAGAACATCTACCCTCTCTTGTCGCCAAGCATCTTTCCTGCCATCAGGAAATGCGGAGTTCCGATTGTCATGCGGTGTCCGAATTATCGTCTGTTCTGCCCCAATGGGCTGTGTTGCGATATGCAGGGGCATGTCTGTGAGGAGTGCTTTGGTGGCCATGAGTGGCGGTGCGCCATCAAGAACTGCACGGGAAGTCGCTTGAAGAGCATTGGCTACGCACTGCGTGGCTGGGCTGCACGGGTGACGAGGCGCATTCTGGACAACGTGGATGTGTTCATTGTCCAGACGGAGTTCCAAAGACAGAAGTTCATCCAGCAGGGAATTCTGGAAGAAAGGCTGGCCATTCTGCCTGGCATCATGCAGAATGTGGAGCCTCCATCAGAATGGCAGGCGGGAAAGTATATTACCTATATAGGCCGTTGCAGCGAGGAGAAGGGCATTATTGAGTTTATCGAGTGTGCCAGGCGGTTGCCCTGTATCACATTTATGGTAGCAGGCTCGTATGACGGAATGCCTCACTTGAAGGAGAATTCGCCAGCGAATGTAACTTGGACTGGTTTTCTCAAAGGCGAGGTATTGCGTCAGGCATTTCTGGATTCACGAATGGTGGTTGTTCCCAGCCGTTGCTATGAGGGTTTCCCGAATACCATTGTCCAGGCCATGCAGCTGGAACGACCTGTGATAACCGTTGATTTAGGCTCGTCTGGATCCATTGTCCAGGAAGGGAGCACAGGCGAAAAGTTCCGCCCAATGGATGTGGAGGATCTATCCCGTAAGGTGGCATCGCTTTATAGCGATGTTGAGCGTTGTCGGCGTTATGGCAAGGCTGGACGAAGCGAGGCATTGCGGCTCTATTCGCGAGAGAGCATCTACGCAAGGCTGATGGACATCTATGAGATAGCCATGAAGAATGCGAAAGTAAAATAGCATGTTTGATATTGTTTCCATAAATGGCGTGTCAATTAATCTTTCCACGACGGAACGGTCGTTGGAAGAGATTTCGCAACTGCTTTCCACGGGTGGGCGACATTATGTCTGTTTCTTTGAGGGGAATATGCTCCATTGGGCATATTCAAGGCCTGAGGTTCGAGAGGTGTTGAATGGTGCATCGCTTTGTTATCCTGATGGAATTGCGGCAGCGAAACTGGCGGGATGGGAGCTTGGCAAGGATGTTGAGCGGGTATCGGGACCGTCGTTTATTCTGAAGGCGTGCGAACAAGGGATATCCAAAGGATGGCGGCATTTCTTTCTGGGGGGCAAGCCTGGAGTTGCCGAGGAACTTGCCAAGACACTGGCCGAACGCTATCCAGGTTTGCAGGTGGTTGGGACGTGCTGTCCGCCATTCAGGGATATGAGTGACGCGGAAATAGAGGCGCTCTGCCAGGAGCTTCAGGAGAAGAAGGTGGATTTGCTCTGGGTGGCTCTAGGTGGGCCGCGTCAGGAAATTTGGATGCACAGGTATCTGGGACGTATCCCTGTGCCCGTAATGCTGGGGGTGGGAGCGGCCTTTGATTTTCATACGTCGCATCAGTCCTGGGCCCCGAAGTGGGTTCGTGCCATCGGCATGGAGTGGCTCTGGCGGCTGTGCACAGGGGGCAAGCGGGTGTTTGTCCGCAATGTCATCTGCGTCTCCCATGTGGCGTGCCGTCTGCTTCTTGCCGCGATAGGACGCATCAAATACCTTTTCATCAAACATGCGGTTCCGCAATCGCGGAAGATCAAATGCGGGGTCAATGCCAGTTGCGACGGTATGCCTTGTTCTTCCAGCACACCGTATTGTCCCTATTTTGAGGACATGCAGAAGAAATAAAGCGGGGTTCCTTTTCGTGGACGACTCTCGCATATACCCCATGAACATCAGTGTGGATCAGCAGGACAAGAGAATGTCAATTGCAGCGGTGATACTGTGTGCCGGGAAAGGCACGCGGATGAATGATGATTCCAAGAACAAGGTGTGCTTCGACTGCGCAGGCGTGCCGGTTATCAGGCGTATCATTGCCAACATGCGCCGGGCGGGCGTGACGCGCTTTGTGCTGGTGGTGGGGCATCGCGCGGAGAGCGTGATGGAGTGTCTGGCGGATGAGCCAGGCATCATCTACGCCTATCAGAAGGAGCAGAGGGGCACGGGACATGCGGCACACTGCGGGCTGGATGCGCTGGCACGGCTGGATTTCAAAGGGCGGGCGATTGTCTCCATGGGCGACAAGATTGTGGCGTCTGATGTGATACGGATGATGGTGGAGGCCTCTTCAAATGCCGAGGCCGTCTGGGGTGTTCAGCCCGTGACAGTGAACTGGGGCGGCGGGCGCGTCGTGGTATCGGAGGGGCGGCCCTACGGCGTTGTGGAGTGGGCGGATGTGGCCTATCACTCCCTGGCGGGGCATCCCCGTTCGGAGTGGCAAGGGATATTGAGTGGCATGAAGCTGAACGCCAAGAAAGCTGCTAAGGTGATGGAGCGCGCCGCTTCAAAGCTTCCCGTGGATGGCGTCGATTTGAACGGCCGCCATTTCACATCGGCCGAGCTGCGGGCGGTGCAGTACGCCAATGCGGGGCTGTATTGCTTTGACGTGGCGGCGGCACTGGCGGCCATAGAGCAATGCGGCTCAGACAATGCCCAGGGCGAGATTTACTTGACGGACACGCTGGAGATTTTTGCATCAAGAAACGCGGCAAGGCTGGTCGAGATTGAGCGCAAGGAGGATATGCTGACCTTCAGCACGCGCCCCGAACTGCGTGAGATGAGCCGCCATTTCCTGCCTGACGTGGAATCATGCCTTGCGGATATCCGCGGTGGCAAATGGAACGGCCGTCTTGCCGAGATATACGGAGAGGCGGCCGTGCCAGAGCAGACGCGGCGCTATGCAGAGTTGGTGGAGGCGTTTTTGATGCGCAATGGCAATCGGGGCGTCATGATCGTGCGCGCCCCAGGCCGGGTGAACCTGATGGGACGGCATATCGACCACCGCGGCGGCTGCACCAATGTGATGACCATTGACAAGGACACCGTCGTGGTGGCTGCCCCCCGGAATGACGACATGGTCAATGCCGCGAATATGGACAGCGCATACCCGGAGACAGAGTTTTCCATATCGGATGCCCTGGCAATGGGTGGCCATGCGCCGGACTGGCTTTCGTATCTGGAGGCGGCACCTGTTGTGGCAGATTTGAAGGCTCATCGCGGGCATTGGGTGAACTATATCAAGGCGGCCGTGCTGCGCTTCCAGATGGCAATGGACATCCCCTTGTGCGGTATGGACATGCTGTTCACGGGGAATTTGCCCGTGGCGGCGGGCGTATCCTCCTCGTCGTCGGTGGTAGTGGCGACAGCGGAGCTGGTCATGGGGCTGAACTGCCTGAACATATCCACACGGCAGTTCATCGACCTGTGCGGCGAGGGAGAGTGGTTTGTTGGTTCCCGTGGCGGTGCCTCCGACCATGCGGCAATGAAATGCGGGCAACGAGGTTATATCCGCCAGCTTAGGTTCAAGCCCTTTGCCGTGGGAAACAGCTATCCCTTCTCGGACCGATATGCATTGATACTTGCGGACAGCTGCCAGCAGGCCAGGAAGTCGGGCAACTGCAAGGATATCTTCAATGCGCGGGTCGCCGCCTACGAATGCGCCTTCATGCTGCTTCGGAAGGCATACCCGCAGCGAGGATGGCGCGAGTTCCGCGAGCTGGCGGAGGTCGAGCCAGACACGGAGGTCTATCGGATGCTGAAGAGGCTGCCCTTGAGTGCCACGCGCACCGAGCTTGCAAGTCTGCTGCCGACACAGGGCGATACCCTCCAGAAGATATTCTCCAGCCACAGGGATCTGGGGGCGTACGAACTGCGTGGAATCGCATTGTATGGCATATCCGAATGCCGTCGTGCCTCCATGTTCGGGGAGCTGCTGGAGAGGAAAGAGTATGCCGCCATTGGCGAGATGATGAACATCAGCCATGACGGTGACCGTCTGGTGGGGCAGGATTGCTCCGATGCGGCGATGGATGCGCTGATTGCTGCTGCCGCGCCCCTGTGGCGTCAATTCGGGGCCTATCGGTGTTCAACGGAGCGCATTGACGAGATGTGTGATTTGCTGAAAGGGAGTAGTGGCGTTCTGGGCTGTTCCATTGCTGGCGCAGGGCTTGGAGGCAGTGTAATCGCACTTGTAGAAAGCGGCAGGGCGGCATCAATTATTGAGATTCTCAATGCCAAATATTACGAAAAGTATGGATTGCCGCCCAAAGCGGGAATATATTGGCCAGGCGTCGGTTCTGGAATTGTAAACATATAAACAGGAGAATACGATGGGATACAATAACTTGAAATATCCAGAGGGCAGCCGCTTCCTGGTAACAGGCGGCGCTGGCTTCATAGGCTCGAATCTGTGCGAGGCGATTTTGAAGCTGGGCTACAGGGTGCGTTGTCTGGACGATTTGTCCACGGGCAAGCAGGCCAATGTGGATTTGTTCGCAGGGAATCCAAACTACGAGTTCATCAAGGGAGACATCAAGGATTTGGACACCTGTATGAAGGCCTGCGAAAGCGTGGATTACGTGCTGAATCAGGCGGCGTGGGGCAGCGTGCCGCGCTCCATTGAGATGCCGTTGTTCTATTGCGCCAACAACATCCAAGGATCCTTGAACATGATGGAGGCGGCGCGGCAAAAAGGTGTTAAGAAATTCGTCTATGCCTCCAGTTCATCGGTCTATGGCGATGAGCCGAACCTACCAAAGACAGAGGGCAGGGAGGGCAATCTTCTTTCGCCATACGCGCTGACCAAACGCTGCGATGAGGAATGGGCAAAGCAGTACACCCGTCACTATGGACTGCCTACCATTGGACTGCGATATTTCAATGTATTCGGACGCCGGCAGGACCCCAATGGTGCGTATGCCGCCGTTATCCCCAAGTTCATCAAGATGCTGTTGAACGGCGAACGTCCCACCATCAACGGCGATGGTCGTCAGAGTCGCGACTTCACCTACATCGAGAATGTCATCGAGGCCAACTTGAAAGCCTGCCTTGCTCCCGCGGAGGCGAACGGCGAAGCATTCAACATTGCCTACGGCGGCCGCGAATATCTCATCGACATCTACTATGCCCTGACCAAGGCCCTGGGCGTGGACATTGAACCCAACTTCGGCCCCGACCGCAAGGGTGACATCAAACATTCCAATGCCGACGTTTCAAAGGCCAAGAAATTGTTAGGGTATTCCCCCGACTACGATTTTGAACGTGGACTGAATGAAGCTATTGAGTGGTATTGCAAGAATCTGTAGTTTTTTCTGTCAGTGTGAAATTGATATAGCGGAGCCTTTTGATGTTTGTGTCTACCATTGTATGCTAAGAGAAGATTGAGTATGAAGGGGATAGTATTAGCTGGCGGTGCGGGAACGCGCCTGCATCCGATTACGCTTGGCACATCGAAGCAATTGCTGGGAGTCTATGACAAACCGATGGTCTATTATCCCATCAGTGTTCTGATGCTGGCGGGAATACGAGAGATTCTCATCATCACGACGCCAGAGGATCAAGCGTCATTTCAACGGCTTCTTGGAGACGGTTCGCGTTTTGGTGTGGAGTTCACATACGCAGTCCAGCCGAAGCCAGAAGGACTTGCGCAGGCTTTCATCATAGGCGAGGAGTTCGTTGGCAAAGACCACGTGGCACTTGTGCTTGGCGACAACATCTTCTATGGTGCGAAACTGGGCGACATGTGCAGGGCAGCGGCACAACAATCGTCGGGAGCGACGGTATTCGGCTACTATGTGAAGGACCCGGAGCGTTTTGGCGTGGTGGAGTTCGATGAGAATGGCAAGGCGATTTCCATTGAGGAGAAGCCGAAGCAGCCTAAATCTAATTATGCTGTAACAGGTCTTTACTTCTACGACAACGATGTCGTGGAAATTGCGAAGCATATCAAACCATCTGCGCGTGGTGAACTGGAAATCACCACGGTGAACAATATCTATCTCCAACGGGGTGATTTGCGCGTGCAGCGTCTTGGTCGCGGCTATGCCTGGCTGGACACGGGGACGCACGATGCCATGCTGGATGCGGCCAACTTCATCCGCACAATTGAGACACGGCAGGGATTGCAGGTTGCATGTCTCCAGGAGATTGCTTTGGAGAACGGCTGGCTGACCAAGGTACAGGTGCGTGAGAGGATACAGGACTTGCTGAAGACGGAATACGGCCAGTACCTGATGCGGATTACGGAGGAGTGAAATGAACATCATCAAGACTGACATAGAGGGACTGCTTATTCTGGAGCCGAAGGTGTTCGGCGACTGCAGGGGGTACTTCTTTGAATCCTGGAACAAGGCACGCTATGAGGAGGCAGGTATATCCTGCGAGTTCGTGCAGGACAACGAGAGCAAGTCGTCATTCGGGGTACTGCGTGGGCTCCACTGGCAGGCGATGCCGTACACGCAGGCCAAACTGGTACGGGTGATTTCGGGATCGGTGCTGGATGTGGCAGTTGATATTCGCAAGGGGTCTCCGACATACGGCAAGCATGTCGCCATTGAACTTTCAGAGGAGAACAAGCGTCAGTTCTTCATTCCCATGGGGTTTGCGCACGGCTTCGCTGTTTTAAGCAAAGAAGCGGTATTCGCCTACAAATGCGATGCCCCTTACTCACCTCAATCAGAGCGGGGGATGCGTTTTGATGACCCTGCACTTGGCATCGACTGGCGTGTTAATCCTGAACATTGGAATCTTTCAGCAAAAGACCAAGTCAATCCTTTCTTCAAGGACATTGAGCCTCTGGATGTGCAGGAATAAGAATCGTCATCACCTGCGGCAAGGGGATGATGGAGTGAACAGCAAATTCTGAAACAGCATGAACTTGTCATCGTTGTTTTGCCCATTGAGGTGTCATTGATTTTGTTGGCTTTAAGAAAAGGCCTTGGCTGGCTGAACATTACGGATTCATGTATGGATTGCTATAAAGATGAAGCAAGTAATTATTGATAAAACAAACCTATATGATGGCTGTACCCTTTTGGGCAATACCAATGAGGAGATAATGCAATTTACTCTGCCGATAAAGAGCGATTTCCATCTTGTGAAGGTGCTTGATAGTAAATATTCGGATAGTTACTTGAATGGAACATTGAAATTCGGAACTTTGGCCAGTTATCGCAATTTGAACATCACCAATAACAGACGTAATGTCAACAATACAGAAAATGCTTATGGACGTTTTGATCTCTATGAAGGAGTGTTCAGAATATCTGACAGAAATACAGACCCTTTTTGGAACGCCTGTAATGAAGATTTCAAGCAGAATACATCATCTTTATGGTATGTATCCCGTGAGATAGATGCCTCATGTGCTCATTGTATGTTTGCATTGGATGATAATTCTATAAAAAATTGGCATTGCCCGTCTTCAAAATTTGCGTCTTTTGGTGATACTGCTATTTTTGTTTTGAATAAAAATGAGTTCATTAATAGGATTGCTAGAGCATTGAAAAGGTTGTCTGAAGCTGAAAATTGTCGATATATACTGGGTATTGGTCCAGTCATATATGTCAGGTGTTTGCCAAATTGCATTAACCTGACTCCATTTGTTAAATATGGATGGTATAGCTGGCAACAGGAATTTCGATTCTTGATTATGAAATTGGATGACACTGGTAACCAATCAGCAGTAATGGATAGTTTTTTATTGGACATAGGTGACATACGTGACATTGCGGTCAATATGCCTGTGAACGAATTCATTAATCTGGGGATTCTTCCTGCACTTCAAGCCGACTTTCCTTTATCGGGGACAAATATGGCTTTAATCCCCCATGATTTTAAGGTTTTTTACTACTTAAATGAGGTAACTATTGATTTATACACATTTATAGGGGATGCACAACGAAATTGTATTCTTAAGTCAGATGGTATGTTTTTCTCATATGATTTGTCCAAACATGAACTCAGAGCGTGTTATGATGATGGTTCAGACGAGATAGTACCTTCAACTAATAATCCATTTCTTTAGAGCAAAATGGAAACCATATTGAGACGGAGGCAGCCACGTATTCCTCGCCACTGTAGCGTTCGATCCATTAAAAACGGTG
This sequence comes from Lentisphaerae bacterium ADurb.Bin082, assembly GCA_002070945.1. Classification (GTDB taxonomy): domain Bacteria; phylum Verrucomicrobiota; class Lentisphaeria; order Oligosphaerales; family Oligosphaeraceae; genus JAAZKI01. Next base: position 54,796 of record MWEG01000034.1, read on the forward strand.
CGAGGAACGGACAATCACCGTGGCGGCTGATAACTCGAAATAATCCAGTATGCACTTAGGGCGTATGGCTTCCAAAGAATTGAGCTTGGAGAGGGAAAACCTCGTATGATTCTCGTTTCATGCTACGGGCAAAACACTCTGACAATTTCAATATGAGAAAAGAGCGAATAGAATGGTTGGATATTGCCCGTGGTTTAGGCATCCTGCTTATGATTTACGGGCACATTGACTATTCGTCTGTGCTGGCAAAGTGGATCTATCTTTTCCATATGCCCTTATTCTTTGTCATTTCAGGCATTCCACTGGCACTTAAGTTTAGGACTGATATGGGGAGAAATGAATCTGTAAGGAGCTTTATTGTGTCGAAGTTCAAACGACTGATAGTGCCATTTTGGGTTTATGCCTGGATGTGTCTTGGGATGAAAATTGTCATGCAGAGATTCAGAATCGGAGATATTACTCTAAGGGTGTTATTCCATTCGTTGATACCATCGAATGGATGCGGTGTCAATGATGCCCTGTGGTTTCTGATAGTGAGTTTTGAGGCTTTGGTAATCCATGGGGTATTGCTTCGACTGGTACGAAGATTGCTTTTGCTATACCTGGCCATAGCCTTTGCGATGACATGCATGGGCATTATTATTGGAACTGGGCATTTGCCGTTTTTATATCTCAATACTGTGCTTACCAGCTCTATTTTTATAGCTGTTGGCTTTGCATCAGCAAAATACCTTCTAGCCGAAGAAAAAATACCTATTGTGAATTTGTGTCTGGCTTTGTTAGGTTTGTCATGCGTGACGGTGGCTTGCTTTTTCCTTGAAAAACCAGACTTGCACCTGAACATTTTGTCACAGTTTCCTGCATTGTGGATGGTTGTCGCAATTCTTGGGTCCTTTTCTGTGATTCTGATTTCAAAAATACTGGCAAATGTCAACACACTAAATCACATGCTTTCCTGGTTTGGCAGGTATTCACTTCCATTTGTTGGTCTCCAGTATTTGAATTTTCTTGCTTTTCACCTGTTTTACAAGGTTAGACTTTTGTTGTTCAGAAACATAGATTTTCACCCAAGCTTTCAGTTCTCTGCTATGTTTTTCATCGCCGTTTTGATGGATTTGGCTATGATCGTCAGTTTCAAGAAAATTGCCAGTATATTGCGTATGGAAGCATATCTGCCAATCCTGGGTATTCCTGTGTCAACGAAGAGCAATGAGTAATTCCAATTATTTATCACCTATGATGTTTTAGATGACTTGATTTCTCTTGATTTGACTGTATATCATTATGTGGAAGAGGTACAACATCCAAGCAAAGAAACCAAAGAAGTTATCGCAAGGCTTTGGAGTTGTCTGCAAATGGTGGACTGATTAAAAGTCCCAAGCAACTTGGTGTATTCGGAGCAAGCTATCTGCTTCCCGTTCTGGGGTGGATGGGTGTTTTGTGCTGTTGATAAGTGCGAATGTTTTTTGGGGAGAAGTAGATTGCTGAATCAAGTAAGGTAGTTCGCATTTTTTTATTGCCTCTATATGTCGAATTGTTATTAAAACTTGTAATTTTACAAATATATCATATATTATACCATGTCAAAATAAAACGAATAATGTAAACCATCTTTGGCAGTGAACGAAAAGCCTGGTGACACGATGGAACAAAAGGAACAGAATCTGGATTTTATGGAGAGAGTGGCGGATGCCTACCTTCATCCCTGCACGGAAATGAGCGGCTCTTTGCGAGCAGTAGCCCAGAAGTTCGGCATCACGAGGACGAAGGTGCGGAAGATTCTCATCACCCTGGGCGCAATGGAGTCGCCGCTACCCGAAGAGGCGCTTGTCCTACAGCAGGAGGGGCATTCGGTCTGCGAGATTGCGGAAAGGCTGGGGCTGTCCGTCGCGACAGTATCCACCTATCTGCCATACGCCACAGTGATGTATAAGGGCGAGGTGCGCTCGGCCAGCGCAATGCGTCAGGACGCGTTCCGCTCGCGTCTGGCCACGATTGCTTCAAAACAGGTCGGTATTTTCCATAGAAAGAACAACATAGATGAGGAGACAACAGCGATGACAAAGAGACAGAAGACCACGAAGGTAGTACGGCTGAAACTGGAATTGCAGGGCATTGATGACGAATATCTGGCGGTTCTTCGCCAGTACTGCGGGGCAAAGGATGGATATTCGCGGGAGATTCTCGCTCCCGCCGAGATGACGCTGCACGGTCTGCACTATGCCATTATGCGTCTGTTCGGCTGGCTCAACGGGCATCTGCACCGCTTCTCGCTTCCCCAGAAAAGCATGGATGCCTTAACTCATGGCAAGTTCAGTGATTATCTGAGGCTGGTGGGACTGTATTTCCGCTCTCCTGTGGATGTAGAGGAGCAGGATATATTCTGGGATGACGACTACGAAGGCGAGGCCAGCTTCCGCAACTGGCTGCGCAAAAAATACACGGCTCCCTTCCATTTTCTGGGCGTTTCGGAGCAGTTCATGGCGGTGCGGAGGACTGCCAGCGTCTTCATCAAGGAAAATCGCACCCTCCAGGTCATTCCATCCGAAAAAAGAGTCGGATACGTCCGCAAGCAGTTGGATGACATCAAGCTGGACGAGGCGGTCACAACGTTGAATGGCGGACTGGAGGATTTGGTGGAACGGCTGACGCTGGAGGAGATTCTTTCGGAAAAGCCAGCGACGCCAGAGATGATTTCGCAACTATGCCGTGAGGCTGATATGTGCTTCGAGCGGAACATCAAGGCACTGGATGAAACGGTCGTGAAGATACTGAAAATGAAGGTGAGCGATGCCATAGCCCATCGCCTGATGGCCAATGCCATGCTTCCGCTGAATCCAAAGGTGCTGCCATTGACCGACAACCTCACCTATGAGTTCGACTTCGGCGACGGATGGGAGATTCGCATCAGCCTCGAAAATGTTTATGACAGTGACAACACTGGCGACGAGAAACTGTCAGGACAGGTGAAGCAGGTCATGGAGACGGGGCGTCCTCTTTGCATCGCCATGGACGGCAATCTTCCGCTGGTGCAGGACGTAGGGGGCATCCACGGCTACTGCGACTTCCTCAAGACCATCAATGGCAAGGACGCGGACTCTAGGCAGGAGATGCTGGAATGGGCGCGAGGCCTGGGCTGGACTGGGCGAAGGCAGACGCCGGAAAAACTGCTGTAGGAGAGAAAGAATATGCCAAGACCCGATACGCAGGAGAAGATGGTGGCAAGGCTCCTCGGAATAATGGAGGCCAATTAGAAGGCTCGTATTCTGGACAGGCTGACGGACGAGTTCGACGACATTTGCCTCAAGGCCGCTCACGAGGCGTGGATGCTGCTTCTCGCCCACGTGGACAGTCAGGAAGTCGCCGACAGCCTCTACCTGAACCTGTCGTTGCTGACGGTGGCAGATGTTCGCGCCAGAGTTGGCGGGTATGACGCCTATGAGGATGCGGAGGAGTTGTTCAATGAGCTTGTCGCCAGATACACCAAACGGCTGTTTGAGTATTCGGACTTTGAACTGCGCGAGAATGCCGAGGCGTATCTTACGGGGCTGATAGAAGCGTTGAAGGGGTTTGCGAAATGCAGTAGTGAATTCCGCTCCATGCTTGGGGATGCGCCCTATATGAAGATGTAGGAACTGGCATCGCTGGGGGAAAAGAGAGAGAGGTGAAAATTGGAAAACTGAATACAATAAAACGGCTTGGCAGGACAATGCAAAAAAAAAATATGTTACGACGCAGAGACTACTATTTCTATCTCGCCAAGTCAGTATTATTGTTGATTAAACAGGCTTTTTAAACGATTGAATGATCAATAGCTAAATCGCAAAATCACCCCAAAAGATATACTCATACAATGAAGCAACAAGTCAGTTAGCGGAGTTATTATCTCCTTTATCCGTCTGCCCCGCTGGCGTCTCGTTTCTAGTTGCAGGAACCGAAATCTGATACGTTTGAAGCGGCTGAATAGCATTAGGAAATGCAAATACACTATATTTCTTACTTAGTTCTGATAATGCTTTCATTCGAAGAGAATACAATAGGTATTGTAAGGAAAGAAAAATCTCTTCGCCTTCGATATTTGTTATTGCAGGAAATATTTTGCATTCATAGGTTTCAGTTTTATTGGAGAAAACAATCTGCATGAAATACTCATCGAAAACAACAATTAAATCTGGTAATATCCTAATATAATTCGCATCAGAGACAAACCTTGTTAGTATTTCCTTAAGCTTTTTGCCGTCTTTCCCAATATTTGTTGAAAATCCGACTATTGCTTTGAATATTCTTTCTGGAGTATAGATTCGGTCTTTACTCGTTAATGCAAAAGAGTCGGATATATTTTCAAGAGCATTATTTAGTTCAGTAATGGTCAGTTCCTTTTTAACTTCAATAATTGCTTGAACGGCTTCTGGTTCAACTATTACATAGTCACCAGTTCTATAAATTGGTGCATATTCATTTTCATCATGCACGAGAATATCAATTTGCGGTGTGGCAATAATATTTGACATTCCATCAGTAATTGGGGTGCATTTTACAAAACCAGTATCAATTGAGTATCTATTTGGAAGATTTTGACGTAAATACTCTTTAAGGAGAACCTCGCAGTGGTAACCTACCGTTGGATTATGATGGTTTTTACCTATGAGTTCCTCTATTGCCTGATGTTTTTTTAACAATGATTGAGCTTCGTTCGAGTGGAATCTGATTAAGTCTTCAAAAGGTGTGTTATCCATAATTCTCACCAATTTCATTGGAAAGTGTATCGTACCTTCAGTTAATATAACGTGTATATTTCTTCTGCCAATATAAGATCAAATCTCTAGTTCCTTTTGTACATGATTTATGTTATTCGCTCCATGTTGGGCGATACACCTGATATGAAGATAGAAGAACAGGTATCGCTGGTGGAATACTGGCTGTGGCGAAAGAAATAGTTGAATAGGGTCAGTACACCCGAAAACGGCCAGGGGCTTCGGCTTCTGGCCGTTTTTTTTATGCCACGGCGAGGTGTGACAGGATTTCGCGGTAGATGGCGGCGGTTGCCCGTGCATCGGGCAATGCGCGGTGTGCCTGCTCTGCAGGAAGTCCAAGCGTGGCGCAGAGGGCGGCGCGTCCCATGGAGGAGAACGGCGGCTGGCGGCGCATGACGGTCGCCTGATCGTTGAGCATGGAGGCCAGAAGCATGGTGTCCTTGGCCTTTGCCAGATTGAAGTGGGACATCAGCCCCGGCAACCGATAACGCAGGAAGCCAAGGACGAAGTCCAGATTATGCCCCAGCGGGGCGAGACGCGCGATTCCGTTGTCCGCCATCCAGCGGCGGAAGGTGTCCGTAGCCTCGGCGAGTTCCATTCCCTCGGTCGGGTCAAGCCCGTTCAGAGCCAGTGCGCGCGAATCGGCGAAGTCGGGGCGTGTTGCGCGGAGCCGCATGACAAGCGGCGTAATCTCCGGCATTTCCTCCAGATTGTAGTCCAGAGGGAGCAATGCCAGCTCGATGATGTCGTGGCGCAGCGGGTCGAGACCGGTGGTGGCCAGTCCAAGTGATATGGTGGTGTCTTTCATTTGTGTTCTCCGATTATGTTCAGTCCGCAGGAACATCCTATTCCTGCGGTCGCTTGACCTCCACGCAGAGCGGTCCGATTATGAGGTCTATGCCAAGTTTCTCGCGAAGAAGCGCCTTCATGGCCTTGAGGGGGCCGCGGGCTGGACGGACGCGGTTGTCTCGGCGGGTCTGGTGGTTGTACACCGCGCCGTCCCAGTTGCATCCGTCCTGGATGAGATTGTGGGGGATCTTGCAGTCGCGGCGGCAGTTGTCGCAGATGCAGGAAAGCAGGCGGTCCCGCTTTGAGCCGTTCTCCACGGGGAAGGTGCGCGTCCTGCCGTTGACGGCGATGGAAGTCCACACATTCGTCTTCACGCCGTGCTCCACGCGGAGCCAGGCATTGGACGAGACGGAATCCTGCACAGGCATTGCGGCGGGCGTCGTCTCAACCGGCGGTGCCTCCTGCATCTCCTGACGCAGATGCCTGGTGTGTTCCAGGATGGACTGGGCAGGGATCTGGCTGTGTGACTTGTAGTCCTTCATCAGGTAGTCGCTGATGCCGTATGTGTCATACATACGGTGCATGGTGTCGCCGTCGAAGTAGCCCGAGGTGATGAATACGGGGAAAGCGTCCGGGGCGAGTTTCCAGCTGCTGCGGACGGCCAGCAGGAAGAGTTCCCCGTTGTCCTTCAGCGGAAGACCTCCCGGCTTGCTGGGCAGTTCCAGGTCCAGCAGGATGTAGTCGTATTTGTCGGGGGAGAACATCTCCTTCGCCTCGTCCAGGGAGGCCGCCGCCTCCCACTGGTCGCCAAGAGCCTCGATGGAGGGCAGGAGCGCCTCCACGTCCCTGGGATTGTCATCGATTATCAATGTCCTCAACTGTCTCATTTCATACCTCCGTTTCTCATAAGCTTGACGATTGCTGTCGTCCCCTTGCCTTCCTCAGATTCCAGGGCGAGGCTTCCGCCGATGGCGCGAAGCTTCGCATTGGCGATGGCAAGACCGAAGCCCGTGCCGCCGCTCTTGCGGGTGGCGCAGTGGGGGCGGAAGGAGTTGTACGCCTTCAGTTCGTCGGGCGGGATGCCCGGGCCGTTGTCCTGGATGAGAACTGTTATGACATTTCCCCGCTGCGACACAACGGCCTGAACGTGTCCGTCCTCGCGTCCCAGACACGCCTCCACCGCGTTCTTCAGGAGATTGCGGAAGGCGCGCACCAGAGGCAGAAGCGGTGCGGTCAGCGTGAGGGAAGCTGGGCAGTCCAGCCCCACGGGCGGCATTGGCACGGGCTGTGGCAGGGAATCCAGTTCCGCCTTGACCTGTGCCAGTGCCTCCTTCAGAAGGGCGGCCACAGTATCGGTGCGCGGATTGGAGCAGTCGATGTCCAGGCTCAACTCGCGGGAATCCTCCACAACCTGGCTTACGAGGCGCAGGCGGTCCCTCATCTCGCAAAGGTCGCGCCGCGCCTCCTGGGCGTCCTTCGGCTCAAGCAGACGCACGTCCCGTTCCTCCAGCCTGTCCAGGGCGGGGAAAAGGGGGCGGAGCAGACTCCGCATGTCATGGGTCACGCCGCCGATGGCATCGGCGTAGGCGCGTTCCGTGATTTCGCGTGCCTTGCGCGCCGCCTCCGCGCCGAACTCACGGGCAAATGATGCCCAGACACGGGCGTCGCGGCGTCCAGCCGATGAACGGCGCGCCAGACGGGCGTCCTCCTTGCGACGGGCCTCCATTGAGCGCCGCGCGTGCTCCTGAACGATGGCGCATTCGTCCTCCAGAAGCGGGAGGAAGGCGTCCAGATCCATTGGGGAGAGGAAGCGCATGGCCATCGCCGCCTCGGCCCTGACCTCCCATTTCATGTCCTTGGCGAAGGCAAGGAGTTCCTTCGCCGCCATGCGGCAGCCGTACTGCGCCTCCAGGCGGCGGGCGACGGCCCGCGCCTGCTCCAGCCTGTCCTGCCAGGCATCGTCCATGATAAGATTGTCCTGCATGGTTGCATCTCCTATTTGTAGCAGTCCCTGCGCCGCTCGAAGGCCTCGCGCCCGCCCTCCAGCAGCTTGATGATGTGTTCACGGCAGTCCATGAATGAGCCGTGGGCGCAGTCGCGCGCCTGTCCGTCCTCGGCGCGGAGCACCAGCATTCCCTCCGCGCCGCCCAGGACGGGAATGTTGGGATTGTGGGTGACGAAGACCAGCTGTCGCCGCCCCTTCACGTCCAGCACGCTCTTGACGATGATCTCGTGGACATATCCGTTGTCCAGATTGTCCTCGGGCTGGTCGATGAGAAGGGGACGGTCGCCGTCCATCAGGAGGATGGGGAGCACGGCGTTGCACTTCTGTCCAGTGGAGAGTTCGGAAGACGGGCGGTAGCTCCTGCCGACGCGGAGCTCGATCTGCACCATGTCCTGCAGTTCCGCGGCCTCCAGCCGCGCCAGGGCATTCTCGTCCCGCAGTGCGCCCAGAACGGCTGCGGTCTGGTGGTCGTCTGCCTCACGCCCGATGGCGGAGGCGATGGTGGAACGGTCGCCATTGCGGACCGCGTCCGCCAGGGCTGCGGGTGAGCAGGCGTTGGAGACCAGGGAGGCCAGATGGCGTCCCTGGGGCAGGCCACGCAGGGCATCGCACAGCGCACCGAAGAATTCGGAGCGGTCGGCGAACTGGTTCATGGTCACGCGGATGCCCGGGCAGAGGCGGCCGTTGATGTCCCTGACGATCTTCCGCCTGATGTCGGAGCGGCGGTCGTAGAGCGATGACAGGCGGGCGGACAGTTTTCTGCCCTCGTTCTGCTTTTCCTCCACCTGGACGCGCAGTTCCAGAAGACGGCGGCGGCTTTCCATGAGGGATTGCCGCTCGTTGAGGAGTTCCATGCGTTCCTCGGCGCGTTCGCGGCACTGGCGGTCCAGTTCAAGCGCCTCCTGATAGGCGACCTCACCGTTGTCGTGTCGCAGGGATAGTTCGCGCCCGATCTCCTCCATCTGGGAGGTGGCCTGCGAAAGGTGTTCGCCCAGCTGCTGGAAGGCATCCTCCGCATCCTCCTGGCAGCGGTTGAATACGGCGGTCATCTGCTCGACCAGATCCGCGTTGTCGCTGTCCTCAAGTTCCTCGCCATTGAAGCGCAGGAGCGCTTCCCCGAAGGTCTTGGAGGCGTGCTGGAGCATTCCGGGGAACAGGCGTAACGCGTCCGAAAGGCGGCGGTGCATCTGGGATTCGACGGTGCGCATGCCGCGCTGCGCCTGGGCGTTCTGTATGTCCGCATTGACGCCGTCGCCTCCGCTCAGGTCGGCCAGCCGCCGCTCAACCTCGGGAAGCCTGTCCTGGCTCGGCTCCAGCGTAGACATCTCCTGGCGCAGGGGGACTATGGCCGCGTTAATGGCGTTGACGGACGCCTTGACGCGGGAGAGTTCCGCGTCGATTTCCTGAAGATCGTCCCTCTTGAAGGAATCGATGAGGCGCAGCTGGGCGCGGCGGTCCATGGCAATCTCCTCAATTTCGTTCTGGCTGAACATGTCGAGACGGCAGAATGCGTCGCTGAATGGGATGCCCGTGGCATTGCCGTCCAGGCTCTTGACGACGGGGCGGGTGTCCAGCAAATCTCCCGTCAGGCTGGTCTCCACGCTGCGGGAGATGATGTATTCCAGTCCTTCGCGCGTGCGAACCTTTACATCTATGTGGCCGCCGCGCAGATTGGCGGCCACCAGACGCGAGAGGCGCTCCCTTGCCTTCGGCTCGGGCGGCATCACGTCCAGGCAATAGCGGATGAACTCCAGGCAGGAGGTCTTGCCGGTGCCGCGTGCGCCGATGATGCAGTTGAGGCCCTCCGTGAAGTCATAGGAGGTCCCGTTGAGGAAACCGCCGACAATGTTCATGCCCAGCAGTCTTCCCGAAGTGATTTTCCTTTCTTCAGCCATTGTTGTTTCTCCAGTTTGTCTTGTTCCAGGCGACGATGCCGTCATCGCGCCATACGTTCTCTTTTTTTGTTACGCCGCATACTATATTTAAGTAAAACGTCAAAACATGACATTGAGAAATTTTGACGAATAAATTTGTGATTTTTTAGGCGAATAATCCGATTTCGTGCAGGAAAATCAATGGAGACGGCTGTAAATCCAAAGAAATGCCATTAGATTATAGCCATAGTAAAAAGGCATTGAATGACATTCTACAACATGGAGGCGTTAATATGAAGGCCGCATCAGGGGTGGCGAAGAAGCAGTATCTGCGCATGTCCCACATCGTGTCCCTGCTGAAACAGGGGAGGAAGGTGACGGTGGAAAGCCTGGTCAAGGAATTCCGCTACGCCGAGGGGCCGGGCATGGAGGCGCTGGAGTGTTCCCGCGAAACGGTCATACGGGACATCGCCGCGCTGAAGCGCCTGGGTTGCGACATCGGCTATGCCCGTTCCGAGGAGAGCTACTATCTGAAGAATCCAAGCTGGACCTTCGATGTTCCTGCCGTGCTGGACGACAGCGAGCTTCTGGCCATCGTGCTGGGATGCCGCTTTGCGCAGGAGGTGTTCCCGACCTCGGTGAGCGCTCCCGTCACGCAGGCGGTGAACGAGATCCTTCGGAGCAACACGGCGGACTTCATGGGGACGGCGATGATGGACACGCTGAAGATTCTCGGCTCCCAGACGCCTTGCCCCGACAGCGACGTGTTCCCTGCCGTCATCGAGGCGTGGACAAAACGGCGCATACTGCACATCGTCTATCTGGACGGCAAGGACAGGCGCACGGAACGCGACATCGACCCGTATTATCTGGTGTACCACAACGAGACCTGGATCATCCTGGGATACTGCCGCATGCGGAAGGCGGAACACACCTTCATGGTTGGCCGCATTCTGGAGGCGACCGTCCTTCCCGATATATTCTATGTGGACGAGGAGCTGCGCTCCCACATGCTGGAGCGCCTGAAGCCTGAGAAACTCTTCGAGATTGGTGAACCCATAGACGCGAAGATTCAAGTCGGGGTGTCCGCGCGCCGCCGACTGGAACTGTCGCCCCTGCATTCGCAGCAGGAAATCACCGACCTCGGCGACGGCAAGTACCTGGTGACCCTCCCTGGCATCCCCATGAACGTGGTCGTGCCCTGGATCATGCGCCAGTGCGGCGGGGCAATCCCCCTGGAGCCGCCACGACTCGTGGAGGAAATCCGCTCCATTGCATCCCAAATTACGGCATCGCTGTGATTCCCATGACTATTCTTAAAATAGATAGGATAGGTTGATTATTACGGCATCGCCAGATTGGCGACCGTTTCAAAGCCCGTTTCCCATTTTTCGGGGCGGGCTTTTTTTGTGCCCTGATTCGGGGGGATTTTGCGTGATGCGGCCACATTGGGGCCACGTCTGGGACAGGCGTTTGCGAGGTCAAAACGAGGCTTTTTCGCGCTTCTGGCGATGCGATGTGGCCATGCCGGTATGTCCAGAAAGTCCACATTCACCCCATGTCCCGTCCATGGAAAGGACACGGCTTTTTTGATGTGGCCACTTCATTTTTCTTCCAGCAGGGGTAAGGCGTGGCCTGGAAATGGCCTGCCCGTGGCCTTGTTTAGACTAATATTTATTTGAGTGTCTATTAATCCGCGTGACAAGAAAACGACCAGAATCACGCAACAACGGAGACACCCATGAGATTCAGTGAACTATCGAAAGCATCGCAGGGCATGATCAGCCTCTGCCGCGAAATCAACTTCGGCCTCGTAATGGACATCGACGTCGTCAATGGCGAGCCGCGCGCCACATCAAGCACCCGCAAGCGCACCTACATCCGCCTGGACAGGCCAGCGGAGGCAACCACCAAGGCCGAGCCATACGACTTCACGCTCTGCGCCCAGCAGGAGCAGTTCATCAGGCGGATTCGGGTGCTTGGCAACGGGCGCATCGCCTCGCTGGAGGTGCGTGATGGGCGTCCAGCGAACATCAGCATCGAGGAGGTGGTCCCCATGCTATAGACGAGAACATAAAAATCAGAACCAATACGGTATTCAACTGACAGACTGACCTGAACAACAGGAGGTGGTCGGGAATGCCGCCAGACACACGGCTGGCGTATCCCGACCATCTCCTTTTTTTCTGTGCCTGGCGGCTTCCCGGCTTCCTCCGCTAACCCGAGAGGAAACCAAAATGGAAGACACCATCAGAAAGAACGCCGCCAGGGCGGCACAGGAAATCGAGAAGCAGAATGGGAACGAGGAGAGGCTTCGCCCGTTCCCGACCAGCTATCCGGGCGGCATCACGCCCGACACGCTGTTCGATGAGAGAAGCGAGCGCATCATCCGGGCTCAGGCGGACAAGCTGATACAGACGGGGCTGTTCCAGAAACACGAGCGGGACGACCTGGAGAACGAGTTCCGAGTCATCCTGGCATACGAGATGGCCAAGTACGACCCGGCAAAGGACCGCTACACCTTCACCGCCACGGTGCTGGCGAAGCGCGGCTTGAACATGGTCATCCACAGGAACGTGGAACTGAAGCGGCAGCCCGCCATCGTTTCCTTGGACGAGCCAGCCCCCAGCGGACGCCCATTCATCGATCTGATTGCCGCTGAGGACGAGCGCGCCCGCCGCGAGGCGGCAGTGAAGATTGAGCGTGCCCACCGGCGCAGGGAGGATGCGCTTCACAGGATGCTGGAGGCTCTGTCACCCGTTGACGTGCGCATCTGCGAGATGGTGATGGGCGGCTCCAGCTACAGCGAAATCGGCAGGGCCGTGGGTCTCGCCAAGGGCAGCGTCTGCAAGAGAATCAGCCGCATCATCCGTCCGCTGGCAATTGAGTTTGGTTTCACGCCCGTCAATGCGCATGAGGGAGGTGACGAGGAATGAGCGGAAAGGCAGAAGACAAAGGCAAGGCCCCGGAAGGGGCGCGTCTCATCCTTCTCATCCTGGCGGCTGGAATCCTGCGAAAATGCGGACATAAGGCCCCCTGCGCGGTGGAAAAGCCGCCTAAGGAGGCTGAATAGAGGGCTTGCGACTGGATTAAAGGTGAATGACGGTCTTTTTAAGCGCAACCGCCGACACAGGGCGGCGGATGGCAAACATTCAGGAGAAATACCATGGCAGATGAAAATGAAAGCGAAGTGCGGCTGAAATTGCTGGCGCTCCAGCGCATGACTACGGAGGAGCTAAAGGAGAAATGGAAGGCGCTGTACGGGACGACACCGCCCGCATACGGCGATGTCTTCATGCGGAAGCGCCTGGCGTTCCGCATCCAGGAGCTGATATACGGCGGGCTGGACGCGGGGACGAAGGAGAAGCTGGACGAGGTCAAAGACGGGAATATCACCCGCAAGGTGACTGGCTTCCGCATCGGGACGGTCATCACCCGCGAGTGGCACGGGCAACGCTATGAGGTGCGCGTGATCAACGGCGGCTACGAGTGGAATGGCGGCGTCTATGGCTCGCTGTCCGCCGTGGCGAGGGCCATAACGGGCATCAACAGGAACGGGCACGTCTTCTTCAACATCCCGTCGGACAAGGAGGGGGCGAAATGATGAAGGCACAGGCAAGGGAACAGGTCCGGTGCGCGGTCTATACGCGGAAAAGCACGGACGAGGGGCTTGACAAGGAGTTCAACTCGCTGGACGCCCAGCGTGAGGCGGGCGAAGCGTATGTGGCCAGCCAGCGGTACAAGGGGTGGTTCTGCCTTCCCGACCGCTATGACGACGGCGGGTATTCGGGCGGCAACTTGAACCGCCCCGCGCTGGCGCGGCTCCGCCAGGACATCGCTGACGGGAAGATAGACGTGGTGGTCGTCTATAAGATCGACCGACTCTCCAGAAGCCTCTGCGACTTCTCGGAGCTCTTCCACGATTTCGAGCGGAACCATGTGGAATTCGTCTCGGTGACGCAGGACATCAACACCTCGACCAGTACGGGGCGGATGATGCTGAACATCCTGATGAGCTTCGCGCAGTACGAGCGCGAGATCATCACAGAGCGCATCAAGGACAAGGTGGCTGCCGCCAAGAAGAAGGGGATGCACACGGGCGGCTACCCGGCCATAGGCTACGCATCCGACCCGAAGACGCACAGGCTGGTCGTCATCCCTGAACAGGCGGAGCTGGTGCGGCGCATCTTCGAGGACTACCTGCGGCTGGGTTCGGTGAAGCAGGTGTGCGCTACGCTCAATGCGGAGGGTCTCCGAACGCCCGAGTGGACGAGCACCAAGGGGCGCGTCCACGGCGGGAAGGAGTTCACCATGGCGATGATGTACGACATGCTGGACAACCCGGTCTATATCGGGAAGGTGCGGCACTACGACCAGATATACGAGGGCGAGCAGGAGGCCATCATCAGCCAGGAGCTGTGGGACGGCGTCCATTCGACGCTGGAGGGCAACCGCCGCGCCGAGGGTGCGCAGCACATCCTCTTCACGCCAATGCGGGGCCTCATCCGTTGCGGGCACTGCGGAGGATTCATGAAGAGCTCGAGCACGAAGCGGGACAAGAACCGCTACTACCGCTACTGGGTATGCGACAAGGATATGCGGCGCTCGGTCTCCATCTGTCCGCTGAAGCGCGCCCCAGCCGATGATCTGGAGCGCATCATCCTGGAGCACGCGATGTCGGTTCTTTCGCGTCCCGAGCTATACGCGGGGCTTAAGCGGGTGATGGACGAGTGCCATCCCGAGGCCAACATGACAATGGAAACGCTGCGTAGCGCGGGCGGCGACCTGCAGGAGATTTGGGAGTACCTTTACCCCATAGAGAAATACAAGCTCATACGCTCGCTGGTGGCCGAGGTGCGCGTCTTCAGGGACCGCATTGACATCGAATACAACGTGAAGGGCATCGGGTCGCTTCTGAAGGAGCAGGTTGAGAGCGGAGGGCAGGGGTCTTCCGCGGCATCGGAGAAGACCGTGCTGAAGGCTGGTACGCTGAAGCTGGTGGAACTTCCCGGCGGGAATCTGCTGGAGGTGATTCCATGCTCCATGCGCTACAATGGACGCAGTACCGCCGTCATCGAGACCGATGGGGAGAAGAAGCTTGTTCCCGAGACGATGAACCCGATCCAGAAGGCGCTGACCCAGGGGCTCCGATTCTGCGCCGTGATGGAGGGCGAGGAACCGCCAGCAAGCCTCACGGCGCTGGCCGCCCAGACGGGAATGGACAGGACATTCCTGTACCACAGCATGGAGATGGCGAACCTTGCCCCCGACATACAGAAGGCGATCGTGGACGGACTTGTGCCCCGCGACCTGACCTTGAAGAGACTGCGGAAGGGAATCCCGGAGGCCTGGGTGGACCAGCGGAAGGTATTCGGCTTCCAGAATCTCCCTGTGTGACCGGTTCGTATAAATGACTTGGACTTCAAGACCGTCCGCGCCGTGTTTGGCGACACAGCGCGGGCGGTCTTTTTTTATGCCACTTTGCCTGTGTCTAAATAGACGGGGTTTTTACTTTTGCAGGGTCTCTGAACTTTTCGCCAGAAACGAACCGCAGACATAAATTGAAACGGGCTTAAGTGCCTTATTTACACTGTGTTAGCAAATAGTGTTCAAACTGGGTGCTCATTGCTCAAGAGGGGGTGTGACGACCTTTGGCCGTCTAAAATGTTTGTTTTTGCACCTCACGGTGTCAAGGACGCTCTAATTTCCAAACGGATAGACAAAATCGGAATTTTGAGGAGGAAATTTTGGAGGGGGTCGTCACACCCTTTGGGCAACCTTCTTGAGACAAATAGACGTTTTTGAGAAAAAGAGCGTCTCAAAACCGGGCGGGATAGCATCTATGATAGCAGTTTTGAGGTGGAAAACACGGTGGAAAATACGAAAAAAGCCGTGTGACTTCTCACACGGCTAAAAAGGAGTGGTGGCAAGGGGCGGGATCGAACCGCCGACACAAGGATTTTCAGTCCTCTGCTCTACCAGCTGAGCTACCCCGCCACACGGGAATCTGGCGTACCTGGAGAGATTCGAACTCCCGACCTTCTGGTCCGTAGCCAGACGCTCTATCCAACTGAGCTACAGGTACAATTAGTGTCAGAATTATAACGTATGACAGAAATCAGGATTTTCAAATCGACAGATTGATTTTTCTCGGAAAAAGTGGTTGACAGTCAGGCGTTGATGCTGGGGGGATTCTGCAAGCTGCAGAAGCAGGCGCACAGGGTGAAGCGTTTTAGTGGACAGTGGACAATGGACGTTAGTGGACATTAATGGACGTTAGTAGACGATGGACGATGGACAGAAGTGGACTTGAGTGGAGAGTGGACATGGACAGAAATGGACTTTAGTGGACAGCGGCTGGCGTACGTAAGTTCAAGCTTCAGCTTGGCGTATGTACCTCGCTTGTAGGAGCATGTAGTTCAAGCTTCAGCTTGCCGTATGTAGTTCAAGCTTTAGTTTGCTGTATGTTTCGCACTTTCGCGTTTTTGACGCTGCACGGACTCGTTTCCCCTTACAACACACCCTAAAAAAATCTGCGCCATCTGCGTAATCTGCGGATAAAACAATGGTTTCTCGCCCCCTCGCCCCTCGCCGCTAATCCTGCGTCACTGCCTCGCCAGGGAGGCCAATGGGGCCTTCTTTTTCCACAGCGGCAAACAATGCGTCAAAGTCAGCCTTGGTGGCTATGGTGCTGGCTTGGGCGCGGAGAGCGCGGCGATAACCGCGTCCGCAAAGGTAGCTGAGTACGGTCTTGCGTCCTAAAATCATGGCGCCCGTCTCGCCGTAAAGAGCAACCATGCCTGAGATGTGCTCGTGCATTACCTCACAGATTTCAGCGTGGTCGATTGGAGTGGACGGAGTCCCGGCAAGCAAATCCCGGAACAGCCACGGATTGCCGATGGCGCCGCGAGCAATCATCAGGCGGTCGCAGCCCGAGGCGAGACGCAGGCGCTCAGCGTCGTCGTAGCTGAAGATGCCGCCATTGGCAGTGATGGGGAAGGATGCAGGCAGGCTGTCGCGCACCGCCTTGATGATTTTGGCAGCGACTGGGCCGGAATAAATTTTGGTGGCGATACGACCGTGAATGGCGATGCCGTCGACGCCGCAGGCATGCAGGCGCTGGCAGAACGCAACAGTCGGCCCAGGGTCGTCTACGTCAAGAATGCGCATTTTGACTGTAAGCGGCTTGGTGACCACGTCGCGCAGGACTTGTACGCAAGCGAGAGCCAGTTCTGGGTTGTTCAGGAGGGCAGCGCCAGCAGCGCGGTTGACGACTTTTTTCATGGGGCAGCCCATGTTGAAGTCGATGACGTCGAAGTCCATGACGTTGAGCATAGCGCCGGCTTTGCGGAGGTTTTCCGGCTGGGAACCGAGGACTTGCGTGGCTAGCCAGGGTTCTTCTGGCCCGCGGGCGAGGATAAGCGGATTGTCGCGATTGCCGTACACGAGTGCGCCAGCGTCGATCAAGGGCGTGTGAGCGTAGACGAGGCCAAAGCGTCGACAAGCCATGCGGAAGGGCAGGTCAGTGTAGCCAGCCAGCGGTGCCAGCAGATAGGTAGTCGGAGAAGAAGGAATGGTCATGGAGAAAAGGCTAGCCGCCAAGGACGTTGAGGACGCCAATTGAAACTACAAGCGAGGTACATACTGCAAACTAAAGTTTGAACTACGTACTGCAAACTAAAGTTTGAACTACATGCTCCTACGAGCGCGGTACATACGGCAAACTAAAGTTTGAACTACATGCTCCTACGAGCGAGGTACATACTGCAAGATAAAGCTTGTACTACGTGCAGTGCTTATTTCGCTTTGACGTCGTATGCAGCGAGGACATCGCCGCGGCGGACGTACATGACGCCGTCCGAAATCATGGGGCAGGCCCAGTATTCCTTGGTGCCATAGGTAATATTGAAGGACGAGACGATGTCAAGGTTGTCCTGTCCAGGTCGAGCCAAGGCGAGGGTGCCGCGTTTATCGTCAAATTGGTAGAGCATGCCGTCGGCAGCAATGGTGATGCCTTTGCCAAGAGGAATGAGTTTGCCGTCCTTGCCAGGCACTTGCCAGGGTTGCATGAAGATGGTGCGGCCGGTCTGGGCGTCAACACAAGCCCATTCGCCGCTGCTGTTGTTGATCCAAGTAGAGCCATAGATGTGACCGTTGAGGAGCACGGTGCCGCCATGCTGGGTGTCGAGGTCGTTGTTTTTCCAGAGAGGTTTGACGCTGTTGCCGTCCGCCGCCAGTTCGAGCAAGACGGTGCCGTGGTTGTAGCCACGGGTGGCGATGATGAACTGTCCGTCGACCAACGGGGTCACGCAGCTGATTTCGCGCCGTTCTTTTTCTTCAAAGGCGCTGGCAAAGTCGTATGTCCAGCGGATTTTGCCGGTTTTGATATCGGTTCCAAAGACGTACTTTCCAGTGATTTGGATAATTTGGCCGTTGTGGACAACAGGGGTGACATAGGCGACCTGGCCGTCCAGCGGCTCGGCTTCCCAAGCGACTTTGCCGGTTCGCAGGTCGTAGGCGACTAGGCTGGCCTTGTCACCGATTGGGGTGGCAAAGGCCATGCCCTCCGCTGTCGCGATTGATTCCGCGTAGCCCCAGGTGCCGGGGCGTCCGCCATAGTCAGCAGCAAAGTCATGTTTCCAGACGATTTCGCCGTCATCGGCCTTGAGGCAGACGATTTCTCCGCCGCCGGTGGACAGGTAGAGGCGTCCTCCATCGGGCGTTTCGACAAAGGTCGGGGTGGCGCGGGCGTACGGGTAGGATTTCGTCCAGGTTTTGCCGGTTGTCGTCTGCCAGAGGATTTTGCCATTGTCATCAAGGCAGGTCAGTTTTTCATCAATTTTTGCATTTGGGCCGCCGCCGGTCACATAGAGGCGTCCTTTGGCGCGGATGACGGCGCTCCAGCCCAGGCCGATGCCTTCAGTTTTCCAGAGTTGTTCCGGCCCTGCTGGCGGCCAGGTTTTAAGGAGACCGGTTTCGTTGAATATGCCCTGTCGGTTAGGGCCGCGGAAGCAGGTTACATCTTCAGCCAGAGTCAGAGCCGCCAGCAGCGGCAGGGCGATGGCAAGCAAAGTCAGGTTTTTGAGCGTCATACGTGGCGCACCTCGTTAGTGTTAAGCATGGGGCAACGGCGTTTGGCATAGTTCAGGCCGTTTTTGTGGGCTGGGCGGCATTGTCGTTGAGCAGGTCGTTCAGTCGCTGCAAGGAGAGCGTCAGAATGACCATGCCAGCGACCGCCAGCGCGGGAATGCCTGTTAAGATGATTTGTATCGACGCATTTGCAAGCAGGCCGCATGGAATAAGGACGACGCTGGCAGCGGCGATACTGATGCCGAGCAGGGCCGCTTGTTCGAGCCAGAGCAGGCGGCGGATTTTGCGAGCCGGGAAGCCGATTTCAGCCATCAGGATGATTTCTTGGCGACGTTGTTCAACGGCGATCCTGGCGAGCAGGGCCATAGCGCCCAGGCCAAGGGCAAGAGCCAGGCACCCGAGCTGGAGGAAAATAGCCAGATAGCGGTTTTGCACGGCGTCAAATCGATCCATGCGGGCGCGGACGGATTCCGTGTGCAGGCCATAGCCAGCCAGCTTGCGGGTGAGTTCCGGCAATGCGGCCTGGTCCTTGACCAAGAACATCCTCGCGCCAGAGTTCTCAGGGAATAGGCGGTCGAAGGTGTCGAGGTTGACGACTACGCCGCCCTGGAACACGGTTCCCGCAAAAGCCTGTTCAAGGGTCAGGCTGCCAGCTGCGTATTCGAGGGTGTCGCCGAGGCGCATTTTCAGAATCCACTTGAGGACGCCGCGGTCGACGGCAGCGCCATTCGGGCTTAGGAAGTCGGCTGGCAGTCCCAGGTGTTCAAGGTCAACGCCAAAGACGGTCGGAACCGTGACGCGGTTCAGGTTGGTGCAGTCAGCATGGGTGGCGGCGAACATGCGGATAGGCAGGACATCAGGGCCGAAGTCAGCGGCTGCATCGCCGTTATAGGGCAGCAGCAGGGTGGCGACAGCGTCATAGCCGAAGCCCTCTTCGCCGTGCGTTTTGATGGCGTAGGCACCGACGCCAAGAGCCGTGATGATGCCGATGGTGAGCAGCGCTACTGCCAAGCGATTGGCAGGCCAGAAGCGCCGGACATTCAGCCAGGCGAGCGCCGGAATCGTGGCTGGCGCGGTCGATGGACGACGCGGCGCGGCGGTGGCGAATGTGCCCTGCTGCCGCGGCCGGCGTGAGACCACGGCCAGGCCCAAAGCCGCAGTGACAGCGAAGCCAACCAGGAGCGAGGATGCCTGGATTTGGAAAAGCAGGTCGCGGCGGCCGACAACGTCGCGCCAGACCGTTCCCAAGGCCAGCAGCAGGAGCTTGGTCACGCCGATTCCAGCGGCCGTGCCGACGGCTGCTCCGAGGGTGATGGGCAGGCCCATTTCGGCCAGGTGCAGGCGTCGGATCAGTTTTTCCGCGAAGCCCAGGTCAGCGAGCAGGGCTGCGTCCGGCTGTCGTTCCAACTGATGGAGCCGGGTGATGATGACCAGGAGGAGCAGCGCCGCCAGCATGACCGTGCCGCTAAGGCCGAGGAAGAGCCCGGTGAAGTCAACGCCGTTGGCGGCATTGGCCAGGGCGCGTTCCTGGGGGGAGAAGCAGTTCAGGCCCGGCGGGGCAGCGCGGATAGCGGCGGTCAAACGTGCGATTACGTCGTCCTTGGCGGTTCCAGCGGGGAAGACGATAGCAGTGGCGTCCTCGCAGTCAAAGAGCTTCCTGGCTTCGTCAAGCGGTAGATAGAGTCGTGGCTTGGCGCCGTATTCTTGCCAGTAGGTTTCGTCGGCTTTACGGACGCGCTCGAAGTCAACCGGCAGCCCTGAGTCCCACTCGGTGCAGGTGTTGACGTCGGTCAGGCCTGGGATAGCCGCGGTGATGGCAGCAGTGAAAGCGTCATCGTCGATTTCGTTGAGGGCAGACAAGCGGTGTTGGTTCAGGGTCAGTTGTCGGAACGGCCCGACCGTGTGGAAGGTCAGGCAGCCTGGCTTACCGCCGAAGGTCGCGCCAGCATTGCGGGCGACGAGGCATTGTCCAGGCAGGATGGGCAGGAGGCGCGGGTCAATGCCTGCCACAAAACTGTAGTCAAGGACGGGTTGGCCATCCTCGCCAGCCAGGCGGTCGGCAAACCAGGTCAAGACGCGCGGCGATTCTGGGAAAACTTCATCGACGATTGGCGGCAGGGTGAATTGGCGGTTTTTGAGCACCAGTCGATCGCCCATGACGTCAATGTAGAAGCCCAGGTCAGTCGCCGTGACTTGGCTGCGGAGGCGCTGTTCGAGTTGATCTGGGGTGCTGTCAGCCAGAAACAGGTTGCCGCCATCTGCCAGCCCCAGGCTGTCAGCCAGAAAGGCGCGGTTAAGGAAGATATTGAGCGCAGGGAGCTGGCTGTCAGCCAGGGAGAAGTCAGCCCAGGCAGCCGGGAAAACACCTTTTAGGCGGACGTGCACCTGGCGGAGAGCCGGCGGCCGGCCAGCCATGGACTCCGGGGAGATTTCCGTGGCTTGAGCCAGGCGCAGGACGAGATTAGCGCCGATTGGCAGCTTCAGCACGTCGAACAGGGTTTGGTTGACATAGGCTTCGCGCGGGGCGAGGTTAACGGCAGAGTCGGCTACGCCAAAGGCAGCGACGCCGGTCGGGTTGCCGTCCTGAGGGTGGACGTATGCGTTGACGTGGAGGACGCTGCCCGGGATTGGCCAGGTTCCAGGCCATTGGGCGACGGCGCTGACTCCGGCCAGTCGCCGTTCAGCTTCCTGGCGGAGGGTGAAGTCGAGCGAATCGCCGACGCCGAGGGCGCCAGTCAGCACCATGGCAACCAGGGCGGTGCCAGCGGCCAGGCTGACCAGGCTGCGCCGGTAGTAAATCAGGTCGCGTTGGATGAGCGTCAAAAAATGCATGGCTGAGCGCGGGGCGCTGCGGGGTGATTATGCCGGTTTGGCGGCCAGCAGATTCTGGACATGCTGGCGGATGCCGTCCGCCAACCGGGTGTTCGGCGGCGTCAGTTTGGCGTCTGTTAGGTCAGCCAAACTATAGATACGGTGGCAGAGGAACGGCCGGTCGCCGGGGCGCAGTTGCAGGTGTTCGGCCAGGGGCGTGGTGCGGATGCGCAGGTCAACGCCGAGGGCGTCGGCAATCAGGCGATAGTAGGCGGCTGATTCGACGATGTCAGGCCCGGCCATGTTGAAGGTGCGGCGGGCAGCCAGGGAATTGCCGAGGCAGCTGGCAATGGTGACGGCCAGGTCGTCGACTAAGATGGGTTGCTGCAGGAAATGGCCGCCGTCAACCAGGGTGATGGTTTCATTGCGCTGCAAGCGGGCCAGGATGTCGACATCACGGCAGTGGCAGGGGAAGCACCCAAGCCGGGAGTTGCCGCCATAGATGTGGCAGGGGCGGAACACGGTCCAGGATAGGTCGGAGTCAGCTGATTCGCGATGGAGCAGCTGTTCGCAGAGCGACTTCTTGTAGCCGTACGACTGATTGCCGTTGTCGTCGTCAGCCAAAATGGGCGCATCGACCGACTGCGGAAAACGGCGCTGGGCAGGATCAAAGACAAAGTCGGTTGAGACGAAGACCAGCTGCTGGCAACGGGAGCGGAAGAGCTCAAGCATGACAGCCATTTCTTCCGGTGCATAGCAGATGCAGTCAATGACAGCGTTAAAGCGCAAAGCAGGGTCAGCAAAGGCGGTGCGCATAGCAGCAGCGTCGTTGCGGTCAGCAGAAATGGCTTTGACGCGAGGATCGACGGGGCGACGGCCGCGGGTGAGGACGGTGACGTCATGCCCTCGCTGGAGGCATTCCCGGCAGACCGCGCCGCTGACATGGCCGCTGCCGCCAATAATTAAAATTTTCATGGCGATGTCCTTGTTTTAACCACGGATGGACACGGATGGACACGAATTTCTTATAGGGTTGTTTTTGTAACCACTGAACATACGGAATACACGGAAATTTTATAATCGCTCCGCTATTGATACTCGGAGTTCAGGCAAGCTACGGCGATGAGTACCTCGGGTAAGGCGTTTTAGTGGAGAGTGGACGTGGACGTTAGTGGACAGAAGTGGACTTTAGGTGGTGGAGCGGAGAGATAGTGTTTCAGTTCAAGGCAAACAAGGCTGTTTCCGGGGTTTTGAAGGTGTAGTTGAAATGATCCGCATTGACGGTGATGACGGTGTTGGAGAAGATTTCGCGGATGGTTTTCACTTGCCGGGGCAGGGCAATGGCGCGTTTGCCGCCTTCGGCGACGTGGATCATCAGCAGGTCGTCGGCTGCCCAGACCGGGGTGTAGTCGGACACGAAGATATGCACGCCGGCAGCCTCAGCGTGCTGACGCAGCAGTTCCGGCGTGATTGCCTCGACGTCCGGGCAATGCGGGGCATTCAGCGGCTGCTGGCCCCAGGTGACGCCGTCGGTCAGGGCTGATGGGCCAATCCACAGCTGCGCTGACCCGTCAGCAGGCAGGCAGCGGTCGAGGACAGTGCGCTTTTCCGGAGTCACTTCAATGCACCCAGACAGGATGACCAGTTTGAAGGCGCTGACATTGATCTTCGGCAGGTCGCTAAAGGAATGGACGACAAAAGGCGCGCCGAGCCGGTTGAGAGCCGTGTGCAGGCCGTTGTAGAGTTTGCCGACGAGGGGATAATGCTGGTCGTTGACCAGGGCGGTGCTGACCGGATCGACGACCAAGGCGACTTCAGCTCGGGGCTGCCGTGTCCGGTCGGCGTACTGGCGCCAGAGCGGCAGCAAGTCAGCGATGGTCTGCATCACTGCGGGGTCGTCGTAGAAATGTCCCCACATGTCGAACCACCACAGCGAGGCGCCGTGGAACAAGGCTCGGCAGAATTCGCGGCGCAGCCCAGCGATGTCTTCATCGGCGTTTTTCCAGGCATTCATCCAAGGCAGGGCGACATGCTCGGTGAGCTGCATATTGGCAGTGTGGGTGCGATGGTCGATTTCGTACATGCAGTTTTTGCCGTGGACGTGGACGGTGCCGTTGGGGGTCATAAAGCCGCTGCCACCGCCCATGGTGCGGTCGCTGTAGTTGCCGGGGCTGATGACAAAGTCGATCAGCGGTGACGCCTCGACCTTCTCGTAGGCCAGGTGGCCGCATTGCACCAGGCGGTTGCCTGTGAGTTCCAGGATGTAGCCGTAGAAGACGCCGATTTCCTGGCCTGGGAGGCGATGGGCGTCGACGAGACCGGCAAAATGACAGATGGCATCCGCGATTAAGTCGCTGCTGAAGCGCCAGTAATGGACTGCATCGCGGTTGAGAACCGGGTCGCGGAGGGCGCCGTCCAAACGCGGGGCAGCAAAGCGTGCGGCGATGCCGGGGATGTCCTCGGGGATGGGCAGGCCGCGCTCCTTGGCCCAGGCTTGGAACAGGCGCAGCTTGTCCGCGCTGGCCTGGCCGTGGCAATAGTCCATCCACTCGTCAGTGACGCCGCACATCATGATGAAGCAGGCGATGTGCTTAGAGTATTTTTTCTGGATGTGTTCGAGGAGTGCGTTGAGATATTTTTCGGTGGCTTGCCGCCAGCGGTTATTGGCGACCGCTACGCTCACTTGTGGGTAGCTGTCAAAAGTCAGTTGCCGAGCCAGCCAGAGAGGCGAGTTCAGATCAATGATGCAGAGGATTTCGGCATCTGGGCAGATGTCGAGGGTGTCCTGCATTTGCTCGTCAAACGGCGTGAAGTCGTAGGTGTCCCACCATTTCCAGATTGTGTCGTATTGACAATACGGCTCGCCGAGGGAGTTGACAGTGTTGCCGGCAAAAACGCAGAATTGCTTGATGCCGGCAGCGGCGAAACGCCGCTTGGCGTCAGGCTCCTTCCAAAAGGACCGATAGGCAAAATATGGTTTTGCAGTGGACATTGCAATGTCTCCCTTTGAGATGGATGGGGATGGTGCCTGGCCGTTAGGGCATCATGCCATTACTATCGCCCCGGTATTGGCTTTTGCGAACAGACACCAGCGCGGAAAATGCGATTTTGGGCTGGCCTCTTGCATTGACGGTCGCTGCCGAGCGTTGCAGTTCCAGAGCGAGGCATATCAGCTCAGGGCAACGCCGTGAGTAAAGGCGGATTATAATTGACAGCCTTGATAAGGATGACGCCTTATGACCACCGCCTCCTTGCGCGCACGCGACAAACTATGGGAGGGTGGTCCCCCCTTGGGTGGGTGGGGTTTGATTTCTGGAACCGGTGCAAAAATAGGCTGTTGCACGCCTTTTTACAAACGATTTTCAGCAGAATCATAGTCATTTTGTGCTTGAGCATGATTTTGCTTGTGCGCAGGTATGATGCTTTCCATTCCCTGAATAGGCTGCCGTATGCGACCCGAGGACTTGCGGGCGCCTGAATGAGAGAAGGCGAATGGGGCGGTGCCTACGGCTCAATTTTCAATCGCTGACCGATTGCGTCAGAATTCTTTTTATTCAATAAAATTGACTTGTTATCGCGTCACTGATAAGGTATAATTATGTAAAGATTTTCAATCAGCGTTGTTTTTTCGTGTATCCTGGGAAGGGTAATAGGTCAGGAGCCAACGTAGTTGTGTCAATCCAAAGGAGATCAGCATGCCAGGCAAATTCGAACTCAAAACAGCCTCAGACGGTCAGTTCATGTTCAACTTGAAAGCGGCGAACGGCGAAGTTATTCTCACCAGTGAACTTTACACGAGGAAGGAAAACGCCCTGAACGGCATTGAGTCCGTGCGTAAGAACGGCGGCGCCTCCGCTAATTTTGAACGCAAAACGTCGGTCAAGGGAGATAACTACTTTGTGTTGAAGGCAACCAATGGCCAAGTCATCGGCAAGAGCGGCATGTACGCTAGCGAAGCCGGCATGGAAAAAGGCATTGCGTCGGTCATGACGAATGCAGCCGACTCTACCTTAGCCGACCTGACCCAGAAGAAGGCCTGAGCAGGCTTTCAACGCCAAGTTGGGGCTTCCGAAAGGCGCCCGCGAAACATGCGGCCGCATACAGCGCAACCAGTGGACTCGCCTATCGTGGGCAGAATGGCCGACAAAGCGTTGCCTTGAACTATTGAACCGCCAAGACGCCAAGAGCGCCAAGATTTTTTTCTTGGCACTCTTGGCGTCTTGGTGATTATTCCCCAGGGGCGGCCTTGCCCCAGGTTGCGTTTCGCTGCACCTGGAGTTATTCATGGTGTCGCCTCTTCGAGGCCTTGCTTGCCCCTCGCCCCTCGCCCCTCGCTCCTCGCCCCAGGGGCGACCTGGTGTTTCAGAAGCGGATCAGTTCGCCGCCCTGTTCACTGGATTGCAGCATTCCCAGCCCGACCTGTGCGGCTGCCAGGCCCTCCTCCAGGGTCGTCTGCCGCGGGCGTCCATCCGCGATCATGGCGACAAAGGCTTTCGCCTGCCGTAGCCGGTCGCTGTCATTGGCTGGGTAGCTGACGTTGACGTCAATGGTTTCGTTGCGGTTGTGCAGCTTGAGCGTCCTGAGGTCCGTGATCGCCGTATACTTGTCGCCATAGATTTCCATGATGTCGACTGGGACGCCATAGCGTTGATAGGACGATTCCAGGCCGCAGACCACTCCGTTCCGGTAGGTGAGCGTGGCGGTGACATAATCAAACGGCTGGACTTCTTTGGGCAGCGTTTTTTCCAGCATGACCGCGCGCGCCGAGGTCGATTCCGCCTCGCCGAAATACCAGTTCAGCAGGTCCACGAAATGGATGGCCATGTCCAGCGTGGTGCCGCCGGATTTCTCATAGCTGGCGAAATAATCGTCCCAGTCCCGCGAATAGCCTGCGTTGCAGTAGTGGACTTTGGCGAAATAGACTTTTCCGAGCCGTCCGGAGTCGATGATCTCCTTGAGTCGGATGCAGGCAGGGACGTGCTTGCGGTGATGTCCAATCATCACGGTGGCGTTGGCTTGCGCTACGGCTGCGCGTAGGGTCTCGGCTTCGTCCAACGAGCGGATAGCGGGCTTTTCGCAGAAAATGGCTTTCACGCCGGCGTTGAGCGTAGCCAGGATGGTTTCGCAGTGCTGGTGGGCATAATTGCAGATCACCACCCCGTCCAGATTTTGCTCGGCCAGCAATTCTTCTCTGGATGAGCAGCATTTAGCAAAAGCGTATTTTTGGGCGAATTGGGCGCAGCGGTCGGCAAGGGGGTCGTAGACGCCGACCAATTCGACCTGGTCGAGCTGCTTGAGCTGGGCGGCCATGGTGTTGGCCATCCGTCCGGCCGCGATAAAGGAAATACGGAATTTTTTCATGGCTTTTTTGTTTCTGGGGTTGGTTGATGCAAGACGGAGGTGTCACAGTCGGCCAGGGGGTTTTCGGAATAGATTTTTTCCAGCGCTTGCGGTTGCGGCGTTATGCGGTCCAGGACTATTTCAGCTGGCGCTGCCCAGCGGATTGCATTGCTAATCACTTGGATAATGACTGGGTCGTGATAAACCGGGAAGGTCTCATGGCCTGGCGAGAAATAGAAGATTTTTCCGCGGTCGCGCTCAAAGGCGACGCCGCTACGGCAGACATTGCCGCCTTCGTGCCAGGACATGAAGACGATTCGGCCGTCTGCCGGAATGTCAAACGGCTCGCCGTACATTTCGTGATGCGGGATGACGAACGTCTCTGGGATGCCGCGGGCAATTGGATGCGACGGCGAAACGACCCAGAGGCGTTCTTTCTCGCCGACTTCCCGCCAGCGCAACCGGCAGGTGGTGCCCATCATGCGGCGGAAAATCTTGGAATAATGCGCGGAATGGAGCACGACTAGACCCATGCCTGCGAGTACCCGGCGCTGTACCCTGTCCACCAGCTCGTCTTTCACTTCGGCGTGCGCTCTATGACCCCACCAGAGCAGGACATCGGTCGTCTGCAAGATTTCCTCTGGCAGACCTTGGTCTGGTTCATCCAGCGACACGGGTCGCAGAGTCAGGTCTGGCGCTGCCAAGTAATTTGCCAGGGTGCGGTGCATGCCTTGCGGATAATGCTGGCGGATCACGTCTCCGGCTGGCCCTGGCTCCATCTCCTGCCGGAATTCATGCCAGATCGTCACATTGATGTTGCGCATGGATAATTGCTCTCTTTTCTGTTTCGCCCAGCTATTGGCCGCCGGGCGGGGGTGGAGTTGATGGAAATGGGAAACCGCTTCGCGTTCGAGCGTGGCTTTAGACGCCGCGGGGGCCGATGACGCGCCCGCCGTCAATGAGATAATCGACGCCGGTGATGTAGGACGCGCGTTCTGACACCAGGAATGCGATCAGTTCGGCCACTTCGCCGGGCCTGCCCCAGCGTCCGAGGAAATTTCCTGTCGTCGCAGTGAGGTGCTCTTGGGTTGTAATCAGCCCAGGCGAAATGCAGTTGACGTTGATGTTGCTAGGGCCGAGTTCCATGGCGAGGGCTTTGGTGAAGGACACAATGGCGCCTTTGCTGGCTGAATAGACCGCCAGTTTCGGGATGCCGACGCAAGCCGCAATCGAGGCCAGGTTGATGATTTTGCCGGTGCGGCGCTCGAGCATGTTGTCCAGCACAGCCTGCACCAAGTGGAATGTGCCCTTCACGTTGACATTCATAATCCATTCCCACGTCTCCTCGGGGACATCCTTGAAGGGCTTGCCGCCCTGGCGCCAGCCGACGCCGGCGTTGTTGACTAAGATGTCGATCTGACCAAAGGCCGCAAGGACTTCCGCCACCGCGTTTTTCACCTCGGCGCCTTGGGAGACGTCAACGACCAGGGGCAATGCTGTGCCGCCGTTGTCCCGGATTGCTTTGGCAACTGCCTCGAGTTCGCCGCTTTTGATGTCCAGCAGCGCGACTTTCGCGCCTTCTGCCGCCAGCTTCAACGCGGTCGCCTGGCCAATGCCGTTTGCCGCCCCGCTGATGATTGCGCATTTGTCGACTAAATCCATTTCTGTCTCCCTCTATTCAGCGCGGTTATTTTGCTTCGGTGTCGCCAAAGCCATAGTTTTCGATCACATAATCCAGGTCTTTGTCTCCGCGGCCGGACAGGTTCACCAGGATGGCGCCTTGTTCCATTTCCGTGGCCAGTTTCATGGCGTACGCGACCGCGTGGGCGCTTTCCAAGGCCGGTATGATGCCTTCGAGCCTGGAGAGCTTGAAGAATGCGTCAATCGCCTCGGAATCGAGGGCAGTGACGTATTTCACCCGGCCTAAGTCTCTCAGCTGGCAATGCTCTGGCCCGACGCCAGGGTAGTCCAGGCCGCTGGCGCAGGAATAGACTGGCAGCGGCTCGCCGGCCTCGTCTTGCAGCAGATAGCATTTGAAGCCGTGTAGGATGCCGGGCGTCCCGTACGTCATGCTGGCGGCATGGTCGCCGACTTTCGGACCTTTGCCTAAGGGTTCGACGCCATAGAGCTCAGTCGGGTCATTGACAAAGCCGCGGAAGATTCCCATCGCGTTGCTGCCGCCGCCGACGCAGGCAGTGACCGCTTCCGGCAAGTTGCCGGTCATCTCCAGGAACTGCTCCCTGGCCTCAATGCCGACGACTTCCTGGAAGTCGCGCACCAGCAAGGGGAAGGGATGCGGCCCGACTACTGAGCCGATGCAGTACAAGGTGTTGACAGGGTCCTTGAGATATTCCTCAAAGGCGGAATCAACGGCTTCTTTCAGGGTGCGCAGCCCAAAGGTGACCGGAACGACCTTGGCGCCCAGCAGTTTCATGCGAGCGACATTCGGCGCCTGCTTGGCAATGTCTACTTCGCCCATGTGAATTTCGCACTCAAGGCCAAAATAAGCCGCAGCAGTCGCGAGGGCGACGCCGTGCTGACCAGCGCCCGTCTCCGCAATGATCCGCTTCTTGCCGATGTACTTGGCAAGCAAAGCCTCACCCATGCAATGGTTGAGCTTGTGCGCGCCGCTGTGATTCAAATCCTCGCGCTTTAAATAAATCCTGGCGCCGTCAAGAGAGTCGGACAAGCGACGGCAATAGCTGATAGGAGTCGGACGCCCCTGAAAATGCTTCCGGATATAGCGAAGCTCAGCAATGAAATCAGCACTCCGGCTGATCCGGTGGTACGCATGAGCCACTTCCTGCAAAGGACCAATTAAGCAATCAGGAACGTGAACGCCGCCGTAAACACCAAAATAACCATCAGAATCAGGAGACAAACGATAATCAACTGGACCAGACATGAGACGCCTTTCTAAATTAAAGAAAATGATGGAATGAGGAAAAATAAAACAAGAAAATGATGAAAAACCCCCGCATGTTGTTTCGCTACAATAGCACAGAGTTGGCGAAATTCAAGTCCTAGCTGTGGCTCTTGGCGTTGATTGTTGCGCCATACGCAGCGATGCGCTCTGGTTGGCCAGGCGTCAGGCTGCCGTACGTAGTTTAGGCTTCAGCCTGCTGTATGTTTTTGCGCTTTCAGCGTTTTTGCTGCTTTGCGGCTGTGGACATAGTACTACTATCCGCCAAAATCTTGTTTTTTGTGAAAGATTTCTGGAAAACCAATCTTCAAGTCATTGATATACAACAGGTAACAATAACTACACACAAAATCCCGACAACATGTTTTCAGCGCTAACAGTAGTGCCCCTACGGGGCACCAGTTTAGGGGGCGTGCTTCCCCCAGGCTGAAGCCTGGGGTTAAGCATGGTTAAGCGCCTACGGCGCAAAGTAATGTGACTTTAAGCATGGTGCATCTGTGCCGACTGAAAGCCTGTAAAAGCCTGTGGAAGACACGTGTCTTCGCACCAACGTCCACCAACGTCCGCAGCTACAGAGCTGCAAAAGCCCCAACGGGGCGCGACATACCAGCCCAGGGCAAGCGAAGCCCGCCAAGGGCGAGCGACGCCCTGGGTGAGATGGCATATAATTTTGAGCCCTGAAAGGGCGAGACAAAAATGCCGCTGTGGCTAAAAGACAACATAAAGGCATACGAGTGTTCATCACAAGATTTCGCGCATTGCCCCAAAAATAGGTTGTGGACGGCGTAGTCCACCCTAGGGACGCGGTGGACGTTGTGGACAGTGCTGCCGTAAGCGGCACCGCCGCATATTCGGGATACTGCCAAGCAGCGCCGACCTTGTTGAATCAGAATATCATTTTGCTGGGCAGGCGGGGCCTTTGCGGCGCAGCCTGGAGGATATTTTTCGGCGCAATTTTTTAGCCCGCGCCACATTGGCGGCGAAGGGTGCCAGCAGTCGGCAGAGTCCCTGATAGCGTCGTTGCAGGGTATACGGCAGTTTGGCCTGGGGTAGCCAGTTGGCCTCAACGCCGTACTCCACCGTATCGAGAGTTTGCGCATAAAAGCGCAGCGCATATTTCGTCCACATCTGCCAGGGCTTGGGATTGTAGGCGAAGTGGATGTAATATTCTCCGGTGTCCAGCTTGTCTGCGCGGTACTTCTCAGTCACCGGCGGGGCATCTGCGGCAAAACAGAGCAGCGAATTGAGCACTGACTCATCAGTTTGAAAATAGGCGAGGCTGTCGTGATTAACCACCCCTACGTCTGTAGGCAGGACTTTGAGAATCTGCTGCCGCCATTTCTCAAGAAAGGGGCGCTGGCTGCGATGGGCGGAGATCAGTGCCGCGCTGCAGCTGGTCTGCCGGGCCGAGTCCTGCCGTTCGCCCACGTCACGCTGCCAAATCGAGAGTATGCCCGGGGGGATGGTCTCCGGCGGATCGCCGGGCTTACGTTCCCGATGGTAGAGTTCCCTGACTTCCGATGGGACGCGTGGACGCAAGTACAAGCTGCCTTCCTCGCCGATGATCCTGGCGCTGCAGTTGCCGACGAAGATGCCGTCACAGTCGACCCATGTCATAAATTCTGTTTCGGCTGCCAGCATAATTATCGGTTTGCTGCAGGTTACGCAGCGTTTATCCTCGGTTGGCAGTGGAATGGTGTTCACTCCAGGAATGCGCTGGATATCGTCCAGCCATTCCTGTGGCCAGTCATAGGTTCCGACTAGCAGCGGCTCTGTCATGCCATGTTGACGCATGGAAACCGCCAGAAGCCATACGCCCCAAGCGTAATTCCGGTCACAGGCAGTGACCACGGTGTTCTTAGGCATATTCGCACTCCTATTTTTTGTGGCGTTCCACCCGAGTGGAGGCGCGAACCGAAAACAAAGCACCCCAACACTGAAAGAACGGCGAGTGGCACCAATGACTTAACTGACACTAACGACTAAGTAAGTAATATAGCCTAACAATCTGACAATATTTGGGTAATGTGCGAAATCTTGTACTACTATCCGCCAACTTCTTGTTTTTTGTGAAAGATTTCTGGAAAACTAATTTTCAAGTCATTGGTATACAATGGGTAACAACAGCTCTGCGCAAAATCCCGACAACTTGTTTTCAGCGCTAATTGTAGTGCCCCTACGGGGCACCACTTTAGGGGACATGCTTCCCCCAGGCTAAAGCCTGGGGTTAAGCATGGTTAAGCGCCTACGGCGCAAAGGAATATGACGGTAAGCATGATGCGCACTGCACCGACTGAAAGCCTGCGGAAGCCTGCGTAAGACACGTGTCGGAAGCACCAACGTCCACTTCTGCCCACTTCCGTCCACTCTCCACTAATGTCCACTAATGTCCACTAATGTCCACTAATGTCCACAGCCCATCGTCTACTAACGTCAATTAAAGTCCATTTCCGTCCATTGTCCATTGTCCACTAAAGCGCCTTATCCGGGGCGCCTAAATCCGCAGCTTGACGGAGTTCCGAGTATCAATGGGTGACTGATTACCAAACAAAAATTTCGTGCTCTTTCGTGTTTTTTGTGGTTAAAAAATAGGCTGTGGACGGGTAGTCCACCCTAGGTAGTTCAAGTGGGTTCTCGCCCCTTGCCCTTCACTATTTTCCCATTTTCAGCAATTCTTTTCTATTTTTCAGGCGGCCGATTTGCAGGCTTTTGCAGTCATACGTCTGGCCCCCGATGACATGCCCGCTCTCGGTGACATGCGATACCGGAAAAGACGGCACAATTGAAAGAATTATTTTTTCCGGCACGAAGATGAGCAGGTCTTTGGCAAAGAGGATGCCCTGGCCATAATGACGGAAGTGTACATCAAACGGGTCGACGCTCTTGAGTTTTTGGGCAAAGGCGTCGCATTGTGAATAGTCGATGGTGACGGTTGCGGCGGATTTGTCTGCGTAGCTGGACAATCTGTTGCTCATGAGGCTGCGTCCGCCCAGGAGGAACGCCGGCTGCCAATTGCCGTCCGCATTGATTTTCCCGAGGCTGTTTTCCACCAGCAGCCAGATTTCGCCGTCCTCTAAGTAGAACGAATTGTAGTTATCGGTGCTGTATATGGGCAGGCGGCGGGAAATCTCCTGCCATGTTTTCGTTTCCCAGCAATAGGCTTGGAAGCGGATAGTGTAAGTGCATATTCCTCGAGTTGGCGGCTGGTCATGCATCAACATGATCAGCCGTTGGCGGGGCGGGTCGCAAAGCATTTGGTTGATGGCGTATGGGTCTTTCATACCTTGCAAAGGCCATTTGACTGAACGGTCCAAGGTCGAAACCAGCAATTCGGTCTTTTGGGTGGTGACATTGTATTCCAGCACCGTGCCTGGGCGGCCGCGTTCGTTGCCATCAAAGGAAAGAAAAAGCCGGTCGCCGCAGCCAACTATGACGTGGCAGCGAGATATAAAGTATTGTCGGAGATCAATGTGCTCCGGTGGCTCGCCATCCTTGGGGAAGAGGGACACATAGCCGCCATGCTGAAACGCCAGATAATCAGCGAGGATCGCTCCAATGTTCGTACAGCCATGCCTGTGAGCTGGCAGCTTGTGCTTCGGCCCTTTGCTGATCGCCAGGTTCGCCTTGGTGTCAACTTGCACTATCCTGACGCTCTCGGAATGATATTCACCCAGATAAATGACGCCGTTCTCTTCGCCGAATACGATCACCTGGGTGTTGTCCTCGCTGTCCTTGAGCGGCGTGATGACGCGCTCGAATGGATTATCGGCCACCACCTCAACCTGGGTCGAGGACAAGCCTTGGTTCTGCTTTTCAAGCTGTTCCTGCATGCGCTGGAAATAATGGATCACGCCCGGACGGCTGGATCTGACTTCGCGGTCAAGCCGCGGATCATTGGTGCATTCCTCAATGTATTTGGCAAGTCGGCGGTGGACATCCTGCCTTTCCTCTGGGCGCCATTGCTGGCTGCCCTTGATCAAGTCGTTTTGCCATGGCGTATACCAGGCAAAACGCCGCATGGCCAATTCCTGGATCGGGAGGCGGTACTCAAGGGCGACGCTGTCGCTGAACACATCCGCCAGATAGCCTATGCTTCGTTGCGGCGAACCGACTGATTCGGTAGACGCGAAAATCTTGACCAGGTCTCGGTAAAATTCCAGCAGGGCGGAACGTTCGAGGGGTTGGACGCGCCGCTGGGAGCTGCTCAAGGCGCCCAGGGACGAGACGCCTGACTGCAAGTGCAGAAGCCCGAGGCGTCCATGATACGCCAACAGCAGAATCTTTGACGATGCCAGCAGCTCCATTGTCTTGCGATAGACGGCTACATTGGCGGCATCGTGATCACCCGCCCGAAAATGGAAGAAATGGGTCAGATCGCGATGGAAGATGGTGATCTCCGGGTGCTGTGAGAAACGCCGAACGCGACGGTTTTTGCTTTGCGCCAAGCGGAAGATTTTTATCTTTTCGGCGTTGGGCAGGGCGTCGTACTTCTGCAATTCCGGCAGCGCATCGTCAGCTTCGGCGACGTACTTGACCAATTCCGGGTAGACATATCGGTCCCAATAGCCAAAATCCCACTGGATTTTGGTGACCTCGGCGAGTGCGTTGAGGTATTCGAACCTGGCTTCCAGGGCGAACAGCCGATCAGACCATTTTTCTTCTGGCAGTTCTGCCTGGCGTCGGCACTCTGCTAACGTGTCTTGGCGTGTTTTGAGAATCGACTCCACGGTCTCCCGCAACTCCTGCTGCAAGTCGGCGGGCAGTTGCGCGAATTCCTTCTGGGTTGGCAGCGCCACCGCATTCCATACAGCAACGCTTAATTCATGCGGGAAAAAGCAGTGTTTTGCGGCCAGGTGCGCTGCCAGTTTCAGGTTGGCCGCGGCGACCGCATAGCGCTCGTCTGCCGGCTTCTCCCATTGCTTCCAGAGCTGGCGCGCCGCCGTCGCGGCGATGCGGCAGAGTTCCTTTTCCTGCTCAGCGTCAAGAGCCGAGGCACTCGCCGCTGATGCTACTGCGTCCCCAGTCAGGGAATGCGACACTGAAAACCATGCTTCATAGATGAAATTGCGCGCCTCGCCGGGCTTGTCTTCGGCGCTGTCCGCAGGCATGGGCAGGGTTGAGAGAAATCGCCGGCATTGCTCGTCAAGGTCAGCCTTGGCTTGGAACACGCCGGTCTCTTCGTTGAGCAAGGTCTTGCCATCCGGCGAGAAGATGTGCGCTTTGAGGCGGACGTCATCCTTGCCTTCCGGCGTTGCAGTCAGCTTGAGAACGAGTGCGCCGGCAAATAAATCTCTGGTCAGGTCTTGGCGCTCCGCCCCTGGTTCATTCAGCAGCAGGAGCAGATGGCGGCGCTCAAGGACCACGAAGTCCTTTTGATTGCCTAAAGTGCGCAGCAGGGTCGTTTCCAGGCGACGGGCAAGGGCTTCCTGTTTTTCGGATAGGTTGGCCGGTACTAAGGGCATGCAGGACAATTTCCGCAATTTGCTTGCTGTCAACGATTGCCGTTTGGCGATGGCGTCACGCAGAGCGCCCCCGACGGCCTCGGCATTGATGGCTGGCAGATCGACCAGGCGTACGCCGGTGCGTGCGTCAAAAGCGACGAAGCCTTGTTTCAGCATGACAGCGAACACGTGCGCGTTCTGCATCAATTGCGGATCAGGGACAAAGTCGCTCAATGCCGACAGCCGGAGCTCCTTTTTGATCTGGTCGATTTCGGCGCGTTCGAGAAACGCGATGTCAGCGTCGCCAGAGAGTTCGGTCAAGGCCAGGTCAGCTAAGTTCTGTGCGGTCGCGTCCATTGGCATCAGCGCCACTCGCACCGGTTCTGCCAGCAGACCGGGAAGCCACGAGAGCAGGGCGATGAGGAGAATGAGCGTTTTCATATTGCGGTCCTGTGGACATGGTGGACAGTGTGGACGTGGTGGACAGTGTGGACGGCTGCTGCTGCCGTATGTATTCCAGGCAGAATCTCGCCCCTCGCCCCTAACGAATGATGAATGATGAATTATGAATTATGAATTATGAATTATGAATTATGAAATGCGCCTCGGCATTCGGCATTCGGCATTCGGCATTCAGCATTCAGCATTCAGCATTCAGCCCCTCGCCCCTTAGTGCGTGCGTCACTTCATGTACGTCAGCAGCTGGCCGGCCAGTCGCAGCGTTGCTTGGGCAATGGCGTCCTTGGCCGCGATGATGTAGGTCGCTGAGGCGACAGTTTCCTTGGCTGCCCCGGCCGCCAGCAGCTTGTTGTCCTTCCCAGAGTAGACTGACAGCTCGACGCGCGCCGACGCACTGCTGAATTTCTGGTACTGGCCGGCATTGCTGGCGACGGCTTCGCAGATGATCGCAAACGCCGCTTCGGAACGGACGTCAACCACCTCGAATCCCAGGGCCAGCAGCAGCTTCTTCAATTCGATTTCCGAGGCCGGGTCAGGGGAGCTGACTTGGATGTCCTCGGAAATGCTCAGGTAGACAGGACGGCCATTGCCCCGCACTTCGGACAGCTTGTCGAGTGCCGAACGCTCCGTTATTTTGGCGGGCAGGAGTTTGTCCACCTCCTTTTCCAGCACCTTGGCGACTTTCTTGGCCAACTCCGGCGCCAGGTCGGCATACTCGCCCCGACCATTGACGCTGCAGCCGAGGACGCGACTGGTCTCGGTTCCGATGACTTTGGCCACGACGTATTTCTTGCCGGCTGTTTCAAACAACGAGCCTGAGATGAGTATCTTGGCGCCTACCAATCGCCCCAGTTGCAGTTGCGATTCCGGCGATGTCAGGCCAACGGCGGAAAGATGCAATTCGTTGAGCGCCTTGTCCAAGTCAGCTCGTTCAACCAGGTCGGTGCCGCCATTTTCCAGGAGACTGACAAAGAGCAGATCGGCGACGGATTTGCCGGCCTGGTCGTTTTCAGCCTGTCGGCCGCGGGCTTCAAAGGGCAGCACCGCCACCGTTGGAACCAGTACCGAAGAGACTCCTCCAGCGGTCTGGGCCGAGGCAAAATGCAAGGATAACGTGCATGCAGTCAGGAGAAGGGTGAGAATCTTGTTCATGGTTGGTACTCCTTGATAAGTGATTTGAGAAGAACAATGTTGTCGATGTCTTGGAAATCAAAGTCTGGGGTTAAGATGATTAGACGGCTTTTGGCTTTATGGCTAGCAAGGTTTTTTTCGCTCAAGACAACGTAGGTGAGATTGCCGCGGTCGTAGATGATTTGCTCTTTGTCGTCATAGATGACGCCGAGGCGTCCAGGCTGCGTTGACCGGCCGAAGGCGATGTCCGACCACCTGGACTTAATGGTCACTGGCAAATCGTGCCGCTCGGCAAACAGCAGGCTCAGCCCCTCTGGCCGGGCCTGCGTTGGCCCTGCAACCACACTGACGGCGTGGTCAGCCGCCTTGGTGCGCTTGGATTGCAGCAGGCCCAGGTTCGTCAGCGCATCAGCGACAGTGCGTCTTGCATCGGCGAGGTCAGCCTCCAGCCCAGCCAGAATTTTCGGCGACCAGATGACTATCCGCGCCACTGGCTGGCCGTCGACAATCAACTTCGCTTTCTCGGTGCTTCCGGCGACCAGCGACGGCAGCCTGACGATGACTTGGCCTGGCCCGACCTGCCCGTCCAGCCGGCGGTCATGTTCGGCCAGCAGCAACCAGGATTCCTGAGCCTGGAAATCGAGTTTGTGATCCTGGCCAGACCAGATATTGAGCTGCGGCAGGTCAACCGCCGCAGCCAGCAGCGGCAGTACTGCCAAGGCCAGGAGAAGCCGCCAGGGAATGGTGTTGTCCATTGCGCAATCCTCCGTGGAAATAGCGGCGTAAGGTCACTCACCGCCGGGTGTGATGGCCTTTGCGGCCTTTTTTTGCACTGTGAACCAGGCATTGTATCGGAGAAATAGGATTTTGTCTTCCAGGGCGAAGACGGCTCTGACAGTGGGCAGCCACAGCAGGGGCGACTGCTCCGGGGCGGCGAGATTGATGACAGCAGGATATATGCCGCCGCGCCAGAGGACATCGTCTTCCAGGATGAACGGGAACGTCGTCGAACCCCCGTTGTCTTGTTTGCTGATAACATTACACACCCACAGCCCTTTGTCAGCAGGTGGCGGCTGGGCGACAGCATGCAGCTGCCAGTCCTGAGGGTCAAGGCGGTGGACGAGGTAGCGGTTCTTATGCGCCTCGACTAGGAACGGAGCGTCCCGCACCGAAGACAAGGCGTATCTTCTTCCGGGCGGTAATTCAAGGACACACCGGAGCGAGTCATCGCCAGCGTCATAGAGCCATATTTCCTCCTTGTCATACACGCTTTTCGGGAGGTCATGGGCTACTCTGAACAGCAGGCGGCCGTTGCCGATGGCCGTCAGATCGTGCGCGCGGCCGCCACGGTCGAGGTCGTTGAGCTTGTCGGCGCGCTGCTGGCTGAAATGGATTTTCCGTTTTTCGCCGTTGCTGTCCATGGATTGGAAAAGGTAATTTCCCAGGATGTAGATTCGGTCATCCTGGACTGCCAAGCCGGCGAATTGCTTGGCTTCGTGCCGGAATGTGCGCCCTTGTCCATTGGCGCGTTCGATGACCACTACTTCCCAGTGATTGGCGAGCACGATGAGGTGCTGGTCGCAGAACAGCCCGTAGCCGTTGTACCAGTCCGCTTCGCCGTAGAAGACGGCGCGTGCGTCAAAGGGGACGGCGTATGGCAGTTTCCGCATGCTGCCGTCTGGCGCCACAGAGGCCAGTATGGCTTTCGGTTTCTTTGGGTAGGCGCCCGCCTGGCCCAGGAAAAGCAGCACATTGTCGCCGTCCTGGCAGGCATGGCAGCAGACCAGCGGGGAGTCGTTCTTCAGGGCGTCTTCAAAGCGGCCGAATTCCAGGTCCAGTGGGCGGTTTATGGCCAGCAGCAGTTCCCGCTGTTTTGGGGTGAGCTGGTGTACGTACGGCTCGCGTTGGTTCGACTGGTCGAAGAACGGCTTTTCCCACAGGGCATCCGACAGGTCGCGCAGGGTCTTGGTGATTTTGCATTCCGTCAGATAGCGGGACTTCCAGGCGTGGAGGGAAGGCGTCTGCCGCAGCAGCGGCTCGATAGCGTCGTCGTCGCCGTTGCCCTGGGAGACTTGCACCAGCAGGTCTTCCAGGGGAAGTTCCGGGCGCCCCAAGTAGCGATCCAGGCAGATGGCGGCGTGATTCCTGGGTAGGTGGTAATACTGCTCGGCGAGGATGGCGTAACATCCCTCGCTAAGGATGCGCTTCCACGCCGTGTCGCCCGTGAAGCAGTCCGGCCAGAGAGCTTCCAACTCGG
This sequence comes from Lentisphaerae bacterium ADurb.Bin082, assembly GCA_002070945.1. Classification (GTDB taxonomy): domain Bacteria; phylum Verrucomicrobiota; class Lentisphaeria; order Oligosphaerales; family Oligosphaeraceae; genus JAAZKI01. The sequence goes on from MWEG01000034.1 coordinate 93,670, forward strand.
CGAAGAACGACATCAGCGCCGGGGTCATCTGGTCGCCGTGCCGCCCAGAGTTTTTCAACAGCTTCAGCACGGTGCGCAGTTCCAGGGCATTGACCCGGCCGAAAGGGAGCGAACTCGACTCCAGGTAGTCCAGGAATGTCTGATCCCGTTCCAGGAAACGCCGGAATTCCACCGGGGCGTGTCGGAGGAATTGATCGTAGGGGAGGAACATCTCCTGGTATTTTAGGTGGAGATAGGGCCGACGGAGATTCTCCCGCTCCATCTGCTGCAAGAACAGTTGGTAGTCGGAAAGATAATCTCGCACCCAGGCTTCGAGGTCGTCATACAGTCGGCGCATAAAATAGAATTCGTGGAGGTAGTGCCGGAAATTTTTCGCATCGCGGGCGCTCAGTCCATCCGTGAAGTCGAATGCGTACTGGGGATGCCGTCGCATGTCCTGGCGCACTTGGGGGCGGATTTCCGCGTAGAGCGCCTCAATGTCTTTTGAAAGCTGGGTCAACAGGATGACTTTTTCGTCCTCATTGCGTGCCAGCGCTTCGCTGAGACAATGGGCGTTGGCGGTGCTGAGGTCGGCAAAGTCACGCAGGACGCTGGCGGAGAAATAGGGCAGGGTTGTCCCAGGAAAGTCGGCTTGGAACGCATGGATCATGGCGAGCAGTTTGCGGGCTTCCGACAAGCCTTCTGGGCTGCCCGGACAATAGAGCTTGAAGGAACTGGCGCTGATTTCGGCGTGGCGGTAGGCCTCGTTGTCGGGCGCCAGCGCCACAGCCGCCTGGATTTTTTGCAGAGCTTCTCCGGGGTGGCCTGTATTTTGGTAGGTCTGGTACAATTTTTTCGCTTCTTCCTGCGCCTGGGCAGCGACAGGAGCGATGGCAGGCATAGCGAGCAGGCCGTCCACCAGTTCGTTGACCAGCCGGGTGATGGTCTCTTCCGGGTTTTTTAGGATATCGCGGCTGAGGAGGCGCAGACATTCGCGGCCGCCGGGATCATGGCAGAGCAGCTTTAGGTTGATGACGGCGGCGCTGTCGCCCGTCTCGTACTCCAGGGTCAGCAGGCGGCCAGAGGCGGCCAGCGCAAAGGCCTGGTTGGTTAAAGTCCGTTCCTCCGAGACCATTCCGAGGCGCTCGCGTTCCAGCAGCTGGACTTCGGGTCGCGCCAGCAGGCCGTGCTCAAAGCGAACGCTCCAGTCGTCCAGGGCGCTGTGCTGGCGGATATCGATGGCGACCCGGCGCACGGCGGCGATGGAGAAGCATACTGGGGTCTGGTTGCGCATTTTGCGCAGCGCGCTGTCGATGGCCTGAGCCAGGTCGGCAGTGGCGGCGGTCGCCTCGCCGGCCCAGGCGACGTCTGCCAAGCGAAAGCTGTTCCTGGCGTTGAAGACGACCATCCGACCGCTTTTTTTGTCCCAGGCCTGCGTCAACAAAGCGAATATGTCAGTATGGGGAAACAATTTGACCAGCTGCCCGACGTCGTCAGCGGCCACGGTGTGCTCGCGCAGCACCAGGTCGATCTCGGCGCGCGCCAGCAGTTCCAGATTCGTCCGGCTAGACAACTCCACCGTCAGCGCGTCAAGCAATTCGGGCGGCTCGCCTATGAGCGCCAGGCGCGGCAGCGACGCCGTGAAGGCCGTTGCAGCTGTCAGCAGGAGCAGGATGGTGGCAAGCCGTTGTTTCATGGTTGTTGCCTTGGGCTGCGGGCGGTCACGTGTCTCGGCGGGTGACGTCGATTCTTAGGCGTGTGCCATTAGGGAGATTTTGGGTAAGATGCCTCTGTTCGATGGCCATGATTTCAGTTACGGCGATGGGGCGTTGCCTGGTGTCATGCAGGCGCAGGTTGAGTTCCACCACCGTGTCCTGGTCGTCGCAGCGGTTAAGGAAGATTCTGCCGGTGATGGCCTCGTCGTCCAAGACGATGTAGTCGTTGCCGGGGCTGGCGAATTCGAGGCTGGCCAGGGTCTCGCCGCAGGCGGAGAAAAGCTGTATGCTGACGTTATAGCGGGCCTTGCCGTTTTCCTGTCGTTCATAGAGCAGCAAATTATCATTGACAAACATGACGCCGATGTGTTTGCCAAACTGCCGTTCTGCTTCTGCCAGGCGGTCGACCTCAACAAAGTCGTCAGCCGCTTGGGCGGTCTGGGCGGCAGGGCCGGCGTTCGGCCCCGGGGAATAGCGCCAAGCCTGGACAAGCAGGAGCATTATGCCAGCCGCCGCGATGCCGCCAGCAAGATGCCACAACACCTGTCGCTGCCAGCGCCGGCGTCGGAAACGGGCGATGAAGTCTTCGGTCGAGACATAGCCGTCGTCAGCCGGCTTTGACCGGGCTTTCAGTTCCAGTAATTCGTCGAGTTGTCGTTCATTCATTTTTCAGTGCCTCGCGCAACAGTTCTTTAGCCTTGTGGATGCGCTGGTAGAGGGTGTTCGGCGAGCAGTCGAGCATGGCGGCGGCTGTTTGAGTGTCAAAGCCGCCTAAGATGGCGATGTGCACGGTCTGTCGATACAGCTCTGGCAGTTGTGAGATGGCCTGGTCCAGCAAGCGCAGGGCGTGTTCTTGGTCAGGTTCGGACGCTGGCGCTGCAATGCCGTCCAGGTGGATTTGGGTTTCTTGCTGGCTTCGACGTCGGAGGTTGTAGGATTCGTTGATGACGATGCGTGCCACCCAGCTGGTCAGCTTGGCTTCCTCGCGAAAGGTCTGCCGCCGTTGCCAGGCTTTGAGCAGCGCGGATTGCACTGCGTCGTCCACGTCGGCTGGCTCGTCGAGAATGCGGCGAGCCAAGCCGCGGAACATCGACAGGTGTTCCCGAATCATGGCCGTGAACTGTGCTTCGTGGTTTTCAGAGGGCGTCATGACTCGAAAATGCTTTCCCCGCTGACCGTTTTTATCTATTAGACGACAAAAGGGGCGTTTTCTTAACGACAAATCGAAAAAATGCCCGATTTCCGCCCCCGCGTCCTGCATTACAGCAACCAAAACACAACAGCCACAACCCATTCGGATTGTGGCTGTCACAAGTGGCGTACCCGGCGGGATTCGAACCCACGACCTTCTGCTCCGGAGGCAGACGCTCTATCCAGCTGAGCTACGGGTACAGCAGAAAAAACATGCCTATAACATATATCGGGACGGATTGAATGCCAAGTCGGCAGGGCGCATTTTTCCGGGCGGCGCCGCGAGTTGCGGGTGTTCCAATGGTAAGACGGCTGGGCTGGCTTATATTACTAAGTTTTACTTTTGCGCCAGTTGTGGCGGCGCGAGCCGCATTGAATCAGAACTCATGAAGGGATTGTGAATTATGGCAGGCAAGCGGGTATTGTCCGGCGTCCAGCCTTCTGGGACGCTTCATCTTGGCAATTATTTCGGCATGATACGTCCGGCATTGCAAATGCAGCAGGAGAACGAGTGCTTCTACTTCATTGCTAATTATCACGCTATGACGCAACTGCCGGAGCCGGCCTTGCTTCGGCAGCGGACGTTTGACGTGGCGGTGGATTTTCTCGCCTGCGGGCTGGATCCGTCCAAGACGGTGTTTTTCCGGCAATCGGACGTGCCTGAAGTGCAGGAATTGAGCTGGATTATCGGCTGCGTGACACCGGTCGGGCTGCTGGAGCGCTGCCATAGCTACAAGGACAAGTTGGCGCATGGCCAGGAAGCCAACCACGGGCTGTTCAGCTATCCGGTTTTGATGGCGGCGGACATTCTGCTGTATGACTCGCATCTGGTGCCGGTTGGCAAGGATCAGAAGCAGCATTTGGAAGTCACCCGAGACATCGCTATTCGCTTCAACAACCAATATGGCGAGATCCTGGTCGTGCCCGAGCCGATGATCCAGGAAGAGACCGCGATTATCCCCGGGCTGGACGGACAGAAGATGTCGAAAAGCTATAACAACATCATTGAGATTTTCGGCGAAGGCAAGGCGGTTCGTCAGAAGTTCATGCGGATGGTGACAGACTCGACGCCGATGGAAGACCCGAAAGACCCGGAGAAATGCAATGTCTTTGCGTTGTACAAGCTGATCGCTGCGCCGGGAGAGGTCGAGGAGATGCGGCAACGCTATCTGGCCGGCGGCATGGGCTATGGTCATGCCAAGCAAGCGCTGTATGATAAGTACACGGAACACTTTGCGGAAATGCGCGAGCGGCGCAAGGAGCTGGTAGCTAAGCCAGAACTGGTGGAAGATGTCCTCCGGGACGGCGCGAACAGGGCGCGAAAAATAGCCAGGGCGACTTTGGACAGGGTACGAGCAGCCGTCGGCCTGGCATGACGGAAAAGTCGGCTTGCGCCGGCAAAAGGCAGGAGAGCCGCAGAGGCAGTCATGGCGACTGGCCCTGCGGTTCGTCGATTTTTTTGGCGGGGTGGGCGCGGCGGTTCAAGGCTTGGCGCGATGCTGTCGCGGCGCCCAAGTCATTTTGGGGTTCTTGGATGCGGCGGCGAGCAGGTCGTGCAAGCGTTGGCGGGCTGCATCGAGGCCGTCGTCTAGTCCGGTCTGGAGCAGAAAGGAGGCCCACGGGCGGCTCGGCGTCCACAAGCGTCGGAAATTCAGGAAGCTTGCGGTTGACTGCTCATCATTGCTGTACCAGACCCAGAACAGAGTTTGCTGCATGTTTTGGGCGGCGACGATTTCATTGACAACGAGGTTGTTGGAGTTGATGCTGACGTGTTGGCTCTTTTCGTCCAGGACGTCCCAGCCGCCGGTTCGCAAGCAGTGGCTGGTTGGGTGGATTTGATGGACATCGTCGCCGCAATGGACGGCGAGGACGTGGATGATGGAGACGTCGTCGGTGAAGAAGTATTTTTCGATATCGTTGTCTCCATAGAATCGGCGGTCTGCCTCGGTGGCTGGCAGTTCGCTTCCGAGGTAGTTGTCAAGGCTCGCACGGGAGATGTCCGGGATGAAGGGCGGGGAGGTGGCATGCATTCCGGACAGTTCGTGGACGGCGACGGCGAGGAGGACGGCGCCGACGATGCCGCTGAAGCAGAACAGTTCGCGGGAGGGTGTTGTTTCCCAGAGGAGGTTGGCGGCCAGCCAGGTGCCGGCGACGACGGCGATAGCGGCCATGATGACGATTCCGTCGAGGCACAGAGGGCCGGAGAAATATCCCAGCCAGTAGCGCAGGCTGGTTGTCATCAGCATGAGGATGGCGAAGGCTGGCGCAATGCAATAGGCGCTGCGCCAGCCAAGGGCGAGCCAGAGGGCAGCCCAGGCAAAGGTGATGGCGCCGACGATGGTGACGGCGTGGATGTCTTTGGCCATGCCAGCTAAGATGACGGCTAATGCTGGCAGCAGAGCCAGCAAGGCGCTTAGATCCCACCCGGCTGCGCGTGCCAAGACCTTAGGCGTGGCGACAGCTGCGGCGAGCAGGAAAAGGATGCCGAAGGCCAAGCCAGGGCGGTCCAAGGGCGAGTTCAGGTATGCTTGGACTATGTACGGCATTTTGACGGCCAGGGGAATGAATCCCAAGGCTGCGGCGAGGCAAAGTCGAAGGTGACGTCTGGCCATCATGGATCGCGCCTTTTTACGTCGGTGTGGTCTTGGCTCTGCGATTCGGGAGGCTGGTTGGCGGGTGCGTTGTGCGGCGGCGCAGGCGTCTCTTCCGGGAGGACAAAGCCGACTCCCCAGAGGATGAGGACGGTGACTACGACCATGGCATAGCCGAACCAAGTATGGTATGGCTCGGCAAAGGCAGACCAGCCGATGCGCAGATAAAGGAGGCAGCTGGCCAGCAGGCGGAGGCTGTTGGCGATGATGACGGCCGGCAGGAGAAACAGGTAGTGGACGGTTTGCCTGAGCTGGGAACGATGGCAGCGGCGGACGAGGATATACCCGAGGAGGAGCATGACGGCGAGTTGGTTGATGCCGCTGCATGCGTCAGTGATGGCGATTTCTGACGTCCCGATCCGGATGCTGGTCAGGTGGTGGTCGATGTCAATGCCGCAGAGGCTGAGGCCAAAGACGGTGATGACGGTGGAGACGAGTCGCAGCGGGTAGCTGAGGGCGAGCAGCAGGTATTCCTGGCTGGGGAGGATGAGCAGGGAGAGGCAGAGGGGGAGGAAGACTTTGGCGGTATTTTTGATTCCTTCCAGCCAGGTTGCGACCGCAAGGGCCAGGAGGAGGACTGCCAGGTGATGGAGGCCAGGGGTGGCGAAGCGGTTTTTAAGCAGGATGACGATGATGGCAGCGGTTACCAGCGCCCAGGATGCCAGGCGGGCGGCGATATGCGGCGTTGCTGGCCTGGGTTGCAGGCCGGGTGCCGCGTTCCAGGCCAGGAGGGCGGCCAGCGCAGCCAAGACAAGGGCGTTGTCGAGGGCAGGCGGCGACGCCCAGACGGCCTGGATCAGGCCGGCAGCCAGGGCGATGAGGAGAAGTATGGCCAGGGGGAGATGCTGTCGCCAAGTCGTCACTATTGGGGACGCGGGCATGGTTGGTTGCTCCAGTTCGTGTCTGAAGGGGGCGTTTGTGATAAAAATACTGCGGGAACATAGATTGGGCAAATTCACCCTGCGCAAAATCATGCGGAGGCTCGTAATCGGCCAACGATTGATACGAGGGGCGAGCGGCGAGAATCCACCTGAACTACATACGGCAAGCTAAAGCTGAACCATGCGATGCCGCTGCCGTCGTCCACCACGTTCACCATGTCCAGACCGTCTACAGCAGCGGAGCGGCAGAAGCACTGAAAACATGCTGTTGGGATGGCCGTTGTCAATGGCTGACTGCTTATTCCTCCAGAAAGATATTTTTGCGTTAAGGGGTGGCGTTTTGGCTGTGAAGGCGTTATAGTTGCAATGCGGTTTTCCGTGAGTGGCAAAGGGTCATCGGGTCAAAGGTGTTGTTCCTGGCGGCATTTCCGGCCAGGCCTGGCAATTAGGTGAGGCAGCGCAGAAAAAAGGCAGTGGTCATGGAAACAGTATTGGAGTTGTTGTCTGGACCGGGCAATCCGCGGAATTCGGAAGGGTCGTTCGTCGCCTTGAAGGACGGACGGATTCTGTATGTCTATACGCATTACAACGGCGCTTCCTGGCACGATCACGCCAGCGCTGACCTGGCCAGCCGAGAGAGTCGTGATGGCGGCCGTACCTGGAGCGACTCGGATCGCATGGTGGTGAAAAATGAAGGCAGCGCGAACATTATGAGCGTGTCGCTGTTGCGGCTGCAAGACGGACGCATCGCGCTGCTGTATTTGCGCAAGGACGCACAGCCGGACGGCAGCATCACGTGTCTGCCTTGGCTGCGCATTTCCGTGGACGAAGCCGAGACCTGGAGCGAGCCGCAGAAGGTCGTGCATTTCCCGGGGTATGGCGTCGTCAACAACGACCGCTTGATACAGTTGTCGAGTGGTCGGTTGCTGGTTCCGATTGGTTTTCACCGCTACGCCTCTTATCGCAAGGAGAACGAGATTGCGGTCACGATTGACGGCCGCAGCATAGCCTGCTTCCAGTATTCTGACGACAGCGGCGCGACCTGGCAGGAAGCGACGCAATGGATTTATCCGCCGTCTGCCCAGAGCCGTACCGGCCTGCAAGAACCTGGCGTAGTCGAATTGCGCGATGGCCGGTTGCTGGCGTGGGCTCGGACGGACCAAGGCTGCCAGTACAAGGCATTTTCAAGTGACCAGGGCATGACTTGGAGCGCTGCGGTTCCGGCGCCGGAGTTTCTCAGTCCGACGGCACCGTTGTCGATGCGGCGTTGTCCGAGCGATGGTCGGTTGCTGGCGGTGTGGTGCGACCATTCGCCATATTGGAAGTTTGTCCGCGACCCCAAGCTCAGCTGGGGTCGGACGCCGCTGGCGATGGCCTGGAGTGACGACGATGGCCAGACCTGGCGCGACCATCGGCTGCTGGAGACCGATCCTACGGCCGGATTCTGCTACATAGCGATTCATTTCACAGACGATGCTGTCCTGCTGGCCTACTGCTGTGGGGGCAAGGCACGGGGAACTGGCGTCTTGCAGGATTCACGATTGGTACGGATTCCGCTTTGAGGCCGGGCGGTCATGGCTGGCTTAGGGTCGGCGGGAGATGAAGTACAGGCATGGATAAGAAACTGGTCATTATATGGTGCGGCGCTGCTGTCGTGGCAGCGGCGTTGTCCTGGTGGCTGCTGCGCCCGGCTCGGGATGACGCTGCCGTTTCATTGGCGTCGTCGGTGCGGGTGCTGCTGGAGCAGGAAGGCGGGGGCGGACTGGGGATGCCGCAGCTGTCAGAGACGGCTGGATTCGTTGTTGTTGGCGATGCGCAGGGGCGGGTGTCGTTCTGGGAGTTGGGGGATGGGGTGGAGCAGCCAAAGAAGAGCGACGTTACGCTCGGAACTGCGCCGATTGCGGCTGCGCCGACGCTGGCCAGGGATGACCTCTGGCTGGTCGGTGACGAAGGCGGCGTCATGCATTGCTTCATGCGTTCCGGTCAAAGCCGCTGGCAGTTTAAGACCAGGGATCAGATTCAGGGCGAGGCGCTGGTTTACGGCGACCTGGTCATTTTTGGGTCTTACGACCAGTCGCTTTATGCCGTCGGATTAGAGGACGGACAAGAGCGCTGGCGGCGGGAAACTGGCGGCTACATCAATGGCCGACCCGTGCTGGAAACGGAAAATGGCTGGCTCATCATCGGCAACTGCGAAGGAAAATTAGTGAAATTTTCGGCTGCTGACGGCAGTGAATTGGCCAGCCTTGACCTCGGGTCGCCGATTCCAGAGACGCCGGTTCTCGACCGCGGGCTTTGTCTTGCCTTGACGCATTCCGGCGAGCTAGTCGCGGTCGACATAGCGTCATTTACGGTATCCTGGCGGGCGCAAAGCGAGGATAACTACGTCAGTTCGCCGGCAATCGTCGGTTCAGCCGTGGTCTTGACGACGTCGTCTGGCTTGGTTCATGTCTATTGGCCGGAAAGCGGCAAATGGCAGCATGACGTGACCGATGGCATGGCGGTCACGCCAGTGGCAGGAGCCAGCGAGTCAGTGGCGTATGGCGTCACCACGGATGGCCAACTGCTGCGGTTTGTCATTGCCGACGAGGTGACGACGACTGTCTTGCACCATTTTCAGCGTGACTGCGACCAGGGCGTGGTGGTCGGCGAGCGGCATGTGGTGTTCGCTGCCCTGGATGGGACTTTGATTGTGGTGGAGGTGCAGTGATGGGGCTGAGGGTGCGAGAACTGCACAAGGTGTTTTCGCACGGCGACGGCGACGTGGCGCTGTTTGGCGGGCTGTCGTTTGAGCTGGCGCCGGGTGGCAGCCTGGCTTTGACTGGGCCGTCTGGCAGCGGCAAGACGACCTTGCTGCGACTGCTGGCCGCCCTGGAGACGCCGACCGCTGGGGAAATCTGGGTCAATGACGTGCGGGTCGACCGGCTGAGCGGCGAGGCCGCCCGCGACTTCCGTTTGCGGAACATCGGCTTCGTGTACCAGGAACACCGCCTGCTGCCGCAAATGACGGCCCTGGAGAATGTGGCCTTGCCAGGAATAGCGGCTGGCGAGGAATGTACAGAGCGTTCGCAGCACTTGCTGGAGATAGTCGGTTTGGCAGGCAAGGCCAATCATTTCCCAGAGCAGCTTTCCGGCGGCGAACGGCAGCGGGTGGCAGTTGCGCGAGCGCTGGTGATGTGCCCAGCGCTGGTGTTGGCGGACGAGCCGACCGGGCAGCTGGACGCCGCCAGGGCGACCGTTCTACTGGAACTGCTGCAAAAGCTCAACCAGGAGCAGCGCGTCAGCATCGTTATGGCGACGCACAGCCAGCGAGCCCGCAGCTATATGCGCGAGCAAATCAATCTGGGATGACGACCGCACAACAAGGCAAAGAAGGAGAAAGTCATGGGCAAGCACGTGGACAGCCTGCTTCCGGCAGGCAAGAGTTGGAAGCTGGTCTGGCATGATGAATTCGATGGCGACACCCTGGATCGGACGAAATGGGACTTTCGCTTGCATCTTCTACAGCAGAGGCATGAGACGTTCACCGACGAAGGAGCGGAATTGGACGGCCAGGGCAACCTGCGTTTGACCTTGCTGAAAAAAGGCGACCACTATTATTCCCCGCATTTGCAGACTGGCAGCAATTACTTAGACCGGCCAGGCAAGGGCTTCTGCTTTGAAAAGGGCAAGTTCAACTGGCCAATCGCGAAGTTTGTGCAACCGAAATTCATGCATAAATTCGGCTATTACGAGTGTCGCTGCAAATTGCCGACGCAGCCGGGGTGGTGGGCGGCTTTTTGGCTGCAATCGCCATGCATTGGGTCGACGCCGGATGCCGAGGTGTCTGGCGTGGAAGTGGATATTATGGAGAATTTCACGCGGGACGGGATCATCTCGCACAACAATCACTGGGGCGGCTATTCCGAGGATCACCAGTACTGCGGCTCTGGGCCGCGCCAACTCCAAGCGACGCCAGATGATTTCCATGTCTTCGGCTTGGAGTGGAACAAGGACGAGTACGTCTATTATGTCGATGGCAAAGAGTCGTGGCGCGTGACTAGGCCCTATCCGATCTCCCAGCGCGAGCAGTTTATTCTGATTTCAACGGAATGCATGGGCTACCGCAAGGGCGACCAGCCATCGCCGCTCCTGGAAAAAGCCCTGCTGCCTGACTATTTCGTCGTCGACTACGTCCGCGTGTTCGACCAGGTGGAGTAGGGGCGAGAAACTGCTGCTTTATCCGCAGATTACGCTGATGACGCAGATTTTTTTGGAGGGTGTTGTACGGGGAAAACAGCCGTGCAGCGGCAGAGGCGCCAAAGGGGCGAAACATCCTGCAAGCTGAAGCTTGAACTACGTACGGCAAACTGAAGCTGAACTACATACGGCTGCCACTGTTCACAATTCGCCGTGAATCACCAGGGTTTGACGCCGGGTATGCGAGGTGGAATGGCGTGCTGGCGCGTCTGCAAGTCGCGCCAGGAGCCGCTGTTGAGGCGTGATGGCGAGACGGCGTCCGCAGCTGGGGACGCCACCTCGGCTGGCTGAAGGCCGGTGACGGCGCTGGCTGGCGTTGGTTGGGTCGGAGGCGGCGCTAAAGCCGAAGGGGCAGTCTGGGGCATCGGCTTGGGTTTTGTCGGGGGGGGTGTCTCGGCCGGCGAGCTTGATGCGACCGTGGTTGTGGCGGCGATTTGCTGGTCTTTGGGCAGGCTTTCCAGGCGTTGTCGGGCGGCGATGAGGTTAGTGATGGCAGGCTGGTAGCCTGGAGACAAGCAAAGGGCTTCGCGGCAGAGCGCAGCTGCGTCAGCGGCTTGTTGTCGAGCCTGGAGCGGGTCAATCTGTTCTGACGGTTCGCTGCAAAGCAGGGCGGCCCAATTGGCCAGGAGGCGGGCGCGTTCCGAGGGCGGCAGGTCAGGTTGCTGAAGCTGGTTGCGGATGGCGTCGATGTCGTCGGGTGGCGGCGCAGCAGTTTGGGCGGTTGCGATGATCGCCAAGGACAGAAGAACGACAGCTGCGCGGAGGTGGGACGATGCTTTTCTGCGGCTTTGGTTGAGCAGGCCGCGTTTCAGAAATACCCAGGCGGTGAGCAGGAGCATGGCGATGAGCAGCGTCGCCTTGACCTGGTGCTGGAGCATGATGGCGTCGGGGCCGCTGGTCGCGAGCAGGCGGGGCAGCTGGCGACGGCAGGCGGGCGGCGAGGCGTCTTCAGCCAGGCGCCACGGCGAGGCGGAAAGTTTGGCCAGCCGGGCCAGGTCGCGATCAGTGGCCGTGCTCAAAGCGGCAGCGCCCGTGTCGGGGTCTATGACCCAGCCATGGTCAGCCGGCATCAGCTTGGCAGCGCCGGGAATGCCCGTGAGGACGATGAGGAGCGGACTCTGCCGGTCAGCCCAGAGCATGTTTTCGCGGGCGGTGTCAGCCGTGTTGATTTCGCCGTCGGAAAGAAGGATGAGAATGGGCTTGACGTTGATGGCTTTGGCCGTGTCCTCGGCTAAACGCAGGGCTGCGGAGGGGGCGCTGCCGGCGACGAAGCCAGTCGCGGGTGCGACAGAGGCCAGGGCGCGGCGAAAATTGTCGTGGTCAAGACTGGGCGGGAAGTCAAGCATGGCGTTGCCAGCGAATGTCACCAGGCCGACGGGGAACTCGGGCAGTTCGGCGAGCATGGCGGCAATGGCGCTCTTGGCCTCATCGAGGCGACTTGTTGAATGGCTTTCAGCGAGCATGCTGGCCGAGCTGTCCAGGAGAAAGAAGACGGCGGTTTCCGATTCGGGCGAAGGTGTCGCAGACTGGCTGAACCAGGCAGACAGGAGAATGGCGGCAGCTGCGGCGATGATGCAGATGGTCGCCAAGAGGTCGGAGGTCGCCTGGATGCGGCTGTCAGGCTGAGACGGCAAATAACGATGCAGAAGGATACGGCGACGATAACCGGACGCCGCTAACACCGCTAACACCGCAAAGATGGCTAAAAAAAGAATTTTCACGGCAAAAACACCTATGAGTCCGCCTTCTGCAATTGGCGTTGGCTATTGATAATATACATTAATGTGATGCTTTCGCATGGTTCAGCAGGGGTGGTGGTGGGCTTTTAGTGGACAGTGGACGAATGCTGAATGCTGAATGCTGAATGCTGAATGTTAAATGCTGAGTGGTAAGGCGCATTTGTCATTCATAATTCATAATTCATAATTCATAATTCGTTAGTAGGGTGATTCATCTTTTTTGCTTGCATAGTTTGCATGAACAGGAGAGGCAATGGCTGATTTGAGAGTTGATTTGGCTGGGGTGACGTTGCGGAATCCGATTGTGACGGCTTCAGGGACGTTTGGCTATGGCAAGGAATACAGCTCGCTGATTCCCCTGGAACGCCTTGGCGCCATCACTGTCAAGGGCGTGTCGCCGTTTCCATCTGCGGGCAATCCTACGCCCAGGACGGCAGAGGTCTATGGCGGCATGCTTAATGCGATCGGCTTGCAGAATCCCGGCATCGACGCATTCATCAGCCATCCGGATTATCTGCCTTTTCTGCGCAGCGTCGATTGTCCGGTGTTCGTCAATATCTGGGGGAGGACGGTTGAACAGTACGCTGAGGTGGCTTCCCGCCTGGAGCAGGAACGGAAGGGCATTGCCGCGCTGGAGATCAATATTTCGTGTCCGAATATCAAGGAGGGCGGCATTGCCTTTGGGACGGACTTAGGCCAGGCTGCCAAAGTCGTGTCGGCAGTACGCGCCGCCACCAGCTTGCCGCTCATTACGAAGCTCAGCCCGAATGTCACCAGGATTGGCGATTTTGCGCGTTGTGCGGTCGACGCAGGCAGCGACATGATATCCCTTATCAACACGATTCCCGGCATGGCGATTGACATTGAGACCAGGACGTTCCGCATCGCCAATCGCACGGGCGGACTCAGCGGCCCGGGGATCAAGCCGGTGGCGGTTCGCATGGTGTATGAGGCGCGCCAGGCCGTCAAGGTGCCGATCATCGGCATGGGCGGCGTCAGAACAGCTGAGGATGCCATCGAATTCATGATGGCCGGCGCTAACGCCGTCGGAGTCGGAACCGCGATTTTCAGCAACCCGCATTGCCTGCTGGACATCATCGACGGCATGGACGCCTGGCTGGACCGACACGGCATCGCGGATGTATCGTCGATCATCGGCGTGATGTGAGGTCACGCAAAAAGAATCGCTGTCTTTTCGCTCACGGGCCGAAGAGCTTGTCCATGCCGACGGTGAGGATGAAGGTCATCATGCTGGCGGACAGTTCTCCGGCGCGGCTGCTGAGCTTGTCGTCGCGTTGCTTAGGTGCGGCGGGCATTTCGGCGCGGTTCTCCGGCTGGAATCCGGTGATTGGCTGCTGGCTGAGGCCGGCTCGCAGGTGTTCAGGGATGTCGATTTTCTGCCATTTCTGGGCTTGCAGGAAGGCTTTGGCTTCAGCGTTCCACTCATGGCTTTCGAGCAAAAGCAGACTTGGGTAAAGGCTGATGACTTTGAAGCCCGGACGGTGGCTGCGGCCGATGGCCGGGGCGATGACTTGCTTCCAGGCGCCGCGGGTGAACTCCAGGTCCAAGTGGAGATGTCCGCTCAAGACCGCGAGTACTTGCGGGTTGGCGGTGAGCATGGCTGCGGTGCGGTCGGCTTCAAGAAAGGCGGCGGGCCAAAGCGTTTCATGGAGGATGAACAAGGTCGGCTTGCTGGCGTTCTCTTGCAAATCCTTTTGCATCCACGACCAGGATTCCGGGGTGAAGACAGCGCAGCCTTCGGCGCCGACGGCCTGGATGTCGGTGGCGGCGAATTGGAAGTGAATGCCGCCAAAGTCAAAGCTGTAGTGGTGCGGGCCAAAGACCTGGTCAAAGCCCCAGGGCCAGTTGTCGCCAGGAATGATGCAGTAGGGCGAGGATAGCTCGCGGTCGAGGAATTTCTTCAGCCAGAGCTGTCGGCGGAGGGGTTGGGGCAGGCGCTTTTCGTTGTCGTCAAGACCTTGGTCATACCCGCAGTTGTCGCCAGTGATCATAGTGAAATTCGGCTTCAGGCTGTCGCGGATGGCATGGCAGGCGGCAGTGACCAGGTCAATGCTTTCCTGGTCAAGGATATGGAGGTCGCTTATCCAGGCGATCCGGAAAATGGGCGGCTGGCTGGGAGAAGCCCAAGACGGCTTTGGCATCGGGGCGATTTCCAGCTGCTTGGCGATTTCAAAAACATCGGCGAGAGCGCTGCTGTGAGTGTTTTTCTTCGCGCTGGCGGAAGACTGGCACCATCCGGTCAGGGATAGTGCAAACAGAAGCGAGGCGATGAGCAGGAGGTGGTTGCGCATGGTGTTTAGTGGACGTGGACGGTCGTGGACTTGAGTGGACGGCGGGCGTGGAAAGTGACCTAGAGGATGTGCGAACGGGCGCACAGTTATACCATAGTGCGAGTGGTGCGCCTGTCAATCAAGGCCAGAGATAACGGCGTTGTCGGCTCTACCAGGCTATCTGGATGCAGCGGAAGATGATTAGGCCGCAGACAATCGCCTTGGCGACCGTGCCGGCCAAAAAGCCTAATAAGGCGCCGAACGCGGCCTGTGTCGCTTCCGGGTGCTTTTTGCCGCTTATGATTTCGCCGATAAATGCTCCGATTAGCGGGCAGAGAATCAAGCCCCAGGGCGGAAACAGAAAAAAACCGGCGACTACCCCTATGGTGCAGCCCCAGGCGCCGTGCTTGCTGCCGCCGAATTGCTTGTTGCCGACTATAGGCAAGGCAGTGTCGACGGCAGTGACGAGCAGAACCGCAACCAGCCAGAGGATCAGCTCAAGGGTGGAAAACTCGAGCCGTTTGGTAAAATGCAGAATGACCATGCCGATGTATGACAGCGGCGGTCCAGGCAGAACGGGAAGCACGCATCCAGCCAGGCCAGCCAGAAGGCCGATAATGCCGAGGATGAACAAGATGATGTCGAGATAGGACATGGCGCCCCGTAATGAACGAAAAAATGTGTTAATGCGCGAAATTTTGGTTGATGTGAACGTACTGCAAGCTAAAGCTTGAACTACATGCTCCTGCAAGCGAGGTACATACTGCAAGCTGAAGCTGAACTACGTACGGTAGGCTTCAGCCTATCGCACAAGTCTCATGGCATGACAATGCTGCATGACACCTTGGCGTTGACTTCTTCCTTGATTTTATTGGCCAGGGCCGCTGGCGCCGGCTTGTCGGTCATCAGGATGGCAATGGCGTTTTTGCCTTCATGGTCACGCGGGGCGTGGATGTTTTCGATGTTGATGTTTTCCTCGGCGCAGGCGCCAGTGATTTTGGCGAGCACGCCGGGGCGGTCCTTGTACTCTACGATCAAAGCATTCCCCTTGGGCACGAAGTACACGCGCTCGAAGTCGTTGATGCGGGAGATCATCAGGTTGTTTTCAGCGATGGTGCCGCGGACGCTGACAAAGCCGGTCGGGCCTTCCAGGTCAATGGTCATGGAATTGCCGTATTTCTTTGATTCGTCAGTTTCGCGGATTTCGCAGGTGATGCCCTTGTCCCGCAGGTAGGTCTGGGCTTCCTCCGGGTCTTGCTGGTATTCAAAATGCTCGGAGAGGGCGGCGCAGATGGGCGACATGAACCATTTGGCGAACTGGCTCAGTTCGCCATAGAAACTGCATTTCACCTGGCGAACCGGCGACTTGCGGCCAATATAGCAGCGGGCGACGTAGGCGATGCGGTAGGCGAGCTGCTGGTAGTTCTCATCAAGTTTGTCTGGCAGGCCCTTGTTGACCACGTAGGTGTTGATGCCTTTGTCAAAATAACCGATGAGCTGTTCGGCGGCGCGCTTGGCAGCGTTGAAATTGGCTTCGAAGGTATTGGCGCCCAGGTGCGGGAGCATGATGTCGGCGATGTCGGCGACGCTTTTCGGGCCGGGCGCGTCGGCTTCGAAAACGTCCGTGCAAAACAGCATGTTTTTTTCGGCCTTGACAGCGCGGAGGTCGTTTTCATTGATGATGCCGGCGCGGGCGCAGTTGATGAGCAGGCAGCCTTTTTTGACGCGGGAGAGCAGGTTGCGGTTGACCAGGCCGCGGGTTTCGTCATTTTCCGGGATGTGGAGAGTGATGATGTCAGCCTGGGCGAAGATGTCTTCGAGCGTTGTCAGCTTGACGCCCAGTTCGGACGCGCGCTGGGCAGCGACGATTGGGTCGTAGGCGAGGACCTTCATGTCAAAGCCGGCCACGCGCTTGGCGACCAGCTGGCCAATGTTGCCGAGGCCGACGATGCCGAGGGTCTTGCCGGTCAATTCTCGGCCCATGAATTTCTTCTTTTCCCAGCCGCCTTGGCGGGTGTCGATGTCAGCCGGGATGATGTGCCGGTAGGCTGCCAAGGCCATGGCGATCACTTCCTCGGCAACGCCGTTGGAATTGGCGCCGGGGGTGTTCATCACGTCGACGTTGCGGCGTCGGGCGTATTTGATGTCGATGGTGTTGTAGCCTGCACCGGCGCGGACTACGGTTTTCAGCTTGGGCAGCGCGTCGATGACCTCAGGAGTGACTTTCTCGCTGCGGACGATCAGCGCTTCGGCGTCCTGGTGGGCGGCCAGGAGCGTCATGAGGTCGGTATCAGAATCCTGGACGACTTGGTAGCCCTGGGCTTTCAGGATGTCTTGGGCAATGTTGTCCAGCTTGGTCGGAATCAGAACTTTTTTCATGGATGCGCGGTCCTTTGGAGTTATGGAGTGAATATGGTATAACGTGGTCATTTTGGAAAAGAAGTTTTTACTATAAGTTTTTTCGGATGCTTTTCAATTCAGTTTCCTGCAACTGGCGGTTTGGCCGGCAAATTGTCAGACGCCCAGGGCACTGGCAAAAGACCGGCGGCGTGGTATGGTAGTGTTCTTCCGTCTGGCTCGGTCAATGCTTTGCATGCCAAGGACGGATGGGGCAGTCCTGCATTTATACGGAACATCATTCATCAGGGTAGAGCGCTATGTTTGCAGTTCAAGATTTGTGGTCGCGCAGCCGTTGCGGCGGCGCGTGCAGCGTTGAGGTGGACGGAGTCGTTAGGACTTTGGCTGAGCCAACGACGGTCGGCGACGGCGACGCCTGCGGGGCTTTGGCAAGCACAGCAGTGGCGTACAGCTGGCGCCAGCGCGAGCAGGACGGCTACGGGATAGTGTCGCTTTCGCTGCGAAATGACGGCAACGCGCCGGTGCGCATCGGTGACATCGTGTTGTTC
Organism: Lentisphaerae bacterium ADurb.Bin082; assembly: GCA_002070945.1. Lineage (GTDB taxonomy): Bacteria > Verrucomicrobiota > Lentisphaeria > Oligosphaerales > Oligosphaeraceae > JAAZKI01. The sequence goes on from MWEG01000034.1 coordinate 111,262, forward strand.
ACACATCGCGAGGATGGGGAGGGCGAAGACGCCGCCACGCGCCTGGCGCAGCGATGCATTTTTGGATTTGCCGATACCTTGGCCTACAATTACGTCAGTCGCGTGGTGAGCGACCGGCACGGAGCCTCGCACCGAACTTTGCCGATGGGGTTGATTTACAACCTGCCAGCCCGGAAGACATTTTTTGCGGCGCAGTTGACTTTTGAACGCAACACAGTCGTGTTCAACAGCAAGTTCGCTCCTGAAGACGGCTCGCTGGTGTGTCTCGAATGTCTTGTTTGCAACGAGGGCCATATCCTTGAACCCGGGGAGGAAATCACGACGGACGAGGTGGCGCTTCGCCTGAGCAATGACGGCGGGCCATACGCCGAATTGTGCCGGTGGGCTGACGCTGTGCACGCGATTTACCGGCCGGAGCTTCCCGAGCATGGCTTTGTCGGCCTGACCGGCGGCACGATGATCAGCACCAAGGCCGAGACCATGTCGGAGAAGATTCGGCGTCAGTTGACCATGGCGTCGAGTTTGCGCAAGCTCGGCCTGGACTACTTCTGGATTAGCATCGCTAACTTGAAGGACGGTCTCCCTGGGAACTGGCTGGTGCCTAATGACACGAATTTCCCGGATGGTGTGCGGACGATCCTGGGGGAAATCATGGCGGCTGGCCTCAAGCCGGGATTTTGGATAAATCCGTTTTATCTGGCAGAGGGTTCAAAGGACTTTGACCGGATGCTGCCGTATGTGATTCACGGGGCGGACGGCCAGCCAGCGATGCGCGGAACCTGGCATTGGGGGCGTCGGCGCGAAGACGGCACATTGGCACCGCTGTACGCGCTTGACCCGGCCTGCCCAGAGTCGCTTGAATACGTCGGCGAGGTTTTTCGCCAGTATGCCGAGTGGGGTCTCCGTTATTATATGCTTGACTTTCTGGCCTCTGGCCTTTACGCTGGCGAGGAGCAGCGACACGGCTTTGGCGCTGAACATCACCGGCGTTTCCTGCGGTCGTTGCATCGCTATCAGGCGCCAGGCACGCACCGGCTGATTGCGACCGGGGCGTCGTTGAAGCTGATTGGCGTTGCCAGTTCGAGCCGCATTGGCCTGGATTACTGCGAAGGGCGACCGCTGGAGCCGCAGTTCAAGTCCTATCCGGCCAATTACGTCATCAACGGGTCGTTCGGGTCTTCCGGAGCTCCGAACCGCAACGCAGTCAACAACCTGGCGATGTGGGCCTTTGCCCACGGCCGGTTCTTCAACTGCAACAGCAATATGCTGACGATTGACAAGCCGATTCCCCTGTCCGAGGCGCGGCTGGCAGTGACGTTGTTCGGCATCAGTCCCAGTCCTGTCTTTCTTGGCGACGACTTGGCGCGCATGAGTCCGGAGCGCCTGGCCATGCTGAAGATGGTGATGCCGCGCGCCAAGACTATGCCGCAGCCGGTTGACCTGTTCACGAAAACAGATGTTGACGACGATTTTGTGCGGATTTTCGTGGCGACGATAGTGAAGCCGTGGGCGACTTGGCGGGTGGCGGCGGTGTTCAATTTGAACGACGATTTCAGGGAGGTCGAGTTGCCAGCCGAATTGCTGGGCCTGGTGCCGGACGCCAGTTATCGCATGTATGACTTCTGGGAGGAGACGTACCGCGGCATTTACCAGGGCAGCCGCCGGGTGCTGGTGGCAGGCAACAGCGCCGCTGTCTTGCGCCTGGAGGAGCTGCGCCCGCACCCGTGGATTCTGTCCACTGATATGCATCTGCTGCAAGGCGAGGCAGAGCTTGACGAGGTCAGCTGGAACCCAGAGACAATGACGCTGCAAGGGCGGATGACGCGAGCTGCCGGCGAACGGGGCAATTTGTTCGTCATTGCCCCGGATGGCTTCCGCGAACGCCATTTCAACCGCGGACTCGTCGTCGCCAAGTCGGCTTTGGATGACAGCCTGGTCATCCGGAAACGGATTCATTTCCAGCAGGATGTTGAGACCTGGAGTCTTGAGTTCGACCGCTGGAAGTAAGCGCAGAAAAGCGCCGCTACAAAACACCGCTGGACGCAGAATCCGCCATCGCGCCCAGCGGTGTTTTTTTTGGGTTTTGATGGTTTACGCGAAGAAGTCGACACCGCCCTGGAAGATGCCTTGCCCGTGGATGCCGGGGATGTTACGAGCGATAAAGGTGTCAATGACGCGCTCGCTGTGAGCCATTTTGCCCAGAATTCGTCCATCCGGGCTGGTGATGCCTTCGATGGCGGCGACTGAGCCGTTGGGGTTCCAGGGCATGTCTGTCGCTGGCTTGCCGTCAGGGCCGGCGTATTGGAAGGCCACCTGGCCCTTGGCAAGCAGTTCCTGCACTTGTTCGGGAGAGGCGATGAATCGACCTTCGCCGTGGGAGATGGGGACAGCGTGGACGTCACCTGGCTGGCAATAGCGCAGCCAGGGGGAGAGGTTGGAGGTCACGACGGTGTCAACGGTGGTGGCCACATGCCGACCGATGGCGTTGACGGCCAGGGTCGGGTCGTGCGGTGCCAGCTGCGGCCGAATTTCGCCGTAGGGCACCAGGCCGAGCTTGATGAGGGCCTGGAAGCCGTTGCCAATGCCCAGGATCAGGCCGTCGCGGTCTTGCAGCAATTCAGTGATGGCGGCCGCCAGCCGGGGATTGCGGAAGGTCGTGGCAATGAATTTTCCTGCGCCGCCCGGTTCGTCACCGCCAGAGACGCCGCCGGCAAAGGTGATGATTTGGGCGTTGGCAATAGCTTTGGCGAGATGAGCGATGCTCAGTTCGATGTCAGCTGCGGATTTGTTGCGGATGACAAAGCTATCGACGATGGCGCCGGCTCGCTCAAAGGCTCGCTGGGTGTCGTATTCGCAGTTGGTGCCAGGGAAGAGTGGGATGAAGACACGGGGACGGGCAGCGCTTCTGATTTTGCATTGGCGCGGCGTCGGGTTGACTTGAGGCTGCCAGGGCGGCGGTGGCGGCGCTTCGACGTTGGTCCGGGTGGGGAAGACTTTTTCCAGCGTTTCCTGCCAGGCGGCAGCTGCGTTGTCCAGGCTGATGCTAGTTTTGCCGATTCGGATGACCGGTTCGGTCGTGGTGCGGCCCAGGGGAACCGCGCCGTCCAGTCCTTCCGGCCCCAGCCCTGGCCTGGCTTCGATGATGACGGCGCCGTAATCTGGGCTGAAGAGTTTTTCAGCGGTCCATTCTGGGCTGATGTCAATGCCGAGCCAGTTTCCGAAGCACATTTTGCTGATGGCAGCGGCGATGCCGCCTTGTCCGACCGTGTGTGCGGCGATGACTTGGCGGGCGTTGATCCAACGTTTCAGGCGGGCGAATTGCTGGCGCAGGCGTTCGAAGTCTGGCAGGTCGTGGTGGTCGCGCGGGGACGGGAGCAGCAGCACCTGGTTGCCAGCTCCTTTGAATTCAGGGCTGATGATGCGTCTGGCCGGCGTCGGGGCGACGGCAAAGGCGACCAGGGTCGGCGGCACTGAGATGTTTTCGAACGTCCCGGACATGGAGTCTTTGCCGCCGATGGACGCAGTGCCGAATTCCATTTGGCCGCGCAAGCCGCCCAGCAGAGCCGCCAGGGGCTTGCCCCATCGCTTTGGATCGTCGCCCAGGCGCTCGAAATATTCCTGGAAGGACATACGGACGTCGTTTATGTCACCGCCAGCAGCGGCGATTTTAGCATTGGCCTCGATCACTGCATAGAGAGCGCCGTGGAATGGGCTCCATTCGCTGAGCCAGGGATTGAAGCCGTGGCTGAGCAAGGTGCAGGTGTTGGTGCACCCAGCGACCGGGAGTTTGGCGGCCATGAGTTCGTTCGGGGTCAGGCGGGTCTTGCCGCCATACGGGCAGAGGACAGTCGCAGCGCCTGCGGTTGCATCAAAGTTTTCGACTAAGCCTTTTTGGGAGCAGACATTAAGGTCGCGGAGATTGTCCAGCCAGTCCTGCGCCAGGTCTGAGCCGTCTTTTTTCCAGGCTGGCTGGCGGGTGAAGAAGGCGTGGTGCGGGTCTGGTGTTGCGACTACGGCCTTGGTGTGCTGGGTCACGCCGTTGGTGTCAAGGAAGGTTCTGGCCAGGGAGATGATGGTCTCACCGCGCCAGGTTATAGTCAGTCGCGGCGTCTGTGTCACCTTGGCGACTGGTGTGGCTTCGAGGTTCTCGGCTTGGGCGAGGGCGATGGCAGCAGCCACGTTTTCCGGGGCGATGACGCAGGCCATGCGTTCCTGAGATTCGGAAATAGCCAGCTCAGTGCCGTCTAGCCCGTCGTATTTCGTGGGAACCAGGTCCAGGTTGACTTCCAGACCTGGGGCCAGTTCGCCAATAGCGACGCAGACGCCGCCGGCGCCGAAGTCATTGCAGCGCTTGATTAGAGTTGAAAAAGCTGGATTGCGGAACAGGCGCTGGATATTGCGCTCAAGGAGCGGATTGCCCTTCTGGACTTCAGCGCCGCCTTGCTGCAGTGATTCGTCGGTATGGGCTTTGGAGGAGCCAGTGGCCCCGCCGCAGCCGTCGCGGCCGGTGCGGCCACCGACGAGGAGGATGACATCACCAGGAGCAGGCTGAGCGCGGACGACGTTGGCTTTGGGGGCGGCAGCGATGACGGCGCCGAGTTCCATGCGCTTGGCGATATAGCCTGGGTGGTAGATTTCCTGGACTTTGCCAGCAGACACGCCGATTTGGTTGCCGTACGAGGAGTAACCAGCTGCTGCGGTGGTGGTGATTTTCCGCTGGGGCAGTTTGCCGGGCAGGGTGTCGGCGATGGGAGTGCGAGGGTCGCCAGCGCCGGTGATGCGCATGGCCTGGTAGACGTAGGAGCGTCCGGAAAGAGGATCGCGGATAGCGCCGCCGAGGCAGGTGGCAGCACCGCCGAACGGTTCGATTTCCGTCGGATGGTTGTGGGTTTCGTTTTTGAACATCACCAGCCAGTCCTGGAGTTCGCCGTCGACCTCGGCTTGGATGGCGATAGAGCAGGCGTTGATTTCCTCGGAGGCGTCGAGGTTGTCGAGCTTGCCCTGGCGTTTCAGTTCTCTGGCGCCGATGGTGGCCATGTCCATGAGGTTGACGGGGCGGTCTTGACGTCCTAATTCCTGGCGCAGGCGGCAGTATTCCTGGTAGGTGGCTTGGATGGGCGCGGTCAGGGGGCCGTGCTCGAAGTCAACGCTGTCAATGCTGGTGTGGAAGGTCGTATGCCGGCAGTGGTCAGACCAGTAGGTGTCAATGGCGCGCAGTTCGGCATAGGTCGGGTCGCGCTTTTCCTCGTTGCGGAAATACTGCTGGCAGAACGCGAGGTCGGCCGGGGTCATGGCCAGGCCGAGGTCGCTTAGCATGTCAGCGAGGCCATCGGCGTTGAGGTCAATGAAGCCTGCCATGATAGGAACCGGCTCTGCCGCCGGCGCTTTCTGCTTCAGGGAAAGAGGCTTGCCTGCGGCGGCTTCCCGGGTTTCGACCGGGTTGATCAAGTACTGCTTGATTTTTTGCAGGCTGCCAGGGCAGACCTTGCCAATCAGGCGGTAGACGGTGGCGGTGCGGACTAACGGGCGGTCTTTCTGAGTCAGGAGTTGGATGCACTGAGCGGCTGAATCGGCGCGCTGGTCATATTGGCCGGGAAGTGATTCGACGGCGAAGGTGGTGGCTGCAGGATTGGCAGGCACGTCGTCCTCATAGATGATGTCGCTGTTCGGCTCCGAGAGAACACTGTCCCGAGCAGCGGCGTACTCAGCGTCGCAGAGGCCGGAAAGGTCGTAGCGCTGGAGGATGTGGAGTGACTGCAATTCGGCGAGACCGAGATTCTCGCGAAGATTAGCGAGGAGATGCTGGGCCTCAATGTCGAAACCAGGACGCTTTTCGACAAATAATCGTCTGACGACTTCCATGACTATGGGTTCTCCAAGAATTAGGGGGAGTTAGTGGACAGTGGACAATGGACTTCAGTGGACTTTAGTAGACGTTAGTAGACGATGGACTGTGGACTTTGGTGGACATTAGTGGTCAGTGGACGTGGACATTAGTGGACATCAGTGGACCTTGGCCCTCGGACTTTGGACTTTAGCGGCGTTGTCGCCGCGAGGAATCAATAAGAAAATACCGACAGGTCGTTTTTGATGCGGTTGGCGTCTTCAAGCCATAGCCATAGCGTATCTGGAATTTGGAGGATGCGTTGGCATTGGTTCAGGAGCTCGATTTCTTGGGGTGCCGTAGTGCCGTCCGCAGCGGCTAAGTCAAGAAGGTTGGCCAGCAGGCATTTTTTTTGTTCTGGGGTGAATAGTGTTGCGATGGTTTGGAAGAGTTCTTCCAGGGTGCAGGAGTCAAGGACGCGCCGACCTTGGGCGAGACATTCGCGCTGTTCGAAGATGCGACTGATGGCTGTTAGTTCGCTGTCTGCCATGACATTGTCGGCGTGAGCCATGGCGAGCATAGCTGCGGCGAAATAGACCACGTTGGGCAGGTACTTGCGCTCATGCGGGCGAGCAAAGGTTTTGGGCGCTTTCCGTTTGGCTTTTTTGGGCAGGGGCGGCGGCGTCGTCAGCAGGGGCGGCGGCGTTGCCGGCAAGGGCGGCGGACTGTTCATGGCTGCATCCGGCGGCGGGCGCTGGCTGCGCAGGCGTTCGGCCAGGGGGCGGTCGCGGAGAGCGAAGGGGAGGCGCCAGGCTTCGTCAGTCGTTTCCAGGCAGATTTCTGCGCCAAAGGGCTGCTCGCAAATTTCCAGGCCAGTCACGTCGCTCCAGTCGAAGCGCAGGCGCTGCGTTGCGGTTTCCGGATGGCGGCCGAGAAAGACAATGCCGCCAGACCAGGTCGCCAGCCAGCCTTCTCCTGCCTGGCCAGACAAGGTGCGGAAAACCCGCAGGGCAGCCGAGGGATACCGGTGGCCGCTCTGCTGCCGGAATAATTGTTGCATCGACCAGGGGAGAGGCGTGGACATGGATAGTCGTTGCGCAAGGGTTGACAGAACAGAGGGAATCATTCCATAAAGGACGCCTGTGAAAGCTCTTTCAGCTGCGGCGCACATTCACGGGCAGACTCCAGGCGTCCTTCTTCGACGAGGCGCATGTAGGTAGAGAGTACCTCATGGTGGGCTTCGCAGGTGAGCAGGTTGCGCAGGGGCATGAGTTTTTTGTTGGGGGCGGGGGCGTCGAAATCGGCCTGTGTCCAAGCCGCATTGATCAAGGCTTTGGCGTAACTGCTGTTGGCGGCCCAGCATTCGTGGAAGGCGATGATTTTGCTCCAGTCCGTGAGGGGTTCGGAGATTTTTTTCATATAGGCGTTGAACCCGTCCCGCTGTTTGCCGGTGAGTTGTCGGATGCTGCTGCCGTCGGCGGTGAAGGTCGTTGGGAAGAGTTGCAGCCCGCAGACGCCTTCCTCGTCAATGTCAAAGCTGAGCAGGGCGCCGATGAGCCAGAAGTCGGCAGGGGCGTAGGGGCGGTCTTTCGGCCAGGGGAAGTAGAAATTCCCAGGACAGTAGGCAATGGCGCTGCCGTTCCAGTTTTCGACGCCCTGGAGGCAATGGGTGTGGATGTTGACGACGATGTCAGCGCCTGCATCTGCAAAGGCGCGGGACATGTTGACGACCCTGGGGCTGGGGATGGGGTTGTATTCATTGCCGCCATGCGTGATGACGATGCAGCAGTCGACCTGGGGCGCGAGTTGGAGAATCTGGCTGATGTTGAAGCAGGGCGACAAGGGCGCAGCGCCGGGCTTGCTCGGGCCAGCGCCGCCAAATTCGTTTTCAGCGACGTTGAGAATGCCGATGCTGATGTCATTGACTTCGACGATCAGGGGCTGGGTGGCCTCGTCAAGATTAGGGCCGGCGCCGACGGTCTTGAAGCCGTTGGCCTCCAGGGTGGCTATCGTTTCCAGGACTGGCTCTGTGCCGAAGTCGCCGATGTGGTTGTTGGCCAGGAGAGCCACGTCACCGCCCCAGGCGTGCAGGAAGTCGACGACGTCAGGATGGCATTTTATATTGGGGCCGCTCTTGACGATCGGGGTGTCAGCAGTGGTCAGCGGAGTCTCGAACTGAATCAGCGACAAGTCAGCGGCGCTGAAGATGTCTTGCAGGTCGGCGAGGATTTCCTCTGACTTGCCTTGGAGGACGAATTCTTCGCCAGTGGCTCGCGGGCAGCAGTCGCCGGCAATCAGGACGGAGGCGCGCTTGTCGCCTCTCGGTTTGCGAATGGTCAGGATGCCTTGGTCTTGGATAACTCGCATGGCAGACTCCGTATGAATGGGGGTGATGATTGGTCAGAGGACATTATGTTCTTGGGTCGTCATGGCGTGTTTTCAACGTTGAATTCGAGGTCGTCGACAAAAACCGTGAATGTCTTTTCGGCTGGGGTGATGCGCGGGTAGAAGTCGACGACGAATTGGAACGGGGCGTCGAGGATCTGGTTTTGGTCGCCGCCGCGGATAGTTGGCGGGTCGGCGACTAAGTCCCATTCCAGGTCGCGCCAGCCCTCCCAGTCGATTTTGCCAGTCTTGCCCTGGAAGATTTCGCCGCGGGCGTCGCGGAAGCGCGGCGCGAAGGGAGTGCCGCAGTTGGCGCCAAACATCTTAAAGCGGACTCGGATGACTTTGACGTTGGTTTCCCCTAGGCGTTGCGAGAACAGCTTGATCATCCAGCTCTTGCGCTCCTGTTCCGGGAAGGCTGCGTGCAGGCGCAGTGAGCGTTGGCCAGAGGCGGCCTGCTCTGTGGAAAGCTCGGCTGACGTCGGAAGCGGCTGCCCATCCGCCATTTTGGCCGGCTCTGGATAGACCAGGTTCCACGGATTGCTGGTTTCGAAGTCGAATTTGCACCACCCGTCTTTGGGTACCAGGGGCAAGGCAGTAGCTCGCGGCGCTGCTGGTGTCGCGGGCGCAGCAGCCAGAGAGGGCGGGGTTGACGGGGTCGACTTAGCAGGTGCGTCGGCGTTGTTGTCGGCGGCGGCCGACGGCGTCAGGGGCAGGACGGCAGTGCGGTCTGGGCCTGCTACGGTATCGCTGTTCAGGAAGCGCACGACAGGCTCGGAGAACTGGTAGGCGTCATCATGCTTCGGAGGCGCGATGACAGACTCCTGGTCTTGGCCAGTGGCTGCCTGGAACTCGGCCAGGCCGAGGGAGGCGGCGTCACGGACGAAGCGGCCAGGATGAAAGGCGTTGGCGCTGGCAACGTACTTGGCAGTGGGCGCGACCTGGACTTCCTGATCAACGCCATTGGCGACGACGCTGGCATGCAGGTGAAGTTCGGCGTTGTCCCGCACGACCAGGCCGGTTTTGCCGCCGAGGATGGCGCAGTTGCTGACGACAACCTTGCCGTTGCCGGCAGCGTCAAAGGCATCAGCCCCAGGAGACCCGAGGATGACGACGTTCTTGAAGAAGAAAAGGCCGTTTTCCATGGGATTGCCAGGCGTGTAGCCGAGTCCGCGCGCCCGGTCAGATTGGGTGCGAACCTGAGGGCCGGCATTGTTGCGGACAACGGCGTCTTCCAGGCTGCGCGCGCCGCCGACGAAGTGAACGCCAATGCTGCGGTTGTTTTCGACTAGGACGCCCTGGTACCAGGAGCGGGAGGCCGTCACATCCTGGATGCCGTAGGTGTTGTCATGGAAGTGGCCGCCGCGAACCATGGCGGCGACGTCCTCGTGAATGGAAAAACCATCGTCGCCGTTGCAGCGGCCAGTGATGTTTTCAAAGAGGAGGCCGCGGCAGTATCCGTGGATGTTGAAACCGTCGTTGGAGAAGTACTCCGCAATCAGGTTGCGGACGGTGATGTAGCTGCGGTTGGAGAGGGCGACGCCAGAGACGCGACCGGTGACGTAAAGTCCTAAGTCGGCTGGAGTGCGGCCAGGTTCGCAGCGGATGTACATCCCGTCCGTGGTGCAGACCCCCTGGCCGGGTTGCAGCGTGTCTGGCTTGGCGCCGCGCGGCAGGGGAGTCAAGTCGCGATTCACCATGTATGGCGCTAAGGCGCCGTACTTGATTTTGGCCGGTTGGAAAAACAGGCCGTCGCCCTTGTCCTGCCATTGGTCTTCCGGAACAGCCATCAGGCCGCTGATGATGGCGCCGTTGCCTTCGACGGTGATCGGCTGGGTCGGCGTGCCGTCAACCGGAAACGTGATGCTCTCATAGAACGTCTGGCCGGGCGCGAGCCAGAGCGTGTCACCCGGGCCCAGCAGGCTGGTCGCAGCGGCGATCGTCTTCTTGGCAGTCGCGGCTGACAGCCCGTCCCGGCTGTCCAGGCCATTCTGGCCGTCAACATGGACGGTCTTGGCTGACAACGCCAGCATCGAGAAAAAAGCAACGGAAAAAAGAAATTTTCGCATAGTTTGGAAAGGGTTTTTCTGCAGGTGAGGTTTGGCAATGCAACATGCGTCTGGCAATGTCGTTGAAGAGACGCGCCAGCGGTTTTCGCATGCATAAACCAGGACTGGAAGAACAAAAACAGCAACTGGCATTACATTATCATCATTTCCGGCAAGTGCGACTTGCCAAGTCCCAGAAAAATTGCAAAAACGCCGGTTTGTCTACGGAATGCCGCTTTTATGAATCAGATTCAGAAATGCCCTCATTGCGCGAAAGACGCGCTGTTTTGCGGCGACTTGTGCCCCAACTGCGGCTATGAGTCGCGCTTGGAAGAGCGCGGCGAAGCCGATTTGACGTGCGAAGAGCGCGGCCGCTACCCGGTTTATACTGCCGGTTTGGACGAGGAGCTGAGTCCGCCGCAGCGCCGCGGTCGTCTGCTCTTAGGGCTGGCGCTGCTGCTTTTGGCTCTTCCGCTGGTGGTTTGGAACGCGGTCAACGTCTGCCTGTTGCTGACGACGGACCAGGGGCATGAACTGCCGTGGGGCTGGGCGCTGCTTCTGCTGCTGGCTGCTGCCGTGGTGTTGCGGAAGGTCTGGCTGGGCCGGCGCTGCTGGGCTTGGCGGATTGGCGTCGTCGCCGCTGCGGTCAGCGGCTGCTGGCTGCTGGTGCGTCTGGCTGTACGCTTGTCCGACGGCAGGGCGCAGCCGCTGGATTGGCTGACCGGCGCTGTCCTCAGCGTAGTCTGCCTGTGGTGCGCCTGGATTCTGGGCCGTTCCCGTGATGTCGCAGAATTTATGTTGAGACAGAGCCGGCGCGGCGACGAGGGGGTGTGATGTCGTCCATGACGCAGGCCATTTCCAGGGGGCGCGGCGCTGCTGCCAAGACGACGTTCCGGTCGCGCTTTCAAGCTGGCCCGAAGTGGCTGGGCGGCAAGTCGCGCCATCGTCTTCCAGCGCCGTTGTTTTCCTGGTGCTTTGCGTATGCGAGCCGTTACGTCACCTTGACCGGCGCGGCTGTGCTGCTTTGCCTGGCAGCGTTTTTGCCGGTGGCGGTTCAGGCCATCACGGCGATGCCGTTGAGCCTGCTGTTTGTGCTGCTGGCGTCACTGGTGCCGGTGAATTTGCTGCTGGGCTATTTGCTGCGGCCGCAGGTGCGCTGTTTGCGCGAGCCGCCGCGGCGGATGGCAGCTGGCAGCACTGGCGATATCCAGTACCGGGTTCGCAACGTCGGGCGGCGGCCAGTCTACGACTTGGTCGTGGACAGTCTTCCCTTCCCTGTTTCTTTCAGCCTGCCCGCAGGCCGGGTGCGGATAGATTGCCTGGCGCCCGGCGAAGAGGCCACGCTGCGGATGCCGTTGCGGGCAGCCCGGCGCGGGAGTTACCGCTTGCCAGCGATGTATGTCGCCAGCGGTTTCCCTTTTCATCTCTGGCAATGGGGCATGTTCGGGACAGGCGACCGCGTGGTGTACGTCCACCCCGCCTTCAAGCCCCTGTCCGGATTGGAGCTGTCCAGTCGCATGATGTACCATCCCGGCGGTATCAGCCTGAGTTCGAAAATTGGCCATTCGCTGGAATTTCAAGGCACGCGAGAATATCGCGAGGGGGACGACATCCGGCAGATTCATTGGCGTTCCTGGGCGCGGCTGGGACGCCCCGTGGTTCGCGAATATCGGGAGGAGTACCTCTGCCATACAGCGGTGGTGATGGACACCTTGCGGCCGCGGCCATTCTTCTGGCAGGAGATGCTGCCCCCCGTTGACCCGGTGTTCGAAGCAGCGGCATCCCTGACAGCGGCAGTGGCCGACCATCTCGCCCGCCAGGATGTCATCGTCGACCTGTTCGCTGCCGGCCCTGATTTGTACAGGTTCCGCGGCGGGCGCAGCCTCGGCTTCCTTGACAATATGCTGGATGTCCTCGCTTGCCTGGAACCGGCGGTGGTTGACCCGTTCGCTGAATTGTCAGAAGAGCTTTTGACTGAGATCGCTGAAATCAGCGGCGTGGTGCTGATTCTGCTGAGCTGGGACGAGCCGCGCCAACGCCTGACTGACCGGCTGCGACAGCTCGGCGTGGACATGACAGCGTTTCTTATCCGACCTGATGGCCAGGCCAGCCGCGAAGAGTATCCAGAATGGCTGCGCGTACTCACACCGGAGGCCATCATGACTTGAAAAGAATGTCCATCCAGCAGCAGGCAAAATTCGCTGGCAACTTATAACTTGGGAGAGTGATCATGCGCAATGTGAAAGATTTTGGCGCCGTCGGCAACGGCTTGGTCAAGGACACAGCGGCAATCCAGCGGGCGATTGACGCTGGCGGCACGGTCTATTTTCCCCCAGGAATCTACTTGACCGGCACGCTTTTTCTCCGCAGCCATGGCGGGCTGCTGCTCGAAACCGGCGCTGTGCTTTTGGGATCGCTGGAGCCGGAGGACTACAAAGTCGAAGACCCGGGATCGTCAAATCACGTTATCAAGACAACGCAAACCAACGACTACCACCTGATTGTCGCCCGCAAGCTGGAAAACGTCTTTATCCGCGGCGGTCGAATCGACGGCAGGTCTCTCGACTTCTACGCCGGGCAGCCGGAGACGCTCGGCTATGGAGGCCGAAAAACGCTGGCGTATCCGCCCTGGAAGCCCACGCAGATGCTGTTTTTCCAGGAATCGAAAAACGTCCGCATTGAGGACGTCGAACTGGTCAACTCGCCTTTTTGGCATTGCTTTCTGCACGGCTGCGACTGGGTGACCATCCGCGGAGTCCATATCAACAGCTCGCCGATGGAACACAACAACGACGGCATTGACATTGACTGCTGCACGCATGTCACTGTAAGCAACTGCATCATCGACACCGGCGATGACGCTCTCACTTTCCGCAGCAACACGAAGTACTTGACGGACAAACACGTCTGCGAATATGTGACGGTGAGCAATTGCGTGCTCCGCAGCGAATACGCCCATGCACTCCGCATCGGAGTCGGCGGCGGCGAAATCCGGCATGGCGTGTTCAGCAACATCGTCATGAACAACACCCGAGGCGCTATCTGGATTTGCTCGAAATACTCCAACCGCAGCTGCGGCGTGGACATCTCCGACCTGGCGTTTGATCAAATCCACGCCGAGGCCATGAACTTCCTCTTCATCCGGCACGACTATAAATTCATCGAAGGGGTTCCTTTTACAGGGACGCTGAAGGACATTCGCTTTTCCCGGCTTTCCGGTCGTACGCAGCTGCCTTTCTTGATCGAAGGCAACGGCCTCGCCGAGCTGGCCAACATCACCTTGTCTGATTGCCAGTTTATCGCTGGCGACCCGCGGCCGTTGTCGGAGCTGGAACGCAAATTCTTCATGATCGAGGAAATCGGCCCGCTCTTTTCGATTAAGAACGCCACGGGCGTGACCTTGGATAAGGTCCGTGTCAGCTATGACGCCCCAGGCGCATGGCGCGACGCGCCTGCGGAAATCAATAAATAGGTAACACGGGTATCATGGGGTGGAGATGCAAGAATCGGAGGAGAGCTATGAAATCCTTGTCGCCGTCTGCTGTTCTTCCGTGAAGTATAGAAAGGAACAAATAACGTTTATCACTAATTTCCCGTTGAATATTTACACTGTAAACGTGCCAAAATTCTGTTGTTTAGAGGCTTACGCGGTTTCAGATGAAGTTAAACTAACAATTAGCGAGAATGCAACCAAGCCATTTTACAGCAGGTATCAATTTATATGCAGTATTTTTTCAAAAGAAGCCCACGAGGTTTATATAATCAGATTGGGCAAATGGTTTTCTTCTGTTATATCAATAATATCTGTTGATACTGGCGAACAAATTAAAATAAAACAAGATTTTTCGGGTAATTTTTTGTTTGTTGACGAAAACAAACATACTCTTGCAAGATTAGAAAATTCGTTTTTTGGAAAAAATCAATCGTGTAAAGTTGTTTCCGATGATAATAATGAGGTTATCTTGACTAAAGATATAAGCAAAATATCGTCTCAACCACATGGATATGGTGAGGTGTATATGCAAGCTACTTCACCAGTGGGATCAAAAATTGATATAAGAATAATTATCGGCTTTATTATTATTGATTTTTTTTCATAAAAAATGGGAATATATGATTTGACGCCTTGAAGACATGCATATATAAAAAAAGGAAAGGCCGACAAATGTTGCAGCGAAAAACAAATAATTCGCATCGCAAAATATGTTGCCCTTTCCGCTGTTGTGGTACTTTTGTTACTTGTCCTTTTTTCGGGTTCAGAGGATATTTATATTGACACTTATTCCGGGCGGCTCAAAACGATCCGCAAGCAATTTTTAGTCGAACGGTCGTATATATCAGATACAGATTTCTCCAGGCTTGTTGAAAGTTATGAACTTGCCGGATGTCAGGAAGAATGGAAAATAGCGACAAGCCATCACAGGCGCATTTTACCTCCGGGTACGACAAGGATATGCTGTCAATACGGCAAAGCCGTTGCAAGCTGTTGCGAGTTTGTTGTCGCCTGCGACATGGGCTATGCCTCCAAAGAACTCATGCCTTCCTACCTCAAGCAGCTGCTTCAGTGTATGCAAGAAGAGCGCCTTGACGACATGGAGCGGATGATATGGGATTTGACGCAGGACTGAGAACGCGAAAGGGAGGAAAAGGCGTGAACCCTTTCCTCCCTTTTACAAAACCTGGCTATGCTTTTCGGACGGGCCTTGGTCTGCGCCCACCCTGGGCGAGCGGTTATTGTTGTCTGCCAGCTTTGCTCACTCCAGCACGAAGGTCTTTTTAGCGGTGTTTCCGGAGGCGAGGCAGCGTGCGTTGACGGTCCATTTGCCAGGGATGTCGTTGGGCGCGAAATTGAAGGTGATTTGCAGGCTTCCCTTGACTGCGGCGTAGTAGCCGCTGAATTCGGCCTTGCGTCCTTCGGGGTCGATGATGTCAACGGCGATCGGTGTGATGGCGTTGGGCGGAGTGTTTTTGTCGTTGCAGACCCAGGCGAAGATATGGGCCTTGCCGCCGCGAGACGGCGTTTCCGGCTTGACCAGGGCGACGATCTTCTCAAGTGGGACATCGGTGATCATGTGGAGCTTGCCTTCGCCGGCGGCATAATCCTGCTCCAGGATGACCGGCTCGCCTTTGGGAGCGCTGGTGACTAGCTTGTGCTGGACCAGGTCATAGACATAGCCGCTGCGCGGCATGGTCACGGTCGCCCTGGTAGGCAGGCCCTGCTCCATGACCAGGCGGTGATGGCCAAGATAGGCGCCATAAGTCCGATAGTCGTTGATGGTGAACAAATAGTCGGTCTTGCCGTAGCGGCGCAGGCGCGGGACGATGTCCTGGTTGCTGCTGAACACGGCGCGCTCATAGAACGGCTCCAGCTGGGCGGACAAGTCAGCGGCTATTTTCTGCAGGGCGGCCTTGTCCTCGTGCGGGGTGTTGGTTCGGCTATAGGACTGCACCAGGATGTCCGGCAGAATAGCCGGGCACAGGAATTCGTCAGCCACGACAATGCCGCCGCGTTTCTGGAAGGCGGTGATTGCCTTGGCGACGGATTCAGTGAGCACGTCGCAATAGGGCATGACCAGGATTTTATAGTCTTTGAGGCGGTCCCGGCGGATGGTTTCATCATAGACGATGGCTGGCTGCAACCCGGCCCATTGCAGGATCAGGTGCATGTCCGCTTCCCAGGAACGGCTCCAGCCAGTAGTGCCGCGGCCAGCGAACATCTGGGAGGAGAAGCTTTCCAAGATGGCGATATCGGCCTTCCGGTCGGGAATGGCTAGAAGCATGGGGCCGAGCGGCTGGACTACCTCGTGGACGAGTTTTTTCAGCATCAGGGCAGTTTCGTGGTTGGTGCAGCAATAGCTGCCATGAGTGGAGGGGAACAGGGACCCCCAGCCGTGATACATGATGCCGCGCACCGGCCGTGAAATCTTGCTCCACAGCGCTTCGCTCAGGTGGGTCGGGCTGATGGTGATGAACTTGGCGTCCGGGATGTCCTTTTCCCATTGGACGCGGTCTTCCTCTTTTTCCGGCAGGTTCGGGGCGGTAGCCGAGCGGTACCAGATGATCTGGGTCATTTTCATTACCTGCTGGCTGCGATTGCCCTCCGCCATGGCGAACATCTCGTCTGCCGCCTGGCCGATTTTGATCGGGTCTGGGTAGGAATACGTCCATTGGTTGATGACATCGACATGGCCTCCGCTGCCCCAGAGAGACGGTGCGCGCACGGCCGGGTCGAAGAAAGTCCAGAAGGACTTGGGCGTGCTGGGTTTTGTCTTGGCAGAGCCAGCTGCGGAGTTCAGCTGCGATTTCATGCCTCGATGCACCTGGGTGTGGAGCGGGTTCCAGCCGTCGCCGTCTTTCCAGAACCAGGTGTAGAATTTCAGGATCGGGTCATTGTCGGGAATGACTCGGCTGAGGGGGAAATTCGGCAGGCTGCTGTAGTGGACGCCGTTTTTGCTGGCGACGGCGTCGGGGATTTTGCCGCCGAGGAATTCCTCGGCGGCCTTGACTTCGAACGGCGTGAACGACACCTGGGTGGAGTCGCGGACTTCGGTCTGGACTAGCGCGGAGGTGAAATTGGGGAAATGCCCGTAGGTTTGACGGATGCTAGCGCCGGTGTTATACGCGAATTTCTGGATGTCAGGATGGGCCACGGCGGCGTTTTCGACGGCCAGCGGGTTGCCATTGCGGTCGAGCCGCCGGAATTCGGGAAAATCATCAAGCTGCTTGGCGAACCAGCGTCCAGGTGAAACGGAGATGATCAGGTCGACGCCTGCGCGCATCATATCGTTGATCAGTCGTTTTTCGCTGATGACGCTGGCGTTGTTGCCCAGGTTGATGGGCTGCTTGGCGTCCCAGATGTCTTTGTACAGGCCGAAGTAGCGGAGGCTGTGGGTGAAGCCGATGTCATTGAGGCGTTCAAGGTCGCCATGTCCCCACATGATGACCGGCATAGCCGGCGATGGCCTGGCTACGATATCGAACGGGACCTCGGTTTCCAGGCTGCGGGTCTCTCCTTCCCAGAGGCAAGTCAGGTTGACTTTAGCGACGTAGGCGCCAGGGCGCAGGGAGGTGTCTATCATGAGGGGCAGCAGGGCGCGTTGTCCAGGCTGGACAGTGTGGAGGGAGAGGTTCTGGCTGAAGGTGTCAACGGTGGCGGTTCCTATGATTTGGGTGACCGGCTTGGTGGTGCCGTTGTGGATGTTGAGGCGGATGGCCTGGTTGGGTTCCAGGCGATAGAACACGGTGCGTTCCGGAGTGAAGTTGAGAGTCACCTTGCCAGTCTGGAAGGCGACGACGCCTCGGGAGATGCGCACCTCGTCCAGGACGCCGGGAAAGGGGTTGAAGTTGCTGCCGAAGCGGTCGCCGATGGCGACGCCGTTGCCGCCGTTGGCGATTGCCTTGCGGCCAGGGAAGGTTTTTTCCAGGAGCAGTTCGCCGTCCCGGAAAAAGGCGACTTTGCCGTTGCCGTCGTACGTGAAGGCCAGGTGGTACCAGGTGTCGGCCTCGAAGGGCAGATAACTGCTTGAGGCCCAGACAGAGTCGGTGCCGAAGCCGAGGGTGGCGACGAGCTGGTATTGGTCGGGCTGGCGCGAATTCTGTTGAAGGTAGAAGCCATAGTCCGAATTGGCGTCTTTGCGGTCGCTGGCATAGTGGAAGTACTTTTTGTCAACCAGGAAAGCCTGGGGTTGCTTGAAGAGGTCGGAGGATGGCTTTGCCCACAGTTCGACGGTGAATGCCCCGTCAGGCGAGAGGATGTCGGCGTCAGCAGCGAGGGCGGAGCTGGGCTTGAGTTGGTCGCCCTCGTGGTGTCGGCAAAGCAGGCCGACGCCGAATTTGCCGTCAGGCGTAGGGGCGGCAGAACCCCTGATGGCCAGGTGGCAGCCATTGCCAGAGCTGTCTTGCAGCTCCTCGCCCATGTTGAATTGCCAGAGGGCGATAGTGCTGTCGTCGGGCTTGTATTCCTTTTGCCAGGGAAGGTCGGTTTCCCAGGTGGATGCCGATAGCGGCAGGGCGAAAGCTGCGGTCAACACGCTGAGCAGTAAATGGCGGAAAAAGTTCTGCATGACGACGTGCTCCATTGAGGTAACTTTGGGTTTTATTTTATATATTTTAAGGAAGCCATTGCGTTAGGCAAAGGCGCAGCGTGTTTTGAACGCTGGAACAGGAAAAAAGCAGAAAAACATAAATTATAGCATCGGGCGAGGGAATGCAA
Source organism: Lentisphaerae bacterium ADurb.Bin082 (assembly GCA_002070945.1). Classification (GTDB taxonomy): domain Bacteria; phylum Verrucomicrobiota; class Lentisphaeria; order Oligosphaerales; family Oligosphaeraceae; genus JAAZKI01. Next base: position 129,731 of record MWEG01000034.1, read on the forward strand.
AGAAAGACGCGGATGATTTTTCGACGAAGCTTGCGGGCTTAGGGCTGGGCGTTGTGTACATGCGGCAATTGGGTGGCCGGGTGGTTGTTGTCATCCATGCGTTAGGGCTGTGCGCCAGGCGAACACGACGACGCCGGCGGCGGCGCTGCCGAGGAAGAATTGCAGTGTTCGTGAGGTGTATGCGTTTCGGCAGCCTGGTTGCAGTGCGCCGATGACGATGCCGGCGACAAAGCCGCAGGTGTGGCCGAGCAAGTCGGCGCCTGGCGCGGCGCCATAGATGCCGAAGATGGCGACGCCGGCCAGGATGGGCAGCCAGGGGACGAAGCGGGTCAGGCGGCCAGACTGTTCTCCCCAGGCTCGTTGCCAGCCTTCCCAGGTGCGTATGGCGCAGAGGATGCCGAGGATGCCGAAGACCATGGTGGAGGCGCCTAACGAACGGTAGCCTTCGTCAGCCAGGAAGGTGGCCATGGTATTACCAGCGACGCCAGCCAGGAGCATGGCGAACAGGCCGGCGCCGACGCCGAGGTCCGAGGCGACCAGGGCGCCGAGGACAGCGCCCCAGGCCAGATTGCTGATTAGGTGGGCGGCGTCAGCGTGCAGGGTAAGCGAGGTGATGGTGCGCCACCAATGGCCGCGGAAGAACAGGACGGAGTCGTTGCGGCCGAGTTCCTGCCAGCGCCGCGCCTCGGTCGCTTCCACGACCTGGTGGAATTTGGCCAAGGCGGTTCCGGCGAGGATGATGGCGAAGAAAGCCGCGTCAGTCACCAGGGGGCGGTCGTCTTTGTCGCTGGGCTGGGGGACGCGCGGCCAATCGGCGTTGACTTCTTCGTAGAGGGTCAATTCGGCGAGGGCTTGACGGGCATGGGGGCGCAGCACTGAGATGATGCGGCGGTTGTCTTCGTAGGCGACGCTATAGGGGATGCGGCGGCTGGCCAGGGCGGCGATCCAGGGCAGGAAACGTCGCTCGTCTGGCACGAAGACGACTTCCCGGCCATAGTCCAGGTTTTCTTCAAGGTCGCCAGGCAGGGTCGGCAAGTCGCCGGGGGTCGGCGACCGAATGGGGTCGATGGGTTGCGGTTGTTCCGGAATAGGTGCGGTCATGGCGACAATGCCTGCTGTGAAGATGGAAGGTGCTGCTAGCGATGAATATACTGCCAAAGACGCCGTTCTTCTTCGATGAGTTGCCAATAAATTTTGCTTCCGCAGCAAAAATGTTTGCTTGCGGTACGCGCATAATCCGCGCAGGCGTTATGTTAACTGAAATACACATGCAGTTGATATTTTTTCAGCGGAGGTGATCATGGCATCAGGATCAGGCGAAGCAAGACGGGTGCTCGTCACGGGCGGTGCGGTTCGGATCGGCCAGGCGATCGTCCGGGCCTTTGCTGCGGCCGGCTATTGCGTCGTGATTCACTATCGTCGTTCAGAGGCTGCGGCGCAGGCGTTGCTGGCGGAATTAGGCGGCGTCCAGGCCGGGCATTGCGCTGTACAGGCCGACTTGCTCGACTGCGAGCAGGTGGCAGGGTTGCTGCCCGCAGTCGTCCGTTCCGGCGGGCCGGTCGGCGTTTTGGTCAATAGCGCGGCGGTTTATTCTCGGCGTCCGCTGGCGGAGACGGATGCGCGTTTCCTGGCCGAGGCCTACGCCATTAATTTCACGGCGCCGTTCCTGCTGATGCGCTCGTTCGAGAAGGTCTGCCGCACCGGCGCGATCGTCAACCTGCTGGACCAGCGCGTCGCCCAGGCGGACTTCCGCGCTGGCGCCTACGGCCTGGCCAAGAAGTCACTGCGGGACGTCACCGAGGCCGCTGCCCTCGAATGGGCGCCGCGCATCCGCGTCAACGGCGTCGCGCCAGGACTGGTGATGGCGCCACCCAATGTCGCACCAGAAAAAATGGCGGCGCTGATTCCGAACGTGCCGACCAAAAAAGCCGTCGCCCCAGACGATGTGGCCAAGGCGTGCGTCTTCCTGGCAGAAATGACCGCTATCACCGGACAGACCCTGTTCCTTGACGGCGGACTGCATTTGCTCGGCCCAAATGCAACAGGCGAAAAATAGACCGAGCCGACTTGATATTCCCAAAAAACGTGCCGTCTCGGCAGGAAAGCACCTTCAAAGCAGAAGAAGCGGCATCGCCAGGTTTTTTCCAGAGGCGGAAATTCAGGCCCGCAAATGGATTATGAAAAATGTTTAGAAAAAGTTAGGTTTTTTTAAAAAATTTCTACAAATAGTGTTTGATAACTTTAAAAAGCCCATATATAGTGTCTATATGTCCAAAAGCATATAGGCACTTTTTTTGTCTCGAAGGCATCTACGGTGATTTGAAAGTGCGTGTTCTATGCATGGATCAAGCTGTTAGGGTGTTTCCAGAAGCTGGAAGTCGCACTCTGCAAATATAATTTTTGTGATCAGTTGGATTATGAAAAGGGGGCGAGGCATGATTATGACAGGCAATGGCGAGCCGATTCCATTCCAGTATTTTCGCAAGCGGGATGGTCACCTGGTGCCTTTTCGGCCGGAGAAGATCGCGCAAGCGATTTTGAAGGCTGGCGAGGCGGCGGCACGGCAGAACGGCGAAGAGGTCAATGACAGCATGGCAACGGCGATTGCGGACGAGGTGGTGTCCCAGCTGGACAATCCGCTGTGCGAGTACTATACGCTTCCGGACGAGGACGGCCAGCGCATTCCGCAGCTGGAGGATGTGCAGGACATGGTGGAGATCGTCATGTCGGAGCATAATCTGTCAGCGACGGTTGCGGCGTTCAAGCGTTATCGGAAGATGCGCGAGCGGGCGCGCGCAGCGATCCAGGTGCGCGACCCCAGCGCCAGCAAAGACAAGAGCGACTTGACGGATCAGACTCTTCTTCTGGTGCAGTCGACGACCCAGGGCGACATCCTGCCTTGGGACCGCAACCGCATCTCCACGAAGCTGATAGAAGTCCTGCGCATGGACGAGGAGTCGGCGGTCAGCGTGGCCAAGGAGGTCGAAAACCAAATTATCGCCAGCAACATGAAGCGAGTGGAGACGAATTTGATCCGGGCGATGGTGAACAACGTCCTGATCGAACGCGGCTACAAGAACCGCCTGGAGGACTTGTCGCTGTACCAAATACCGCGCGAGTTCATCGAGAACCTGATGGACATGAAGCCGACCGAGAACAGCAACATCGTGAGCAACAACCCGGAGGCGGTCAACCTGAGCATCGCCGAGTTGATCCTGAAGCAATGGGGCCTGGATACGATTTTCAGCCCGGAAGTGAAGGAAGCGCACGACACTGGCGCCGTGCATCTGCACGACCTCGGCTACCCGCACCGCGTGTACTGCTCGTCGCATTCGATCGAATACATCAAGAAATACGGCTTGCGCGATCTTTCCAACCTCAACACCGAGTCGAATCCAGCGCGGTCGGCGTCAGTGCTGACTGGGCATTTGAACACGTTCCTGGCGTCGATGCAGGCGAACTACGCCGGAGCGCTGGGCATTGCCTACATCAACATCTTCTATGCGCCGTACCTGGTCGGCCTGACTGACAAGGAGGTGTTCCAGATTGCGCAAGAATTGATCTTCAATGGTTCGCAGAACGCATTTTCCCGCGGCGGCCAGACCTTGTTCCTGGACTTCAACATTCACACTGGCGTACCTAAATATCTGCAAGAGGTGCCGGCCATCGGCCCAGGCGGCAAGTATATGCTGCGGCGGGCTGACGGCGAAATCGTGCCCTTGGTGGAAGTGCTGCGCACTGATGTGGATGCGGCTGGCAACAAGCTGATGGACCTGTATGTGGTCGAGGCCGACAACTCGAAGCGCCTGGTTCTGCGGGAAGTGTATACTGAGAAGGGCGGCGTCCACTATGCGGCCGAGCCGGCGGCTGACCTGAAGGCTCGCGGCGAGCGCCTGATGACGTATGGCGACTATGTCCCGGAAGCCCGTCGGTTCACGTCAGCCCTCCTGAAGGTCTGGGGCGAGGGCGACCGCAACGGCCGCGTGTTTGAATTCCCCAAATGCGATTTCCACATCAGCCAGGAGACATTCGATGATCCGGAACAGTACCGCATCTTCCTGGAAGCCTGCGATCTGGCCAGCAAGAACGGCTCGACGTACTTTATTTTCGACCGGGACGAAGTCACCCTGTCGGCGTGCTGCCGGCTGCGCACGACGATTGACGACAACCGGATGCTCAAGCACCCGGAATCCATGCGGTTCTGCGGGTTCCAGAATGTGACGATTAACATTCCGCAGGCTTCGTATCGGGCGGCTCGCCGCGGCCAGAAGACAGTGGAAGGACTGTTGGAAGAGATTGACCAGACCATGGATTTGGCGGTGGAGGCGCATTTGCAGAAGAAGGCGAAGATCGCGGAGATGATGAGCGGGCCAGGACGGCCGCTGTGGCAGATCGGCAAGATAGCCTGCGACGGCCGGCCGTACGTGGAGCTGGACAAGGCGACCTACATCATCGGCCTGATCGGCGTCAACGACGCGGTGAAGTTCCTCACGGGCAAGGAAATGCATGAGTCGGAAGAGTCGTTTGCCATGGCTCTGCGGATTGTCTCGCACATGTTCTTGCGCGCCAGGCAGTACTCGCAGCAGCACGGGCTCAAGTTCACGCTGGAGGAATCGCCCGCCGAGAGCGCTGCGCGCCGCCTGGCCAAGGCCGACCTGATCTATTATCCGCAGGAGGCCACGGACATCGTCAAGGGGCCGGAGGACGCTGTCTACTACACCAATTCAATTCACTTGGCAGCGGAAGCTCCGGTTTGCCTGGTGGAGCGCATCGAGAAGCAGGCGATGTTCCACAGCGTGATTGAGTCTGGAGCGATTACGCATGCGTTCATCGGCGAGGAACGGCCATCGTCCACAGCGATTGCGGAATTGATGCGGGAAGTGTTTATGCGGACGCAGTCGGCGCAGGTGACGATTTCGCCGGAGTTCACGTATTGCTCGAAGTGCGGGCATCAGTCGCGCGGCTTGCAGAAGAACTGCCGCCAGTGCGGCTCCGAGGAAGTCATGGGAGAAACCCGCGTGGTGGGCTATTTCAGTAAAATTCAGAATTGGAACAAGTCCAAGCGCTACGGCGAATTGGTGGCCCGCCAAAAAGGCCGCTACGCAGTGGAAGCAGCCCAGTGAACAAACCGGGGGACGGTGGCGCCTGTTTGGGCTTTGCGGCAAGGTGATTTTTGACTATGAAGGTGGTCTGCGAGGTGTAGGATGGCAGATGATGGCTTGAAATATGTTGTTCACGTGTTTGGCAAGGAAGGGTGCGCGAAGTGCGCGATGCTCAACCGCCGCCTGGACACGTTGCTGGCGTCGCCGCCGTGGCAAGGGCGGTTCGTCAAGAAATACCAGGATTTGGGCACGGAAGACGGCCTGATGGCGTTTTGCATGGCGCAATGCCTGAATCCGAGCCGAGTGCCAGCGATGCTGGTGACGCAGGTCGACGCGGAGGGCCGCGAAAGTTACATCGAGAACCCGACCCCCGGCGCAGAAGACCCTGTCTGCCGACGCTCGCGCCTGTACCAATATATTGGCTTGCAGACAGACTACAGCGACGAAGGCAAGGGCATCATCACGCCAGCGATGGTGGAGGCAGTCCTTAAAGAGGCTGACCGCGTCGTCGTCAGCTGAGCGGTTTGGCTGCAATGGCAGGGAGCGGTCGGTTTACGAGCGCTCCCTGCGGCTTGTAAGGAAATGAGTTGAGCGGCGCAAGGTCGCCGTCCGTTCTGTGGGATGTTTTTTTGATGTCTTCTTTTTCGGCGATTCACGCTTTTCAGCAACATGCCAGCCTGGTTGATTATCCTGGTCGGCTGTCAGCGCTGATGTTTACCCAGGGATGCAATTTCCGCTGCGGGTTCTGCCATAATGTCACGCTGCTGGCTGGCGATGGCAAGAACTACACCTGGGAGGAGCTGGAGGAGATTGGCCAGCGCTTCAAGCGACAGTGGGTCAAGGGCGTCGTGATCAGCGGCGGCGAGCCGACCATCCAGGCGAGTCTGCCGGAAACGATTGACTTTTTCCGACGTCATGGCTTTGCCATCAAGCTGGACACGAATGGCAGCCAGCCAGCCGTGCTGGAAGCCATCATCGACCGGGTTGACTATGTGGCGATGGACATCAAGTGCGCCCTGGATTCCTATAAGGCGCTGACCGGTTTTGACGACTACGAGAAAATCCGTCAGTCCGTGCGGCTGGTCATGGAACGCGCCCGCGACTATGAATTCCGGACGACGGTGATTGAGACGTTCCACTCGGAGCAGGAGCTGCATGATTGCGGCAAGCTGGCGGTCGGCGCCAAGCGCTATGTCGTGCAGCCATTTGTGCCGCATGATGATCTGCTGGACGTGGCGTTGCGCCAGCAGCCGCGCACGCGGCCGTCCTACCTGCAAGAGGCTGCAACTATCCTGCGAGCATACGTGCAGGAAGTCCAGGTTCGCGGCGCCTGAACAAAATAAGGCCCCGCCTGATAATGCAGCGGCACCGAACGAAATAGACGCTTGGGCGCCTCAGAGCAGTCTGAGGCGCCCTTTTGATTGCGCTATTTTTACGCGGTAATGTGCAAAATCTTGTGATGAATACTTGTATGCTTTCAGGCACCGCATGTAGTTCAGCTTCAGCTTGCAGTACGTAAGCTTTTACGCCATGGCTTCGGCCAGGATGGCGATGCCTTCCAGGACTTGCTCCCGGTTGATGGTCAGAGCCGGCATCAGGCGGAGGGTCTGTTCGCCGGCAGTCAACACCAGCAGGCCGCGCTTGCGGCAGCCTTCCTGGATGGCCTTGACCTTTTCGCCGACATCGACGCCGAGCATGAGGCCGAGGCGGCGAATGTCCGTGACATAGCTGTGCTTGGCCTTCAGGGCCGTCAATTCCTGTTCGAACAATTCACCCATGGCATTGGCGTTGGCCAGAACGTTTTCCTGTTCCAGGGTTTCGAATACGGCGATGCCAGCGGCGCAGGCGAGCGGCGTGCCGCCAAAGGTGCTGGCGTGTGTGCCGGGCGTCAACACGTCGGCGAGGCGCTGCTGAACCTCAAAGGCTGCGAGCGGGATGCCGTTGCCCAGGGCCTTGGCCATGCTCATGGCGTCTGGTATCACTCCGAAATGCTGGTGGGCGAAGAATTTGCCGGTTCTGCCCATGCCGGTCTGGACTTCGTCGAAGAGCAGCAGCAGGTTGTTCTGGTCGCAGAGCTGGCGCAGGCCAGTGAGAAATTGCGGGGTGGCAGGGACGACGCCGCCTTCGCCAAGCACTGGTTCGACGAGGATGGCGGCAGTGCGGGGAGTGATTTTGGCCTTGACTGAATCAAGGTCATTATAGGTCGCGAAGTCGAATCCGGGCATATCGGGCTGGAATCCGACGCGGTATTTGCTGCGCCCAGTGGCGGCGAGGGTGGCGAGGGTGCGGCCGTGGAAGGAATTTTCCATGGCGATGATGTTGTTCTTGCCGTCGCTTTGGGTGTTGCCCCAGCGGCGAGCCAGTTTGATCAGCCCTTCGTTGGCCTCGGCGCCGCTGTTGGCGAAGAAGACCTTGCCGCCAAAGCTGTGGTCAGCGATAAGCTTGGCGAGCTGGGGCTGCTTGTCGTTGTAAAATAAATTAGAGGCGTGTACGAGCGTGCCGGCCTGCGCACAGAGGGCGGCAGTGACGCGCGGATGGCAGTGGCCGAGGTTGCAGACGCTGATGCCCATGGTGAAATCCAGATAACGACGTCCTTCCGCATCCCACAGATAGGAACCCTGGCCCCGCACCATCATGGTGTCGCGGGTGTAGGTGTTCAGGACATGGTCATTCTGCATGGCAAGAAGACGTTGGAGTTCGGAGTTCATGGCGCTTTTCCTGGATGGGGTGATAGGTGCGATGACACGGTGGAAAGAAAACGGCCGGGTCTGATTGCCAGACGCGGCCGAAGGGAAAATGGCGGCGGGCGGCTGGTCAATTCCGGTCGGGCGCGGTGACGCATCGGATCACGTCGCGATCAAAGTAGTTGATGCTCATGCCGGCGTCTACCGTGATCGTCTGGGCATTGATGCCGCTCGACCTGGGGCTGAGCAGAAAGGCGACGACTTGGGCTGCCTCGTCCGTACCCAATGCTTGGCGGCGGGGGATGATTTTTTCAGCATACAGGTAGGCGTCGATATAGCCGGGGATGCCAGCTGACGCCGAGGTTTTGAGGAGGCTTGGGCCGACCGCGTTGACGCGGATGAACGGCGACGCGACCTGGCTCAAAGACTTGGCGAGAAAGGCGACGCTGGAGTCGAGCGCGGCTTTGATTGGACCCATGTAGCCGTAGTTTTCTGAAGCCATGCGGGTGGTAGAGATGCTCATGGTGACAATCGACGCATCCGGGGCAAACAGCTCCTGCAAGCGGTCGCAGACCTGAATCAAGGAAAAACAGGAAATGTCAACGGCTTGCAGAAAATCTTTTTTCAAGGTGGCGTGAAATGGCTTGAGTCCTTCGCTGAAGTTGGCAAAGGCGATGGAGTGAACCAAGCCATGCACGACTGCGACGTGTTTTTTGATTTGGCCAGCAAGGCCGGCGATGTCGTCGTCTGATTCGACATTACAGACGATGCAGGGCGCGTCTGAGCCGACCAGACTGCGGTTTTTATCAAGCAGTTCCTGGTCTTTGAACACGTAAATGATGTTTGCGCCGACCTCGCGCAGAACCTGGGCGACCGCCCAGGCCACGCTGCGGCGGTTGGCTACGCCCATCACGACGATGTTCTTATTCTGAAGACGGAGAAAATCCATGAATCCAGCTCAAATGAAGTGCAGAAAAATGAAAATAGCGACGAAAAGTTAATATAACCGAGTTTCGGTCTTCCGCCAGTCAGGACGAGGGGGTGGAAATGAGGGGTGAGGGTTTAGTAGTAGTGCGTCACTCGTTGATAACGGTCATCCCGACAGTATATTTTCAACGTTAACTGTAGCGCTTCTACGGGGCACCAGTTTTGGGGTATGCCTTCCCCCCAGGCTAAAGCCTGGGGTTAAGCATGGTTAAGCGCCTACGGCGCAAGCGGGCATGACTGTAAGCATGATGCATCTTCATCGTCTGAAAGCTTGTACAGGATACGTGTCTTCGTGCCGCTGTCCACTAAGGTCCACTTCCGTCCACGTCCACTGCCACTAACGTCCACTTCTGTCCACAGTCCATCGTCTATTAACGTCCATTAACGTCCATTGTCCACTGTCCACTAAAGCACTTTACCCGGGGTGGCCTAGCGCTACTGGTTGCCGGAACTCCGAGTATCAATCGGTGACTAATACTGCAAGCATTCATCACAACACTTCGCACATAAACGCCTTGGGACTGACACGGAGAGGCGGCGCATTGAGCGACATTGATTGCCGTCGGGTTTATTCTCGGCTCAAGCGGTCGATGGTTTCGCCGACTTCGCGCCGCCAAGCGTCGACCTCAGGCTGCGATTCCCGGGTTAAGACTTGCTCGAAGCGCTCACCGACCAGTTTTTCAGCGGCGTTTAGGTCCTGGCCAGGATTTTTGCTGCGAGCTGTAGCGATAGCCTGCTTGAGCAAGTGGATGTAAGCTACGTCTTCCAGCCCTTCGCGGACAGCTTCCAGGCGCTTGGTCGGTATGGGTATTTTATTCAGGCCGCGCCAAGTGATGCCGTCGTCGTAGCCGTCGCGGTGGTCGAAGCCGTCGTCACCCTTGGAGGAGAAGGACGACCAGAAGGCGACGCCGTCGAGTTTTTTCTGGTATCCGAGCCAGGGGAAGAGCCTGTAGTAGGTCAGCACGGGCAGGGTTTGCATGTTGGTGTTGCAGCGATAGGCCCAGAGGGTGCAGCCGCGTGACTTGAAGTACTCAATGGCTTCCGAGCCGGTTTTTGGGTTGAACAGGCGTCCGGAGATGACGGACCAGACCTTGAAATACTCTGGCAGGCCTGCGGCGGTCAAGTCATCAAGGCTAGCGCCTGAGGGCGGCGGCGTACTCAGATATGTCGCCATAAAGCGCCAGCCTGGGTTGACTGCGGCGATGCGCTGGCGCAGTTCGGCGGCCTTGGGGATATCCTGGAGGCTGAATTCATCACGGAGGGTGCCGTGGAAGATGAAGTCGTCATAGGTGAAGCCCATGTCCAGGAGTCGCTTGGCCATGGTTTGGTGCCATTCGACGTCGTCGGCCGTGCCCCAGGCGAAGACGACTTTCATGTCCAGTCGCCGCGCTTCTTCGAAGAATTCCTGGTTTGCGTGCAGAACCCGTTCGCGGTCATAGCTGGGGCCTTCTTTGGGCTTGGGGCCGATCCAGCGGCGGTCGTTGACAAAGCCGTTTTTGTAGTGGTGTGATTCGGTCATGGTCCATTTCACGTGGTAAGCGTGCAGCAGCCGAAGCAGGCCAGTTTCGTCCAGCGGCGTCATTTGGCCGGTCCAGAAGAAGCAGTCCAGGGGCCAGTCTTTTGTTTCTGGTAAGGTGAAGTTCCAGACGGTCGCCAGCACAGGGATGCTACGGTTGGGGATGGTGTAGTCATGCAGCGGCTTGAGCGTCAGCTCAGTGGCGTAATCGCCGGGTGCGACGTCGCGGGAGTTGAACATCACCCAGACGCGGACGGAACTGCCAGGAGTCACGGTCACGATGTTGCCAGGGGCGCGAACCAGCGGCGCGGTGATTTTCTCGCCGTTGTGGTCAACGAAAGGCTCGAAGTAGATTTCGAAGTTGTCGCAGGAGAGAAAGGGCTTGCCCTTGACCAGGCTGGATTGGGGGACGACGCGCAGGTCAAGGCGCGGTCCGCAGAGCAGCCCGCTGATGATGAAGCAAACTGGTTCGCGTTCATTGCTGGCTTGCCGGAAACGCAGGGACAGGTCACCGTGCCGGTAGTTCATGGGCGGCATGGCGTCGGGCTGGCCGATTTCCCAAGGCGATGTTTCCCAGACGAGGTAGCGGTAGCTGTTTTGGAAAACTCGGAACCCGTTGATGTTGGCGGCGATAGCCTCGGTCGTTGCAGCCGGAACGATTTGTTTTTGGCTAAGGGCGGTTTGCAGGGCTTGTTCGTAGGCGCTGATTTCCTCGGTGATTTGGGTCAGAGCCTGGATTGCGCCCAGATGGACGTGGTGCTTGCTGTTCCGGAGTTGCCCGAGTGTGTTTTGCAATTCATTGATGTGATCGCGCATGGCGGCCAGCCCCGGAGCAGTGCTGGAGAAGCCGCGTTCAAGCAGGGCGCTGGTCAGGACGTTGCCATTGCCGTCAGTCAGCCCGATAACGACTCGGGCGGTGCGGTCATCAGCGATGGTCACTGGCAGGGTGAAGGCGATTTTTCCTTCGACCGGGGCTGGCAGGACAGTGTCGTTGGTGGCGAGGCGGAGGTTGCTGTCATCAAAAAGCATGGTGCGGATGGCGAGGGCGGCTGGCAGTTCGCCGGTGACGCTGAGGCGGACATGGTTGCAGCCCATCTGGAAACTCTTGTCGTGCAGCTCCAAGGTGACTTTTTTTGCTTCGGCGCCAGGCGTGAAATGGAGTTTTCCCAAGTAGGCGCGCTGGCTGTAGCTGCCGCTTTTGACGGTGGGTGCGGCTGAGAGTTCTTTGGGGACATGGTGGCGTTCGCGGCAGACTCTCAGGCCACAGTATTCGCCGATTTGCGGCTGTGGCAACTTCAGGTCAGTATATGGGATGAACATTTCGATGATCCAGCTGTCTTGGTGGCGACTGGTGCTGATCTTGATGCCGTTGCCGTTCCATCGCTTGTCGCCGTTTTTGGAATCATACAGTGAACCCAGGGCATTGACGCAGAAGTGGTAGAAGGTCTCTTTGCCGCCGCCTGTGTCAAGGAGGATTTCCAGGCAGTCATCATTGAAGATGCTCAAGTCGCGTTGGTCATACAGGGCGACCAGGTTGGCCATGTCGGGTTCGTGCATGATAGCGCCGAGATAGAGCCCGGTCGGGCTGTGGAGCATGCGGACTTCGGTTATCGCTTGGGGCGGCTTGCCGTTTCTCTTGAGCAGAGCAGGCACGACGGGGGCGCTGGCCCACTCCGGCTCGTCCAGAGCGCCGTCCAGGGTCAATTCCCGGGCGGTGAACGGGGCAGTGAAGTTCACGTCAACCATGCTGGCAGCAAAGCCGGTGGCGACTTTTTCCGGCGGCACGGGATGATAGGTCGGGGGTTCGGGCACAGCGACGTTGGGGGTGGGGAATTCGCGGCCAGCAGCGAGGGCGAGCGCGTCCTGGCGGATTTCGGCGCTGGTGAGGGCGCGCCGGAGAATTCGCACTTCGTCGATCAGGCATTGCCCATTCCAGGTTTTAGGCGCACCGAGGGTGAATTCAATGGGTGCGGCGGTCATTTTCAGGAATTTGGCGGTTCCGACTGGGTCGCCGTTGAGATAGAAGGCGGACTGTCCGGCGTTGGCATCCCAGGTCACGGCGATTTGATACCAGGTTTCGTCGGCGAGAGGGATGTCCTTGCTGATGCGGCCGGCGTCAGAGTTGCCGTTTTGGAAGAAGGTCAAACATTCTTGTTGTGCTGGTTTTTGGACGATAAAGGAATTGGCGCCAGCCCATTCGAGGGAGTCGCGCTTGGAACTGTCAAAGACGAGTTTGAACAGGACACAGTGGTTATAGCCGCCAGCGCGCCACTGCGGCTTGACCATGAACTGAAGCGTGCCGCAACTGGGAAGAAAATTGCGTTCAGCCGGGAAGGCGACATATTTACTGCCGCGGCAGACGTCGAGAGCAGCAGGACGCGGCACGCTGTCGGCGAACGGGTATCCCGCAGCTCCAGCGGTGATTTGAGCCTGGTTGACGACCATGCCGTCAGCATTGCCGATCTCAGGGGTGACATCAGCGTTGAAATGTGCCAGGAACAGGATATCTTCCTGGGCGACGCGGGCAAAGTCTGGGGCAGCAGCGAGAATGGCGCTGGCCGCGCCGGCAGCAAGAAGAAGCAAAGTGCGTTTGAACATGGTGGTTCAACCTGGGGTGTGGGGAGGTGGCGTTGGCGGTCGCGGGGGATCAGTTCCAGAGGTTTTGGTTTTCGTCATAGCCGCGGACGAAGACGGAGTCGCGCGCTTCATTGCGGTTGACGCTGGCGACATGGCCGTCATGGTAGCCGATGTTGGCGCGTCCGCTGTGGCGGAGGTGGATTTGGCCGTTGTCTGAGCTGGCTACATGGTAGTAGACAGAGGATGTTTGGGAAATGATGCCTTGGTTTTTCCAGGCCGAGTTGCTCATGGAGTCCACCAGTACGGGCATTTCCGAAGGGCCGAGGGTATAGAGTTTGGCGCCGCCGTAGCCAGCGAGTTTTTTCTGCAATCCATAGTGCATATAGGTACCGGTCACGCCGATGAGGATGCCGTAGGTCTGTCCATAGCGTTTACGGTCAGGGTTGGAAGCCCAGCCAGCGACTTCCGGATTGTAGCCGAGTTCCGGGCACATAAAGCTCTGATAGCTCGGATAGGAGAGCGCCGGAACCTTGCCCCATACGTGCCAGGTCCAGGGGCGATCAGCGGCGTAGAATTTGGGCAATTCGCCTTCGTTGTCATCGACATAGATTTGGATTTCGAGCATGCATTGTTTGATGTTGTTAGTGCAGCTGATGGCACGTGCCTTGGCGCGGGCCTTGCTCAAGGCAGGCAGGAGCATCGCAGCCAGGATGGCGATGATGGCAATGACCACAAGCAGTTCAATCAGCGTGAAGGATTCGGTCTTTTTGAACATGGCAAGACTCCGGGGCTGGGGGTGAGAGGTTGTATCGACGGGTGGAAAGGGTGAGCGATTTAAACCGAGACAGGAATGTCCTTGGCCGGGCCGACGGATGGGCGAAGGAAAAATTGCGTTGGAACGGTTCGGTGGAGCGCATCGCCAGCATAGCCGGTGCGCGACAGTTCAGCGATGATGTTGACGGTCTCCGCGCTCATGGTAAAGCGCGAATGATTGATAGTGCTCAGGCGTTGGGAGGAGTCGATGTCGTCATAGCCGATCAGCGAGATGTCGTCAGGGATGCGCAGGCCGCGACGGAGGAGTTCGGCCTCGACTTGAAAAGCGAGGGCGTCATTATGGCAGAAGAGAGCCGTGGGGCGCCAGTCGCTGGAGAAGAACTCGTCCAAGGCGGCGGCGACTTCGTCTAGTGTAGCTTGCGAGCTAATTTTGACAAGGCGCGTGGCCAGGCCCGCGGCAGTGGCGGTGGCCGCCACGCTTTTACATCGGTCGCGGGCGCAGTGGTCAAACACACCCTTTTTGAAGTCTTTGTCGATGATGCCCAGGCGGCGATGTCCGCGCCGAAGCAGTTCTATGGCCATATTCCGCGCCCCATCGGTAGTGTCGGCCGCGACTGTGCTGATGTGTGCGCGGTCGCTCAGGCCGTCCATGAGTACTTGAGGCAGGAAGTCGCAGTCAAGCAAAGCTTTGAAAACAGGATCAGGGACGTCATAACGTCGTCCCAGGACAATGACGCCGAGGGAGTCGGGGACAAACGAGTCCAGCCATTGTGAAATCTGGGCGGCTGGCAAAAACGGCGAAGGCAGGGATAGGATATTGACGGATATGTGCAACTCGGCTGCGCGATCCATGACGCCGCCAATCATCTCCAGGCTGCGTAGATTCGAAACCGCCAGTTGCTCTGACATCTTCAGAGGAAGAACGAAATTCAAAAACGGAAAACTCGTCCGGCAATAGGACAGAATTTCGCGGGAGACGATCAGGCCGCTGCCCCGCGTACCCGCGACGCTGAGCAGTCCTTCCGACAGCAATGCCTCAAAGGCTTGATGCACCGTGTTGCGGTTGACGCCCAGCTGCTCGGCCATGCGACGCTCAGAAATAAAGCGAGTCCCAGGACGAGGACGGCGGCGGATGATCGCCTGACGGCATTGGTCGCTGATCTGGACATGCAGCGGAACCGATGACGAACGGTCAAGAACAACTTCAGGATGTAAATACTGGCGCGACATATTATACCTATATCCTAAAAGTGATATAATGTATTATACCAGTAGGGGGCAAAAAAAACAAATTCGTCGGCGAAAAAAAATAAGGGCGGGAACTTGGCGCCCATTGATAATGACCATCCCGACAGCATGTTTTCAGCGCTAACTGTAGCACCTCTACGAGGTGCCAGTTTTGGGGTATGCCTTTAAGCGCCTACGGCGCAAAGTAATATGGCTGCAATCATGATGTGCGCCGCGCCCCCTGGGTAAGGAGTATAATATTTTGAACTCTGAAAGGGCGACCCACAACGCTGACCAATCCATGCCCAAAACTCAACTGCTTTTTTTAGGCTAAAGTTGTCGGCGTCGTATTCAAAGCCGTCTAAGCGTTGGCTGGCTGCCAGGGCATGCAGCCAATCTTGTCAACGCGAGTCGGGCGCAATTGATCATAAACGTGATGATGTGTTGGTAGGTGGATGATGCTGGCAGCGCTGACTTGGCGTTCAAGGTAGGGGTACGATTTTGAGCCAATCGAGCTTCATGCCGCGGTTGTCGGCATTGGTCATGGTAAGGCGGTGCTGACCTGCCTTGAGTTCAAGGATTAGCGCCTTGCGGTTGTGGGCGACCCAGACTTCCCGCCACTGGTTTGTTTTTGTGCTCCAGCCGCCGGTGCCGGGGAAGAGGAATGGGGTGTCTTCCTGGTTGAGCGGAGCGCCGTCCACGGCGACGTGGCGGGCGACGCCGTCTCCGAAGGCGTGGCAGGCGCGGACCTGGAGGGCGTAGCGGCCGTCAGCCGGAACCGTGAACTCCCAGGTCAGGGCGTGGCCGGCCTTGTCCCAGAACTTGATGGCGTCTTCGTCGCTGTCGGCCTTTGGTTCCTGGAGCGGAACATGGGCCTCCCAGTCCATCAACCTGCGGACGGTGTCTTCGTCGCTGTCGGCTTTCGGTTCCCTGACAACGGCGCCCCCGGTTTCCTCGGCGATGTTTTTCGCCTGGATGGTGATGGCGTCATTGACAGCCGGGTTGAGGCCGGTCAGGTCAGGTTCGCGGTAGAAGCCTGGGAGGTCGTCGCTCAGTGGCGCGGGCTTGATGGTCACGGTCACGGTCGCGGCTGTGACCGGCGTAGTCAGATTGATGCCGACGCGGGTGGGGACGTTGCTGGTGCCGGGGTTCTCAATGACTTCGGAGTCGAGGGTCCAGTCGGCGCCGGTCACGGCGATGTCGACGGCACAGGCTCCGTTGCCATCGTAGACGGTCAGGGAGCGTTGGTGGCGGATGAACAGTTTGTCAAAGGTCACGACCGCCGTGGAGAAGGTCTGCGGGGACGCGAAGGAGACCTCGTCGCGGATGATGATTTCCGGTCGTGTCCGGAAGAAGGTGAAGGTCCTGGTGAGGGCGGTCAGCTCTGGCACGTGATACGCTTGGGTCAGGTCGATGACAAGGGTGTCCTGCGCATCGGTGAAGTCGGTCTTGGTGAAGACGCCCTTGGCAGCGCGGCCAGTGTTTTGCAGCTTGCCGGCGACGACTGGCACAGGATGGCCGTAGGAATTGAGGATTTTGCTGACGTAGCGGTCTTTGCTGAAGGTGCGGCGGGTGTATTGCTCGGCGCCGGGATCGACCAGGTAGGCGTGGTTGTTGATGACGACCAGATAGGAGCCGACATCGTTGTGGTTGTGTATTTCGGCATTATGGCCGCCCTTGATGGCGGCGCCGAAGGTCTGCTCGCCGTGCAGGGAACGGCAGATAAAGACGCCGCCCTCTGCAAACAGGTGGCGTGGCTCAATGGTCGGCGTTTCGGGGGGGAGGTTTTCCGCCGCTGTCGGTTCCGCAAAGGCGATCAGAGCAAAGGCAAGAAGTTTGAGGATGGAAGTGTCTTCAATGGTTATGCGTTGGCGCAGGGTGTGCGGATGGGTATTCTGAATCAGCCAAAGTATCGCCGTCGATGGCCTGGCGTTCACAGCGCAGTCGGCAAAGGCCGGCGCCACGCTTTTGTCAATCATGATGTTCTTGGCGTAGGCGCAGGTGTTTTCCACGACAGGATGGTCGAGGATGTCGAGCTTGCCGTCGGTGGCGAGACGTACCATGGCCGCCATGTAAAGGTAATACCCAAAGCCAAAATTCCAGTAGCCGATGCCTTCACTGCAATAGCCGTCCGGGGTGAAGCCGTTGAGGAAGAATGGGTTGGAGATTTCCATGGCGGCGACGAATTCGGCGCGTTCTTCGACCGAATCGCAGACTGTGAGGGCCGTGGCGACGGTGTTGGCCGTGCAGACGGCATTCCAGTTGCTGTGGGTGGTCATCCACCACAGGCCATTTTTGATCTCACCGGTCTGGAAGACCTCGCGGTACGGCTCCAGGACGCGGAGCATGATATTGGCCTTGATATCGGCTCGGAGGTCGGCAGGCAGTTGGTCTTGGAACCACCAGGAGACAGTAGCGGCGAGCAGGGCGCGGGCCGTGGCGCCGAGGTCGCCGTAATAGCGTGTGCGGTTGAAGTTCTCCAGGTCGGCGTCATGAGCCGACATGACCCAGCTGCGGTCAGCGCAGAGGGCTCTCAGTTCGGCTTCCAGGGCAGGCATGAATTCGCCCTGGTTGAGGAAGCCTTCCGCTTTGGCGAAGGTCAGAATGCGTTGTGTCCTCGTGAAGTAAGGCACTTCGTAGCGCCTGCGGTTGCCGCTTCGGGTGAATTCCAGGTAGAGTTCATCCGGCAGTTCTGGCGGCGGGCTGGCTGCATCTCTGCGGGCCTTGGCGATGGTCCTGGCCGCGCCTGGCAGGCTGGCGATTTTCTCCCAGGCTTGGCGGTCGCTGACCGGTTTGCCGAAGCCGGTCGGCTGGGTTGGCAGCCAGCTGGCGATTTGTTTGACGCGGTCTGGGTCGAAGGCAGGGAAGGCTTTGGGATTGTTGGCTCTGATGAAGGTGGTTTTCATGGTTTTGGCCTCTTCTACGGTCAGTCCCAGGAGGGTGAAGCCTTCAAGGTCAGCGACGCCAGGGCGGCATTGAAAGAAGGGATTCGGACGGTGACAGCCCGGGCGGTCGCCAGGGCTTTGGCGACTAAGGTGAATTGGCCCCATTCTTGTTGCTTGGGCAGAGCGAGGCAGATTTCATTGTGCAGGTCAACGCGGTTCAGGTGTTTGCCCTGCTCGTCCAGGAAAATTAGGTAGACACCGACAGTCTGCGCCTTCTCGCTTCGGGTTCAGAATTGCACAGCGTATGTTAATTTTGGTTTGACAGCCAGGCCGGTTTGGCGCAGTTCGCTGCCAGCGGCAGTGGGATGGCCGCTGGCAACAGAGCAGCGCTGGCCAGGATGGACAACAAGGCAAGACGTTGAAAAAAATGCGTCATGGAATATAACCCTTTCTAAAAGTGATGCAAGGACGCCGTAGGCAGGTGGAATGTAATCGGTCACCGATTGATACGAGGGGCGAGGGGCGAGAAACTGGTGTTTTATCCGCAGATTACGCTGATGGCGCAGATTTTTTGGGGGGGCATGGGGAAATCAGTTGCACAGCGGCAGAAACGCTAAAGGTGCGAAACATACTGCAAGCCGAAGCTTGAACTACATACGATGCCGCAGCCGTTGTCCACCATGTCCATACCGTCTACAGCAGCGGGACGAATGTAGCACTGAAAACATGCTGCTGCGATGGCCGTTGTCAGCGGGTAGCCGATTACGATTCCACTTCCTCGCAGGACGTGACAAAGTCGCCATGACGTGCTATGGTAAGGCATGGCATGACCATAGTTGTTGTCAATGTGCAAGATGTCGTTGTTGGGGGGCTTGCCGTTATGTTGAACAAAGCCGAGACAGCGGACGTGCCCGAGCGGGATTTTTTCAAGGTTCTGCTGGAGGATCTTGTCTGCCATGAGCATCCCCTGGTCGCGCTGGCCCAGGAGGTTGACTGGAGCCGTTTTGATGAGCTGCTGGCGGATTTGTTCAGTCCGAATCGAGGACGTTATTCGTGTCCGACGCGCCTGATGGTTGGCCTGCTGATGCTCAAGGAGCTGAGCGGTCTCAGCGACAGAGTCCTTCTTACTTACTGGACGGAAAATCCCTACTGGCAGTATTTCACCGGCGGCGTCTATTTTGAGCACCAAGCACCCACTGTGCCGAGCAGCCTGAATCGCTGGCGGCATCGATTGCAACATTGCGGCGGCTATGCGTTGCTGGAGGAAATGCTCGGCGACCGCCAGCAGCGGCGACAGTTCGCGCCTGTCTGGGCGGATAGGAGAGAGCAGCGCCCCAGGAGAAAGGCAGCATCTGCCAAAGCAGCGTCCGTGGACGCAGAGTCCGATGAATTGCTGCT
This sequence comes from Lentisphaerae bacterium ADurb.Bin082, assembly GCA_002070945.1. GTDB lineage: Bacteria > Verrucomicrobiota > Lentisphaeria > Oligosphaerales > Oligosphaeraceae > JAAZKI01. The sequence goes on from MWEG01000034.1 coordinate 148,881, forward strand.
GCCGTTGCAGTAAAGGACGCGGTTGCTCCGGTCGGCTCAGGGTAATTTTCCCGCAGTGGTTTCTTTGGGCATGACTTGGCGACTGGCGCCAGGATGGCCGAGACTGCTTATTGAGCTGGCGGCGCGACTGGCTGCTGCGGCGCGGGCGCGGGGCGGGCCGGTGCGACTTGCGGCGCGAAGCGGCGGGGCGGCGTCTGCAGCTGTTGTGGTGTTGGCGTCCGTTGCTGTCGGCGTTGGCGGGCCGCTTCCTGGGCATCGAGCCTGCGTTGCCTGGCTTCTTCCTGGGCGGCGTTCCTGGTGAGGAAGTTGGTGATCAAACGCCGAGTCATTTCATTTTGACAAGTTTCCAGGTGATTCTGCAAGGCGGTGACGATTTCCGGCGAAGGCTGGGGCAGGCGAACCAGCCCGCGGGCGGCAGCGTCGCGGATGTCGAGATTGGGGTCGCTCATGCTGGCGAGGAGGATATCCTGCCAGCCTTCAGGACGGAAGGTCGCGATTTGCAGCAAGGCTTGCTGCCTGACGGCGACGTCGGCATCCAGGCAGGCGTCAAGCAGCAACTCGCCGCGCTGCGGTTCTGGCAGAGCTGCGCAAGTGCGCACGGCGAGCAGGCGCGCTTCCGCCTCTTTTGCCTTCATCAGGGTCTGGATGTGTTCCGGGGTCAGTTCCTGGCGTCGGCGGGTGATGACAGTCGCGGCCATTTGCCGGACTGGCGCTGAGGGCGATTGTATGAACGGCAGGAAAAAGTCGAGGGGACGCGGATCGGCCTGGTCGGCGCCGATGGCACGGAGTGCTTCTGCTTGCAGTTCCGGCGGCCCCTGCGCCAGCAGCTCCTCGTAGAGCGGCCCTGATTGGTCTGGAAAGACGCGGAGCAGCGGCAAGAGGGATTTGCGCAGATCAGCCGGGAGTTGGCGGTCGCGGAGCATGGCGCTCAAGGGCGGGAATGCGTCCGGGTCGAGTTGTCCGGCGAATTGTCGGACAGCTTCGGCGCGGACGGCGATGTCCTGGTCATTGAGGAGATTTTTGAGGATAGGTGTCCCATCGCCGCCGAGGCGGGCGGCAGTGCGGGCCAGTTCTTGGCGCACGGCTGGAACCGGGTCTTGCGTCAGGGGTTGCAGGCGGACGGCACGTTCTGCCTCCTGGCCAATGACTTGCGCGTAGGCGATCAGGGCGAGCGTGCGCACTTCGGCGTCCGGATCAGCGAAGAAGGTTTCGATTTTGGCAGGCGCCAGCGGTTTCGGGAAGAAGCGGGCGCCGCTGAGGACGTTTCGGCGGACGGATGGGTCATCGTCGCTGAGGGCGTGGTTCAGGCAGGCCAGGGCTTCCTCGGTTTCTTCGTCCGTGCGTCCGCCGCCGGCTCGGATAGTGATGTTGCCGGTGATGGCGACCGGCCCGCTGAGGGATATGCCGCTGGCTTCAGGAATCAGTGCTGAGGCAATGCGGCGGATGTGGACGTCAGGGTCGCGCAGGAGCCTGAACACTGGCATCCTGGCACCGGGCGGGAACATGCGGTCTTCGGTCAAGGCGACTAGGGCGCTTTGGCGGACGACGGCGTCCTGGTCAGAAAGGCAGTCGATGACGGCCTGTTCGGCTTCTGGAGTATTGTATTTGCCAATGATCATGGCGGCTCGGCGCCGGTCTTCGACAGTCGGGCTTTTCAGGTCGCGGAGGCATTTGGCAATGGTCTCCACCTCGGTTTCGGTCAGCTGAACTGTCGGCTGGCCGGGCGTGGGCAGGGGGCGCTGCGGTCGGGCCGTTGGCGTGGGGATGGGACGGGGCGCCTGAACCGGCACTTGGGCGCGTGCTGTCCCGGCCAGCAGGGCGACCAGGCCGATGGCGAGCATCCGCCTTGAGTATCGGAGAAGGGCATTGAGCCTGATAGCGAGGGTCAGGGTGTTCCTGGTCTGGCTCATGGTGTCGCTCCTGTCCGAATGGTTTAGTTCGAGCTGCCGCTTATTTGAAGAATCGCTTGGCGTTTTCGATAAAGGCTTTCAGGCGCGGGTGGACATTGTCGGTACAGGCGTCGGCAAAGGCTTGCAGTTTTTCCTTTTGGTCTCGGGACAGGTTGGTGGGCACTTCCACGATGACTCTGACGTATTGGTCTCCGCGTGGGTGTCCCTTGGTCAAGGCGGGGACGCCGCGTCCTTTGAGGCGCAGTTCAGTGCCGGTTTGGGTGCCGGCGGGAATGGTCATTTTGACCTTGCCGTTGATGGTCGGCACCTCGATGTCACCGCCTAGCGCGGCGACGTGGAACGGGATCGGCACGTCGCAGCGCAGGTCCTTCTCGTCCCGAGAGAAGATTTCGTGCGGGCGTACTCGGATGCGGACGTAGAGGTCGCCGGGAGGCCCGCCGCGCAACCCGGCTTCGCCTTCACCAGCCAGGCGCAGGCGAGAGCCAGTGTCAACGCCCGCCGGGATGCGGACGGTGAGAGTTTTGCGGCGGCGGACGGTTCCCCGCCCGCGGCAGGTATGGCACGGCTTCTCAATGACGCTGCCGCTGCCTTGGCAGTAGGTGCAGGGCTGGCGGATGCTGAAGAAGCCTTGCGACATCGTCACCTGGCCACTGCCGTTGCATTGCGGGCAAGTGCGTTTGGAGGTGCCGGGTTCGCAGCCGCTGCCTTGGCACACGCTGCAAGTCTCCGAGCGGGGAATCTCAATTTTGCGTTCGAGCCCGAACATGGCGTCTTCAAAGTCGATTTGCAGTTCATACAACAAATCGTCGCCTTCTAAGGGGTCGTTCGGGGAGCGGCGCCCACCGCCGAACAGGTTGCTGAAGAAATCGCTGCCGCCAAAGGCTTGGGCGAAGATGTCTTCGGCGGTCATGCCTCCCATGCCGCCGCGGCCGCCCTTAGTGTACATCTCGTGGCCGAGCTGGTCGTACTGGCGCCGCTTGGACTCGTCGCTAAGCACCTCATAGGCGGTCGAGAGCGTCTTGAACTTTTCTTCGGCTTCCTTGTCGCCCGGATTGCGGTCCGGGTGGTATTTCATGGCCAGCTTGCGGTAGGCCTTCTTGAGTTCATCTGGGGTCGCGTTGCGGTCGACTTCCAGGATGGAATAGTAGTCTTCTGTAGAAGTTGACATGGCGGTAAGTGCAGGGGGTAGATTTAGTTGTTGGTTTCAGGGTTGGCCTCGTCGCCGTCAGGGGCTTCGGCGGTTGGCGGTCCGGAGCTGACCACGACGGTGGCCGGGCGGAGGAGGGTGTCGCCGAGCCGGAACCCGGATTTCCATTGCCGGATGACGTGGCCAGCAGGCAATGTCACGTCCGGCTCTTGGGACATGGCCTCGTGCCATTTGGCGTCAAACTGCTTGCCAGTGGCGTTGATTTCCTCGGCGCCGAGGTTGTCAAAAGTGCGCTTGAATTCGGCCAGGATCATGTGCATGCCCTGCATGAGGGCGTCAAACTCGGCGTTCTGCTCGGCATGGCTCATAGCCAGCTGGAAATAGTCGTATACCGGCAGGAAGTCGCTGATGACGTTGGCTTTAGCCCTTTCGCGGACGTCGTTGTATTCGCGAGCGATGCGTTTGCGGTAATTGTCAAAGTCGGCATGCAGGCGGAGCAGTTTTTCCTTGGTTTCAGCCAGTTCGGCAGCCAGGTCGGGCGTAGCCTCGGTGGTTTCAGCTTCGTCCTCGGCGCTGGTTTCGCCGATTTCGCCTTCAGTGGCGTTTTCGGCGGCTTCGACAGCATCGTCGCCGTCATTCTTTTTAGCGAAGATTTTGTTGAAGAAGCTGTCTTTTTCTTTTTTGGCGTTATGCTGGTCGTTGTCAGTCATGGTGTCGTCGCCGTTGTCGCAGCGACTTTTCGGCGTGTTGTGCGGTGCGTCGTCTTGTGGATGTTTGTTGATGTCGTCCATGAGTCGGAACCTCAAGCGTCGGTCGTGAAGCTGTCTTTTTGGAATCGAGACATACGAAAACTGGCCGCCGCCTTTAGGGAGGCGCGGCCGGAAGAATTGCCAGGGCGCGGTTGAGAAGGCATTGTCGCCGGCCGCGCTGATGGCGAGTCGGTTACAGCTTGATCTGGGAGAACAGGTCGCCCAGGCTGCCAAAATTTTTGCCTGCACTATCCTTGACATTCATATCGGTGTCTTGTTCCCGTTCCTGCTCAAGAATTTCCGGCAGGGTGAGGGAGATGCGGTTGCCGTCGACTTCGCGGATGACGACTTCGACTTTGCGGCGTGGGGGATAGGCTTTGTAGAGGGCGCGCACTTGCATGTTGCCGCTGCCGTCGACGTTGGCCTGGCTGATGTGGAGCAGTCCGGTCTGGCCGTTGGGCAGGGCGATGAAGACTCCGAACGGCTTTACGCTTTCGACTTCGCCTTCGAGAATCTCGCCCGCGCTGACTTTAGCGACTTCCAGCTCCTGCTCCAGGGTCAGTTCAGCCGGTTTTTCCTCTTTTACTTTCGGTTCGCCGATGCAGAGCGCGAGACGGCGGCGGTCAGGGTCAACAGCGAGGATAGTCACGTCAACCTCGTCACCTTCGGCGAGTACTTCGGATGGGTGTTTGACGTGCTGTTCAACGCCGAGCTGGGAGACGTGGGCCAGGCCGTCAACGCCGGGTTCCAGGGTGATGAAGGCGCCAAAGTCAGCCAGGCGGGCGACTTTGCCGCGCCGCCGTGCGCCGACCGCGTAGGCTTCGTCAGTCAGAATGCGTTCCCAGGGATCGACTTCCGCCTGCTTGACGCTTAGCGAAATCCGTTCGCGCTTGCTATCGTCGCCCCAGTCTAAATCAAGGACTTTGACTTGGACGGTTTGGCCTTCCTGGACGACTTCCTCGGGTTTCAGGCCGCGTGTCCAGCCTAGCTCGCTGACATGGACCATGCCTTCGACACCGCCAAGGTCGACAAAGGCGCCGAAAGGCATGATTCTTGTGACCACGCCGTTGACGATGTCGCCGACTTGCAGCGAGTCTTTGAGCTTGGCCAGCTGCTTGGCGGCTTCCTGCTCTAAGATTCTCCGGCGGGAGAGGACGATGTTGCGCCCTTCTTCGCTGTATTCGGTGATGAGGAAGGAAAATTTTTCGCCGATATACTCGACCGGTTCTTTTTTGACGCCGCGTCCGTCCATCTGGGAGAAAGGGCAGAAGGCTTCGGCGTTGGCGACTTGGACGGTGAAGCCGCCTTTGCGTTCGCCGGTGACCTTTCCTTCGATGGGCATGCCAGCGTTGTAGGCGTCGGCGATGGAGGAATCGGCCATGTCGCTGCTCATTTTGACAGCCAGCTTGATGCCTTCGTCAGTCCAGCCCATGCAGAAAGCTTCAATGACATCGCCTTCTTTGACGGTCAGCTTGCCATCGGCGTCGAGCAGGTCTTTTTTGTCAATCAGGCCGTCTGCTCGTGCGCCGAGGTTGACGAAGACGGTGTTTTGACCGATCATGGCTACTTTGCCTTTGACCTTTTCGCCGGTTCGGATGGTGGTTTTCAAGCTGTCCAGTCCGGCTTCGAATAGGCGGGCGAAATCGTTGTTGTCCTGTGTCATGGAGATGCCTGGGGGGAAGGGGTTGGGGCGATGAACTATGAGGGTGGTTGATGATGCGCGTCAGGTCGCTGGGGAAGACGGGGCGGATTGGCGCTGTCGAGCCAGGACTACGGTGGTATCGGGGGTGAGCGGCTGGATGCGTCCGGCTTTGAGTGCGGCTGGGGCGAGCCAGGCGCTGCCGCGGGGAGCGCGTTGTTTCGGCCGGCCTGGGGCGACGAGGGCGGCAGCGCCGTTCAAGACCAGGAATAGACTTGGCCCGGGCGGCTGGGTCGTCAGGTCCAGGGGGGTGCCGGTCATGGTTTCGATTTGGAATTCAGGAGTCGGGGGCTGGTAGCAGCGGTAGCCGGGCAGGTCGCCGCTGGGGGGGAGGGACAGTGGTTCGTGGGCGTTGAAGTCGAGGGTTTCGAACAGAGCGTCATGGTCAATCAGCTTGGGGGTCAGGCCGGCTCGGATGACATTGTCCGAACTGGCCATGCCTTCAATGCCTTGGCCGTGCAAATAGGCGTGGGGGGTGTTGGGCGGTATGTACAAGGCTTCGCCGGGGCGGAGAAGCAGTTGATGGAGAAGGTAGGCGAAGAGGGCGCCTCGGTCATGCGGGTGCTGGCGCATCAGGTCAGCGCAGAGGATGTCCGCCGACGTTGGCGCTGGGTCGGCATTGATTTCGGCAGCCAGGTTGTCGAGCAGGGCGGGAATAGTCGACGCCGGGATGGTGAGCATGGTTTCGCAGAGTTGTCGGAGAGAGGGCGAGGTTTGCCATTGGTCGCGCCAGGGCGCCAGGGCTGTTCGCCGACAGATATCGGCAATAGCGGCCAGGGGTGGACGGAAGCCGATCATGGCGCGGAACGGGGAGATGGCGATGATGATTTCCGGCTTGGGATTCGGGTCTGGATAACGCTCCGGATAGGCCGCGTGCAGGCGGGCGGCGTGGCAGCGGTCCGGGTGGCTTTGCAGGGAAAGGGACTTCTCGCAGCAGAGAATTTTGAGCAGAAATGGCAGTTCGGTTGATTGGCGGCCAGTGCCGAGGACTTCGTTTGGGAAGGCACTCGCCAGGTCGTGCAAGGGGATGTCGCCAGCCGGGGTTTTGGCCAAAGCGCTGGCAGACGGATGTGCGCCGAGCCACAGCTCCGCCCAAGGCGTGGCGTCATCCGTGGCTTCCCCGGTCAGTTCCGCAATTAAGGGAACAACGCTGCCATGCCGACGCTCGCCCCAGGCATAGTGGCGAACCGGACAGGAAAGCGCTATGAAGGTGGAAAAATCGTGCATGCAGCAAGCCGTCAGCAAGACAGAAAGAAAATTTACGCAAAAATATTAATATAACCTTATTTTATGGTAATGTGCGGAATCTTGTGATAGAAAGAGAGATTTGGCGCAGTGATTGTGCTGGTAGACGTCCCGGTAGTGCCCCTACTGGGCACCAGTTTTGGGATATGCCTCCCCCCAGGCTAAAGCCTGGGGTTAAGCATGGTTAAGCGCCTACGGCGCCAAGGGCATGACTGTAAGCATGATACAATTTTGCCGACTGAAGGCCTGTGGAGGACGCATGTCTTCGCGCCACAGTCCACTAAGGTCCATTTCCGTCCACGTCCACGCTCCACTAATGTCCACTTCTGTCCACAGTCCATCGTCTACTGGTGTCCATTAATGTTCACTAAAGTGTCTTATCCTGGGTGCCGAACTCCGTAGCTCGCCGGAACTCCGAGTATTAATGACTGACGCATGACTTATTTAGGGAAGTCGAATTGGCCGATCAATTCAATGGCTGCGGCTTCCGGCTCGGCGTTAGCTCCCCAGGGTTCGCAGCCGTATTTGCCGAGGACTTGGGCGGGCTTCCATTCGGGGCCTGGGGTGAAGTCGTTGTTCAGCCAGTTGTCTGGGGCTGTTTCCGTGCAGATGGTGTCAGCGTCAGAGACGATCCTGGTCACGTTGCTTTGTTTGTCGGTGATACGGAGCGCGAAGAGGGCGGCGGCTGGCGGCTGGCCAGCGTCAGCGGCGTGGTAGGCCAGGCGGTTCCGGCCTGGGCGAATGAAGGTGGTCACGTTGCGGACAGAGATGGTGCCATGGCCGCTGAAGCGGTTGTGCTCAAGAACCAGCTTGCCATTCAAATAAGCCCGGAACAGGTCGTCGGCAGTGCCGTGCAGTTCGACTTCTGCGCCGGCCGGCACCTCGAAGTCGCGGATAAAGCGCGTCTGATGGCCGGGCACCTTGTTGCGGTCAGGGTACCAGACCCAGAAGGCTTCCCGGTGGTCGTTGGTGGATTGGAAGCGTTGGACTGCGGCGCCTTGGCATTCTGGCTGGGGCAGCGGCGGCGGCAGGGCGGCGGCGTCAGTGTAGACGTGGGTGTCATACGGGGCAAAGGCGTCGCTGAATACGCCGTTGGCGGCGGTCAGGGAGCGATTTTCCGTCAGCACCTGCCAGGTCGTCGCCATCGCGCCGCGGAAGGTCGCGGTCACCGGGTCGCCGCTTTCATTCTGGACGATGTAGAAGTTTTTGCCGTCGCAGGTCTTGTGGAGGATGGCGATGGCCGCATTGTCGGCAGTGATGGCTGGCGGAATGACAGTCGGCGAGGTCAGGACTGTCGACATGTCGTTCAGTTCGCGGATGGTGCGGCCTAATTCAGTGATGAAGTCCCAGTTTTCCAGGCCCCAGTTGAAGCCCCAGTAGAACAGCCCGGTGGCGCCGTGGACGATGGCGTTGTAGGCCATGAAGCGGTTTTCAGCGTGATTGGGATAGACTAAGTTCTGGTTGTTCGGGGGCTTGTTCCATTGCCGCCAGGCGAATCCCTGCAAGGTCATCCAGATCGGCTTGCGATCCCAGGTCACTTCCTTGCAGATGTCCGTGTACTTGCCGACGCTGGTCATCATCTTGTCCTTCAGGTCGGAATGTGAATTCGGGCTGGGGATGGGATAGATGTCCACGCCATAGGCGTCGCTGGCAAGGGCGTAGGGGCGGAGGTCCTCTATCTTGCCGCGTGGGGCTTCGTTGAGGAAGATGGGTCGGTAGGGGTCGAGTTCTCGGATGAAGCGGTAGGCTTCCTGGATCGGCTGCCAGGGTCTGCCGCCCCAGGCCGGCTCGTCGATGTTGAAATAGCTGATGACGGCAGGATGCGCCATCACCGACTCGTGCTTCTTGATGAAATGGCTCCGCCAGAGTTCTTTCTGCTGTTGGTCTTTGAAGTCAGGAAGCTTGCTGGGCACGGTCGGGACGGCCATGACGCCAGCGTCGGCAAAGGCGTTGACCTGGTTGGCGCCGCATTTGCCGACGTTGAAGCCGGCGGCGACCATGCGCTTCAGCTTTTCCTCCAGGGGCAAGTCGCCGCTGACGCCCCAGAAGCCGAGGGGGAAGAAAGGCTTGCCGTCAATGAGCATGACGCGATCCTCCCGGAAGGTGATCTGGCGGTGCGGCGATGGCGGATAGACCTGGAAGTCGAGGGAGGCGGTCGCGAGTTCTTTGCCATTGGCGTCGCGACCAACCGCTGTCAGCGGGTATTTGCCGACGGGGAGCGGGCGGGGCAGCGCAAACGTGGTGATGCGGCCGCTGCTTTTCACTTCCGTGCTTTGACCGGCCAGATCGACGCGGTAGGCGCTGATCGGCAGATCGGAAACCAGGATGCCAGAGAGCGTTGTGATGGCTTTGTGTTCCGGGAAGGCGGCATTGCCAAAGGCGAAGGGCAGGTCAAGGCAGATTTCCAGGGGCGGGATTTCCGATGTGCATTCTTCTAAGGTGATGTTGTCGAAACGGACAGTGCCGGGATTCTTCAATTCGCAGACGATGTCGATGGTGCTTTCCTGCGGCAGGCTGAAGGTCAGGCGCTTAGTCTGCCAAGAGGAGAAGGAATCAAGCCAGCTGCCAGTATCGCCGACGGGCTGGCCTTGGAGCTGGGGGGTGATCCGGAACCAGGTCGCACCTTGGGAATCGGTGTAGGCCTTGTCAACCCCGCCGCTGACGTCATAGGTCAGCCGATAGAGTTGATTGGCTTTGACGGTGATGCCGGTTTGGGTGGCCTTGGCAGGGCCGACGAGGTTGGTCAGCTCCAGCACTTTGCCATGAGCGCCCTCAGTGTCGACGATGGCGCCGTGCTCAATGTCCCAGCGCGCATTGCCGAGTTCAAAGTCGCCGTTGCGGAAGCGGGACAAGTCGAGGTACAGGATTGGCTCAGTGAAGCAGACGCGGCCAGCGCCCTTGATGCGGAAAACTGCATACGGCAGCCTGTTGAGTTCGGCGAAATTGGCCTGCAGTTCCATGTCCTGCCACTCGCCTGTGCAGGTTACGGAGGGGCCGGTGAATGTCCTCCAGGGATCGCTGCATTCCATGTAGACTTGGAAGATAGTCTTGGGGTCGCCGCGGAATTTCGTCTTCAGCACGTAGTCGTGATTTGGCTGCAATTTCAAGCTATGCTGGATGAAATAGGCGATTTTGTCGTTATCGTTGGTCAATTCAAGGGCGTATTCAGCCTTGACGCCTTCTGGCGCGGTGATGCGCTTGCCGGTGCCGACGTCGTTTCGACTCCAGCCCTTGGGCAGCTGGTCGCCGTCAGCGGCAAAGGTCGGATTGGCGAGCAGGTTGACGGGAAGCGGCTTTTCCTGGGCCAGGGCGAAGGATAGCAGGCCGGCGCAAAGCCAGGCTGCCAGGGCGACGTGGAACGATGCTGTTCTGGACATGGTGAAGCCTTTCGTGGATGAGGGGGACGTGCCAAGGGGTTGTGAAAATGTCAGTCGTGGCCGCAGCGGTGCGGGTTTCGACTTTAGATGTCGAAGACTTCGTTTAGTGACCAGCGCGAGGGGCGTTCTTTGCCGCGGTTGATCCATTTGCCGTTGGTGAAGTCTGGGAAGGAGACTGGCATGCTGCCGAGGGCGATGGACTCTTCAGACAGGCAGGTCAGGCTCATCCAGGCTGCGCAGTCGTACACGTCAATCGGCGGCGCCGTGTGGGTGCGGACTGCTTCTGCCAGGGCGCGCAGCATCAGCGAGTCCATGCCGCCATGCGCTTCGTTTTCGTTCTTCTTGTAGCGTTTCCAGAGTGGATGGTCGTATTTTTCGTAGAAGTCTTCGACCGGCGTCCATTGGTGGACAGTATAGGGGTTGCCAGCGATGTCGATTTTTGTGATGGAAGGGCTGATGCCTTCGATGTAGATGCCGTTGGTGTCTTCCATCCAGATGCCTTTGGTTCCCTGCACGCGGCTGTCGCGGGAATAGGGGCGGGGCAGGGTGACGCCGTGGGTGGCGGTGATGGTTTCGCCGCCAGCGCATTTGATGACGGTGGTGATTACGTCGCCCATGTTAAAGACCAGTCGATTGCCGTTTTCATCCTTTATGCCCAGTTCCTCCGCCTTGTTAGTCAGGCCGCGGGCCTTGGAGGCGGTCGAGGTCAGGGACAGGAAGCGGTTGCCGCGGTTGATGCGCAGGATTTTGGCGGTCGGCCCCAGCTGGTGAGTCGGATAGAGGTCGCAATTGCGGTAGCGGTTGTGGATGGCTCGTTCGATGCCCTCGGTGTATTCCTTGGCCATGCGGAGCAAGTCGTGCTCATAGCCGCAGGCACAATGGATTAATTCGCCGAACAGTCCCTGGCGAACCATGTTGAGGACCATCAGTTCATTGCGGCCGTAGCAGCAGTTCTCCAGCATCATGCAGGAGACGCCGGTGGACTCGGAAGCGTGCACCAGCTGCCACAATTCATCGATTGATGACGCGCCGCCGACTTCGATGGCGACGTATTTGCCGGCCCGCATGACGTTGCACGCAATCCCCAGGTGCGAATTCCAGGAAGTGGCGACTAAGACGACATCAATCGACGGCATCTTCAGCATCTCGCGATAGTCGTGAAACGCGGTTGGCCGCTTACGGCCGCGCTTGTCAAACAGGCTGAGGATTTTTTCGATTTTGGCGTCGACTAAGTCGCAGACAGCGACGACTTCCATTTCTTCCGGGATATTGAAGATGGAGGCCAGCAGGGTTTCGGCGCGCGGGCCGAGTCCGATCAAGGCGGTTTTCACCGGGGCGTAGTCGCTCATGGCAATCCTCATGCAGTGAAAGTGAACGGGGGTGGGACGGTCGACGATGTCATGGCCTGGCTGGAGGCAAATACACCGCGCCCTAAAACTTGACGGCGAATCTGTATTCACAGGAAGTTACTATGTTCATTCTTGCGCAGATTGCAAGTTGGAACCCTAGTCGGAACATCGACGGCTTAGCCTGGCGCTAAGCGCCGATGATCGATGCATCCTCAGCCAGGCCTGGAACTGGTGGGGGCGCCGATGGGGCAAGAGCGATGTTCCCTCAGGATGCATGGCTCGCTGATTTGAATTTTGAGCTTTCGTGTTTAACTTTGTTAAAGCATAGTATTACAAGACGGTCGGAGCTTTACAAGACGGCTTGTGCTTTGTCAGCGCGGGATGCGCCTGGCCGAAAAGTCTTCAGCACAGCAGCAAAATGCTTTGGGTTCCAATTTTACTTAAACAATCAAAACAGTATTGTTTTCATTGTACGGGGTTTATATATGAGCAAAAACAGGAACGGGCATCCTGAAAATGTCATTCCAACAGGATATCTGCTTGACTACGTTTCTAGAAGGAAGCTAAAAGAGACACCAAGGGAATTAGTCCGGCAGCGGGTTGTTCGTGCCTTGATACACGAATATGGCTTTTCGCCGGATGACATGGAGCTGGATTTTCCCATTGGCGGCAGAAAGAAGGTGGACGTAGCCATCTTCCATCATGGCAAGGAACACACCATTGAGAACCTGAGCCGCGCTGTGCTCTGTCGCCAAGAGCCGAAAGTCGGCAAGAAGGTCGTCCGCATCCGCGATTTTGAGCAGGCCGCTAAAGACCTTGATGAGATCGAGGCTATCATGCGTGAGGTTGATGCGGTTCAGTATGGCCTGTGGACCAACGGACTTGAATTCTTTTTCCTTGAGAAAGAGAAGACGCGCTTTGAAATTAAGTGCAACCCCATTGGCGACTGGCCAATGGCCGAAGAGTCAGTCGGCACTAAAGAGGTCATCTCCGATGCTCACACTCGTATCGCCGACAGAGAGATGCTGAAGATCACCTTCCGCCGTTGCCATAATTACATTCATGGCAACGAGGGTATGCCCAAGGATGCTGCTTTCAGGCAGTTCCTCTATCTGATCTTCTGTAAGATGCATGACGAGAATTTGCGCAATAAGCAGCACTATGCCTGGAAGCGCCGGTTCTGGGCTGGGCCAAAAGAGCAATTCGAACCCCAGGGGCGCAAAGCTATCCGTGCCCGTATTGAGGAGCTTTTTACTGAGGTTAAGAAGCAGTACAAAAATATTTTTCGGGGCAATGAAGAGATCACCCTCTCTGACCGGGCTCTGGCCTTTATCGTTTCTGAATTGGCCAAGTATGATTTTACCCGCACGGATGTTGATGCCAAGGGCGTGGCCTACCAAGAGCTGGTGGGCGTCAATCTGCGTGGCGACCGTGGCCAGTATTTTACTCCTCGGTGCGTGGTGAAGCTGGTCGTGGAAATGCTTGACCCCAAGGAGAACGAGATGCTGCTGGATCCGGCCTGCGGAACCGGCGGCTTTCTGGTTGCGACCTTAGTCTATATGCTGAAGAAATTTCGCGAAGAGCGGAATATCCAGCCTGGGCAGGAAGATACCGCTGAGTTTTTGAATGTCCATGAGCGTCTGAAAGAGTATGCCTCCTCCAAGGTGTTCGGGGCTGACTTTGATCCATTTTTGATCCGCGCCGCCCAGATGCACATGGTGATGGCGGGTGACGGTCGAGGACACATTTACAACATTAACTCCCTGGAGTTTCCCAAGGGGCATCTTTCTGATCGTGAAATTGCTGAAAAAGAGATTCCTCTTGGGACTATTGATATTCTTGCGACCAATCCTCCGTTCGGGTCGGATATTCCAATTACAGATCGAAACATTTTAGAACAGTATGAATTGGCGCATGTTTGGGAACGTGACGATGGTGGCGGTTTTCGCAGTACGGGAAGGCTCCAGGGAAGTGTTTCGCCAGAAATTTTGTTTGTTGAGCGATGTGTCAAATGGATAAAGCCAGGAACAGGGCGCATGGGCATTGTCTTGCCAGATGGAATACTGGGCAATCCGGCAGCCGAATACATCCGTTGGTGGATTATGCGCGAAACGCAAGTCCTCGCCTCCATCGATCTGCCGGTAGAGGCCTTCGTCGCTGATGCCAATGTCAACATCCTCACCAGTCTGCTATTTCTGCGTCGCAAGGATGAGCAGGAAAAGCGCCGCGAGGTTCTGGGCGGAGCTAAAGAATACAAGGTGTTCATGGCAGTAGCCGATAAGGTTGGCTTCGACCGTCGAGGAAATACGCTCTATAAGCGCACCCCGGACGGTGAAGAGATCGTTGAACAAAGAACTTATGTAGAGAGATTTCGAATCAAAGGGGAATGGGTTACACGAACCTTGACGCGCTCGGAAAAGGTCGAAGACAACGATCTTCCGATAATCGCTGAGAAGTACCGCGAATTTCTCAAGGAGCAGAACGGATGATTACTCGCATTGAGGTCAATCGGTACCGCTGCCTGGAAAATGTCGGCGTTGATCTTCCCCGCTATGCCGTATTGGTTGGGGCGAATAGCGCTGGTAAAACAACGTTTCTCGACATCCCGCGACTGGTAGGGGATTGCTTGCGGCAACCAGATATCACTAATGCATTTCTACAGAGGCAACAGGGGCGAAGCCCGCGCTGTTCAAGGCTGTCAGAACTCATTTTTTGTTCCTTGGGGCAGGAGTTCTTTATAGCTATTGAAGCTGCACTGTCAGAAGAAGTAGTGAGAGGATTGATTGACGGATTGCCTGCTTCGCAGCGGGATGAAGACAATTGGCCGAAAAACATCCGTTACGAACTGCGGCTGGGAATTTTCAACGAGCGGCAGGTCCAGGTCAAAAACGAATACCTTTTTTTGTTTTCTTCTAAACATCAGCCAGAGCGCAACGGTGCCAGGCTCTATGGAGAAATTCCCCATCGCAATTGGCGCTTTGTTATCAGCAGAGAATACGGAAGGGATGCCCAGTTTCGAGTAGAGACCCAAAGAGGGGTAAAATCCCGTCCAACCAAGGTTGAGCCCTCCAAGTTGGCTCTGCCTCGTGTGCAGTTTGAATCAAAAGAGGACTTCCCTGCGGCTTCCTGGTTCCATAATTTGTTGACCCAAAATTACTTATTTTACGAACCAGAGTTGAAAGCTCTGCAAGCTGCCTTGCCTCCAGGTCAGCCTGACGGCCTGCTGCCTTCCGCCATCAATCTTCCCCACCTTGCTTTAGCATTACAGCAGCAAGACCCTTTTCGCTTTAATCTTTGGCAAGAGCATGTCAAAAGCGCGCTGCCCAACATTGAACGGATTGAATTAGAGGAACGTGAAGAAGACCATCATGTTTATTTTCGTATCCTCTACCAAGGGGGTTATCCAATTACCAGCTCGGGGTTGTCGGAGGGTACCCTGAGAATTTTGGCGTTGACTATTTTGCCCTATTTGAACAATCTCCCTGCCATTGTTTTTCTTGAAGAACCTGAAAACGGTATTCACCCTGGGGCAATAGAAGCAGTATTGCAGTCGCTTTCATCCGCATATAATTCTCAGCTTTTGTTCAGCACTCATTCTCCAGTAGTCTTGGCTAACTCTGAATTGAGCCAACTCCTTTGCTTTCGCTTGGATAGCAGCGGAGCAGCAAGCATCGTTAACGGTGTTGACCACCCGCAGTTAAAGGAATGGAAAGGCCAAATAGATCTCGGCGCGCTCTTAGCAACGGGGGTGCTGGGATGAGAGATTGCATTTTCCTTCTAGCTGATAAAAATATGAAAGCTGCTTTCGAGGGCTTCCTTACGCGAGAGTCATTCTACCAAAGTCTCGGTTGCGGAATTTTTGACTTTGACCCTTGCCAGGATATTGCGGTAGCGTCAGGAGACAGCGATCCTGGTCTCTATATCCGTGGCCATGAGCTCTTGCGCCCTTACCAGGCAACTCATCGTTATGCAGTTGTAGTTCTGGATGCAGAATGGGAAGGCTCGCCCGGCAAGGAAGCGATTATCGGGAATCTTACCGAAAACATAAAGAAAACCGGTTGGAAGTCAGGCTGTTTTGTCGTGATTGCGATTGAGCCAGAGCTGGAAAATTGGATTTGGCAACAGAATGACCATGTTGCAAAGGGATTGGGATTTAAAGACAGTAAGGAATTGATGACTAATAAGGAGTTACAGGCAGCGTGGCCACAGGGGCAACCCAAACCTACTTCGCCGAAAGACATCCTGGAGAAGCTGTTGCTGAAAAGAAAAATTCCCCGTTCTTCTGCTCTCTACAAGAAAATCACCTCAAAGATTTCAATTAAGCGCTGTCTGGATTCAGAATTTCAACGGCTCTGTGAGTCGCTGCGAACCTGGTTCCCAAGGGAAAACAGATAATGGCATTTCCCGAATGCAAGTTCTCAATGGCCGTGACGGAGCAAGAGAGCGTCACTGCATGGGGCAACTTCCCGTTCCTGCGAGCACAAGATGGCGAGAAGTTGGTTTGCGGCGAGGAAGTGCGTGAAAGCGATGAAGTGGAAAATCCACCGCACCACGCGCCATAACCGCCGCATTTATGACAAACTGTCGCAGAGGGCAGAGAAACATAAGAAATCCCGAGCAATCGGCGAGATGATGTTATGAACAGAAAATTTCAGGTAAAAGCAGTTCCAAGCAGCTGGCTTGAACATAGCGGTCGCCGCCTTGACTGTGGGCCTTATATGTCGGGAGCAGTTGAAGCCAAGGAACTATTGAAGAGACACGAGAATGAGGCTCTGAAGAATCTCACTGCTGGACATAATGGTGGTATTTTTAACGGACCCAGGTTTCCTCGCGTTTACGTTGATGACCCAACAAATGGTGTTCCCTTTTTGAGTAGTACAGACATTCTCGACGCAGATTTATCTAATGTTTCATTGCTGTCCAAAAAACAGGTTGAGGGGAATCCAGCTTTGAGCCTTGATGAAGGATGGACTCTTATTACGTGTTCGGGAACCATTGGACGGATGGCTTATGCCCGTTCGGACATGAAAGGAATGGCGGGCTCGCAACATTTCATGAGAGTTGCGCCCGACATTTCTAGAATCACTTCTGGCTATCTCTACGCATACCTTTCAAGTAGATTTGGCGTCCCGCTTGTTGTATCAGGAACCTACGGTGCGATCATTCAGCATATTGAGCCACATCACATTGCTGACCTCCCCGTTCCGCGTCTCGGCGTGGTGGAAGATCAGGCGCACGATCTGATTCAATGTGCTGCAGATCTGAGAGTAGCAGCGGCTGAACTATTGAAGGAGGCGGGACAAATGCTCAATGACCAGTTTGGTTTCCCAGAAAAGTTGGCATTATCACATCGGGTCTTCTCGTGTTCGACAGCACCCTCCACGTTGGTTCTCAATCGGATGGAGGCAACCTTCCACGATGCCGTTGCTCAAGAAAGTGACCGACTCATCGCAGACGTTCCGCGCAAGGACGAATTTTCGACTCTCGGTGTAGTAACTGGTGAAACAGGACGGCTTAAACAGGTCTTCGTTGATGAAGAATATGGTGCTCCATTCCTGACCAGTGGCGAGATTTTCCGTCAGCGTTATGAGCCGATGCGTTTCCTTTCTAACCGCCTGTTGCCTAGCGAAAGCGAGTGGGCGATTCAGGAAGGCGACCTCCTCCTTGCCCGGAGCGGGCAAGTCGGTGGTATTATTGGTCGTGGTGTTTGGGCGGATCGTCGCTTCATCGGTGGATGCGTATCAGTAGACGTTCTCAGGCTGGGGGCACAAAACTCGCAAATTCTTCCCGGCTATCTTTACGCATACATGTTCCTCACGGATGTCGGCTACCGACAATTGATTCGAACGGCCGCAGGGAGTTCCATTCCACATCTGTCGGCACTCGACGTATCATGTCTGCTTATTCCTCGATGTGACAGCGCCCTCGAAGCCGAGATCAACGTGTTGGTCTGGAATGCGGGAGATAAACGTGCTGAGGCTCAGGAAAAAGAAGACCAAGCTCGTTCCCTCGTTGAGCGTACCATTGAGTCGGGAGGCTGTTAATGGCGAAGGTCATACCCATCGGGCAACCTGCGAACGACGTTGAGCGTCGGGCCATTGGTTTTCTTCGGGACCGTCTTCCCGACGGCTGGCAGATTTTCCATAACTTTGAGATGCGCCAAGGTGATGAGGTGTTTGAAATCGACATCGCCATCCTCGCGCCTCATGCGGTGTATTTGGTAGACGTCAAAGGGACGCGGGGCAACATTGATGTGTATGGCTCCAAGTGGTATCCCGAGGGGCGGCAGCCGTTTTTCTCGCCGTTGGCTAAGCTGCGCAGCCATGCCAAGACTATGGCCACCATTATCCGTGAGAGCAATACCGGACTGATTGAGCTGCGTAAAGCTCATGTACATGCTACTGTGCTGCTCACGGCCGATGACGCCGCTGTGTTTGACCAAGCAGGTATTGACGGGCCGGATGTGACCGACTTTAAGCATTGTTTGAAATATTTTCGCGATACGAGTCGCATTCCCGATAATCGGCTGAGTAACATCACTCGCTTTCACTCCCAGATCGCCAAGACGATCACCGGTAAAGCCAAGCCCAAGAGCGCAGCCTTGGTGTTCCGCGACTGGCAGGTGGAGGAGAAGCTGGGCGGCACCGACCGCTATACCGAATATCGTGCCAAGCACAACTTGTTGGGTAAGAGTGGCGGTATGGCTCGCCTACGAGTCTATCAGGCCGACCCATATCAGGACGAGGCCGCCCGCAATGAAGAACTCAAGAAGATCAGCAACGCCTATCGCGCCGTGGCGCATATACCGACGCACGCGAATATCCTTGCGGTGAAGGATTTGTTTACCACCGAGGACGAAGACAAGGTCGTGCTGGTTACAGAGGACTTGCCCGGCCAGCCATTACGCTTGCACATTAACAAAACCGCCTTGACGTTGACCTTTGACCAGAAACTCCAGGTGATGCGTGATGTGTTGTCGGCTCTGGACCATACGCACCGGCACGAAGTGATCCATCGTAATCTCACTCCAGACGCCATCCTGGTGACTAAAGGTGGCCAGTCAAGAATTACTGATTACGATTACGCTCGTGTGGGAAAAAACCGAGATTCTACGATTGCGCATCTTGTTGTTGAGGAACTGGCAAAAAGTGAGCTTGAGAAATATCAGGCTCCTGAATGTATAAAATATCCAGACCAAGCCTCCATTGCTTCGGATATATATTCTGCCGGTATCATCTTCTACGAGCTGCTGACCGGCGAATTGCCTTTTGAAAACGTTGACCTGATGATGGAAGCAGATGGCAAGTTCCCGCTGAAGCCCTCGGAGCACAAGCCGGGCTTGCCTAAAGGAATTGACAAGTGGCTGCAGAAGTTCTGCGAATTCGAACCCGAGGACCGCTACGCCAGTGCAGCGAGCGCCCGTAAGGCCTTAGACGATCTAATCCTCCCAGAAGCAAAGAACAACGTGCCAGCAGAAGGCACTGAAGACGACAACCCGTCAGCACAAACCTTGCCGGATGACTTGCGCAACCTACCGCGAGACTTTGTCCTTGCCAATCGCTTCACCGTTCAGAAGAAGCTGGGTGAAGGCAGCTTCGGTGCGGTTTACAAGGTGTTTGACACCTTCAGCGACGTAGTCCGCACCATCAAGATCATTGACAAGGATCGCCACAGTGTCTTCGAACGCTTGCGCCGCGAGTACAAGACGCTGGCTAACCTGCCCGACCACCCGCATGTCGTGAAAGTGATCTGGGCGGACCGCATGTCCGATCCGAAACAAACGCCCTACATAGTTTTTGAATACATCGAAGGGCTGGATGTATCGGATTTGATTGATGTTGAGGCACTGTCGTTGGAGGATGCCGTGTGTATCGTACGAGAGGCCGCCGACGGGCTGGCGCATCTTCACCAGCATGGCGTTTTCCATCAGGATATTAAGCCATCCAACCTGCTATGGACTGACAAGGGGGTTCGCATCATTGACTTCAATGTTGCGGTCTCCGAAAGCAATGACGTTCAAGGCGGTGGCGGCACGCGCCGCTACCTGCCGCCGGATTATGATTACTCCTCCGAGCCGGATGCTTCAGTTCGGATAGACCGTGACCTTTATGCTTTGGGTATCTCTTTTTACGAGTGCGTGACCGGCGAGCTTCCTTTCAATGACCCGTCGCCGTCGATTAAGACTCAGCCCAAGGACCCTAAGCAATTTAAAGGCTGCGCCGACCTTAGCTCATCGTTGGTCAATGTGCTGATGAAGATGATTGCGCCTGAGCGCAAGGAACGTTTCGCCTCGGTCGATGAATTCTTGACCGCCATGACCGAGGTCAAGTGCCTGCGTTCTGTGTTGACTACCGGCGGGAACGATGCCGGGCCTAAGAAGGTGTCCAAGCTAAACTTCGAGCCGACTAAGCCCAACACTAATCCATTTGTTGCCCACCTGCTGACCTTCTATAGCCAGAGTCAAGTGTCCAACGCAGGCACTCGCGGTCTTGACGAAATTGGCAAAGCCACCTATGTGCAGACCTATTTGGACGAGAAACTTAAGCCTGCCTTGTTTAGGGGCGAGTTCCGCTTGGTTATCATCAGCGGCAACGCTGGTGACGGCAAGACGGCTTTTATTCAACAGTTCGAGGCAGCAGCCTCCCGCAAGGGCGCACAGATGCAGCGTGGCGCGAATGGCGCCGTGTTCCAGCTCAAGGGGCACACCTACCAAAGCAACTATGACGGCAGCCAAGATGAAGGCGACGAGCACAATGATGTTGTGCTGCAGAATTTCTTTGCTCCCTTTGCTGGCAGGGACGCCAGGCGCTGGCCCGAGAATCAGACCCGCCTGATTGCGATCAACGAGGGACGATTGGTTGATTTTTTCCTGGAGCATGAAGAGCAGTTCCCGTTGCTCGCAAAACAAATCCAGCAAGGGTTAGCCGGAGCCGCTCTGGAGGATGGTGTCGTGGTCATCAACCTCAACCTGCGCTCAGTGGTTGCCGAACCAGCGAAAGGTCAGCCTTCGATTCTGGAGCGGCTGATTGCCCGTATGACGCAGCAGGAGTACTGGCAGGCCTGTGAGAAGTGTGACCTTAAGGGCAAGTGCTTTGCCTACCATAACGTTCGAACCTTCCAAGACCCGGTTGCCGGTCCCAAAGTGATCGAGCGCCTGAAGATGCTCTATACCATTACCCACCTGCGTGGACGGCTGCATATCACCATGCGCGATCTGCGTTCAGCACTGGCCTTTATGCTAGTGGGCACCCAGGACTGCGACGGCATTCACCAACTCTATCAGGGCGACGGCGAAGAGACTCAGAATCGTATTCTTGACGGTTTCTATTTCAACTCATGGCTTGGCGGGGGTGAAGGCTCCAATGACCGGCTGATTGCCTTGCTGCGTGAGATCGATGTTGCCGAAGTCAGCAACCCTGTTCTGGACCGCGAGCTTGGCTTCCTTAATCCCAAGGCCAAGGCCATGAGCCGCTTCTCGTTTACCTGGCGGGCCGGATATGACGATGAACTAATGGAAGTGCTGTTTAAGAACCTGCCCCGCGATTATTCGTCAAAGAGCCGTGCTCAATTGATCACCAAGCACCAGAATTACCTCTCGCATATACGCCGTCGCCATTTCTTTGAACGACGTGATAGCGGCTGGAAGGAGATGCTGCCTTACGGAAGTATTGAGCCTTTCCTGAGCGCCATTGAGCAGCCGGGTGCGAAAAGCGCCGACGAGGTAACCGCCATTCTTCAGGCCATCAACCGAGGCGAAGGCCTGAGCGATCCGGCGCGACTAGGCAACCAGTTGGCATTGCGTGTTCGCCAGGTAGGTAAGGGAACCATTCGCAGTTACCGTCTTTTTAATGGCGACCGTTTTACGCTCCGCACTGAGCAGGAAATGGCGGCTCATCCATTCCTTGAGTGCCTGCCTCAGGCGCTGGTGCTGATTTACGATTCTGGCGACGGTCACAAGGCCAGCCTGCGCATCAATCTCGAGATCTATGAAATGCTGACGCGGCTCAACAACGGCTACCGGCCCAGCATTGAGGAGCAGGAAGGTTTCTACTTGAGTCTGACTGTATTCAAAAACGTCCTGTCTGCCGCTCCCTATCAGGAGGTACTCCTTACGGAAACAGGACACCGCTTCTATCAGATTAACCGAAGTAAGGATGGAATCCTTTCTCTTCACGTTTCGGAGGAGGAGGCCAAATACCATGTCAATTAAAGGAAAAGACAAAGAATATAAAACTTCAAAGGTAAGTTATGTCGATTTTAAGCATATCGAAATGGACCGCGTGTTGACGATGCTTTTTCCTCTGCTCAAATTTGGCGGTTATGGGAGCCGATTTGTGCGTGGTAAAATTCTTACAGTTGATGATTTTCTGGAGGAATTCATTGAGCGTAAAGACTGGTTCAAGGGATTTGAAGAGAATAAATCCGTCATTGCCAAATGGCTGGAGACAGATTTGTTGGACTTGGTTAATAGAGGAAAAGCCGATCAGGCAGTTGCAGCTCCACGCCCTTTACATGGAAATACATATAAATTTAGAAATAGCAAATTTGCGAGAGACTATGGGGCATCAGAACAAATCTATTGGATGTTATTCTATGCCAGGACAGGAAAGGGGCAAGCGGTACGAGATGCGCTTAAACGCTTCTTTTTTACCGGATACGATTTCCATACACACAAGTATGACGCCGGTATTGCTGTCGATGTGGAGACTCAAGCCTTACTCAGGCTAGATCATCAGGTAACACAAGATACAAAAAGCTCTGATGAACCGGAACGAATCCAACCGTTATGTATCGGAAGGGCCGATATTATGGCCGATGATATTTTGCGGCTTCTTGCTTATGAGCCCTATATTCCGCGTTCCGTGCTGGTGGACTATCTCAAAACCCTGATGGCATTCCATCTGGCGCTTTATCATCTCAAGCTTTTGCAGCTGCTGCCTCAGTTGGTGAAGCAGCGCTCTGGCAACGAGCTCTGTACCATCAAGGGATGTCCGATCAACCCGAGCCTCGATAATGCGCTGGAAGGCTGCCCTTACCGCGTGGCACTGGTCGTAGATATGGGTGATGTCAACAATCTGCATATGGCCGAATTGGCTCGCAAGTCCGCTGATCGACTTTATCGTCAGATACCGGCTTTCGTGCAGGCCAATTTCGTTGTTAAAAAGCTTGATGAGATGGCAAATAACTTAAAATCGCAAGGAAAGATGTCTTTTCCTTCTTATGGGTATTTTGCGGTAAGTGACCTATTAAATTTGCTTAAACCACAGTTCGATATGGAACGAAAAGCTTATTTCTCTATGCGGCTTGCTAAGATGATAGACGAGGCGGGCAACAACCCTGGAGATCTAGACCCTGAAATTCAATCCGTCCTCAATATGCAACTTACAGAATTCGACACGTTTATCGAAATTTTAAATGCCTGCTTTGGGAAAAGCAAGCAAAACATGTTAGTTAAATGTCTTGATTCTTTGATGAATAAAAATCTTCCCACAGGCTTGTTGGCTCAATCTCGGGTCAAGGGAAGTCCTCGGCGATTTGTGTTGGGAAGCAAACTGCTTGAAGTGCTCCTCCAAGTGGCTGTGCTTAGCCAAGATAGCGGATGCTTCGTGACCCGCGAGGTTCGTGTTGAAGAGTTGCTGGACTTTTTGAGAAATCGCTACGGCTTTTATATTGATCGGCTGCCAGAAGGGGGCCAGGGCAATAGCAGTATTCTTGACAGGCGCGCCTTGCGCCTCAATCTTGGGGCTTTCAAGCGCCGTTTACATGAAATTGGGTTCTACGAGGACCTGTCGGATGCCTACGTGACCCAGAAGGTGTCGCCCCGCTATACAATTGAGAAAAAAGGCGGTACTGATAAGAATGGAAGATACGCATGAGTAACGCATTCACCAAGCTTTCCCAAGACAAATTAAACGAGACGGTAGCCGACTTGTTGTGTTCCCGTATCGAAGCGTTCCTGAATAACCGAGGTCCAGGTCATTGCATGCGGGTCACCGATCTTGATGACGGCGTCATGGAGTCGGTCTGCAAAGAACTGCGGCGAACCCGGCCCGACGGAAACATCTTTATCCTCGGCAACCATGACCAAGAAGGCATGCCTTTCCGGGTGACTTCTTCTAAACTGGTGGAGCTTCGTAATCCAGATGCGAATGGCAAGTTGCGCCAGCCTTTACTGGTTTTCATACCGGCCTCGATCCGTACCAGTGCTGAGGATTCTTTTGGCGTGGCCACCTTCGAGGAGTTGACTTTCACCGGTATCTACGGTGAACTGGTCAGTTCGTTGCTTGGTCGGATCCCGGCAACACTGGTCAGTTATATCCGTGCTCTTTTGGACATCCTCACCGAGGAGGGATGGCTGTTCGCCGACGCTGTTTCCCGCGTGCGGTATTTGCTCACAGCGATTGAAAACGGGGTTGATGGAGAAACCCTCGGGGCCGGCTTATACGAATTGACGCTGATTCCGGACTTCAAGCTCTTTGACAATCCCGGCATGGTCATCGGCAAGATTCGCCGCAATCTTGACAGTGTTCGCAGCCTGATGACTTCGCACAAGTCAGTTCGTGGCCGTATTGTCGAGTTGGGATTAAACGACAAGGTCTTGGAGTCGCGCCTATTCGCTTATTTTGAAAAATACGATGTCCAAGAGCCTGAATCCTGGACACGCCCCATCGCGACCGATAAGACTTGGTGGAGCATTTCTTTTGATAAATGGAAATTCCAAGAAGAACTTTCACCGGATAAGGTTCTTTTGACAGTGCTGGATACCGATTTGCCGGTCGTTGCGGAGGACGAAGCCGACAACCAACTAGCCGGCCTCATCGGACAACAAGTTCTGGTTCCGAACGACCGCCGTACAATGAATGTGATGTTCGAGGTTACCCCCCACCCCGACAAGATCAGCGGACTTGACCATTTTACGGTTCAGATCATTTCGCAGAATGGCGGCCCAGTAGGGAAATCTAAAAAGGTCAAAGCTTGGAAGCAGAACCGCCTGGAATGTAAGACCAACCTGACCAAACTCAATAAAATTGACTTTGAGGAGGGATGGCATTTCATCCGTGTGATGCCGTGGACGGTTGATGGCGACCCGATTCCGTTGGAGGTGGTCTCTGCCTCCGAAGACGCTAAACATTCTTACGAGAGTGAGCCTTTCTACGTCCTGCCCGATGGCAGCATTGAGGAAGAACCACCGCAGCGCGCCATCCCCTTTGAACAGAGCCTGGAGCATGCACGCTTCCGGTTGCAACTGACTGCCTTGGGTGATGAACGCGATCCCGATGATATCGCCATCAGTGGTATCGTCTGGCCCGAAGGCGCTCGTTCCAAGAAGACCTCTCGCCAGGAAACTCTGCACGTAAAATTCGGTCGTGAAGGAGCTGCTCAAATCCCGCTTTCACGTATGCTCAAAACTATCGAGCAGCGCATTTTGGCGGAACCTAAGCAGCTGTCTGGCTGGCGAATGCAGATTAATCTGGATACCGCAGAACTGCCCTCTAAGGTCGGACTCACGCTGCCTTCTTCTACAGCGATGGCATCCTTCCTGGCTGCACGCGAAGAGTTTTTTGCCGTAGTGCGCAACGGCGATGCCGAGCTAGTTATGCAAGGGCTGTCGTTCCGAGACTCGGAAAAGGAATGTTTTGCGTATGCTGAAAGTTACCTTGACCTGGTCAAGAGCCTCATCCAACAGGCCGAGAGGACTTCCGGAGCTGAGCGTCAACAACACCTGCAAGCGCTCAGAAATGTACTGGCCGTTGATTCCATTCATGTCATCTTGACCGACTTCCGGGGAAGGCATCGCGAGGCTGTGTTGGTTTCGCCAACCCATCCGCTCCGTGCCTTGTGGCTGTGTGGTTGGGCCACTTTGGGTAAGGACTGGATCAAGAAGATAAAGTCAGGCGGGAAAGATTATATTCCTCACGTCCGTTCTGCCCTGTTGGACAGCCTTGCTCCCTCTGCATATCCGGTCGGCATCCCCGTAGGCGATGGCCGTGTTTTCACACCGATGGACAATCTGAACACGTTTTGGGCACTCTACGCACCAACTACCGAGGAGAATTCCCGCAGTCTGATGGCGGTAATCTGTTCTGCTCTCGGCTTGTCCGAGTCCTCCGCAGCAGGAAGCGATATTTCCGGGAAGGTCATTGCGGACAAGGTTGAGCGCTATCTCTCCCAGCACCCGTATGTGCGAGAATTATCCCTGAACATCTTCAATCCTGGTGGCGGTTCGATTGTGGCGGAAACCCTGGTGTCGCTTCAGCAAAAGCGTGAGTATGCCGATTTACGCTATGACATTCGACTTTTTGCCTCCGATGCTGACTCGCCTGTTTTGGGTGAAGCACTTGAATCTATGGTTCGTCCCGGAGCGATGACCAACGAAGCAGTCGACGCATTTGCAGCATCGACTGGCAGCCATCTGTTTCCCAAGCTGAAATTAGCCAAGCACACGCTGAATGAATTCCATGCAAATTCTAAGAGGTTTCCGGCGCACATCAGCGTTCTTTTGGATGTGTTTCCCGCCGAGGTGCTTTCCATTGCAGAGAGGCCGCTGGGAGTGACTCCACTGCATGGGTTGATACAGGACTTCGACACCGAATTCGTTGATGACGATTCGGGCACTTTTTGGAATAAACGACCGATTGTCGGCTACCCCCTCGGCGCAGACAGCCATGCTGCGTGCTTCGATTTGCTGTCATCCCTGAGCCGACACTTCAGCTTTGCCACTTCTGCTGTTGCTGCTTCTGGCACCAGTTTCAAAGCCGTACCCGTCGTGACCCTTGGTCTTGACATGGCTCAACGAGAGCTGATCTACGAGGTTCACCAGGTCAGCGATTGGGTATTCACCATCGACCGAAATATGGGGATTGAGTTTTTTGACCATGGCGGCCAGAAGAACAGACCGGACTATCTCATTGATTATGTGCCGGGTGTCAGCTCCTCCCAGGCGACTCATAGCCTGATCATCTCTTCATGCTCGAACGATGAGCTGGAGGCCATGCTGAAGCCGGTACTACTTGAGCACGGCTTATCTGCCGACAGAGAGCAGGCGCTTCGGATATTGGCGAGTCTGCGTTCGCTTTCAGGTCAGCTCGCCCTGAAACTGATTTCAGCGCGTACACAACAGACGGAGGCCCTCGGCCTGGCATTAGCGCGGCTCTATCTCGAATATCAGGGCGCTTTGAGCAATCAGATCATTGTGCCTTTAGACGCACACACAGACCTCTACCGCTCAAGCGGCGGTTCAGACGATGTTAACGATGCCATCAGCCTGCAACGAACCGACTTGGGTTTGTTCGATTTGGATTTGAACAACAGGACGATCACTTGTAATTTGGTCGAGGTGAAGTGTTATTCGCAGGTTGGTGATTTTGCGTCTTTTAACCAACTGAAGGAGCAGATTTCCGCTCAAATCAATCAAAGTGAACGCATCCTCCAGCGCCACTTTGACCCAGCCTTAAAAAAAATGGACCGGCCGGATAGACTGCTCAAGAGCCGAGAGTTAGCGCAAACTCTTCGGTTCTACCTGGAACGCTCAAAGCGTTACGGGATTTTTGATATGACTGCTGCGCTGGAAGCGCGATTGCTGCTTGAATCCATTGAACAGGGCTACTCGCTTCAATTCAGGCGTTGCGCCCTGATTTTCGACTTTGGCAAAGATGGAACCGAAGCGCCAGACAATGAGGTGGGCATTGAATTTCATCGCATCGGCAAGAATCTCATTTACGCCTTGTTAGAGAACTGCCGCAAGCCTGTTTCTGTCACGACAGTGGATGAGCCTTCTACCTGTCTCCTGAGCGAGCAATTTATTCCGAGCGTGCCGAAGCTTGAAACAGCCGCCTTTATTGCGCCTAAAAGAGAACGATCAACATCCTGGACGGTGGATGAACTCTGGGGCGACGAGCCAGAGGCACCAAGCGTCCAACCAACACCTCCTGTTGCAGAGGAAACATCCGTATCTACCCAAGAGGAAAAGGAGGAACTGGCAGAATGCGTCGAGCCAGCACCACGACCTGCCCCTATTGCGCCCGAACAAGAAAAAGATAACGAGCAGCCCGCCACCGTTACTGTTGAACCGGAGATTGAAGCGCAAGAGCATCCGGTGCCCGAGTCCACGCCTCAAGCCAAGGTTGACTATGACATCATGCTGGGCGTTAATGGCAACTCACCCCAGTACGGCTTGCTTGGAGAGGCTTCCGGTAGAAAAATTGCTCTGGATCTCAACCACACCCACACGATCAGTCTCTTTGGGGTTCAAGGCGGCGGTAAGAGCTACACCCTTGGGACAGTCATTGAGATGGCCTCCAGTCCGCTTTATCACATCAATGTGTTGCCAAGCCCACTTGCTACAGTTATTTTCCATTATAGTCCAACGCAAGATTATTCGCCTGAATTTACCTCAATGAACAAAGCCAACTCGGTTGAGAGTGAAATCAATTTTTTGCGTGAACATTACAAAGCAACTCCACATTCGCTGAATGATATCCTTATTCTTACACCCAAGAATAAGGTGGCTGAACGCCAGGCAGAATACCCGGATATCAAAGTTGTGCCAATTGCTTTTTCTGCCACTGAGCTGAAGATATCGCATTGGAAATTTTTGATGAGCGCAGTCGGTAGTCAGAGTATGTATATGAGGCAAATCAACCTCATCATGCGGAGATTGCGGGATAACCTGACTTTGGATGCCCTGCGAGCAGGCATTGATAACTCTGGTCTGTCCGAACACCTGAAAGAGCTGGCTAGGACACGTTTACTGTTCGCCAGCGAATATATTGACGATAGCCAGCGTCTTGATAATCTGATTCGTCCAGGGCGGTTGATCATCGTGGATTTGCGAGACGAATTCATCGAAAAGGACGAGGCTCTCGGTCTGTTCGTAGTAATGCTGCAGATTTTTTCGGATGCAACCTACCAGGGAATTGTCTTTAATAAGTTGGTAGTTTTCGATGAGGCTCATAAGTATATTGGGAATGACGACTTGGTTTCCGGCTTGGTTGAAATAGTTAGGGAGATGCGACACAAGGGAACCAGTATCATGGTTGCCTCACAAGACCCACCTTCGGTCCCAGTCTCCTTGATCGAGCTCTCATCGCATATCATCATGCATAAATTTAATTCACCTGCATGGCTGCGTCATATTCAAAAGGCAAATACCGCCCTCAGCGAGTTGACTTCAGATAAAATGAGCCATCTCGGTACTGGCGAAGCATACGTGTGGTCAAGCAGGGCGTCAGACGACGCCTTCACGCGTGGTGCCGTGAAGATCAAGTGCCGACCTCGCGTAACCCAACACGGCGGCACTACAAAAACAGCCGTCAATCGGCAGGAAAAGCAATAATATCAGTAACTATTCAAACCCCCCCTTCCATTTTTTGAAATAATAGTGATACATTGATTATTTTGTATGACTACGCTTGCAATTTAATAGTAATACGATATACTAATCGGTATCACTATCAAAGGTGCAGGCCATGGCAATAATCAACAGCTACAACAAGAAACGCGGCGTGACCTACGTATACGATTCCTTTTCCTACTGGGACAAGGAACTGAAGCAGCCGCGTTCCAAAAGGAAGCTGCTGGGCAGGCGCGATCCGGACACGGGCGAATTGGTTCCAACCGGGAGGCGGAAGCCCCCGGCCGCCGCGTCGGCCCATGCCGATAGTGATACGGACTACGCGGCACTATACAATCGG
This sequence comes from Lentisphaerae bacterium ADurb.Bin082, assembly GCA_002070945.1. Lineage (GTDB taxonomy): Bacteria > Verrucomicrobiota > Lentisphaeria > Oligosphaerales > Oligosphaeraceae > JAAZKI01. The sequence goes on from MWEG01000034.1 coordinate 178,050, forward strand.
AGCCAGGAAGCCATCCGCAAGAAGGACGCCATGATCCTTCGCCTTCGCGGGGAACTTGCGGAGGCGCGTCGTCGCCTCCTGAAAAAGAGCAGGGGGATCGCAAGGGCGATGAAGACCCTCGAGGGGCTGGATTCGCCCGGGGAGCGGAACGATGCCTGAGGCGCGGCTTGAGACAGAGCAATACAAAAGGCGCTGCGAGGAGCAGTCCGCCCAGCTTGTAGACCTGGCCAGGGCCAACTTGGCATTGTCAGGCACGATAGATGAACTCAGGCAAACCATTGACGGCCTCCATGGAACCATTGACGGTCTCCATGGAACCATTGACGGTCTCCATGGAACCATTGGCGAACTCAAGGAGACCATACGCGAACTCCAAGGCAAGCTGAACAGCAATTCGAAGAACAGCTCCCGGCACCCATCAAAGGACGGCTTCAACAAGCCCCGCCCGCGAGCCAGGCGGGAAAAGGGCGGGCGGAAGCCCGGCGGCCAGGCGGGCCATGCGGGGGCGCACATGGACGTGCCGCACGAGCCCGACGAGGTGCTGCGGCATCTTCCGGCGACATGCCTGTCATGCCCGCACCTTGCCGAATGCACGGCAAGGGGGGACGTCTTCGCCTGCGGGGAAAGGCGCTACGAGGTGAACGTGGTGGTCGGGACAAGGGGCACGGAGTACCGGTCGATGGAGGTCGCGGCATGCCCATGCGGGAAAACCGTGCCGGGGGTCCGCTTCCCGGAAAACATCCGCGCCCATGTCCAGTACGGGGATTCCGTCACCGTGCTGGCCGGCCTGCTCAACACGTACGGGGCGGTTAGCTTCAACCGCATACGCGTGCTGCTTGGAAGCCTGATGGGCGTGGGGCTGTCCACCGGGACCGTCGCCGCCATGACCTCCCGGTGCGCCGGCAAGGTCGGCGGAACGCTTGCCGCGATAAGGGAGATGCTGGCGAAGGAGTGCGTCGTCCACTTCGACGAGACGGGGACGTACGTGAACGGAAAGACCGTCTGGGTGCACAATTCCTCCACGCCGCGCCTCACCTTCCAAGTCGTGGACGCGAAGCGCAGGCAGGACGGCATGGAAGCCGGCGGGGTGCTTCCGGACTTCAGGGGCGTCGCCGTGCACGACTGCTGGAAATCCTACTGGAAATACGGGGACGCCACGCATGCGGTATGCTGCGCGCATCTCCTCAGGGAGCTGACCTGGGTGGAGGAGTCCGGCTCCGGGCACGGCTGGGCGACGCGGTTCAAGTCGCTCCTGCTGGGCATGAAGAGGGCGAAGGAAAGGACGATGGCGCGGGAAAGGACGGAGATAAGCCGGTACTACAGTCGAAAATTTGATGCGGAGTACGACAGCATCATCAAGGAGGCCGAGGCCGCCTGCCCGGAGCCGCCCGCCCCGCCTGGCGGGAAAAGGGGCAGGCGGAAAAAGGGAAAGGAACGCTCGCTCATCGAACGCCTCAAGGAGCTCAAGGGTTCGATATGCCTGTTCCTGCACAATTTCGCTGTGCCGTTCGACAACAACCAGGCCGAACGCGACATCCGCAACGTGAAGACCAAGGTGTCCGGCTGCTTCCGAACGGAAAGGGGCGCCCAGGACTATCTTGACGTCATGTCGTACCTCTGAGCACGGGCATGAAGCACGGCGTCAGCGCATTCGACGCCTTGACCGCCGCCTTTGCAGGCAACGGAACCATCGTCCTCCAGTAGATGCCGGCGACTGTTTTGCCTATGATGGATGGCAGGATAACATGGCGGCATTATCTTAGGCAGTATCCAAGAAGCTCACATGAGATGGGGTTCTGAATAGTTACTATGTTAGTTTCCTGAATTTTTTACACTTAAAAAGCTTATGTTCTTGATTATGAAGTGATTGTATCAAAAATCAAAAGGAAATGTTGAGTGTTATTTTACACTCAATACTAACTTTGTATAGTCCTATAGTTCAATGAGATACGCTATTGAGTGTAAAAATGTTAGGAAGTTCACATACTAATATCATAACCGAAAATACCGCCAAGTCTCAGCCGTATCGTCGGTTCACGGCTTGAAATCGATTTCGATGCCTGCTTCAGCGTTGATGGGGAGGATTTTTCCGGTGGCCAGCTCCTGATAGCTGGTACGGCAGTAGTCGCGGAGCCGGTCAGCGCCAAAGCCGATGCTCCCGTGGCGTGGAATTAGGGTCGCGGTTACGGTGACGCCGCCGTCCTGGTCTGCATGCAGCTCTGGAATCGTTGCTTCCAGCCAGGTGATGAACCGGTCAGTGCGGATAGTTTCAGGACCAAAGGAATACGACTGCCCCTGGTGCTCCAAACTGCCAGACCAGACAGCGCCCCGCGACGCTTGCATCGGCAGGCGGACGGTCGCCGTTGGCAAGAGCTGGCGTTGTTCATCTGCGCCAAGGGCGGATAGCGATGACACGGGCAGGAGCAGGCGTTTTTCAATGCGGATGCCCGCCGCCGGCACTTCGTAAATCGCCATGCCGCCGATGCTGAGCGGGCCGTGGTCATAGACCCTGACCGTGTCAGCAGTGACGACGGCGACGCCAGCCGGGCGGAAACGGCGCATGAAAGCCGCTTCGACGGAGTCCTGATATGTGGAAAAGGCGGCATTGACTAAGAAAATGGCGACGACGACGGCCAGGCCGTGGCCGAGAATAGACTGGCGCCGGGCGTCCGGAGCCAGTCGCCGCAAGACGGTCGGCAGCTGCAGAAAATGGTCGATGCCAGCGCCAGCGACTACGCACAGCAACGGCAGCGCGCCAATGCGGAAGCGCGCCAGTATGTAGAACATCACGGTGCCGAGGCAGTAGGCGAGAATCATGTACGTCAGCAGCAGCCGCGGCGGCGAGGCCCTGGTCGCAGTGAGCATTCCGATGACAGCCAGCGTGCCGATGACAGCAAAAGGAAGCAGCACGGGCCAGGACAGCAGGCGGCTGGCACGGCCGTCAAGGCTGATATTGATGTTGTTGGCAATCTCCTGGCGGTGCCAGAACAGCAGAAAGGCGCGGAATTTCAGTTCTATCACCTGGAGCGGCTCGCGCTTGAACCAGCGGAGAATCTGGGTCGGGACGCTGACGCGCCCGTCCTCCGGGCGTCTTTCGGCCTGCGTACACCAGTCGTGATAAGTAAGCGGGTATTCCAAGCCGCCGGGCGGCGCTTCTGGGGTATTGCCCAAAGCCAGGACTTTGTCGCCAGCTGTGGAAGCGCCGCACCAGCGTCCCGTGTACTGGCGGTTCTTCCAGGCGAACGGCATTTGCGGCGCATAGAAAATAGCGACGGTGGCAGCGGCAATGGCGACGGCCCGCCAGGGCTTGCGGCGATTGCGCCAGGCGGCCAGCGCCAGGATTCCCGGGAGCATCAGCAGGGCATTGCCCCGGGTCAAGGCTGCGGCCGCCGCGATGGCAGCGGTGAGCAGCCAGTCTGGCCAGCGGTTGCGGCACCAGGATTGCAGGGCAGCCAAGAGCAGCAGGCTCATCCAAAAGCTGCTGAGCACTTCCAGGAGCAGGAAGGGAGTGTAGAAGACATGGAAGCGGCTCAGAGCTAGCAGGGCGGCAGCAGCGATGCCGGCTCGGCGCCCGTACAGGCGAGCAGCAGCCAGGCCAGTCAGCCAGACTGCGCCAGCGCCAAGCAAAGCCTGGGCAAACATAGTCGCCCAGGCACCGTCATCGAAAACACGGTAGAACAACGGCAGAAAAAGACTATAGTAGAAGGGCTGGTAGTCAAAATGATCAGGCCAGTCGCCAGCGGCAATCTCGCGGCCTAAGCGCTGGTACGTCGCCATGTCGGTGGCGACAGCAGGCGTGCGGACAGACGGCGTGTGCCGCAGCTCCCAGCAGACGGCGAGGCGGATCAGCAAAGCAGCGAGGGCGATGGCGGCGAGGACGTGGATGAACCGCCGGCCCGCCAGCCAGCGAGGCATAGTGGATAGTGACGTCATGGCAGGAGAAGAAAAGTGAGGATGCCGAGATGGACGGTGGAAAAGTGAAAACACAATAGGCGTCTTTGCCCGAATATCAAGCCGCAACCGGTCAGATTGCTTTGCAAATCGCGTCTGGGCTGTATATTATCTACTTGTTAATTCAGATTGTCAGGAAGTGCTTGCGGCCCTGCCGGGGTCGCTGAAGGCCGTTTTGGCCGCAGCAAGGATGAGGATATGAGCCGTTCTGCAACCATAGAGCGCAAGACCAAGGAAACCGAGATTGCCGTGGCGCTGGACCTGGATGGGGTTCGCGACGTGTGCGTTGAGACCGGACTGCCGTTTTTCGATCACATGCTGAACGCCTGTGCGTGTCACGGCGGCTTTGGGCTGACGTTGACCGCGCACGGCGACTTGGAGATTGACGCTCATCACACTATGGAGGACGTGGGACTCGCGCTTGGCCAGGCGTTGAAGAACGCACTGGGTGACAAGCGCGGGATAACTCGCTTTGGCAATGCCCTCATTCCGATGGATGAGGCCCTGGCGCGAGTCGTCCTTGACCTCTCCGGCCGGCCCCATTTGTCGTGGCGAGCCGCTTTTCCCGAGACCTTGGCCGGCGGCATCTCCTGCCGGCTGTTCCGGGAATTCTTCCAGGCTTTAGTCAACACGGGCGGCTTGACCGTGCACGTTGACCTGCTCGCGGCAGAAGAGTCCCACCACGGCCTGGAGGCCATTTTCAAGGCTTTTGGCCGGGCCCTGGCCCAGGCCGTCGCCGTGAGCGACCGGCCAGGCGCTGTCCCCTCGACTAAGGGCGTCCTGGAATGATGGCTTCCCGTCCCCCGCGTCCATCGGCTTTGCCGCTATCAGCTTGGCGTTTCGACGCATTGGCCTTTTGGTCGCTCGGCCTGAACGTCTTGGCCGCCAGGAACGGCGCCAGCCCCACAGTCGCTGCTTATCTTTGTTCACATCCTTAATTATTGATATATTTATTCGCATATTTTAGGAGAAGGAACTCATGTCAGAAGAGTGTTTGCATGCGATGCGCCACAGTGCGGCGCACATCATGGCCGCAGCAGTGCAGAAATTGTTTCCCGATGCCAAGTTTGACATTGGGCCGTCCACGGAGGAAGGCTTCTACTACGACTTTGACATGTCGCACCGCCTGACGCCTGAGGATTTGAAGGAGATCGAGAAGGAAATGCGCAAGATGCTGGGGCGCAAGCTGCCTTTTGAGCGCATGGAGGTGTCCCGCGAGGAAGCCCATAAGAAATTCGCTGACCTAGGGCAGACGTTCAAGCTGTCCCGGTTGGACGACATTCCGGAAGGCGAAGTCGTCAGCCTGTACCAGGTCGGCGATTTTCTCGATCTGTGCCGCGGCCCGCACGTTGAGCACAGCGGCCAGATCGGGGCGGTCAAACTCCTGTCCATCGCAGGGTCGTATTTCCGCGGCAGCGAGAAGAATCCGATGTTGCAGCGCATTTATGGCACGGCTTTTGCGACCAAGGAGGATTTGCAGGCGTATCTTGACCGCATTGAGGAGGCCAAGAAGCGCGACCATCGTCGCATCGGGACAGAGATGGAGTTGTTCAGCACGCACGAGGAGATCGGCCCTGGGCTGGTCTGCTGGCATCCCAATGGGGCGCGGGTTCGGCATGTGATTGAGACCTTCTGGAAGGACGCCCATTACGCGCACGGCTACGAGCTGCTCTACACTCCCCATGTCGGCCGGGCTTTGCTCTGGGAGACCAGCGGCCATCTTGATTTCTACCGCGAAGGCATGTATTCGTCCATGGAAATTGACGATGACCCCTACTACGTCAAGCCGATGAACTGCCCGTTCCACATTGAAATCTACAAGGATCGTCCGCGCTCCTACCGTGAGCTGCCGCTGCGCTGGGCCGAGCTAGGCACGGTGTACCGCTATGAGAAGGCCGGTGTGCTGCATGGACTCCTGCGCGTCCGCGGCTTCACCCAGGATGACGCCCATATCATCTGCACGCCAGAACAGATTGAGTCTGAAATCCAGGAGGTGCTCCGGTTTAGCCTATATATCTGGAAATGCTTTGGCTTCAAGGAGATCAAGGCTTATCTCGCCACCCGTCCAGAGAAGGCGGTTGGCGACGACCGGATGTGGTCCCAGGCCCTGGTGTCGTTGGAAAAGGCCGTTCGCGCTGAAGGCATTGATTGCGAAGTAGACGAAGGCGGCGGCGCTTTCTACGGGCCCAAGATCGACTTGAAGATCAAGGACGCCCTGGGCCGCGAATGGCAGACGACGACGATCCAGTTCGACTTCAATCTGCCCGAGCGTTTTGACATGACCTACATTGGCCAGGACGGCCAGAAGCATCGCCCGTACATGGTGCATCGGGCGCTGCTGGGATCCCTGGAGCGTTTTTTCGGGATTTTAGTCGAGCACTACGCTGGCGCTTTTCCGCTTTGGCTGGCGCCGGAGCAGGTGCGGATTCTTCCGATCAGCGAGAAGTTCATGGACTATGCCGAGGAGCTGGCGGCTCGCCTGAAGGCTGTTCCGGTTCGGGTCACGGTGGACAGCGAGGCTGATCCGATTGGCGCCAAGATTCGCCGCGGCCGCAATCAGCGCTTGCCGTATCTCCTGATCGTCGGCGAGCGGGAGGCTGCCAGCGGCGAGGTCGCGGTTCGCAGCCGGGCGCAGGGCGAAGAAGGAGCAATGCCGTTTGATGACTTCCTGGCTCGCGTGCAGGACGAAATCGCCGCGCGCAGCTGACAAATGGGTCGCGGTTCCGACCGGCAGGGGCACCGGTCGGAACCGCGGCTTTGTTTTTTCGCGGTTCGTCGTTGGTCAAAAAAAATATCTTGCGCTTGCCAAACGTGATTTGCGAGTTAAAGTGAGAGATGATTAGCGGAAGGTGTCTTTGATTGTGGCGTTGGATTGTCGCCTTCCCCGGTCGATTTGGGGACTTTTGTCGTTTTGTTTCGAGTGTGGTCTTTCGGCTGTTGTCTGATGTTCGGCGGCGGCTGTTTTAGGTATTAACAAGAATATAGGAGGATCCTCCCATCGCACGTCAGCTTAAATTTGGTGACCGTTTTTTCCGGGGGCGCACCGTACGGTTGCTCTCGGACACAAACGAGCAGCTTGGTTTAGTCTCATTTGAGGAGGCACTGGAGCGCGCCCGCACCGCTGGTCTGGACTTGGTCGAGATAGCAGGCAAGGTCGAGCCGCCGGTCTGCCGCATCATGGACTATGGCAAGTACCAGTACGAGGAGAGCAAGCGCCAGCGCGAAGCCAAGCGCAAGCAGGTTCAGCAGAAAGTCAAGGAAGTCAAGCTGCATCCTAATATCGACGACAACGATCTCAACACAAAAACGCGCCACGTGATTGAATTTTTGGCAAAGGGCGATAAAGTAAAGGTTCTTTTGGTGTATCGTGGTCGTGAGATGGCTCATCCCGAGATTGGCCAGCAGGTTGTCGAGCGTTTGCTCAAAGGCGTTGGCGACGCTGCCATCATTGATTCTTCTCCGAGGCAGCTTGGCAGGAACTACCAGCTGATTCTCGCCCCGAAACCCCAGAAATAACCTGGCGCGGCCTTGTGGCGTTGACCGGAAGCTCCCGGCCTGGGGGAATCTCAGGCTGCGGAGTGTTTTTGTTGTCATCGTTTGCATTGGCGGGATGCGACCAGCCGGGTTCGTCGGATAGCCGAGCCTGGAGACGATGTGTGATCGACCTGGCCCGCAGGGTGCGGTGACCGGGTAAACCATAAACAGGATCAGACCAAAGGACAAGACTACAATGCCTAAGATGAAGACCAGAAAGGCCGCTGCGAAGCGCTTTAAGCAGACGGGTACCGGCAAGTTCCGTCACTATCGCGCCAACGGCCGCCATATTTTGACGAAGAAGAGTTCCAAGCGCAAGCGCCGCCTGGGTCAGGACGCTGCTGTGAAGTCGACTGAGATCAGCCGTTTGAAGGCTTCTCTGCCGTACGGTCTGTGATGTAGGCGTCGAATCAGGAAGCAGACAGAGTCAGAAGCGTGAATCGGCCCGGGGCGAAGCGCCAGGGCCGGGAAGTCTTGGAGATAAGAGAAAATGTCAAGAACAACTAGTGCAGTTTCATCCCGCAAGCGCCGCAAGAAGGTCTTGAAGATGGCGCGCGGTTTCCGCGGCAATCGCAGCAAGCTGATCCGGATGGCGTATGGCGCTGTTGATCGCGCCATGGCGAACGCCTACATTGGCCGCAAGCAGAAGAAGCAGCAGTACCGTGCGTTGTGGACGGTTCGCATCAACGCCGCCTGCCGCGCCCTTGATTTCAAGTACAGCTGGCTGATTGACGGCATGCGCAAGGCCGGCATTGAGCTGGACCGGAAACAGCTGGCCGAGATGGCGGTCAATGACAGCGCGGCGTTCGCCAAGGTCGTCGAGGCCGCCAGGAAGGCGCGTTGACAACTGAACGCAACCTGCGCCTAAGACAGCGCCGCGTCCATCTACCTGAGCGCATCACCCCCCTAGCCGGCCGGTTGATGCGCTTTTTGTTTTTCAGCGGCGTTGGCCAGCCTGGCGCATGCGCAACAAAAAGCCGCTGCGGTCAATGACCGCAGCGGCTGGGAAAATGGCATCTCCAAGGGGAGTCGAACCCCTGTTGCCGGGATGAAAACCCGATGTCCTGACCACTAGACGATGGAGACGCAAAATTTTATTTCCATTATACTTTAGTTTAGAAATGGAAAAAATCAAGGCGTTGGCAAGCAAAAAACCCAAAGTGTAGTAAATTTCGTGGTGTTTATGTCATGGCCGTTTCGCTATGCGCTTGGGCTGCGAAGATGCGGGCGCCATGCGACATGCGGATGATTATCGGGAGGAAACTGAACCTGCCATGACTGAATCAGGCGCTAAATCCATTTTGAAGATAATGTGCCCGGCTTGCGGCCGGAAGCTTGACGTGACCGAGCTGGAGTCGTTCAGCGAGCATCCTTGTCCGCATTGCCAAGTCCCCTTCAAAGTCCCGAAATGGCATGAGGGCATTTTGTTGGAGGATATTCTGCACGAAGAGCCTGGGAAGACTGTGTACCGGGCGCTGGATCCGACGCTTGACCGCGAAGCCTGTGTCAAGGTGTTGACGGCGGACGGGCGTTTTCAGCAGTCCCAGCTGGATGATTTTCTGGCTGCTGCGCGTCGGATGGCTGCTGTCAACCATGTCGGCGTGGCAGCGGTTTATTCTTGCGGGACGGTTGGCAACACCGCCTATGCGGTCACTAAATACATGAGTCCGGTGGCGTGGCGCGATTTAGGCGGCAGTCCGGAGGTCATCCGCAACATTGCGCGGCAGGCTCTTGCGGCTTTGGAGGCTGCGGATGCCCAAGGCCTTGCGCATGGCGGCATTCGGCCGGAGAATCTTCTCATCAATGGCGATGGGCAGTTGCTGGTGACTGATTTTGGGGTGTCTGCCGTGCTTGGGCGGTGCATGTCTGACGACCCTTATGCCAGTCCGGAAGTCATTGCTGGTGCGCCGCCTAGTCGCGCCGGGGACATTTATAGCCTTGGGGTGTGCCTGTATCGCCAGGCCACTGGTCATTTTCCCGGCGGCGATGACATTGCCGCCTGGCGTTCCGGGGCTGTTCCCTTGTTTCCGGCCAAGGAGTACAATCCGGCGTTGCCGGTGAAGGTATCTGACATTCTGGCGCAGATGTTGGCGCCGTCCGCAGCGGATCGGCCACGCCAGTTCAGCGACATTTTGGGCGCTTTTCAAGGTGACGGCGGCCTTCGCAGGAATGTGACTTTTAAGATGCCCGAGGGCGGACTGGCGTCGATGAAGGGCGCACGGCCGGCGCGGACGACCAGCCGCCTTGGCATGGTTCTCAATATTTTGATTGTGATTGGCGTCATTTTCCTGGCTCTCCTGGGCGGTTTGTATGCCTTGAGCGTCAAGCAGGGCCGCGGCATTTTGAATGCTGATGGTCGGGTTGACTGGCAGGCCATCGGCGGCATGCTCTGGCATCGCGAGCCAAGTCAGGCGCCAGACGTCCCAGCGCCGGTGGAGCAAGCGTTGCGCGTGACGCTGCCGCCGGCGTGCCTGGCGTCCCGGCCCCGGCCTCCGGATTTGGATTTCATGGCAGAACCGGAGGCCAACCGGCAGTATTTGGCCCAGGTTCCGGAAGATTTGCGTGAACGTGAAAAGGAACGGCTGAGGATTCTTGGCGGCAGCATGGACTATCTGCTCAAAATGATGCGCTTTGTTGGCTACGACCGCGGCGATGAAGCCCAGATTGAGATGCGGGACGGAAGCCGGATTCGAGGGGTCATCCCGTACGCCTCGGAAAAGGGCTTTATCCTGCGTCGGCGCGGAGAGGCGAGCAACGGCTCGGAACTGTTACCTATCCATGCATTCTCGCAAGCGCAAATTTGGGATATCTTCGCCTTTTATGCTGAAAAACGAGCAGAGATGGCTTCCGGGAAAAAATTGCCTGTCCGCGACCGCGAGGAGATTTTTGACGAGTATCTTCGTTTGGCGCTTTTGTGCGACTGGTACAATGACGAGGCAAAGGCGCAGGAGTATGTGCGGGCTGCCTTGGACACCATGCCAAGCCAGCGAGAGCGATTGGCCTTTTTCTTTCCCGACTTGAAAGAGCCTTCTGAATAGCCTTTCAGCCCTTGCGGTCATTTGGCGTTGGCTGCTGTGCCTAAGCCCGCTGAGCCGTGGTCGGTGTTTTTAGATATAGTTCAGCTGACGGGCGCTGGGTCTTGGGCTGCGATCAGAGGCATGATGTCTGCTTGTGTTTTCACGGCATCGGAGATGAGCATGCGCAAGACGCGTCAAATCATGGTAGGGCGGGTCGCCGTCGGCGGCGGTGCGCCGGTGTCGATACAGTCGATGACGAATACGCCGACAGGTGATGCGCCCGCTGCCCTGGCTCAAATCGGGCGGCTGGCGCGCCTCGGCTGCGACATTGTCCGGGTGGCGTTGCCGTCGTCAGCCGAGATTGATGGCTTTGCCAGGATTTGCGCTGAGAGTCCTTTGCCGGTGGTGGCGGACATTCATTTTGATCATCGGTTGGCCCTGGCTGCGGTGACTGCTGGCGCGGCTTGCATCCGCATCAATCCAGGCAACATGAAGGACGAGGACAAAGTCCGCCAGGTTGCGCGGGCTGCTGCTGCTTCTGGCTGCGCTGTCCGGATCGGCGTCAACGGCGGCAGCCTGGCGCCGGCAGTGCGGGAGCGCCTGGGGCACGGGCCTGCCGCTTTGGTTGAAAGCGCTCTGGAGTACGCCTGTTGGTTTGAGGAAGAAGGCTGCCGGGCTCTGAAGGTCAGCCTGAAATCGTCCGACGTGGGGGTGACGGTCGCCGCCTGCCGTGAGTTCGCCGCCCGTTCCGACCTGCCCCTGCACCTGGGTGTGACCGAGGCCGGGCCAGTGTCTTGCGGCCTGATTAAATCCGCTATGGGCATCGGCGCTTTGCTGCTGGACGGCATCGGCGAAACCATCCGGGTCAGCCTGACCGCTCCGCCGGAAGAGGAGATTATCGCGGGCCGGCGAATCCTGGAAGCCGCTGGCCTGCGCCAGGCAGCGCCCGAGATCATCTCCTGCCCCACCTGCGGGAGAACCGGCATCGGCCTGTTCCAGATGGTTGAAGCAGTAGAGAAAGCTATCGCTGACTTGCAGGCACAGGGACTTGAAATAGGCTTGCGCAAGATCGCTGTCATGGGCTGCGAGGTCAATGGACCCGGCGAAGCCAAGGATGCAGATGTCGGCATCGCCGGAGGCAAGGGCAGGGGAATACTGTTCAAGCACGGCGAAAAAATCACCTCGCTGCCGGAAAAAGACCTGCTGCCAGCGCTGATAGCCGAAATTAGGGCGTCTTGTCGCAAGAATGCTGAATGCTGAATGCTGAATGCCGAATGCCGAATGCTGAATGCTGAATGCTGAATGCCGAATGCTGAGTGCTGAGTGCTGTATGCTGAGTGCTGTATGCTGAGTGCTGTATGCTGAATGCCGAATGCTGAGTGCGCATTCATAATTCATAATTCATAATTCATAATTCGGTAATGTGCAAGATCTTGTGATAGAAAGAGAGATTTGGCGCAGTGATTGTGCTGGCAGACGTCCCAGTAGTGCCCTTACAGGGCACCAGTTTTGGGGTATGCCTTCCCCCAGGCTAAAGCCTGGGGTTAAGCATGGTTAAGCGCCTACGGCGCAAGGGGGCATGACTGTAAGCATGATGCATCCTCATCGTCTGAAAGCCTGTACAAGATACGTGTCGAAAGCTCCGCATGTCCATTACTGTCCACTTTCGTCCACGTCCACTGCCACTAACGTCCACTTCTGTCCACAGTCCATCGTCTATTAACGTCCACTAAAGTCCACTAAAGTCCATTGTCCATTGTCCACTAAAGTGCATTACCCGGGGTGCCTTAGCGCCGCAGATTGCCGGAGTTCCGAGTATCAATCGGTGACCAATACTACAAGCATTCATCACAAAACTTCGCACATTACCCATAATTCATAATTCATAATTCATAATTCATAATTCATAATTCGTTAGGGGCGAGCTGTTGTTCTATCCGCAGATTACGCTGATGACGCAGATTTTTTTAGGGTGTGTTGTACGGGGAAATCTGCAGAGCAGCGGCAGAAACGCAAAAGCGCGAAAATTGTGGATTGTGACGCCAGTGGACAATAATGTGCGTTAATGAACGTTAATGTAAGCTAGGCGGTTGACGATCCTTGACGTTCGTAGGCGGTTGACTATAATTTGGAGCGTTGACAAAGGAGATTACGATGCGTTGGTCAGCGGTAGCGGTGGTGATGTTGATGATGGCGGGGAGTCTTTGGGGGCAGCGTCAGCTCAGGGAGTCTTTCACCGGCGGTTTGGGAGCGTTGCGCGAGGCAGGTTGGCAGGTTCCTGGGAAAGGCATTGACAGCGAGGCTGACGGCTTGAAAGTGACTTCGGAGGGGCGTCAGTTCATTAAACTGGATGTCCCGGTCAAGCCAGGTGAATCGTATCGCGGCAGTGTGATGGTCAAGTCCCTTGACGTCAAGCAAGGCAAGCCGGTGGATCGCGGTTCGACCATGTATTTTGGCTTTTTGGATGCGAAAAAGGATTGGATCAACGGCGGCGAGTTCCCCAGCGGTCCGTTGGGCGACAGCGAGTGGACTAAGATTGAAATCAAGGCTACGCGCCCGATTCCCAAGGAGGTCGCCTATATCCAGGTTTGGATTGGCATTGATGGGATAGGCAGCGCTTTGTACCGGGATTTTGAAATGGCGTCTTTGGACGCTGAACCTGCGGTTCTCACTGTTGATGCGGGCGCGAATCCGCCGTCCTTTGCGCTGCCGCTGCATCCCTGGCTGGAAGGGCAGCAGAGACGCCATCGTCGCCTCCGCGTTTTGCTCAGCCAAGACCCGGCTTTTCCGCCTGAAGCGACGTATGAATTTTTAGGGACGGGGCCGCGTCTGACGCCGGAGTACGCCCTGGCAGGCGGCGCCTGGCATGCATTGGGGATGTGGTGTGACTCTCGGGGCGAGTATCTGCATGCGCAGGCGAGTTTTGCCTTGGCTGAGCCGGCGCCAGGCTTTCGGCGGCGGGTCACGGCGTCTTTTCCCAATGGCCGTTATGCTGCCCAGGCTGAGCTGACGCTATCCTTCTATCCGCCGTTGGCTGTCGATCGGGAGTTGCAGCTCAGCTTTGGCGATTTGCCCGCAACCGTGCTGGCGCGGACGGCGGACGCGGTTCGGTTCCGGGCTGCATCGCCGTTGCCGGCTGGTCATTGGCCCGTGAAGCTCGTTGTGGACGGCCAGGAATATGTCGACTATTATGTCAACAAGGAGCCGGCCAATACGTTCAGTTTCCGTGACGACCTGATGCTGCTGGTCAATGGCAAGCCTTTTTTCCCGATTGGCACGTATCGCGATCCCTCTGATGACATCTGGGAATTCGCGGGTATCCGCGAAGCCGGTTTTAATCTTACTCATACGTATCATTTTGAGGATCGGACCTGGGGCGTTGATGAGGCGCGGCGCTATTTGCGTGCCTGCGCTGAAAATGGCGTTATGACCTTCCTGGGGCTGAACCGTCAGCTGATGAAGCAGGGCAATTGGCGGGAAATCACGTTTCGTTGCGGGGAATTGTATGATGAACCCGGGCTGCTCACCTGGTATTTGGCGGATGAGCCGACCGGCTGGATTGACAAGTTCAGCTTCACTGTGATTAGCAACGCGGTGCGTCGTGCAGTTCCGGGAGTGCCGCGGACGTTGCTGATGTGCGAATGCGGCGTCAACAACCCCCTTCTTCAATATTACGGAAATCGCCAGTCGGAAATCTACTGGTTTGATTCATATCCAGTCGGGCGTTCGCCGTTGATTACTGTTAGGAAGGACATGTTAGCCTCGCGGCAGCTGGCATCGCCGGAGCAGCCGGTCTGGGCCGTCATCCAGGCTTTTGACTGGTTGAATCGCAAGGTGAAGGAAATGAACATGAAGCCCGAGGACTTTGAACCCAAGGCCGGCAAGATCAGGTGCATGACCCATTTGGCCCTGACCGCTGACGTGCAGGGCATCATCTTCTATTGGCTGCCGAAGGACCGCTATGATTTCCGTCGCGACTCGCCGATCCAGTGGGAGGAGGTCAAGGCGACAACGCGCGAACTGCACGAGCTGATGCCGTTCTTGACCGGCCGGATTGAAAAGCTGCCGGAGTCGGCGGTTCCGGCAGCGCCGTGTGAATACTGGCAGCGCCGTGCCGCTGACGGCCGCCAGGTCCTGGTTCTGGTCAATCCCGAGGATCACGCGATTGACGTTGAACTCAAGGCGCCAGGACTGGCCCGAAAGGTATCCTTGCCGCCGTATGGCGTCGAAACCATTGTCTACTGACTGCAAAAGCAGCTTGACCGCAGCGTATTTTGAAGCTAGTTCCCAGGCGTGCCGCCGAGTTGATCCATGCTCATGGCCGCAAAATTCGGAAGCGGCAAAAAAGTCATTTTTGATTTGCATTTTTCGGAAAAGATAGTAAATTTATTGGTTCCGTTGAAATTTCATAAAATCGCTTTGGCCGCGTGGTCACGAGCGAGGATTCAAGAGAAGTCAACCGCAACCAATCAACAAACCATCATCAGTACATTATGAGCAAGAACAACTCCAAGGTCAACCTGGACAACATGCCTTCCATGGAGGAACTCCTGAGTGCGCAGCAGGAGACCAGCAATTATTCCGAGGGCAGCATCGTCAGCGGAAAGGTCGTCACCAAAACCGACAAGGGCGTTCTTCTGGACATCGGCTACAAGGCCGAGGGGTTCATCGACCGCCAGGATATCAAGAATTGGGAGACGATTGAGATTGGCGATGTCATGGATGTTTTTCTGGAGCAGATTGAAGACGAGGAGAACACCCCGGTCATCAGCGTCCAGAAGGCGGAATTGCAGAAGGCGTGGGATCGGATCGTCAGCGAAAATGAGGAAGGCGGCTTGATTGAGGGCGTCATCCGTAGCCGGGTCAAAGGCGGTTTGATCGTTGACGTCGGCGTGGAGGCCTTTTTGCCGGGTTCGCAGGTTGACTTGGCTCCTGTCCGCAACCTGGATGACTTTGTCGGTCGGCAGGAGCAGTTCAAGATTTTGAAGATCAACGCTGAGCGTCGCAACATCGTGCTGTCTCGTCGTGATCTTTTGGAGCAGGAGCGTACTAGGCAGCGCGCCAAGCTGCTTGAGGAGTTGCAGCCCAAGCAGATTCGTCGCGGCATTGTCAAGAACATCACGGATTTTGGTGCTTTTGTTGATTTGAACGGCATGGATGGCCTGTTGCACATCACTGACATGAGCTGGGGTCGGGTGTCGCATCCGAGCGAAGTCGTGAAGCAGGGCGACGAGATCGAGGTGATGATTCTCGACGTCGACCGCGAGCGGCAGCGGGTGTCCCTGGGCCTGAAGCAGAAGGAAGGCAATCCGTGGGACACGGTTGACGTCAAATATCCCAAGGATACTCGCATCAAGGGTCGCGTGGTCAACGTCATGCCCTACGGCGCCTTTGTTGAGCTTGAGGAAGGCATCGAAGGTCTCATCCACGTTTCGGAAATGTCCTGGACCAAGAAAGTCAACCGCGCCAGCGACATTCTCACTATTGGCGACGAGGTCGAGGCCATGGTTCTTGACGTCAACAAGACCGACCGCAAGATTTCATTGGGCCTGCGCCAGACTCAGCCGAACCCGTGGGAAGTCATCAAGGAGCGCTTCCCCAAGGGTACGCGCATCAAGGGCAAGGTCCGCAACATGACTGGCTATGGCGCCTTTGTCCAAATCCAGGATGACATCGACGGCATGATCCATGTCTCTGACATGTCCTGGATCCGCAAAATCAGTCACCCGAGCGAGATCCTCCAGAAGGGCATGGAAGTCGAAGCCGTCATCCTGGAAGTCGACGCCGAGAGCCAGCGCATCTCCCTGAGCATGAAGAAGCTCACCGACGATCCGTGGCAGGCGATTCAGGATAAATACCAAGTTGGGCAAGTAGTCGAGGGCAAGGTCACTAAGCTGGCCTCCTTTGGTGCTTTCATCGAGCTTGACGGCGGCATCGACGGCCTGATCCACATCTCCGAATTGTCCAACGAGCATGTCAACCGGGTCAAGGACGTCGTCCAGATCGGGGATGTTGTCAAGGCCAAGGTGAAGAACATCAACACGGATGAGCGCCGCATTGGACTCAGCCTGAAGGATGTCGATGACACCGCCGCCCAAGCCGCCGAGGATACGCCCCCAGTCGCCGCCTCGCCGCGACCAGACCATGGCGGCCTGGGGACCATTGGCGGCATGCTTGATGACGCTCTCCTGAAAGCCCAGCAGGAAGACAGCAAGCCAGCAGAAGCAGAAGCAGAAACAGACGAGGTCGACGACGACGAGATCGCAGCGCCCGTCCCAGCCGCCGACGCGGCACCCGCCACTCCCGCGGCTGACGCCCCTGCGGCGGCTCCAGAAGCTGACGCCCCTGCGGCGGCTCCAGCAGCTGACGCCCCTGCGGCTGACGCGGCTGCCCCAGCGGCTGACGCGGCTGACGCGGCTGCCCCTGCGGCGGCTCCAGCAGCTGACGCCCCTGCGGCTGACGCGGCTGCCCCTGCGGCTGACGCGGCTGACGCGGCTGACGCGGCTGCCCCAGCGGCTGATGCTGACATGGCGAATTCCTGATGTTTTTTGGGCTGCGAAAGGGGCCGTGCCTTTTCCGCAGCCAGGCGGCAGACTTGGGCACGGGTCGCAATGCTGCCGCCTGGGTTTGAAAAAAACGCTGGCAAGCCCAGAAAAAAACCAGAAGCCGTCTTGACAATCTTGATTTGGAGCAGTATTTTATAGCTCTCACAAAATTGGCGAATTTTGGCTTTTGCCCACGTAGCTCAGTTGGTAGAGCGCATCCTTGGTAAGGATGAGGTCATCGGTTCAATTCCGATCGTGGGCTCCATTTTCGCTTGCTGCCTAGCGTAGCGGCGTCCCTTAACTAACAATAGTTCACAGTTTGTTTTTTTGCGTGCATAATAAAAAAACCGGAGCTTGGAGCTTGGAGCCACGTGCTCAGAGCTAAAAGCAGCTGAGGTTCCCAAGAGAAAAGAAGGATTCAGGAAAATGGCCAAAGAACAATTCAAGCGCGACAAACCACACGTCAACATCGGCACCATCGGTCACGTCGACCACGGCAAAACCACTTTGACCGCAGCGATCACCATGACCCAGGCCAAACGGTTCGGCGGCGATGTCCGCAGCTATGCCGAAATTGACAATGCTCCGGAAGAGCGCGAGCGCGGCATCACCATCAACACCTCGCACGTTGAATACCAGACCGAGAAGCGCCACTATGCCCACGTCGACTGCCCCGGCCACGCTGACTATGTCAAGAACATGATCACTGGCGCAGCGCAGATGGACGGCGCCATCCTGGTCATCGCGGCCACCGACGGCCCGATGGCGCAGACCCGCGAGCACATCCTGCTCGCCCGCCAGGTCGGCGTACCCGCCATTGTCGTTTTCATCAACAAGTGCGACGCTGTTGATGACGAGGAGCTGCTCGAGCTGGTTGAAATGGAAGTCCGCGAACTGCTCAGCACCTACGAATTCCCTGGCGACGATATTCCGATCATCCGCGGCTCAGCCCTGAAGGCTGGCGAAGCACTCCAGGCGACCGGCGACCCCAATTGCGACGAGTGCAAGTGCGTCCGCGATCTGATGGATGCGGTTGACAGCTACATTCCCGAGCCCGTCCGCCCCCTGGATCAGCCGTTCCTGATGCCGATTGAAGACGTGTTCTCAATCGAAGGCCGCGGCACCGTTGTGACCGGCCGCGTTGAGCGCGGTATCATAAAAGTCGGCGAGGAAGTCTCGATCATCGGCATCCGCGACACGGTTAAGACGACGGTGACCGGCGTCGAGATGTTCCGCAAGCTGCTGGATCAGGGCCAGGCTGGTGACAACGTCGGCTGCCTGCTCCGCGGCATCAAGAAGGAAGACGTCGAGCGCGGCCAGGTTCTGGCCAAGCCCAACAGCATCACCCCGCACACCAAGTTCAAGGCTGAAGTCTACGTCCTGAGCAAGGAGGAAGGCGGCCGTCACACCCCGTTCATGAACGGCTATCGCCCGCAGTTCTACTTCCGTACGACTGACGTGACCGGCGTGTGCAACCTGCCCGAGGGCGTGCAGATGGTCATGCCTGGCGACAATATCAGCATGAACGTCGAGCTGATCGTCCCGATCGCTATGGAAAAAGGCCTCCGCTTCGCTATCCGCGAAGGTGGCCGCACCGTCGGCGCCGGCCGTGTGTCGGACATCGTCGAATAAGAATAACGAGCAAGAGTCATCCTTTCCGGTCGTGGTCTGGCGGCTGAGGCCGTCGACACCGGCCGGAAGGTGGATGCGAGGTAAGCATCATGCGTGACATCATCATCCTGGCTTGCACAGAATGCAAGCGCCGTAATTACACTACGGACAAGAACAAGCGCAATACCCCAGGGCGCTTGGAATTGAAGAAATTCTGCCCGTTTGAGAGAAAGCACACCGTGCATCGCGAGACCCGTTGACGGCAGGAGGCGGCTGACGTCACGTCGCCTAAGGATGAACGGACATTATGGCATCCGCGCAGGTGAGTAGCTCAATTGGTAGAGCAGCGGTCTCCAAAACCGCAGGTCGCAGGTTCGATCCCTGTCTCACCTGCCAAACTTTATCTGGAATCCGAAAGGCCGACCCGGCCTAAGCCGTAAGCGGCAATCAAGGAACGCCAGAAACTGATCTCCGAATACGCCTTCCCGGAAGGGCATACTATGGAAAACCCTGTCGTCGCAATCCAGCGACTGTACAATGAAACAGTCTCTGAATTGAAGAAATGTTCCTGGCCGTCGCGCCAGGAATTGTATGAATCGACCCTCGTCGTCGTTTCCTCCCTGATCATCCTCAGTGTCTTTGTCGTTGTCGTCGATTTTATCTGCGAAGCCGTTATACGCTATATCACCATGGGGCTGTAAGCGGCAGGCGCGGAGCAGGGGGCGGAAGAAACGCCGCTGCAACGCGCTGAACGAATGAAGGCGGCGCCAGCCGAATGGAGGCGGCGGACGCCGGGAGTTGCATTCAACATGACCGAAACAGATAATACAACCCAAAACGACGGCACCTGGTATGTTCTGCAAATCATGTCTGGACAGGAAAACCGGGTTCTGAAAAGCATTGAGCATCGCCGGAGCATTGACTTGGCGCAGGGCGTTGATCATGGCATCCAGGACATCCTCCTGCCCAAGCAAACTGTGGAGGAACATCGCCAGGGTGGGGTCAAGACGCGCCGCGACCAAAAGCTGTATCCCGGTTATATCTTCATCCAGATGCAGCTGTTTGATGAGGCCGGCGCCATGATTCCTGACAACTGGCATTTCATCAACCAGACGCCCGGCGTCATCGGCTTTATCGGCGGCGACGCTCCAGTGCCGATTCCGGCTGACGAAATTGAGGAGATTCGGGCTCAGATCGACGGGCAAGGGGAAAAGCCGCTGCCCAAGGTCTTGTTCAACCCCGGCGATCTCATCATCTTCCGCAACGGGCCTTTTGAAAACTGCGAAGGCGTCGTCGAGAGCGTCGATGTTGACCATTCCCGCCTGAAGGCGTCCGTCAGCATGTTTGGCCGTTCCACGATTGTGGAAGCCGAATTCTGGCAGGTCGAACAGGCTTCTGACAGCAACGCGAACTGAAGTTCCCGGAACGCCGCCTCGCTTCCCAGTGCGAACCGCCGCCCTGCGGGTTCCGTTGATTTTTTCAAGGCAGGCCGATTTCTGGCGACGACCACCAGGAATCGTGTTTGAAGACATCCATAAGTACACGGTCAGTGGGAGAATTCCTGCCGGTTCCGACCACCGCCGTGGTGAAAAGAGGACGTATGGCAAAGAAAGTCGTGGCTGAAGTGCGGCTGCAAATTCCTGCCGGCGCCGCCAACCCCGCTCCCCCAGTCGGGCCGAGCTTGGGGCAGGCCGGCGTCAACATCATGGAATTCTGCAAGCAGTTCAACGCGGCGACCCAGGCGAACGCGGGATTGATCATCCCGGTCGTCATCACGGTCTACCAGGATCGTTCCTTCACCTTCATCACCAAGTCACCGCCAGCCGCTGTCCTGATTAAGAAGGCGGCCAACCTCGCGTCCGGGGCGAAAACCCCTGGCCGGGAAAAAGTCGGCAAGATCACTCGCAAGGATCTTGAAGCGATTGCGGAGACGAAGAAGGCTGACTTGAACGCAAAAGACCTGGAGGCAGCGGTGAAGATTATCGCCGGGACCGCGCGGAGCATGGGAGTGGAGGTGACCGATGAGGAGTAAACTTTACCGCTCCCGTTTGCAGGCTTTTGAACGGCAGACGTATTATTCCCTTGAGGAAGGCGTCAAGAAGCTCAAAAGCATGCCGACCGCTAAATTTGACGAGACGGTTGAACTGGCATTTCGTCTCGGCATCGACCCTCGGCAATCAGACCAGAACATTCGCGGCGCCATGGTGCTCCCCAGGGGCACTGGCAAGGTGAACCGCGTAGTGGTCATAGCCGAGGGTGAATTCGCGCTCAGGGCCAAGGAGGCCGGAGCAGACGAGGTGGGCTATGAAGAGCTCATCCAACGCATTAGGGATGGCTGGTTCGAATTCGACATTCTGATTGCCACGCCTTCCGCAATGAAAGAGGTTCGGACTTTGGGCCGCATCCTGGGACCTCGCGGGCTGATGCCCAATCCCAAGACCGGCACCGTGACCGAAGACGTGGCCAGCGCTGTCCAAGACGGCAAGGGGGGACGCATTGAGTACCGCTGCGACCGCGCCGGCTGTGTCCATGTGCCGATTGGCAAGTTGTCGTTCGAGCCGGAAGCCCTGATCGAGAATGCCCAGGCCGTGCTGGCCACCATTCTCCGCGTCAGGCCTCCTGGTGCGAAAGGCATCTATATGCAGGCTTGGACATTGAGTTCAACCATGAGTCCTGGCATCCGCCTGGACCCCAAAGCGGCGGCAAAGGCATAATCATGAGATCAGAAAAAAAGCAAATGGTACAGGAAGTGATGGGCCTGATTGACAATCGGCCGGTCATTCTGATTACCTATAAAGGCTTGAAAGCTAACGTGTTCAATGCTTTCCGCGCCAAGCTTTCCGAGCCGTCGATTAACGCTGCCTGCCGGGTCGTCCCGAATACGCTGCTGCGTATCGCGGCGAAACAGCTGGGCATGGACGCCTTGGCGAACACCCCCCTTGCGGGCGACACCGCCCTCATCAGCGGCGCCGGCGATCCAGTGGCCCTGGCCAAGGCGGTTCGCGAATTCGCCAAGGGGCGCGAGGAAGTCAAAGTCAAGCTGTCGGTGGTGGAAGGCGCCCTGTTGTCCGAAGCTGATACCTACGCGCTGGCCGACCTGCCCTCGCGGGAAGTCCTGCTGGCGCAGGTGCTTGGCCTTCTCCAGGCGCCCGCCGGCCAGCTGGTCCGGGTTCTCAACGCCAAGGTGGCGAGCATTGTCTATGTGTTGAATGATTACTGCACGAAAAAAGGGCAGGTTGCGTAACAAACGGAGGTAATTGAACCATGTCAGACGAAACCACGATCACTGTTGATGCCAAGATGGAAGAATTCATCTCGTATATCGAGAATCTGACTGTCTTGGAAGTTTCCAAGCTCGTCAAGGCCCTGGAAGAGCGCCTCGGCGTCAGCGCCGCCGCTCCAGTGGCGGTCGCTGCGGCCGGCGCCGCCGCCGCCCCGGCTGCGGCCGAGGAAGAAAAGACGGAATTCGATGTCATCCTGGTCGACGCCGGGGCTGAGAAGATCAAGGTCATCAAGGAAGTCCGCACCATCACGGGCCTGGGCCTGAAGGAAGCCAAAGACCTGGTGACCGAGGCGCCCAAGCCGCTGAAGACCGGCGTGAGCAAGGAAGAGGCTGCTCAGCTCAAGGCCAAGCTCGAAGAAGTCGGCGCCAAGGTCGAAGTGAAATAATTGAAGCAAATGCCGGCGGCGCTGAGCTGCCGCCGGACATGGCATCGCCGCCGCCGTGTTTTCGTCCCCGCCGCTGGCCTGTTCAGCAGGCCGGCGGGGGCGAATTTCAGGAGGGCGGCGATGTCGCGTCGATGAATTTGTCTTGGCGCGGGTCGGCGCAGTCGTGTTTTGGAGCTTGTCTTAGCCCAAGGAGAGCGCATGATTGCGGCGGGCACCACCGCAGCGGCGCACTCATCACGACTGACCGCATCGGCATTTTTTCGACTTCCATCAGATGAATTTTTATGCTTCAGGCCGCTTTCGCCGTTGTCGGCGAGAGGCGGCCTGGTCAAAAACCAACGATCTGGGGCGGAAACAAGCATGACACAACGCGAAAATTACGGCCGTCTGAAGGATCTCATCGACACACCGGATCTGATTGAGATACAAACCAAATCGTACGATGATTTTTTGCAGCACAAGGAGGCTCCGGAGAAGCGGAAGCACCAGGGCATGCAAGAGGCTTTTGTGGAGACCTTTCCCGACCGCGATGGCAGCGATGGCCGCAGCGGGCTGGAGTTTGTCCGCTATGAATTAAGTGAACCTAAGACTCCCTTGGTGGATTGCCTGAAGGACGGCGGCACGTACCAGGTGGGTCTGAATGTCGTTTTTCGTCTGCGCAGCCCCAACAACAAGGATGTTAGGGAAGAGCGAATATATATGGGCGACATGCCCATGATGACAGATCGCGGCTCCTTTGTCATCAACGGGGCCGAGCGCGTCATCGTCAGCCAGCTGCATCGGTCGCCCGGCGTCTGTTTTGAATCCACCCGGCATCCGAGCGGCAAGATTTTGTTTTCCTACAAGATTATCGCCGACCACGGCTCCTGGTTGGAAGTCCATTTCGACATCAATGACTTGATGCATATCTACCTTGACCGGAAGCGCCGCCGCCGCAAATTCCTGATTTGCACGTTCCTGCGCGCATTCGGGTTTGACGGCAACCTGGATATCCTTGACGCCGTCTACCGCGACTATCGCACCGAGTCGGTGGAGAAGCTGCGCCGCGAGCGCAAAGAGGAACTGGCCAGCCTGCATCTGACGGCGGACGTGTTCGGCCCGGCCGACGCTAAGGGCGTTCCGGCCCTGCTGGCTGCTGCCGACAGCCCGGTCACCCCAGCTCTGCTGAAGAGCCTGGCCGAGAACGGCGTTGACGAACTCATGGTCTATCGCCGCTACGTACAGGAAGTCACCTTGTCCAAGCTGCCAGAGGGCATTGACCTCTCGCATTTGTTCGTTGCTGAGGCCATCATGCACCCGAACCCGCCTGAGGGCGAGCCTGCGACCGTCCTGGTCGAGGCTCTCGACACCCTGAGCGAAAAGGCGATTGAGGTGCTGAAGGAAAGCGGCGTCAAGAAGGTCACCGTCGTTGACACCAGCCACATCGGCGACTATTTCGTATACTGCTTGCAGAAGGACGCCACCCGCACGGCGGAAGACGCCCAAAAGGAAATTTACAAGCGGATGCGGCCTGCCGAACCCCTCAATGCCGCCCATGCCAAGAGCCTGTTCACTCGCCTGTTCGAAGACCAGCGCCGCTATGACCTCGGCCTGGTCGGACGCTTCAAGATGAATCAGCGTCTGGGCATCAATGTGAAGTCCGACGTGCGCATCCTGACGAAGACGGACGTGGCGGCGGCGACAGCGTACCTGATGCGCCTGCGCAAGGGTGATGGCCAAGTCGATGACATCGACCATCTTGGCCGGCGCCGCGTCCGCACGGTCGGCGAACTCTTGCAGAACCAGTGCCGCATCGGCCTGGCCCGCACCGCCAACTTCGTGCGCGAACGCCTCAACAGCTCGGACATCAATCCCGATGACGTCAGCATCTCCAAGCTGGTCAGCAACAAGATGCTGGCCAGCGTCATCCGTGACTTCTTCGGCCGCAACCAGCTCAGCCAGTTCATGGATCAGACCAACTGCCTTGCCGAGCTGACCAACAAGCGCCGCCTGAGCGCCCTCGGGCCCGGCGGCCTGACCCGCGAACGAGCCGGCTTCGACGTCCGCGACGTCCATCCCAGCCACTATGGTCGGATTTGCCCGATTGAGACGCCGGAAGGCCCTAACATCGGCTTGATTTCCTCGCTCGCGCTGTATGGCCGCATCGACGAGTTCGGCTTCATCAAGACGCCCTATCGGCGGGTTCAGAACCGCTGCGTCACCAATGAGGTCGAATATCTGACCGCTGACCAGGAAGAGGACTTCATCATCGCCCAGGCGAACGCCGAACTCAATGAGAAGAGCACCTTCAGCAAGAAGTACGTGCTTTCGCGCCTGCATGGCGATTCTGGCGAATTCATGGCCGAGGACGTCCAGTACATGGACATTTCTCCTAAGCAGCTGATCAGCGCAGCGGCGGGCTTGATTCCGTTTCTTGAACACGATGACGCCAACCGCGCCCTCATGGGGTCGAACATGCAACGCCAAGCAGTGCCGTTGCTGAAGGCGGAGCGCCCTCTGGTCGGAACTGGCCTGGAGCATGAAGTTGCCCGCGATTCCAGAGCCATCGTCTTGGCTGACGAAGACGGCATCGTGGCCTCGGCCAACGCCGAGCGGATCATCGTCACCCCGGATGGCAAACTCCCGGAACGCCCGAACACCGGCAAAGTCTACAACCTATATAAATTCCTGCGTTCGAACGCCTCGACCTTGATCAACCAGCACCCGATCGTCAAGCGTGGCGACAAGGTGCGCAAGGGCCAGACGATCGCCGATGGGGCCTCCACCGACGGCGGCGAGCTGGCGCTGGGGCGCAATGTGACCGTGGCCTTCATGTCCTGGCACGGCTACAACTTTGAAGACGCCATCATCATCAGTGAACGCCTCGTCAGCGAAGACGTCTACACCAGCGTCCATGTCAGCCTGGAAGATGTGATCGCCCGCGAGACCAAGCTGGGTCCGGAGGAAATCACCCGCGACATCCCGAACGTCGGCGAAGAAGCCCTGCGCAACCTTGACACCGAAGGCGTCGTGCGCATCGGGGCGGAAGTCAACCCCGGCGATATTCTAGTCGGAAAGATCACCCCGAAAAGCGAGTCTGACCTGGCGCCGGAAGAACGCCTGCTGAAGGCGATCTTCGGCGAAAAGGCCGCTGACGTCAAGGACACCTCGCTGAAAGTCTCTGGGGGCTGCTCGGGCATCGTCATGGATGTCCGCATCGAGCGTCGTGCCGACCCGAACAAGAGCCGGCTCAGCAAGCAGGAGGTCAAGGCGCGAATCAAAGAGGCGGAAAACCGCTACCGCAGCGCACAGAACAGCATCCTGGACGAAATGGTGAAAGTCCTCAGCGAGGAATTCCTGGGCAAGAAGCTTTCCTGCGCCATCACCCGCCTGGTGGCGGACGAGCCGGAAGAGCTGATCGCCTCTGACCGCAAGATAACTAGGAGCATGCTGGCCCGACTGGCGGCCAACTATGATTCCTACATCATGCGAGATTGCGAGGAAAAGACCCGCATTGACGAGATCATCAAGGGCTATCGCTCAAAGCTGCGTGACAATGACCAGTGCCGGATTGAGGAAATCCAGCTGATAGACCAGAACGAAGGCCAGGAAGCCGGCCAGATCAAGTCGGTCAAGGTCTACATCGCCAGCAAGCACCGCCTGTCCGTCGGCGACAAGATGGCCGGCCGTCATGGCAACAAGGGCATCGTAGCCAAGATCGTCCCGGTCGCCGATATGCCATTCATGGCGGACGGCACGCCGGTCGACATCGTCCTCAACCCCCTGGGGGTGCCGTCGCGGATGAACGTCGGCCAAGTCTTTGAGACCCATGTCGGCTGGGCGGCCAAGGTTCTTGGCAAGACGATTGCCTCGCCTGTGTTTGACGGCATCAAGGAAGACAAGATCGTCGAGCTGCTGGCAGAGGCTCGGCGTGTCAAGGTTCAGGAGCAGGGCTGGAAGGTGATGAAAGCCGATCCGAAAGGCGGCTGCGAAACAGAATACGTGGTTGACGACGAGGGGCGCAACCGGGACGACTGCTTCATCGGCGTCGACGGCAAGACGCGGCTGTTCGACGGTCGCACCGGCGAAGCGTTCACCCAACGGATCATGGTCGGCCAGATTTACATGCTCAAGCTCGACCACCTCGTGGCTAACAAAATCCACGCCCGCGCCGTTGGCCCGTACTCCCTTGTCACCCAGCAGCCCCTGGGCGGCAAGGCCCAGCATGGCGGCCAGCGATTCGGGGAAATGGAGGTCTGGGCACTGGAAGCCTACGGTGCCGCCTATACGCTGCAAGAAATGCTGACAGTCAAGAGCGACGACGTCACCGGGCGCACCAAAATCTACGAGTCCATCATGCGCGGCGACAACTCCCTGGTCGCCGGGACGCCCGAGTCTTTCAACGTCCTTATGAATGAGATGCGCAGCCTGTGCCTTGACGTCCGCGTCAATCAAGCCCGCAGCATTCTCGCTTGACGAAGAGTGCCGCTGGCCTAGCCAGCGGCGATGGTGGGACAAGCCGGTGGAACGCAAACAAATGGAGGGTCACTTCCTTGGATAGCACAATGAAAAACATCAGTGGCATCGCCGCGATGGATCATACTAGCAGCGTCAGCATCGGCGTCGCTTCGCCTGAGCGGATGCGCGCCTGGAGCCACGGCGAGGTCAAGAATCCTGAGACGATCAACTATCGCTCGTTCAAGCCGGAAAAAGGCGGCCTGTTCTGCGAGCGGATTTTTGGTCCGATGAAGGACTGGGAGTGCAACTGCGGCAAGTACAAGCGCCAGAAGCACAAGGGAGTTGTCTGCGACCGCTGCGGCGTCGAAGTCACCTACGCCCGCGTGCGGCGCGAGCGCATGGGGCACTTGGAGCTGGCCGTGCCGGTCTCCCACGTCTGGTTCTACAAATGCCTGCCCAGCCGCATCGGCATGCTCCTTGACATGGCGCCCCGCACCTTGGAGAAAGTCCTCTACTACGAGGAATGGATCGTCATTGACAAGGGCAATACGCCCTTGCAGGAAAAGCAGCTGCTGACGGACGAAGAGTACCGCGAGAAACGCGAGGAATACGGCGACGCCTTCAAGGTCGGCATGGGCGCCGAGGCCATTGAACAGCTGCTGGCGCAGCTGGACCTTCCAGCTTTGAAGAAGAAGCTGACCGACGTGCTCAACGACAACCAGGAGACTGATGGCAGCAAGGCCCGCGGCGTCAGCAAATCCCAGCGCAAGAAGACGGCCAAGCGGGCGCGTCTCGTCGAGGGCTTCCTGGACAACGACATGAACCCGTGCTGGATGATTCTGCACGTGCTGCCGGTCATTCCCCCGGAGCTGCGGCCGCTGGTTCCCTTGGACGGCGGCCGCTTTGCGACCTCCGACCTGAATGACCTCTACCGTCGCGTCATCAACCGCAACAACCGCCTGCGCCACCTTTTGCAGCTGAAAACGCCGGAAGTCATCATCCGCAATGAAAAGCGCATGCTGCAAGAAGCTGTTGACGCATTGCTGGACAATGGCCGGCACGGGCGGCCCGTGACCGGCACCGGCAACCGCAACCTGAAGTCGCTGACTGACATGTTGAAAGGCAAGCAGGGCCGTTTCCGCCAGAATCTTCTCGGCAAGCGCGTCGACTATTCCGGCCGTTCGGTCATCGTCGTCGGCCCGGAACTGCGCCTCAACCAGTGCGGCCTGCCCAAGGAAATGGCGCTGACCTTGTTCGAACCCTTTATCATGCGGCGCCTGAAGGAACGCGGCCATGTCCATACGGTGCGCAACGCCAAGAAGTGGATTGAACAGCGCCGGAAGGAAGTCTGGGACATCCTCGACGAGGTCATCAAGGGACATCCCATTCTCCTCAACCGCGCCCCGACCCTGCATCGCCTCAGCATCCAGGCTTTTGATCCGGTTCTGATCGAGGGCCAGGCCATTCGCCTCCATCCCCTGGTCTGCACCGCCTTCAACGCCGACTTTGACGGCGACCAGATGGCCGTGCACGTGCCGCTGTCCAACGAAGCGCAACTGGAAGCAAAGCTGATCATGCTGGCGCCCAACAACATCTTTTCGCCGGCCAGCGGCAAGCCGATCACCACCCCCAGCCAGGACATCACCCTCGGCGTCTATTTCCTTTGCTATGAAAACAAGAAGCTGAAGGCGAAATTCAAGGCGCAGGCACCGTCCGAGCAGCTGTGGTTCAACGACTATCACGAGGCTTTGCGCGCTTTTGACGCCAAGAGCATCACCATGCATGACTTTTTCAACCTGCGCAATCCTTTCTACGGGAAGGACACGGCGTGGGGCGCCTTAGCCAAGGACGACCGCTTCATCGTCACCACCATCGGTCGCTGCATCTTCAATGAGACTTGGCCGGAGCAGATGGGCTTCTACAACGGCAGCGTTGGCAAGAAGGAGCTCGGCGCCATGATCAAGGACTGCTATGAGAGCGTCGGCCGCGTCGGTCTCATCCAGGTTCTGGACCTTCTGAAAGACCTTGGCTACGAATACGCCACCTGGGCCGGCTTCTCCATCGGAGTGACGGACTTGGTCGTGCCCAAGGAGAAGAAAGCCTTGATCGAGGCGGCTCAGAAGGAAGTCAACAACATCAAGCGGCAGTATGACGACGGCGTCATCACCAAGCAGGAGCGCTACAACCGCTGCATTGACATCTGGACCAACGTCAACAAGGAATTGACCAACTACCTGTTCCATGTCCTGGAAGAGAATGAAGGCCGCGATGAGATCAACCCTGTCTACGCCATGCTTGATTCCGGCGCCCGCGGCAGCAAGGACCAGGTTCGCCAGCTGGCCGGCATGCGCGGCCTGATGGCCAAGCCCTCCGGCGAGATCATCGAACGGCCTATCATCGCCAATTTCCGGGAAGGTCTCCCTGTCCTTGAATACTTCCTCAGTTCGCACGGTGCGCGCAAGGGCTTGGCTGACACGGCCCTGAAGACTGCCGACTCCGGCTACATGACCCGCCGTCTAGTTGACGTCGCCCATGACGTCATCTGCGTCGAGGACGATTGCGGCACGGTCAACGGCATCTGGGCCAGGCCGATCCGCCAGGGCAACGAAGCCCGCCTTCCGCTTGAGGATCGCATCATTGGCCGGTTCAGCGCCGACGGCGTGCGCGATCCGATCTCCCGCAAGCAGCTGGTCGGCATCAACGAGGAAATCACCGCGCCCGTCGCCAAGCGCATAGCGCAGCTCGGCATCAACCAGGTGCGCATCCGTTCTGTCCTCACCTGCGAAAGCAAGCGCGGCGTCTGCTGCAAGTGCTATGGCCGCAACCTGGCCACCGGGGAAATGCCGAAAGAGGGCGATCCGCTCGGCATCATCGCCGCCCAGTCGATCGGCGAACCCGGCACCCAGCTGACCATGCGTACTTTCCACCTTGGCGGCACGGCCTTTGCCTCGTCCAGCGAAGCCTACTACAATGCGGTCAAGGGCGGCATCCTGCGCCTCCAAGAGGCGGAGCCGGTCTTGACCGAGGGTGGCAAGTACATCGTTCTGAACAGCAACGGCCGCGTCGTCATCGAAGGAGAAGACGGCGTTGAGCTGGAAAGCTACGAGCTGGTGCCAGGCGCGACCTTGCAGAAGGCCGAAGGCAGCGTGATTGAGCCTGGCGAACGCTTTGTGGAATGGGATGCGTTCAACGTGCCGGTCATCACCCGCCATTCCGGCAGGGTTGAGTTCCGCGACTTGACCGAAGGCATCACCATGAAGCGCGAAGTCGACCCGGTCAGCAGCCACGAAGAGACGGTCGTCATGGAACACAGCGACGACGTCCACCCGCAGCTGGTGATCGTCGATGACAGCAAGAAAGCCCAGGCTGGCGATGACGCGGCCGTGCTTGATTTCTATGCGCTGCCCAAAGGCGCCCACATCGTCGTCACTGAGGGCGAGAAGGTCAAGAAGGGCCAAGTCCTGGCCAAGACGCCGCGCCAGAACATCAGGACAAAGGACATCACCGGCGGTCTGCCGCGGGTAGCTGAGCTGTTTGAAGCGCGCCGTCCTAAGGAAGCCGCTGAAATCGCCCGCATTGACGGCGTCGTCGAGTTCGACAAGCCGGTCAAGGGGCGCCGCAACATCAAGGTACACGACACCGAGAGCGGCATGGTCATCGAGCATGTGATTCCAGCCGGCAAGACGATTGTCGTCTACAACGGCGAATACGTCAAGAAGGGCGTTCCGCTGACCGACGGCGCCGCTGTCCTGCACGAAATGCTGGAAGTGTGCGGGCCGCAGGAACTGCAAGAGTACCTGGTCAACGAGGTTCAGCAGGTGTACCGGGCCCAGGGCGTCGAAATCAATGACAAGCACATCGAGATCATCGTCCGCCAGATGATGCGTCGAGTGCGCATCACCAACCCGGGCAACACGCCCTTCCTGTACGGCGAGCTGGTTGACAAGCGCAAGTACGAAGAAGAAAACCAGCGCGTCATCAGCATGGGCGGCAAGGCTGCGGAATCCCAGCAGATGCTGCAAGGGATCACCAAGGCCGCCCTGGCCACCGACAGCTTCATCTCGGCGGCGTCGTTCCAGGACACCACCCGCATCCTGACCGAAGCCGCCACCATGGGCAAGGTCGACAACTTGGTCGGATTCAAGGAAAACGTCATCATGGGACATCTCATCCCTGCCGGCACCGGCTATCACACCGTCCAGAGAGTCAAGCTGGAATTGCGCCCAGCCGAAGACGACAGCCGCGAAACCGCCGAGCCGGATGCAGTGGCCCAGGAATCAAAAGAACAGAAGGACATCGCCGGACTGCGCAAATTCCTTGACGGCTGACCGCAGCCCACTGTTTTCAGCCAGCCGACAAGACGCTCCCGCCCATAGAGGCGGGAGCTTTTTCTCGGATATTTGTGGGCGATGGCATTGACAATTTTGGCCAAGAGGGTACATTATTAGTTCAATTTTTTTTAGTTTACGGTTACTATACAGGAAGTACGATGCCGACAATCAATCAATTGGTAAGAAACGGGCGCCAAGACAAGCCTCGGAAAGTGCGCGTCCGCGCCATCGCCGGGTGCCCGCAGCGTCGCGGGGTCTGCCTCCAGGTCATGACCCGCACCCCGAAAAAGCCGAATTCCGCGATGCGGAAAATCGCCAGGGTTCGTTTGACGAATGGCCAGGAAGTGACCGCCTACATCGGCGGCGAAGGCCATAACTTGCAGGAACACAGCGTGGTGCTGGTGCGGGGCGGCCGCGTCCGCGACCTCCCCGGCGTCCGCTATCACATTGTGCGCGGCGCCTTGGACACTCTCGGCATTGACAAGCGCCGCCAAGGCCGTTCGAAGTATGGCGCCAAGCGGCCAAAGCCCGGCGCCGCAGCCAAGGGCGCAGGCAAGAAATAACCTTTTCCGGGGAATGACCAATAATGAGAAGACGTAAATCAGACAAGCGTCCGGTCACTCCGGACATCCGCTTCAACAGCGAGATCATCGCCCGCCTGATCAACACGGTGATGGAACGCGGCAAGAAGACCGTGGCCCAGGGCATCGTCTATGACGCCATGGACATCATCAAGGCGAAGAAGA
This sequence comes from Lentisphaerae bacterium ADurb.Bin082, assembly GCA_002070945.1. Classification (GTDB taxonomy): domain Bacteria; phylum Verrucomicrobiota; class Lentisphaeria; order Oligosphaerales; family Oligosphaeraceae; genus JAAZKI01. The sequence goes on from MWEG01000034.1 coordinate 209,891, forward strand.
AAGACGCCGACCCGCTGGAAGTCTTCCAGCAGGCGTTGGAAAATGTGAAGCCGCGCCTGGAAGTCAAGAGCCGTCGTGTCGGCGGCGCGACCTACCAGGTTCCTCTCGAAGTTCCGGCTGAGCGGCAGTCGGCCGTCGCCCTGCGCTGGATCGTCGGCTACGCCCGCGCCCGTCGCGGCACGGCTATGGCCCAGGCCCTGGCCAGCGAACTTCTTGACGCCTTTGACAACACCGGCAACGCCGTCAAGAAGAAGGACGATACCCACAAGATGGCCAACGCCAACAAGGCGTTCGCCCACTACCGCTGGTAAGCCTTTCCGCCGTTTCCTGGCTTTCCTCTTGAGGCCGGCCAGGGAAACACGGCGTTTCCTGCAACCATCCACCATCCAACGCGCGGTGTCCGATGACGCCTGCTGACGCCATTCGCAATGTCGGCATCATCGCCCATGTCGACGCCGGCAAAACAACGCTGACCGAACGCATTCTCCATAACACCGGAACCATCCGCTATATGGGAGATGTGCGGGACGGCAACACGGTGACCGATTCCTTGCCGCAGGAGCGACAGCGAGGAATCAGCATCATCAGTGCCGCTGTCACCTGCACCTGGAGCCAGACCCAAATCAACGTCATCGACACCCCGGGCCATATCGACTTCACGGCGGAAGTCGAGCGGACATTGTCCGTGATGGACGGGGCCATCGCCGTGTTCTGCGCCTTGCGCGGGGTTCAGGCCCAGTCCGAGACCGTCTGGCGCCAAGCCCGCCGACATGCCATCCCGACCATCGCCTTCATCAATAAACTCGACCGGCCCGGTGCCGACCATCGCCGGGCTGTGCGCCAACTCAAGGAAAAACTGCTGGTCAACGCCGTCCCCTTGCAATTCCCGCTTGAACGGGACGACGGCAGCATCGGCCTGGTTGACCTGCTGACCGGAGATGTACTCAACGCCGACGGACAGCCAGCCGCCCAAAAACTTGATTTCAACGCCAATCCCGACGCCTCGGCCGCCCATAGCCACCTGGTTGAATGCCTGGCCGAAAGCGACGATGTCATACTCAACGCCTATTTGGAGAATACGATCCCGTCCCCGGAAACCTTACGGGCAGCCCTGCGGCGGGCGGTCATCCGCCGCAACCTAGTTCCAGTGCTGTTCGGCAGTGCCTTGCGCAATGTCGGCGTGCCCCAGCTGCTTGACGCCGTGCGCGACTATCTGCCCTCTCCGGCTGACCGCCACCAGACTCAGGGCAGCGCCGCCGAAGACCTCAATGCAACCGTTTTCAAAGTCGTCGACCAAGGCGGCCCGGAAGGGCCGATAGCATATTTAAGAATATACACTGGAACGCTGACGCTCGACCGTCAAGTCTGGAATGTCCATCGCCAGGAGAACTTCACCCCAACCCAGCTTTATCGCGTTTATGCCGAGATGTTTGAACCGATCAACGGCGCTGGCGCCGGCGATATCGTGGCCGTCAGCGGCGTCGGAACAACACTCAGGACAGGAGACACCCTTGCCACCGGCCCTCATCCGGCCATCACCGCAGATATGACCTTCCCTGAACCGGTCGTCAGCATGGTCATCGAACCGGTCGCAGGCATTCCCGCAGCCAGCTTCGACGCCGCCTTGCAGAGGTTCTGCCGGGAAGACCCCACCCTGAAAGCCAAGCCCGGGCCGCTGCCAGGACAATGGACCCTCGCCGGCATGGGCGAACTACACCTTGACGTCGTCCGAGACCGCATCAAAACTGACTTTGGCATGGATACCAGGGCCGGAAACGGCAAAGTCGAATACCGTGACACCATCGCCGCACCGGCCGCAGTCACCTATCATTTCACCAAGCAACTGACCAACCAGGAACACATCATCACGGCTGACATCGAACTCGACGTCACGCCTTTGCATAACGGCGCTGGCCTGGAAATTCTTTTTCCTCCTGACAGCGCCGACTGGCCCGAAGACCAGCGCGAAGCAATCGCCGCCGGAATCCGGGATTTCATCAACGCGGAAGCAGAAGGCTTCCCGCTGACCGATATGCGTATCCGAATCGTCGCCGCCAAGCATGATGCAGGCGAAGCGGCGGCATTGGCGTTCCTCACCGCCACCCGCCTGGCCCTGGCCGATGCCATAGCCAAGGCCAGGAGGGTCAAAATGGAACCGGTTATGCGCCTTGAAGTGAGCACGCCCCAAGATCACCTTGGCTCAGTCATCGCCGACCTCTCGGCTCGGCGAGCGCGGATCACCGAGGTTGACTCGTTGGCCCTTGGTGCGGCTCGAATCACCGCCCTGGTCCCCCTCGCCGAGCTGCTCGGATACGCAACCGCAATCCGAACGCTCAGCAGCGGCCGGGCTGACTTTGTCGCCGAACCGGCGGTTTATGAGCCAGCCCCACAGGACCACGTCAAGCAAGCACCAACAACAGACTTAGGTTGACCCGAACATGGCTAACAGTCAGACCATCCGCATCCGGTTGCAGGCCTTCGAACACACGATTCTGGATCAGTCCACCTCGGAGATCGTCAATACGGTCAAACGAACCGGCGCCAGAATCGCCGGCCCGATCCCCCTGCCGACCCGCATCGAACGCTTCACCGTCAATCGGTCGCCCCATGTCGACAAAAAGTCCATGGAGCAATTCGAAATCCGCACCCATAAGCGCGTGCTCGACATCATCAATCCCAACACCAACACCGTCGAAGAGCTGCGTAAGCTCAATCTTCCGGCCGGCGTTGACATCATCATCAAGATCTGACCGGGAGACGACTCATGAAAAAAGGTCTTATTGGCAAAAAATTGGGCATGACCCATATTTACACCGAAACGGGCGTGATGGTGCCGGTGACCGCGATTGAAGTCGGTCCCTGCCCGGTCATCGCTCTCAAGACGCAGGCCAAAGACGGCTATTGCGCTGTCCAGCTGGGCTTTGGCGTACGCAAGGCCAAGAACGTGTCCAAGGCCGTTCTCGGCAATCTCGCCCCTGCTGGCTTGCAAGCCACGCCGCCTGCCATTATCCGCGAAGTCCGCCTTGACGCTGACCCGGAATACAAAGTCGGCGACAAACTCGGCGCAGACCTGTTCGCTGCCAATGAATTTGTCGACGTCACCGGCCGCACCAAGGGTCGCGGTTTCGCCGGCGTGGTCCGCCGCTGGAATTTCGGCGGCGGCCGCGGCAGCCACGGCGGCGCCTGGGAGCGCCGTACCGGCTCTATCGGCATGTGCTCCGCCCCTGGCAAAGTGGAGAAGAGACGCAAAATGCCTGGACAGATGGGCAACGTCAACCGCACCGTCCAGAGCCTGCAAGTCATGCAAGTCCGCGCGGAACAGAACCTCCTGCTGGTCAAGGGCGCCATTCCCGGCCCAACCGGCGGCCTGGTCATGGTGCGCAGCGCGGTGAAAAAATAACCCGGGGGAGCAGAGATAATCATGTCAACGACAATACCCATTAAAACCAGCAGCGGCGCCGATTCCGGCGCCAGCTACGATATTCAGGACGCTTGGCTTGAGCGCGACCGGGGCGAGCAGGCCGTCAAGGATTCGGTGGTCGCCTTCCGCGCCCGGATGCGCTCCGGCACCGCCGCTACCAAGAACCGCACCCTGGTCGCTGGCAGCCGCGCCAAGCCGTGGCGCCAGAAAGGCACAGGCCGGGCCCGCGTCGGCACTGCCCAGAGTCCATTGTGGCGCGGCGGCGGCGTCGTGTTCGGACCGCAGCCCCGCTCCTACGCCAAGAAAATGAACCACAAGGTCGAAAAACTCGCCCTTAGGCGCGCTTTCACCGCCCGCCTTGATGAAGGCGATGTGATCTTAGTCGAATCCATCGACATCGCGGAACCGAAAACCAAGCTGATGATAGCGTTTTTGGACGCGGTCGGCGCTGGCCAGAACTGCATGATCGTCGTTGACGACTATAGCGAGAACATCGACTTGGCAGCGCGCAACCTGCCTGATGCGATGGTGATCAAGGCCGCCTCCGTCAACACCTACTGGATGCTGCTGTTCAAGAAAGTCGTCATCACCAAGGCCGCGATGGAAACCCTCGGCCAGCGCTTGGCGTAAGGAGGAAACCAGCTATGTTCAACCCGTACAATATCGTTTACACCGTCCTGATTACCGAGAAGGCGACGATGCTTGCCGGCAAGCAGAAACGGTATGCCCTGCGCGTCAACCCAGACGCCAACAAGATCGAAATCCGCAAGGCCGTGGAAGCCATTTTCGAAGGCGTCAAAGTCTCGGGCGTCAATGTGATGAACTACCGCGGCAAGGTGAAGCGGATGCGCAGTTCCCGGGCCGGCAAGCGCGCCGACTGGAAAAAGGCGATGGTGACGCTCTCCGAAGGCAGCATCGATCTGCTTTGAATTCCCTTTATCAGCTGAGGCATGAGGTAACATATCATGGGCATTAAGAAATATAAACCAACCTCGCCAGGACGGAGGCAGATGTCCGTCAGCGATTTCAGCGAATTGACTCGCTCGACGCCAGAGAAGTCGCTTACCGAGGGGTTGAAATCAACCGGCGGTCGCAACAACATGGGTCGGATTACGACCCGTTTCCGCGGCGGCGGCGCGAAGCGTCGCTATCGCATCATTGATTTTCGTCGTGACAAGGATGACGTGGCCGCCCAGGTGATGCATATCGAGTACGACCCCAACCGTTCGGCGCGCATCGCTTTGCTGGAATATGCTGACGGCGAGAAGCGCTACATCCTGGCACCGGTCGGCCTTAAGCAAGGCGATACGGTGCGCAGTGGTTCGGAAGCCGAGTTCAAGGTCGGCCACGCCATGATGCTGAAGGACATCCCAGACGGGCTGAGCGTCCACTGCATCGAGATGCATCCCGGTCGCGGCGCAGTGCTTGCCCGTGCGGCTGGCCAGCAGGCCACGGTTCGCGCCAAGGAAGGCGACTATGTCCAGATCAAGCTTCCAAGCGGTGAAATCCGCCAGCTTCATGCTACTTGCCGTGCCACCATCGGCCAGATCGGCAATTTGGAGCATTCCGGCGTCAACCTGGGCAAGGCCGGCAAGAAGCGCTACTTGGGCAGGCGTCCGCATGTCCGCGGCGTGGTCATGAATCCGGTTGACCATCCGATGGGCGGCGGCGAAGGCCGTACCAGCGGCGGCGGCCATCCGCAGTCTCCGTGGGGCCAGCTCGCCAAGGGCCAGCGCACCCGCAAACCCAAAAAAGCGTCTGATCGCTTCATCATCACCCGGAGGAAGAAATAATGTCATCACGCTCCATTAAAAAGGGACCGTTTGTTGACGGTCACCTCATGAAAAAAGTCGAGGCGATGAACAATCGGCGCGAGAAGAAGATCGTCAAGACCTGGTCGCGCCGTTCCATGATCATGCCTGACTTTGTCGGTCACACCTTGGCCGTCCATAATGGCAAGGTGTTCGTCAACGTGTTCATCACGGAGAACATGGTCGGGCACCGTTTGGGCGAGTTCGCCCCCACGCGCACGTTCCGCGGCCATGGTGCCATCAGCGGCAAGTAACCGAGCAGGTTGACCGGCTGGCGGCTGTCCGTAGGGGGCAGCCGCCGTATTGCCGCATGTTCCAACATCCGTTTGGCTCGCCTTCATCGCAAGCCCCACCCACCCCCACCCATGCGATGTCGGCGAGCCTTTTTGGCTTCAGAATTTGGCGGGGCAGGGGATGCGAGCGTGGTGAGTCGGCGCTGTTGCCGGCGGATTTAGTCATGAGGCAGTCTCCTGTTATGTACCTCGCTTGCAGGAGCATGTAGTTCAGCTTTAGCTTGCCGTACGTAGTTCAAGCTTTAGCTTGCCGTATGTTTTGCGCTTTTAGCGTTTCTGCCGCTGCTCGGCTGGTTTCTCGGCAGAATACACCCTAAAAAATCTGCGTCATCAGCGTCATCTGCGGATAAATCAACAGCTTCTCGCCGCTCGCCGCTAAAAAAGCCGCTCACCGCTAATTATTGGTCAGCCAGATCGTCCGTGACGGTGGCCAGGTCTTCATCCGTGAGTTCGGCAGGCAAGATGCCGCGTTGCAGGGCGCGGGCAGCGCCGCGGCCAGCGCCTTCGCCGAGCGCCACGGCTGTGCCAGTCACCCGGTAGCTGGAATGGGCCAGGAAATCGCCGCTGATGCAGCGGCCAGCCATGAGCAGATTGTCGCAGTCGCGGGCGACTAGCGCCTCCCAGGGAATGCCGTAGGGACGCGCTTGAATTTCCATCGGCTTGTCAATGCCGCGGGTACGGGAGGGGTCGGGGGAGTGTACGTCCAGCCCGAAGTGGCTGCGGCAGACTGTCCGCGTAGTGCTGCGGCCCTTGATGATGTCGTCAACGGTCACTGTGGCTCTGCCATGAATGCGGCGAGCCTCGCGGATGCCGAGCGCCGAGGCCGTGCCGTGCAAGCGCAGATTAGCCCACAGGCCGCCTCGCCGCCGCAAAATTTCAATCTGGCGATGGGCTTCTGCGCGAGCCTCAATCAGGGCTGCGGTCAGGGCGTCCGGGTCGTCAAAACGGCGGTTGTACTGATGAGCGCCGGCGTAGAAGAACAGTCCATGCCCGAGGTAGCCGAGGCCAGGCAGGCTATAGGATGGCTCCAGGCCGCCTTCGCGCAGAAATTCGCATAGTTTGACTTTGCGGATGGCGCGGGGCAGTTCAGCTTCCAGGCGTTCCGGGTCAATGCCGCTCACGATGACGCCGAGCGAGGTAGGCTGAGCCAGGCCATGCTCGTTGCCATAGTCGAAACCGCAGCCGGCCTGGGCTGCCAAGTCGCCGTCGCCCGAACAATCGATGAACAGCTTCGCCTGCCAGGCTTCGCGGCCGGCCTTGGATTCGGTGATGGCGTGGGTGATAGTGCGGCCGTCGCTGCCCTTGAGAGCAGCCGTGATCATCGTGTTATAGCGCAGGCGGATGCCGGCCGCGACTAAGTCAGTCTCCAAGCGCAGTTTGAGCAATTCCGGGTCAACGCCCAGCGTCGTCCCGACCAGGGTTCCGCCTGCCTGGTTGAGAATGTAGTCGCGCAGTTCACCCATGATGCTGCCGCGCGTGTGCTGGTCAATGATCCAGGGCAACAGGCCAGCAGTCCAAATCCCGCCTAAGCAGGCAGCCTGCTCCAGAACCAGAACCGAAGCACCGGCCCGGGCCGCCCCAAGGGCCGCTGCATAGCCTGCCGGACCGCCGCCAGCAACAATGATGTCATAACTGCCGCGAACCGGCGTGACCCGCGCCGATTCTTGAACCAAAGTCGCAGATAAAGGCATGCTCGCCACTCCTGAATAAACAGCTGGATTGACGAAAACAGAAGGAAAAGGAAACGCTTCGCCCGTGGATGAGACCCTCTCTACTACAATATAACAAATCTCCGGGAAAAAACTTGCCGTTCGGGTTAAATTGTATAAAGTAAACAATCGGTCACCGATTGGTACTCGGAGTTCCGACAAGCTACGGAGCCAGGAAAGGGGCGAGGGGGACCTGAACTGCATACGGCTACCACCGTCCACTATGTCCCTAGAGTGGACTGCCATCAACAACCTATTTTTGGGGCAATGTGCGAAATTTTGTGATGAATACTTGCATGCCTTTATGTTGTCCTTCTAGCCATAGAGGCGTTTATGTCTCGCCCTTTCCGGGCTCAAAATTATACATCACTTCACCCAGGGCGTAGCTCGCCCTGGCTGGTATGTCGCGCCTCTTGGGGCTTTTGCAGCTCTGCAGCTGCAGACGTCAGTGGACGTTGGCGAGAAGATACGTGTCTTCCTCCGGTTTTCGGTCGGCGCAGGGCGCATCATGCTTAACATCATATTCCTTTGCGCCGTAGGCGCTTAACCATTAACCTAAGGATCACTATGTTGATGTCTTTCCTTCGCCGTGTTCTGGCTGTTGGACTCATCGCCACCGGGCTGGCCGCCTGGTCGCAAGTTGTCACCGTCTATCCCAACCAGGATTTCGAGGCGCCTGAACATGGACTTGGGCTGTGGCCGGAAAACACCTTGTCGACGCTTAACATCGACCGGAAAGTGGTCGGCACCGGAAAACAGTCGCTGCGCATTGACGTTCCCGACCCTGGCCAGCGGGCCTTTGCCATGATGTCAGCTCAGCCTTCAGTGGAAACGTTTCCACCTGAGACTTTCTTCACGATTTCCGTCCTGGTGCGCAAATCGCCCGGCATCGACAACCGCGCCATCACCTACCGGATTAACTTCCGAACACCGACTGACGCTAAGCAGAAGCTAGGGGAAATCATCTCGACTGCCTTGCCCATGTGCAAGAAGGTCATCCCACTGAAGAGAGGCTGGGAGAAATGGCTCGGATACTTCAAGGTGCCTGAGGGCAAGTACAGCTGGCAGTTCCTGCTTGGCGTCGAACACACCCAGGGCAGCGTCTGGTTCGATGACATCGTCTTTGAAAAAGTCGATCCGAAATTGGCGAAGCCCGATGTCTGGACGAACTGGACCCTGGGCGTTGAGATCGGCTCTCCGCCCCTGGAACGCTGGCGCAAACACGAAAACGCCAAGGGCGCTGTCTATCATGCCGGTCGCCGCTACAATGCCTTGCTCTGGCAGTCAGCTATGGTCGAGGCTAACCTGCGGGGTGCCGAACGCGCCGCTGCCTACGCAGGCCGCACGCTCGCCGCTGGACGACAAGCCTTCACAACCTCCGAGCAACTCCTGCAAGCGATGTACGCCGCCTATGACACGGCCTTCACCTCTGGCAAGGACGATGACTGGACAGCCTTCCAGCAGGCAGCCGGCCAATTCGGCAATGCCCTTAATGCCTTGGACGCCAGCCTGAAATCATTTTGGAATGCCATGCCCGACGCTGGCTTGCCGCCGCATTTCGGCCCGGCCTCCCGCGACCAGAAAGCCCTCGAAGGCGACGGCCGCATGAACCGGCTGCTGATCGGCGTCTGGAGTCCGAGTCAGTTTATTGAGGCGGAAAAACCGTTTGGCTTTGAATTCCATTCCGCAGGCCCTGGAGAGCCAGCCGTCCATACCGAGACAGAACGCGATTTTTCCAATATCACGGCCGCCTGCGACGGCCACACGGCCAATGGCTTTGCCGGCACTTTCGCGTACCTCAATTTCGGCACCCACGACCAGATGTATGCACCAGTCTGGCTCTATGAAAAATACCAGGACGACCCTGATTTCGCCCGCGTTTCCTGGGACGGGCATGTCGCCGAACACCGTAGCCGCACTAGAAGCTACTGCTTGAATTTCTTCCACCCGGCGGTCAAGCAGTACATCAACGACTACCTGGGAGAATACGCCGCCTTCTGCGCCAAGGAGCCACGCATCCTGTTCTATGAGTTCGCGGCCGAGACCATGATGAATTTCAAAACCAAAGCCGGCCTCAGGAGCATCGGCTATGGCAAACACGCGACCATCGCCTTCCGGGAACACCTGCGTCGACGCTACCAGGACATCGGCGCGGTCAATGCAGCCCTCGGAACAGACTTCGCCGACTTCAACGCCGCAGTGCAGCCGCCAGACCCGCTGGCCAAAAAACGCGAAACCGTCACCCCGCTGGACGCGGAATTCGAAATCTTCCGGGAAAACAGCTACATGGACTTTCTAAGCAGCATCAACCAGGCCATCAAAGCGGCTGACCCGGGCAAGCCGACCGTAGCGCGGTTCTACGGCCTGATCTCCGACATGAACGGCGCACGAGCCTTTGACGTCTGCGACATCGTCTCCCATCATTGCCGCGCCCCGCGCATGCAAATGGTCTATCCGTATCTCAACAGCATGAACCGCCATTACCGGCGCGGTCTGGCCTACATGGAGGACTTCTGGGGCTGCCAGGACGCCCAGGACCGCATTGATGAAGAGTGCGCCCAGCGCCGCGGCCTGGAAAAACACGTGGCCCGCTCCCTCATCTGGGGCCGCACCTTGCAGATGAAATGGTACTCCTACACGACCGCCGACTATCTCTTCACCTATAACGGCAACTGGATGAGCCTCCGCCATGATCTGACCACCATGCGCTATTGCGCCCCCGCCCTGGGCGTCGCCCTCCGCAATATGGAAAATTTCGACTGGGTTCTGACCCACAGCGTCATCGCCCCTGGCCGCATCCTGCTCTTGCAGCCCTCGTCCACCATGCGCAACCTGCGGCCTTCCCAGAGCGTCGCGGGCGGCATGCTGCAGTTCCATGATTTCCTCCAGGCTAATGGCTTTGTCTATGAAAGTCTGCCTGAAGAATTCATCCTGGATGGCCGCGTTGCCTTGGGCGACTTTGATGTCGTCCTGTTGCCGCAGGCGCTGTACATGCCGGTTGCCTTGCAGACGCAGTTGGCCACTTTTGTCAATAAAGGCGGCACGCTCGTGGCACTGTCAGACCTGCCAGAGGCAGACGAGTTGGCTCGGCCAGCAGATGCGTTCCAGCGGAGGTTGAAGGCCGCAGCCGCAGATGGCCGCAAACGGCAAGTCGACGGCATGGCTTGGGCTACAGAAACTCGCCATGCCAAGGGCTATATCCTGCAAATCGCCCCTGGCGTCGGCTTTGGCGCGGGTGCATTTGGCACTAAATTGACCGCCCTGCTCAAGAAGCGGGCGGGTAGAGCCGCCTGGGCTGATGGCGATGTTTTGGAAGTCATCCTCCGCCATGCCGAAGACGGCAATGACTACCTCTTCGTGCAAAATCCCGACCTGGATCAGGTCAGAACCGCGACGCTCCGCTTCACGGCACCCTGCGCCCAGCTGATTGATGCCAGCCTGCCCGGAGGCGTGGCGTTGCCTATGAAGGTGGACGGGACGGTGAAATCAGCCCCCATCCGGCTCGGGCCGGCGGAAACCGCCGTACTCTGGCTCAAACGCTGACCCTAACCTAAACGGGCAGGCGTGACATCAACCATCCAATTTATTCCACCTCACCCGGGCTTCGCTTCGCTCACCCTGGGCTATTATGTCTCAGCCCTGCGGACCTTCTGCCGCAGCGCCGCTGGTTTACACCTACAACATACCCTAAAAAAATCTGCGCAATCTGCGTCATCTGAGGATAAAACAACAGTTCCTCGCCGCTCGCCGCTTTCCTGACTCCGCTGTGCGCAGGAACCTTGAGCCTCAATAGAGTGACCGATTACTGAACATCAGGGCCAACGCCTTGACAATACGGCACTAATAGGTTATTTTTGAAAGTTGGCAGAATATTGTCTTTGTGCGCCACCAGGCGAGGACTCAATAGCAGTGCGCGTGATAAAAGGAGGTTCATTATGAACAGGAAGCGTCGTTGTTTTACTTTGATTGAGCTTCTCGTGGTCATTGCCATCATCGCCATCCTGGCTGCCATGCTGCTGCCAGCGCTGTCCAAGGCTCGGGAAAAGGCTCGCAGCATCACTTGCGTCAACAACTTGAAGCAGAACAACATGGCGCGATTGTTGTACATTGACGACTACGAGGGTGTCTACGCCAACTGCTTCCGGGCCAGCACCGACTGGGTCGGCACCCTGACCAGAGGCACTGGGACCAACTACATGTCATCGAGTCCGAGTCCGCAAGAAGCCGTCTGCCCATCCCTCCCGCCACATCGTTACAGCATTGTCACCGATCCGGTCACTAAAGCTGGCACGTACCAAGCCTACGGCGATCCACAAGCAGAAATCGGTATGTCCTTCCTCATCAGATACGCCAAGAAAAGCCCGACTGAACAGCATAATGATTACTTCACCTTGGCCATCAAGGTCAAGGAGCCATCAAGCTTTATCCACCTGGGTGACAGCTGGTTGAGTCCTATCTTCACTCCCACGAATGGCTCTCATGTGCTTGGCATGCAGTATTCAATTGCCCGGCCCACCAGGACGACGGCGAATTACCCGAGCTACTACGTTGGTGCGCACGGCGGCAGCTCCGGCAACTTCGCTTTCCTCGACGGCCATGTGCAAAGCATCAACAGCGCCCACGGCTTCGCCGAATATTGGTGGAAGGAATACACCGCCTGGGGAGTGGCAAAGCCAACAATCTATATCTGGCGCGGGCCGACAAGCCGTGCGGCTGTCGCGCCCTGAGGCCTAAATAGCGCCGTCGCCTAGGGCTGAAAAAGGGATAGGCCGGGAACATCGGAGGGCGGAAAGGAGCCGCAATCCTTTCCGTCCTCCTTGTAAAATTTAATATTGTGTTTTCTGGACAATTTCATCAATCAAACCACCAACCTAAGGCTCACCATGTTGACATCTTTCCTTCGCCGTGTTTTGACTGTCGGACTCATTGTCGCTGGGCTGGCTGCCTGGTCGCAAGTTGTCACCGTCTATCCTAACCAGGATTTCGAGGCCCCCGAACTTGGACTGGGACTGTGGCCGGAAAACAGCCTGTCAACGCTTAACATCGACCGGGAAGCGGTCGGCGCCGGAAAGCAGTCGTTGCGCATTGACGCACCTGACCCTGGCCAGCGGGCCTTTGCCCTGATGTCAGCTCAACCTTCAGCAGAAGTGTTTCCCCCGGGGACTTTTTTCACGATTTCCGTCCTGGTGCGCAAATCGCCTGGCATCGACAACCGCGCCATCACCTACCGGATTAACTTCCGAGTGCCGACTGAGGCCAAGCAGGAGCCAGGGAAAATTATATCCACGGCCTTCCCCATGCGTAAGAAAATCATCCCCCTGGAGAATGGCTGGGAGAAATGGTTTGGCTACTTCAAAGTTCCAGAGGGCAGGTACAACTGGCAGTTCCTGCTCGGCGTCGAACACACCCAGGGCAGCGTCTGGTTCGATGACATCGTCTTTGAAAAAGTCGATCTGAAAATGGAGAAGCCCGATGTCTGGACGAACTGGACCCTGGGCGTTGAGATCGGCTCTCCACCCCTGGAGCGCTGGCGCAAACACGACAACGCCAAGGGCGCTGTCTATCATGCCGGTCGCCGCTACAATGCCTTGCTCTGGCAATCAGCCATGGCCGAGGCCAACCTGCTGGGTGCCGAACGCGCCGCTGCCTACGCAGGCCGTACGCTCGCCGCTGAACGACAAGCCTTCGCGACCTCCGAGCAACTCCTGCAAGCGATGTACGTCGCCTATGACACGGCCTTCACTTCTGGCAAAGACGATGACTGGACAGCCTTCCAGCAGGCCGCCGATCGATTCGGCAATGCCCTTAATGCCTTGGACGCCAGCCTCAAATCATTTTGGAATGCTACGCCCGACGCTGGCTTGCCGCCGCATTTCGGCCTGGCCTCCCGCGACCTGAAAGCGCTCGAAGGCAACGGCCGCATGAACCGACTGCTGATCGGCGTCTGGAGCCCGGGCCAGTTCATTGAAGCGGAAAAGCCGTTCGGCTTTGAATTCCATTCCGCCGGCCCTGGCCAGCCAGCCGTCCATACCGAGACGGAACGCGATTTTTCCAATATCACAGCCTCCTGTGACGGCCACACGGCCAATGGCTTTGCCGGCACTTTCGCGTACCTCAATTTCGCCACCCACGACCAGATGTACGCCCCAGTCTGGTTTTACAAAAAACACCAGGACGACCCCGATTTCGCCCGCGTTTCCTGGGACGGACATGTCGCCGAACACCGTAGCCGCACTAGAAGCTACTGCTTGAATTTCTTCCACCCGGCAGTTAAGCAGTACATCAACGACTACCTGGGCGAATACGCCACCTTCTGCGCCAAGGAGCCACGCATCCTGTTCTATGAATTCGCGGCCGAGACTTTGATGAATTTCAAAACCAATGCCGGCACCAGGAGCATCGGCTATGGCAAGAACGCGACGATTGCTTTCCAGGAACACCTGCGTCGACGCTATCAGGACATCGGTGCCGTCAATGCAGCCCTCGGAACAGACTTCGCCGACTTCAACGCAGCCGTACAGCCACCAGACCCGCTGGCCAAAAAACGCGAAACCGTCACCCCGCTGGACGCGGAATTCGAAATTTTCCGGGAAAACAGCTACATGGACTATCTGCGCAGCATCAACCAGGCCATCAAAGCGGCTGACCCGAATAAGCCGACGGTGGCGCGCTTCAGCGGCCTGATCAGCGACATGAACGGCGCACGAGCCTTCGACGTCTGCGACATCGTCTCCCACCATTGCCGCGCCCCGCGCATGCAAATGGTCTATCCGTATCTCAACAGCATGAACCGCCATTACCGGCGCGGTCTGGCCTACATGGAGGACTTCTGGGGCTGCCAGGACGCCCAGGACCGCATTGATGAAGAACGCGCCCAGCGCCGCGGCCTGGAAAAACACGTGGCCCGCTCCCTGGTCTGGGGCCGCACCTTGCAGATGAAATGGTACTCCTATACGACCGGAGCCTATATCTTCACCTATAACGGCAACTGGATGAGCCTCCGCCATGACCTGACCACCATGCGCTATTGCGCCCCAGCGCTGGGCGTCGCCCTCCGCAATATGGAAAACTTTGACTGGGTTCTGACCCACAGCGTCATCGCCCCTGGCCGCATCCTGCTCTTGCAGCCCTCGTCCACCATGCGCAACCTGCGGCCTTCCCAGAGCGTCGCGGGCGGCATGCAGCAATTCCACAATTTGCTCCAGGACAATGGCTTTGTCTATGAAAGCCTGCCTGAAGAATTTATCCTGGACGGTCGCGTCTCCCTGGGTGATTTTGACGTCGTCCTGTTGCCACAGGCGCTGTACATGCCGGTTGCCTTGCAGACGCAGTTGGCCACTTTTGTCAATAACGGCGGTACGCTCGTGGCACTGTCAGACCTGCCAGCGGCGGACGAGTTGGCACGGCCAGCTGACGCATTCCAGCGGACGTTGGCAGCCGCAGCCGCAGGCGGCCACGAACTGCAAGCGGACGGCATGGCTTGGGCTACTGAAACGCGCCATGGCGAGGGCTATATCCTGCAACTCGTGGCCGGCGCCGGCTTTAGCACGGATGCTCCTGCTGCTGAATTGGCCATCCTGCTCAAGGAGCGGGCGGGCCGGGTCGCCTGGGCTGATGGCGATGTTTTGGAAGTCATTCTCCGCCATGCCGAAGACGGCAATGACTACCTCTTCGTGCAAAATCCCGACCTGGATCAGGTCAGAACCGCGACGCTCCGCTTCACGGCACCCTGCGCCCAGCTGATTGATGCCAGCCTGCCCGGAGGCGTGGCGTTGCCTATGAAGGTGGACGGGACGGTGAAATCAGCCCCCATCCGGCTCGGGCCGGCGGAAACCGCCGTACTCTGGCTCAAACGCTGACCCTAACCTAAACGGGCAGGTGTGACATCAACCATCCAATTTATTCCACCTCACCCAGGGCTTCGCTTCGCTCACCCTGGACTATGATGCCTCAGCCCTGCGGGCCTTCGCCGCTGCGCCGCTGGTTTACGCCTACAACATACCCTAAAAAAATCTGCGCAATTTGCGTCATCTGCGGATAAAACAACAGTTCCTCGCCGCTCGCCGCTCAGGCGTCCTTTGCTCCGGCTTGCCGGAGGGCTGCAGCCAGCCGGTCGGTTTCGCGTCGGCAGGCGTTGACGGCATCATCGCCCCAGGCTTCCACGTTCAGCCGCAGCTTGGGTTCATTGCCGGAGGGTCGGAGTACGAACCACCAGCCGCTGTCTGCTCGGTCGCACACCATTTTCAGGTCAGGTGCAGCCAGTTTGGCTGGGCAATAGTCGCCATTGCCCAGGAAGACGCGGTCCAGGCCCAGTGCCGGGTCGTTCCGCACTTCGTATCGGGCCGTGGCCAGGGCTTGATTTTCTTTCCAGGTGCGCAGCAGCACCGGCAGGACTTCTTCCGGCGAACTCAAGTTGAAATTCACCTCGCCGCTCCAGCAGTAGCGCTGTCGCCATGATGCCAGTTCCGCCGTCAGGCTCGCCCCGCGCCGTTTCATTTCCCAGGCTAACATCAGCAGGTATAGGCTGGTCAGCATGCCGCTGTCAACGAAATGGAATTCAGGATAGAAGAAGTGGCCCGAATGTTCGCCGGCAATCGCGATTCGGTCGCAATAGGCCTCGTGCCGCATCAGCAGCTTGATTTTACCGTGCCCCACTGGCGTGTCCATCACCTCGGTATCGTCGTTGTCGTACAAATCTACCAGGAGCTGTGAACAGCACAAGTTGCGGAAAATGAGCGGTCGCTGACCTTGTTTCCGCAGGTGCCGTGCCAGTTTGGCCTTGGCTGCCAGGGCCAGCACGAAGGAGCCTGCAATCGCCTGGCCGGTGTTGTCGGTGAATCCGGCTCGGTCAGCGTCGCCGTCAAAGCCAATGCCGAGGTCAGCGTTGTTCGCGACCACTGCCTGCCCCAGGCGTTCCATGAAGTCTGGCAGCAGTGGGTTTGGCACGCCATGCGGGAAACGCCCGTCCGGCTCCGGGTCTGTCCAGACCACGGCCAGGCCTTTGGCTGCCAGGCGGTCGGCGATCGGCTGGAAGGCGACGCCGCCAACGCCATGGCCAGCAGCTGCGACGACGGTAAAGTCTGGCTGTTCTCGGTCTGGCCAGGCGTCAAAGCCGGCCAGGCGGACCAGGTAGTCTGCAAATTCATTTTTCAGGTCGCGGCTGGTTGCCGGTGCAAGCAGCTCCATCATGCGCTGTTGCAGCCATTTCAGGTCAGCAGCGGAGAAGGGGGCGGCACCGGCGTGGACCATTTTGATGCCGTTATAGGCGGCCGGGTTGTGCGAAGCCGTGATCATGGCGCCGCCAGCATAGCGCTCCGGGCGCTGGCCGCAGGCATAGTACACGTGTTCCGTTGAGACCAGGCCCAAGTCCTCGGCCTGGCCGCCGCCTGCCACCACCCCGCGGCAGAAGGCCAGACGCAATTCCGGCGAGGTCAAGCGAGCGTCATAGCCGACCACTATGCGGGGATTGGATTTGCCCAGGGCTGTCAGCCGTTCCGCCATAGCTCGGCCCGCCAGAAATACGGTGTCGACGTTGAGTTCTTCCGGATAGAGTCCGCGTATGTCGTCCCGCTTGAAAATTTTCCGAATGTCAACCGTTGTCGTCATGGCCGTGTTCCCTTTTGCAAAAAAGAAAAAAGCATTGTCGCCGTTGGCAATGCCGGCGTTCTTGGTTATCATAATATATCAGTTGATTCATTTCCTGCCCGGGATGGAAAACACTGTCCTGGCGCCGAAGCCCGGCAGGCGGCGCTGAAATTAAGGGAGAAGGCTAACATGGCGAAACAGGCGAAAATTCGTTTTGGGGCGATTGGCTGCGGCGGCATGGGCACGCATCGCATCAAGCAGATGGTGTCGCACGAACTCGGCGTGGAACTGGTGGCTGCGGTCGATATTGACCCGCCCCGCTTGGACAACTTGGCCGAAGTCATCGGCAGCAACGCCTTCGTCCGCTACACTGGCGTCAACGACTACAAGCGCATGATTGACGAGAACGAGCTTGACGCCGTCGGCATCTTCACGCCGCACATTCCGCATTACGACCACCTCAAGTACGCCCTCCTGAAGGGCCGAAATGTCCTGATCGAAAAACCCATGGTCTGCGGCGCCGCCAATGCCCTCGAAGTCACCAAGCTGGCCAAGGACAAGGGAGTCACCGCCCTCCTCACCTACCAGCGCCACTATGAATTGAAATTCATGAAGGCCCGAGAACTGATCGCTAAAGGCGCTATCGGCGATTTGACTAACTTTTTCGTGTACATGGCTCAGGACTGGTGTGGACGGACCTGGCGAGGCGAGCCGGAATTCTCCGGCGGCGGCCAGATCAACGACTCCGGCAGCCATTACCAAGACATCCTCCTGTGGATGACCGGCCTGCTGCCAGTCAGCGCGGAAGGACATATCGACTCAATCTACCGCGGCAAGAAACTCAAGGTCGAATACAACGGCTCCTTCAACGTCGCATTGACCGGCGGCGTCAGCGGCCGCGTCGTCATTCTCAGCGATATCCCAGGCGGATTTGTGGACGATGTCCGCATCTGCGGCACTAAAGGCAGCATCTTCTTCCGCGGCGACCAAGTCATCCTGTTTGACCAGGACACTAAGGAGTACACCGAAGTGCCGCTGTCGCGCCCGGCCGGATACCCGCTCTCACCGGTGGACAACTTCGTCAAGCTGCTGCGCAAAAAGGTCAGAATCAACCGCGTGCCGTTTATTTTCGGCAGCCGCGTCGCTCTGCTGACCGAAGCGATGCTTCGCTCCGGACACCAGAAAGGCAAGAAAATCCTCTGCGCCGACATCCTGAAAGAGTCGAACCACACCATGGCCGACCTGGAAGACTAAGCCACGCCGCGCGTAGTCCAGCCTTTAGGCTGCGTACGTAGTTCAAGCTTCAGCTTGCCGTACGTAGTCCAGCCTTTAGGCTGCCGTATGTAGTTCAAGCTTCAGCTTGCCGTATGTAGTCCAAGCTTCAGCTTGCCGTACGTAGTCCAGCCTTTAGGCTGCCGTATGTATTCCAGCTTTTTTAGGTTTTTCTCACCATGACGATTTTATCTCTTGCCGCCAATCCGCCGCCGTTTTACCGTCCGGTTCCTTTTTGGAGTTGGAATGACGAATTAGAGCCATCAGAGCTTGAAGTCCAGATTGACCAGATGCACGAGGCTGGTCTGGGCGGTTTTTTCATGCATGCCCGCGGCGGCCTGCTCACGCATTATATGAGCAATGAGTGGTTTGCCGCCATCCGGGCGTCTATCCGGGCGGCGAAGAAGCATGGCATGATGGCCTGGGCATACGATGAAAACGGCTGGCCCAGTGGCTTTGGCGACGGAGTCATTCCTGCCAAGGGACTGGACTTTCAGCAGAAATACCTGCGCTTGGCCGAGATGGCCGGCGAGCAGGCATACAGCCATGAACGACTGATCGCCATCTATGACCTGGAAGGGAAACGCCTGGAGGCGACAAGCCGCCAGAACCTGCCAAATACCGTCTTGGCAGCATATTTTGATGTCAACCCCTACTACGTCGACACGCTCAATCCCACCGCTACGAAGGCGTTTATCACCGAAATTCTTGAATGCTACCGCGATGAGCTGTCCCCGGACGACGCGGCAGCTATGCGGGGCTTCTTCACCGACGAACCGCAGATTTCCCGAAATGGCATCCCGTGGTCATTCGGCCATGCCGACGCCTATCGCTCTGCCTACGGGGAAGACCTCCTTGACGTGCTGCCCCGACTGTTCCGGGAAATCGGCGATTTCCGCCAGGTGCGCTGTCGTTTCTGGCGGCTGACGACGCGGATGTTCATGAACGCCTTTCTCAAGCAGCTCTATGAGTGGTGCGAGCAGAACGACTGGGAGCTGACCGGTCACATGGTGCTGGAGGAGACGTACCATGCCCAAATCACCACCAACGGCGCCGCCATGCCAATGTACCAGTATTTCCACATCCCGGGCATGGATGCGCTCGGACGTTTCTTCCCCGGCTTGGCTACGCCGGTGCAAGTCGCCAGCGTCGCCGCACAGACTGGCAAGAAACAGGTGCTCTCCGAGACTTTCGCCTGCTGCGGATGGGCCGTGTCCTTCGCAGACCTGAAGTGGATGTACCAGTGGCAGATGGTTCATGGCATCAATCTCCTCTGCCAACACTTGCAGGGATATTCCCTGCGCGGCATCCGTAAGCGCGACTACCCGGCCTCGCTGTTCCGGCACCAGCCCTGGTGGCCCTACTACCGCCAGTTCAACGACTATGTCTCCCGCCTAGGCGTGCTCCTCAGCGAAGGCGCGGTCGAGACAGACGTCCTTCTCATTCATGGCATCTCCTCGGCGCACCTGCTGTTTGACTATACCGACGAGGGTAAGATCGCTATCCAGGAACTGTTCCAGCATTTCATCACGCTGAGCCAACAACTGTTCGAAGCTCACATCGATCACCATTATGGAGATGAGACGATTATGGAGCAACATGGCGCTGTCGAGGGCGACCGACTCCGCGTCGGCCAGCAGCGCTACCGTGTCGTCGTCCTGCCGAAGTTGACTAATCTGTCCAGCCGCCAAGTCGAGTTGCTGGTTGAGTTCGCCCGCCAAGGTGGCGTCATCCTGGCTGAACGCTCATCCAGCGAGTCTATTTTAGTCGATGGGCAGGAGGCGCCGAATTTGCCATTGCTGAAGCTGCTGACTTGCTGCCCAGGCCGGGCCGAGCTGCTTGCTGCTGTCGCACGCCTGGCGCGGCCCCTGGCAGTCGTCACGCCCGGCATGGCGACCGAATATGCCAGCGACCCTGCCGCCCAGATAGCCGCTATCCACGCTACGATGCGTCGGTTTGACGACTTTGACGGGCGTCCAGCCTGGCTGCAATACTATGTTAACACCGAGCGCGACCAGGCTGTGAACGTCGACATCCTGGTGGCGGCGCCCGGCGTCGAACGGTTCGACCCTGAAACTGGTGGCCTGGTGCCTGTTTGCGCCGCCGCCGAAAACGGGTTTCTCCGCCTCCGGCATCGTTTTGAGCCGGCCGGCGACTTGGCCTTGATCGTCCGTGACACGGCGACGCCGATGCTGTCGCCGTCGCCGTCTGGCATCCAGTCGTTCCCGAGCCTGCGCTGGCAACGGCATTTCCAAGTAGCCGCTGTCACTGACAATCTGCTGACCCTCGACTTTGCCGACTATGCGATTGACGGCGAAGCCATGCCAGGGCCGGAATACGTCCTGACCATCCAGGAGAAGCTGCTCCAGCGGCAACAGGACGCCAACCTGGCATTGACGTTCACCTTCCAGGTCGAAAATGACTATGACCTGGCCAAGCCTCTCGCCCTGCTGCTGGAACGGCCGGAAAAATACACTGCCGAACTCAATGGCCGCGCCATTGAGATGACGCCGCAGGGTTTTTTCGCTGATCCGGCTTTCCAACGCATCGACATTAGCCCGTCTGTCCAGCATGGCCAGAACAGGCTCGTTCTCAAAACCGTCTTCCACCAGAAGCCGGAGACGTATGACCTCCTCGAAGCAGCCAGAAAATTTGAATCGGAGAAAAACCGCCTGGCTTTTGATTCGGAGATCGAGGCAGTGTATCTGTGCGGCGCATTCGGAGTGCGGACACCTGGAGCATTCATCGCCCTGCCGCGCCGAGCAGTGCGCTGCAATGGCCCCTTCGCCTTGGCAGCCCAGCCGGTGACGGTCGACGCTACTCGGCTGGAACAATCCGGCTTCCCGTTTTTCGCCGGAACTATCACCTTGCAGCAGGAATTCATCTTGGCGGCAGGAGAACACCAGGAACCGCGCCGAATCGCCTTTGCCGACCTCGCCGCCCAAGTCGCGGTCATCAGGGTCAATGGCAAGACGGCCGCCACGCTCACCCGGCCAGACTATGAGGCTGTCATTCCCGCCGAGGCGCTCCGCCCCGGTGCCAACCTTCTTGAGATTGACCTGGTGACTTCCCTGCGCAATATGCTCGGCCCGCACCATCTTGAGGAAGGCGAATCCATAGCCATCGGCCCTGGGTCATTTTACAAAAACCCCAGCGTCTATGCTCCCCAGCCGCGGCCTTGGAACGACGGCTATTGCTTTGTCCGCTTGGGAATCACGCCCGTAGAATAAACCCTAAGCCCTAAGTCCACTGGCCACTGACAAAGGCTCCTCGCCCCTTTACCCTGCGATGGCCTTTAATGCGTCAAGCACTTCTTGGAACGTCTGCGGTCGTTCTTCCGGCGATTGCTGGATCATGCGGTCAAGCAGTTCTGCCATGCCGGAGGACATGTTGGTCATCTTTGCCAGGTTGCTCACCTTCATCTTTGCGACATGTTTTTTGGCGAGCGATTCCAGTTCGGTGGCATCATACAGGGTATGGCCGGTCAGGGCGTGGTACATGACCATGCCTAAGCTGTAGATGTCGCTGTAGGCATCTTCCGGGTGCCCTAGGAGCCGTTCCGGGGGCATGTAGTAGGGCGAGCCGGAGATGAATTCGTCTGTCGGATTGCGGGCTGCGTCCAGGGGAATGCAGAGGCCGAAGTCAAGCAGAACGGCATAGCCGCAGCTGTTGATGATCACGTTTTCCGGCTTTATGTCCCGAAATAGATAGCCGCGGCGGAAAATATGCTGCTCGGCCGCCAGCAGGTGCATGGCCATCGGGATGACTTCCGTCTCCGGCATCATGCCCAGGCGCTCGATGCGCTTGTCGAGACGCTCTCCGTCGATGAAGTCCATGACAGTGAAGTACTCGTCATCGGCAAATCCGCTGTCCAGACAGGCCGCCACAAACTGTGAGTCCTTGAAGGCGTAGCTTACCAGAGCTTCATTGAGAATGGCGTGGATGTTCGGCGGGTTCATCCGTTCCTTGCGCGCCAGCACCTTCACCGCCAGAACCCGGTCGGGATACTTTACCGAGACCGCCTTGTAGACGCTGCCCATGCCGCCGCCCCCGGCCGGCTCGTACAAGAAATAATCCCGGATACGCTGCGGCATGAAAAAAGGCGTTGAACAATGCGGGCAATCGTTCAGCTGCAAGCACTTGAAGGTCTCCAGCGAGGACGATTTGCGGCACTTGGGGCAGCGCAGAGAGCCTTTCTCCCAAGCCTTGGCCAGCTCGTACGGATTCGGCGGCGGCAGCGCTTTCCCGGCAGACGATGAATGGTGGGCTGAACACATGTCCGTGTCTCCGTTGTTGAAGTTTCCTAATCCGAGGCAACGAATCACTATCCTACCTGTCTGAAAACATACATCAGAAGTGCAATTTTCGCAAGTGCTTCCGTGACGCCGCAACGCGCCAAGCGGCTGTTTGTCATCAAAAAAGTGTATTTTCGCTCGTCGGCGTGGCTGGCATGATGGCGAACAAACCCTGGCCAGCAGGGCGTCTCTTTGGCAGGCGCCGCCGCCGCCCCTCCCAGCTCCCGCCATCTCCTATTACCTAAAATATATAGCCCACCGTTCGACTGCCGAGGAACGCCAGCAGGACACCGGAAATTACCAAATTCGCAGGACGCGCACCGCACCTGGAAAATTTAAAAAAAAATTGAATAAAAAAGACCCTTTGGCGGTTGACAGTGCAATAAAACAGAGCTATAATGTACAGGTAGCAGTAATTTCACTAAGCCTACGAGTGTCGTCTTGGCTGTGATGATTCGTCTGAACATTCGTAATCGCATGACACCCAACTGTACGTTCTTCAACCACTAACAATAATTGCAGCTGTCATTATTGTCTCTGATAATCAAATGAGGAGATGCACCAATGCGGGGAAAAATCAGTTCAATGCTTTTTGTCGCCTTGACGGCAATGGTGATGTCTTGGGGCAACGCCTATGCCAGCCCATTCGCGTATGACTTGAAAGTAGAGGGGGCGGAGTCCGCCTCGCTGACGTTTGGACGCTTCCGTGTCGATGACGGGGTCAGTGACGCAGTTGATCAACTGGACTGTCCGGCGCCGCCCGGCGTCCCGACCCGCAATGACGACGTTCCAGAGCAGATTCCTGTCGAAGGGGTCATGAACTACATGTATTTCCAAGGCGGGCAAGGCTATTTCAACCCGGCAGCCAGCAAAGCCGTTGGCGACGCCTACTATCGCTTGTCAGTAGACTGCAAGTCAGAGGCGACCAACGCCTCCACCTGGGTGCTGGTGATCGCTGACACCGTGCGGCCCACGGTCAAATTGTCCTGGGCACCCGTTGAGGGCGCTGCAGCCGCACCCGCCGAAGGGACATTCCAACTGGTTGACGCGGCTGGCGCGGTCAAAGTTGGCAACATGCGTACGACTACTGAATTCAGCTTGGCGAAAGGAACCTATTACATCCAATACCGCGCAGAAAACGCCGAAGCCGCTCCGCCGACCCCAGCGCCTATCAGCGACGTCATCGCCGCAGCGCCCCGCCTGGCCAAAAAGATCATCCTCGGCTTCAACCCGGGGAAATTCACCGCCTCGAATTTGCAGGTCTATTACTACAAGGGCAACGACCAGGCCTTCCCCGCCGGCACCCGGGCGGCGGGAGCTGAGGTCAACGGCAATGTCCTCACCTTCACCATGCCGGATGACATCAGCAGCTTTGACGCGGTCGTCATCAACTATACCCTGACCCGCAGCGACGCCGGAGAAGGCGCACCCTTTGCTGTCGGTGCCGTTGAATTGAAACCCGACGACATTATTGAAATCGATTTGACGGAAGTTGCGGTCGGAGAAGACCCCGCCGATCTCGGCGGCGACCCAATCAAGGTGAAAGTTGATTATGTTGACGACGACAAGTCGGCTTACAAGCCCATCACGATGAAGTACGTACTCCTTGGCGTGGCAGATGACCTGACTGAGGTGAACCACTATGCCTTCACCGGCCCGGCCTGGAAAGGCAGCCAAGAAAATTATCCGTGGACCATCACCTTCGATGTCGTCAACCCGGACCTGACCCGAGCGCCAGTCGATTTTGACGTCGAGTTTATTGACGAGGGCGGCGGCGTCACCCCGTTCTATACTGCGGATGTCCTTTCCCAGAACGGCCAAATCCTGACCGTTAACCTCCAGCCAGCCCTGACAGCCAAGGGTGGCAAGGTCAAATTCGCCATCACCGCCTCTGTTCTCGACGAAGGGGGCGAGGAAATTGCTGAAGAGTTCACCGCCCCAGACGTCACCTTCCAGCTCAAGGGAGATGGCAATCTCGACGTGGATAACAGCCACGATGGAAAACAAGTCGAATATCTCGACATTGTCTATATTTACCGTTATCGTTTCCTCAATGGCAAGGATAAGCCCCTTAATCTTCTCTTGGGAACACCCGATCAGGGAAAACTGGAGAAGGCAACCGAAATCCGGGATCGTATCCAGGATATGGAAGAGCTGCTGGATTTGGATTTGAGTGATCATGGCGCTGACTTCAAATTTCCCGATATTAATTATATTTACCGCTATCGCTTCCTGAATGGTTCGACAAATGCCTTGAACCTGCTGCTGGGCACACCCAATGCCGGCAACAAGGAAATGGCTAATGCTATCCAAAAGCGCATTAAGGAACTTCTTTTGGATTAAAATCAAGAGTACAATTATATCAAGTAACAATAAAGAATAAGAATAAAAACCAAAAAACAAAAGCGAAAATCAGAGGTTCATAATGAAGACGATTAAAAACTGCCTTTTGTATCTCATCACGCCATGGCTTCTGTGCAGCTATGCGTATGCGGCAGCGACACTAAGCGTCGGCAATTTCACCGGCTCTCCTGGATTGACCGCTACCGATGTGTTGATCCAATTCCAGAACGACGAAGCAGTCTCACAGCTCGCTTTCGACCTGAAATACAAAGTCCCCGGAGCGAATATTCAGCTGGATGGCGAAGTTGATTTTACAGCATCAGCCGGCGCAGTCTTAGTTAATCCCGGCAGTGTTACACCAGCAGCAGCGGTCAACGTCGTCGTAAAGGACGATGAAACCCTGACTTTTAGCATCAGTAATTTTGTCGGCGCGGCCATCAACCCTTCAGCCACTGCACAGACTATTTTTACGGTCAAATTGCTGGTGGGCGTCGGGGCGGCAAAAGAAGCAATGCCCTTGGACCTCACCGTCGATAGCGTAGTGGCAACAGATTTCCAAGACGTCGACACCGCCGCGGTTGACGGAACGTTCGCGGTAGTGTACAAATTCAACGCCCCGGAGCTGGTCGGCGCGGCGGACGAGGGCGCCCCGCAGATTACGTTGACGCCAGTGTTCACAGACGAGAATGACGCGGCCACAGGCGGCGTCATCGACGATGTCGATTTCGATTATCCAGCCGGCGGTGACGCTGCCACGCATGGCGCGTTTGCTGTCTCCGCCGACGGCAAGTCGATTCTTTACACGCCGCCGACTAAGGTCGGAAACATCCCCGCGTTTGACGTTGTGGCGAACTACACAGCCAGCAGCGGCGGCAATGTCGATGGAAATACCGTCACAATCAGGGTCACGCCTGTCAATGATCCGCCAGACGTGGCGATTGTTACACCGATTGCCGCCATCACTGAAGAAGAGCATCTGAAGCTCACGATTACTTTTGAGGATGAGGAAGGCGGTAATTTTGACTTCTTCGTCTATGTGCAGATTGGCAATCTTAATTGGGAAAAGGTGGAAGGAAATTGGGACGGCCTGACTTTCACCAGTGACGATGTCCCTGGCTATGATGCGGTTGGGCACCCGAGCCTGACAAGCGTCTACAACATCAAGGTCGAAGCCCTTGACTTGGCTCACAATCAGTCCACCGATTCCGCCCCGGCGCCAGTGACCGTCCATGACGTTGACCAGCCTGTCGGCAAACCGACGGATGTGGCGGTCGTGCCTGACCCGGCCTTCGTCACCAGCGCACTGGGCGTGAACTATACGGATGCCGTTGACCCGGATGCGGAAGATGTCGTCAACCACACCTTTAAATGGACCAACGATAAGAATGACACCACGTTCGACACTCGTACTGTTCCGGCTGGCGCCGCGAAAAAAGGCGAGACCTGGACGGTCAAGGTCACGGCTCACAGCTTCAATAACAACACAAATTTTGCCGAAGCGCAAATCACCATCAGCAACACCCCGCCTACGGTTGGTGACGGCACGCTCTTTATCAGGAAAGGCGCAGGCCTGCCGAACTCCAAGGACATCGACCTGGCTACCCTGGCCAGCGACCGGGATGGACAAGACGACATCACGGGAATGGAGATCGTAAAACAACCAGCTAAGGGAACGCTCGCGCTCAAGGAAGGCACGGTCTATACGTATACAGTGGACGGCGACGACGAGTTCTTCGGAGAGGATGCTGATTCCTTTACCTTTAAGGCTGTAGACGCTGATGGCGGCGTGAGCGAAGTGGCCGCCACCGTGATCGTCACCTACCGCGAGAACCCGCCGCCCGTGTTTGTGGAAGACACTGCTATAGGCGTGGACCCAGACGGCTATGATGAGGTCGATGTTGCCAACAACAATGCGCCAGCAGTAGTCAATGTCTCAGTCAATGTCGGCGACACTGACCCTGCGGTCGCAGGCACTGGCGTGGCCCAGGTGGTCTGGAACCTGGCAATGAAAGCCGAAGATGATCGGCGCAACGGCGTTGACCCCAACGGCTGGCTGGTGTATGCGCCCGCCCCCGGCATCACCGGCGGGAACATCGGCGCTATTTCCTGCACCATCAACTTCCCCGGCTTTGACACCATTGTCGGCGCTGACCGTCCGGACGAAGTGACCTTTGTCCTCAGCGTCGTCGCCATTGACGGCGATGGCGCCGAGTCCGAGCCGTTTGTCTTCCCGGATATCGTCATCCGCGACGTTGACCGCGCTCCAGCAGCGGCGACTGACATCGTGTTTGAAGTCCCGCGCGGCGATGGCCAGGTTCCCCTGAGCCTGTTCACCGACTATGACGCCAATGCCAAGGCCGAAGGCGCACAAGACCCGGACGGCGACGCCCTGGTAGGCTATCGCTACACCTGGACCCTGGCGAACGCCAAGCTGCCGCGCAACCTCAGCCTCCTGGTGGAAACCCCGGATATGGTCGAGGACGGCGATTTCTGCGACTGGCCGTTTGAGCGCGACCTGATCAAGGGCGACCGCCTGACCGTCAAAGCCGTCGCAGTCTCCGCTCCAGCCTACGATGAGGACGCACTCAAGGAAAGCACGGCCTTCGAGTCGGTAGAGCTGACAGTGGAAAACTCTGCGCCGTATTTCGTGACTGCCCCAGGCGCTGTCTGGCAACTGTTCGAATCCGCGACTGGCGATGTCGAAGTCATCCTGCCCTTGACCTTTAAATGGGAAAACATCGTCCGCAACGGCGGCCTTCAGGACCTGGTCGCCAATGACATTGACGCGGCTGCCTTCCAAGTCGACGCTGACGGCAACAAACACTTTGTCGACAGCCTGGAATTTTCGATTGACGCTGATGCAGACGGCGCTGACTATGACGCAGAGGAACACGGCAAGACCGTCATCGGTCCAGACGGCAGGTCCCTCGGCTACGTGCCAGCAAAGCACTACAACGGCCAATTTAAGATCGGCGTTAAGGTCACGGATGAAGACGGCGCCTCGGCCACCTATCTGCTGACGGTCAACGTCCAGGCGGTCAATGACAAGCCGGTCGTCGACGTAGCTGACATCTATGCCGTGCCGAACGACTGCGACGGCGAGACGATTCATATCAAGTACTTTGCGGTCTATCCCGGCGGCGAAGATGATAGCGAAGCAGATCAGCTGTTGAAGGGAGCGCAAACTCTTGCCAACGATCCCAATGACATCATTGCTTACATGGAGGCCATCGTCATCAACGGCTTTGACGAAGAAGGCACCATCACTGACGGCACTTTTGCCGATGCGGATGTGCTCGGTGACCCTGAACGGCCTGCTGCATTGGCAAAGTTTTTCGCCACCACGCAGCGCGCTGTGGCTGTTAAATATATCCTGGCCGAGGATGCGCCTATGGGCGAGGAAATTCCCCTGGAGCTGATTGTCCAGGATGACGGCGGCAGCCGTGAAGACATGGACGATGACAAGAGCGTGACCGAGTTCAAGCTGGTGCTTGGCGCTACGCCGTGGTATCCGATCTATGACTTGCCTTGCGATGTGCACGAAACGCACCAGGTGACGTTGACGGCGCCAGGCGAGGAAACAGTCATTGTCTACGTCACTGGCCCCACCTTGAAGCCCGAGCATTACTTCTACAGCAATACGAATGGTCTGACCTCTGGCGCTGTCTACACGGCTGAACTGCGCCCCTGGAATCCTGCCCAGGGCGTAGCTGGAGACGTCTGCGAAGCCGACCCGGCCGCTCTGCGAGTCCAGGTGCCGGAATACGGCTTGCCCGGCCAGGCGGAAGTTGCCATTGATGGGCCGGTTGCCATTGGCGGCAACCGCTACATCTTTGCGATTAAGGCGCCCATGGCCAGTGGCTATGTCCTGACCATCACCCGCAACAACGCGCCGTTCAAGACCATCACCAGCAATTTCGTGCCGAACAACGATGGGCTGATTCTCCCGAATGCTGAGCTGGAGCTGGATCTGTTCGCAGCGGGAACCTATCGCGCCACGGTCAAAGGCGTCAATCCCAAGGGCTTTGGCGAAGAGTCTGAAGAAGCCGTACGCGAGATTGGTTTTGAACTTGCCGCGCGTCTGGAATGGCCGGAAGATGGCTTTGTCCCGACTGACGGCAAGAACATTGTGATTCCTAAGGACGCGAAAGCGGCTACGGTCAAATTCTCCTGGCCGGTCGTCAGTGCCGCCACCGCCTATAATTTCCACTTGTATGACAGCACTGGCAAGGTAGTCAAGGTCAGTCCGAACATCCAGGTCAACGCATTGTCCGTTGCCATCGCGGCGGAAACCTCTGGCAGCTATACCTGGTGGGTGGAAGCCATCAGTGGCGGCAATGTGCTGGCCAGCAAGACCATGAGCTTCCGACTGGTCAAAAAGACGGATGCGCCGATGGTGGAGAGATTCGAGATCGCCGCAGGCTTTGTCAACAAGCTCATCATGAACTTCAGCGCAGAACAAGGCGCGCTGCCGGCGGTAGGGACGATTTCATACGAAATCCAGCACTACGACGCCAGCGCCAAGAGCTGGATCCTGTACCTGAAGAAAGACGGCAAGGGCGTCCGGCCGATGGACAACGGCGATAGGACATGGACGCTGGTTCTCCCAGGAGCGACGTTGGCGGTCGGAGACTACATCCTCATTCGCGAGTACGTCAACAATGTGGTTCAGGGCGGCTTTATCCTCTACCGCCTCAACAAATAGGCACAGGCGTTTTACAACGTCAGCCGGAGGCGTCAGTGTGCGCACAAGCGCTGGCGCCCCGGCGCATCATATTATCTTTCAACATCGCGGTGATGGCATTATTATTCAGAAAAGGAGAAGAGAAACATGAAATTCAGTCGGATCATGGCGATTGTCAGTGGGCTTAGTGTGTTGGCTTTCAGCGTTATGGCTCAGGGTGTGGCAAGCTCGGATGCTTCCTCTGCCAGCAATTGGTCGCTCGGTGCCGGTCTCAGCTATCGCAGTTTCCGTGACGCCAGATTCACCGGCATCAACACCGGTGATTATGTAGGTCTGTTCCAGGC
This sequence comes from Lentisphaerae bacterium ADurb.Bin082, assembly GCA_002070945.1. GTDB lineage: Bacteria > Verrucomicrobiota > Lentisphaeria > Oligosphaerales > Oligosphaeraceae > JAAZKI01. The sequence continues at coordinate 239,648 of MWEG01000034.1, forward strand.
TTCGGCGGCTGACATGGGTGAATTTTCCTCCGAAATCACCAAGTACATGGGCAACAACCCGGTTCCCGTCAATGTCGTCACCTATACGGGCGGAAGCGCCAAGACCTCGGGCGATTACGGTTTCCAGGAATCCCTGGGCATCATCCTGGGAACGAGCCTTGGACTTTGGCAGGATGGCCGACTTGGCCTGGACTTCGTCGCCAATTTCCAGTACTTCCAGCTGGACACGGCAGCCTACGGCAGCGCAGGCAGCGAAAAAACCACGAACGTCTATGCTGCCGGAGGTGGAGTGTCCTATAATGACGTCTACCAGCAGACCAACTACGTCGGCGCCATATCGAAAACTAAGTTCGACCTGGAATTGTATGTGATTGACCTGGGCGTCTCCTTGGATTACAGCTTTGAGAATGGCCTCGGCTTGTATGTCGCAAGCGGACCGACCCTGTCCATGGCTGACATGGAGAGCAACAGCCGTGCGGGACTCTTCAATACAGCCGCATCCAACAGCCCCATCAGCAGAGCCCGCGGTCGCGACAACGAGATCGAATTCGAATGGGGCTGGTATGTCTCGGCAGGAGCGTCCTACTGGTTTAGCGAGAATGTCGGCCTGGCCTGCGAATTGCGCTATGACGAAGCCTTTGGCACGGTTGGAACCAAGTATGTGGTTCAGGATCTCGACGCCTGGGGCGGAAACCTGATGCTGCTCTTCCGCTTCTAATCGTCAAGCTTGAAACAAAACGCGAAGCGCCGGTCAATGCCAAAGGCATCGACCGGCACTTTTGTTTTAAGACTTTTGTCAAGCAGGACTGACCGCAGGCAAAGAGAAAGCCGCACGTGTTGCCACGTGCGGCTTTCAAATTGGTAGCGGGGGTAGGATTTGAACCTACGACCTTCAGGTTATGAGCCTGACGAGCTGCCGGGCTGCTCCACCCCGCATCACAATGTTTTCTGCTTACAATCTATACTATAGCATGGGTATATGAGAAAGCAATTAAAATTGGTGAAAAAATAGGAAAAAATGGAAATTTGTTAATGTGCGAAGTTTTGTGATGAATGCTTGTAGATTTTTAGGCTGATGTATGTGAGATTGGTTCCATCTGCTGGCCATGACTCCTGTGCGTACTGTCAAATACCGCTTCAGCAACTACATGTTGCTGATTCATAGTGAGCTGCTTAACAAGCATTTGTGCATGCAGTTTGCGCCGTAGGCGCTTAACCATGCTTAACCCCAGGCTTTAGCCTGGGGGAAGGCATACCCTAAAACTGGTGCCCTGTAGGGGCACTACCGGGACGTCTACCAGCACAATCACTACGCCAAATCTCCCTTTCTGTCACAAGATTTCGCACATTACCGAAATTTGTTAATGGGTCAGTACACACCCCGGCGCTCCGCTGGGACAATTTGCAGGAAACCCGCGTCTAGCAGCACACCTGCCCAACCA
>MWEG01000035.1 GCA_002070945.1 Lentisphaerae bacterium ADurb.Bin082
GCCGATGTCGTTTCAATTCACGCGCCCACGCGGGGCGCGACGCAAAGATCAATCATACGGGCCGAGAAACTCAAGTTTCAATTCACGCGCCCACGCGGGGCGCGACGGTATATGATGGAACAAACTGCGGTTAAGGATGGTTCGTCATCCTTTCCGCGAAGCTTCGTTTTTTGGGGCAATCATTCGATTTTCAAAGAGCAATGATTAGGCGTTATTATTTTGAATAACAATATGTTATGACGACGTTGTCCAGGCATTTGATTTTCTGTGAGCTTATGGTTCGCGGCGTTAAATGACGATGGGTTCTTCGACATCAATTGCTGGCTTAGCTCCCAGGTGCTCGATGCGTTTTTGGTAATTATCGCCCAAGAAATAGAAGCGCAGGCTATCGGTTTCAGGCTCATAGATATCGGTTAGTTTGGCTCGGAGCTTCACCCATTGAGCCTGGTCGACATTGCATTCAAAAACGGAGTTTTGCACCCTGATGCCGAAGTTCACGCAGGTCTTCGCGACATGGCGCAGGCGTTTTCGTCCTGCGGCATCAATCGTACTCACATCATAACTGACCAGTACCATCATAATAGCATCCCTCTATTTCAGGAGAAATGGTGGATATGCATCCAGATCACCACGTAGGTGACGATCTGCGCTGGCGCGGATGTGCCGGACAAGCGATGGTGGATATGCATCCAGATCACCACGTAGGTGACGGGCCAGCAACAGCGCTTGCGTATATGGAAGAAGCCCCACAGATATCTTCTCGTTCAAAAATGGGTGAGTGATTTCCTCCTGTTTCTTTTTTTGCCAGGTCGTCAGCAACAGTTTACGCGCATCTTCTTTCATCGTCACGGCTCCCGATTCGGACTGGGTGAAATCACGCGCACTGATTTGGTTCAGGTTGATAAGAGAAAGCGCCACGCGGTCGGCAAGGATAGCGCGAAACTCCTCCATAAGGTCCAGTGCCAGGCTGGGACGTCCGGGGCGGGGAGCATGTAAGAAGCCCATTTGAGGATCAAGGCCGACTGTTTCCAAGGCTCCTTCACAGTCATGTACGAGCAAGGTGTAAAGAAATGAAATCAGCGCGTTCACCGGATCCAATGGTGGTCTTCGTGAGCGAGTTCGGAAGACAAATTGCGTCTTCTGGGCGACGATCAGCTGATCGAAAGCGCCGAAGTACAGATTGGCCGCCTCGCCTTCCAAGCCACGTATTACGTTGATGTCAGTGACGTCCCGAAGCTCCGTGGCGACACGTGCCATCCTGGCGACAGCATTAGCGACGGTGGCGTCCTCGCCGTGGTCACGGAGACGGCGCTGCAAGACGCTCCGGCTGTTGAGAATTTTGCCCATCACCATGTTGCGAGCGATTGAACTGGCTCTGATCACGTCGTCAACAGCGCGAAATTGTTCGCGTCGAAGAAGCACATTGCCGGAAACAGGTCCGGTGACTCTGGCCAGGAAGCGGCCATGCTCGGTGAGGAAACTCACATGAACGCCGCGCTCGCTGCATAGTCCAAGAAGGAATGGACTGCACATCACATTGCCGAAACAGACGATGCCGGAGAGCGTGTGGATTGGCAGGCGCAGCTTCACCTCACGCTCCAGTTCGACGACGACAGTCTCACCTTCCTGGCGCAGATAGATGCCCTGCGTGGAGACGAAAAGAATGTTGAGCAGTTTTTTCATGGCGTCTGTCACCTAATTCAACATTGACTCCAGCTGGGCATTGAGCCAGGCTTGAGCGGGCTTGCCAGCACCGGCTGATTTGGGTTGACATTGATCAATCAGCGAGCAGCTCTCGCAGGCTTTCGAATAGACTGCTGGCGGGGTTGCACCGGATTGCATAAGCGCATGAATGCCTTGGGCCGCAGCTTCCGTCAAGACGCGCAGCTCGCTGTCGAAAGCGACATCGCTGCGACGGCGGGTTTGCCCATAAAACAAAGCGCCGGCGGCGATGTGTACTTTCAACATTTCCTCCAGGCAGATGGCCTGAGCGCAGAGCTGGACTTCGTCGGCGCGATGGATTTTGGGCTTGCCGCGTTTGTATTCGACGGGGAACGGTTGCCAATAACCGCTTGCCGGCGGCAGAGGGACGGCGATAATGCGTCCCATCTCATCCTGCATGGTTTCGCGCCGATGAAATTCGAGCATGTCCATGACGCCCGTGACGCCGAGTTGGGATGAGCGAAGACGGATGGCGGTCGCTGTCCGCAAATCGCGGCGATTTTCGGTCTTAGGTTGATCAACGCGGTCATGCAGCAGCCTGCCCTCAGCAGTCAGGATGTTTTCCGTCCAGACTTGTTCAAGGTGGATAAGTGCGCACTGCCGCTTGCAGAACATGAAGTGCTGCAAAGCAGAAATCATGACCATCTCGTCGTCAGGGTACATGGATGTCTCGCGTGAAAAATGACTCAGACATAACCTAAGATCATTCTTTGTTTGTGCTTCCCGGATTATCTTCTTCTGTGCATTGCTGGGGGGGCACTGTGCCTGCCACACATGCAAAGTCTCGTGAACCTTTTGCTTGTTGTCACCCACGCAGGGCTTGACTCAACCTCGTCAATTAGAGGTTTCAATTCTCGCGCCTATGCGGGGCGCGATGCTGTGAGGTCATCTGTATACTCTCAATAACATAGGTTTCAATTCACGCGCCCATGCGGGGCGCGACAGTGGGAATGACCTCACTTAACGCCGTAGACCAAGTACCATCGCCTCAGTGCACGATGACTTCGATGCCTGGGAAAGCGTCTTTTTCGGGAATGGTAAGCGTGTAGTCAGCGAAATTACGCGGAACGTCTGTGTTCTTCACGACTTTCACCGCTTCGAAAAGTTTGTGCGCATGGGCGTCGCCAAGTGCGGATGAGTGCTTGAAGACGATCAGTTTTCGGGTGGCCATCAGACCGCGGGCTGCTGAACGGTCGTATTCAAACATGTCGGTCAATGCTTTCCAGAGAATTCCGAGGTCTTCTTCCGTGAATCCAGTCTGGGCTGCCAATGCAGGAGAAATGAAGCCGTAGGCAACATAGAGTCCGTAGGGCACGGTGTTCTTGCGTCCCATAGTGCGATTGTCGCCGCTTTGTTTTTCGGCCTCAGCTTCAGTCGCCACCGCCATGCGGGTGATGGAATGCTCCAGAGTGACCACCTGATCAACGGAACGAGCAAAGGTCAGTTGCACTGGGCCACGGACCTGGCCAGCGTTAGCGCCTGTGCTCATCACAGCGCCAAATGTACGGATATCGAAATAATCCGCACACATTTTGTCACGGGCTTTTTGGATTTCGCTTCCTTGTCCCTGTCCTTCCTTGTTGCGTTTTTTCCCATCGGCGGCATCGGCAGGTGGCTTGGTCAAATCAATGTTCAGGTCGGCGTAGGCCTTTTCGATTTGCTGATTCAGAATAGCCTTTTCCTTGACGAAAATATCGTAGCCGGCCTCTGTGTCTTTGGTCAGCTGTACATAATTTCGGACTTTGCGTTTGAGGCAGACATCGGTAACGAGCCCCTGTCCGGTTTCGGCGTCGACACGCGGGAGGTTCCCGGCATCTGGGTCGCCATTGGGGTTGCCATCTTTCACGTCGAAGACGAGGACGAAGTCATAGCGGTTTTTGATAGGTGTGCTCATGGTCATCATTTCCTTTGTGGTTAAACGTTCTCTTCCTTGTCACTTTTCTTGGTCCAGAGAGCCTGCGCCTGGTGGTAGTAGCCAATGGCAAAGCGGCCTTGATCGTCCAGCGTTAGATGTGCGGGAAAATCCGGAATATCTGAAACAATCTCCCCCAACAATCTTTCAAACCAGATACGGCGACCGGTGTTTTCCAGTTTTGAGAGGTGGTGGTTCTTGAGGCGCATCAGGTTTCCGAACACCGTTAACGGTGCGGATGACGCGGAGGCATAGAACCTGTCCCGAATGGTGGCGTTAATGCCAGGATTTGCCTCCTGCTGAATTTTTTCCAGCACAGCGAAGAGTCGGCCGAGGCGATAGCCGACATTGGGGTTTTGTTTGTCGAGGCTCACAGTGATTTTCCTTTCCTTGCTTTTTCGGTTGAGGCAACCCTTTATTAACTTAGCACGGGGATACGTCACATCGCGTTCGGCTTTAATGCGTAATAATGCGGCTTGAAGGAGCGTCTCTGGCAAAGGCAAACCTGTCAGGATACGGCGCATCGTTTCGCCGGCCAGGTTTGGTGCAATGTTTTCAGATTTGCCTTGGACGGCGGTGGAGACCAAGAGCCGCCACAGTGAGAGGTCTTCCTTGTCGTTCTTCCCATGTGCGATTCGCAGGTCCTCGAAATAGGCACAAATATGCAGAGCGAGTTCTTGCACTGTTGCACTGTGCCAGAAACGCACGGCGATACGGGCGGCATTAGGCGCCAGCCCGAGAACGTAAAAGCGGGTGTCGCCCGAATCTACAGCAAGCGTGCCGTTGTCAATAGAGTTGTACAATGTCGCGACTGCATTGGTGAGCCGATCCGGGTCGTCTTTGGGTGGCTCGGCAAAAAAATCGCCAAAATCATCTTCAAAGGCACTTTGTCGCGATGACCAGAAAACTGTCGTTGCGTCACCTACTTGGAGCTTTTGTCTTGAATCCCTGCCAAGGAGTGTGTTCAATGCCGTGGTGTAGGCAAGACTAGCGGTTTTTCCGATAGGAGAGTTGGCACCTTGCTCTTTCATGAAGGAAGCAAAAGCTGGTGTTGCTCCACCGTTGCCGGACTCCGATACCTTATTGTTGACGGCGACGAGATGCGCTCCCATTGTGCTGGCACCCTGTACGCCTCGAATTGGCGGCTCAAGCGTGGACATGACGTCTTGATTGCCAGAAACCAGGCAGAGGGTCGTGTTTCCTTGTATAGATGCGGCAGTTACATGATTTACGGCATCGCGAATTTCTAGAATATCCGTAACTGGCCCAACCCCACTGATGGACAACAATAACGACTGATTAAGAGCCTCAACTTCCGGCCATAACGGATCTGCTTTTATCTTCTCCAAATCTATTTTTGTAATAAATGCTTGAACCGCTGCGAGTGCGCCGCCTGAGTTTGGACATGAAGCTAATGATAGAATTTTTCCCTTAAATGCCTCGTGTTGTTTTGCTATCCGCTCCGCTTTACTTGTTTCTCGTATCGGTATGCCAAACATATATTCAGCATTTTCCCACAAGAGGTTTGATTTGATACCGCTGCCCTTTGCTTCGCCGAGACTGGGAACGAGGAACCTTTTCGCACGCAGAGACTTTCCTTCAAAATCACGCGTGTCTTCAAAACGCAGAAATACGCCTTCCATATCAATTACCACCAGGAACGGCAGCTCTTTCTTTTCCCATCCCAGCGGTGCGATGTCGCCGTCGGGATCAGCGGCTTTGCGGTCATAGTATTCTTTGAGCGCTTGCAGGATCATTTGCGCACCTCCTCCGCATTTTCGTCGGGGACTTCAATTACACCGCGCACCATATTTGCACGGTAGAACATCGGTTTGATGTTGTTTGGGTCGGAGTAGTCCATGTCATAGAGCATCCAGCCCAGTTCTCGGGTTTCTTGGATAGGCTGTATCGGCTCTTGGTCGGGCTGTTTCACCAGTTTGAAGCTGCATGAAAATTCCCGGCAGCCGAGATAGGGCTGAGTAAAGCATTGTCCCTTGGTGGCGCGACGGTCGAACATGGCAGCGTATTTCGCCTCTTTTTCGTCTGGCCGTTCCTCTGCTTGGCGATACATTTCGCGCTCTTCCTCATCTGTGAGCCACTCTGGAGCGGGGTTCCGGATAGGTGCTCGTTTTTCGACGGGTATGAATTCAAACTCAGCGTAGAGGCGGTAACACACATCGCGCAGGAGCAAGCCGGCGCGTTGCTGGCGCGAGTCCTCAATCAGGATACCGTCACTACGCGGACTGGCGACATTGGCCACCTCGTTGCGTCGGACGGATGTCCACCTGATTGGGTTAAGTACGTCAATCCTCTTGATGCACCAGCGGATTGCCGGCTTCCACAAAATCGAACTGTAGATTGCACGAGCCGCCGATGGCGTGATCACGTCATAGCTGACGCGTTCTACCTTCATTTCAGGGCGCGTGAAGCAGGCAAAGTCTCCGGCCACTTCCAGACAAAAGCCTCTCATGGTTTTCCCTTTCGTTGTTGTAATCGCTGTCAGTACTGCAAATCTTCTGGCGGCAAATTATCACGGTACAAATCTAACCCATAGTTTTCATTGTACAACGATGGCAGCTCAGTTTGGACGAACACGCCCGGATGCGCTTCCACCACAAAACCCTTGTCGCGCATTTCGGCGAGGGTTCGGCGCGGCACACTAACAGTATAGCGTTGCAGCCTGCGCATGATGTCACGCTTGGGGCCGACAGCATACAAGGAGCGGAGCAATGCGTCATTATCACCATAGCGGACGATAACGCTTGCCGATTCCTGGTCATCTATGATTTTGAAGGCCTGTGCCGCTTCGCGGAATTGGAAACGAAAATAGTAGGCGTCCTTTGTCAGCCATTCCTTGAAGGCCTCCCCCAGATCATTTTGCGCGGAATAGAAGCGTTTGAAAAACTCAGGATAACTATCAGGGGATTCCACATTCACCCTACTTTCCAGCATGCCGGTCAGCACGTCTTCGGCCTTGCGCAATTCGCCGGAAGGGGCGGGCTTTGGCGGCATGAAGACCACCACGCGGCCAGGCTGCGACATTAGCCCTTCGCGATTGCAACGACCCGCAGCCTGGGCAATAGACGACAAGCCGGTGAAAGCGCGGTAAACTACTGGGAAGTCGATATCTACGCCGGCTTCGACGAGCTGGGTGCTGATGACGCGGACGGGTTCTCCTGCCTTGAGCTTTTCCTTGATGTCTGCGATGACGCGTGAACGGTGTTCGCCGCACATTGTTGCGGAAAGGTGAATGGTGCCATCCGGCTTCCGCGCGTACAGAACCCGGCAGTCACGTCGGGTGTTGACGATGCAGAGCACTTGGTCGTGCTGCTGAAGTTCATCCGCGATTTCTTCCCATGACTGACGAACCGTGCGGGTTTCTGGGAGTATCAGCTCTGTCCGTTTTAGTCTTCCGTACAAATCCATCGCCTCCGGTATGATTTCGCGGACATCGTCCAATCCAGGCAAGGCTGGTTGGGTGGCGGTGGATAGGACAATACTTACACCGTAGTGTTGGACGAGTTGTTTGATTGCCGCTACGCAGGGCAGCAGCAGGCGTGGCGGGAGGAGTTGTGCTTCGTCGAGGATCACCACGCTTTGCGCGATATTGTGCAGCTTGCGGCAACGGCTGGATTTACAGGCATATAGCGACTCGAAAAATTGCACGTTGGTGGTGACGATGACTGGCGCGTCCCAGTTCTCTGTAGCCAGGCGCGACTGCTGTGTCTCCTTCTCTGGGCTGAAATTCGAGTGATGCTCAACTACGTTCTCGGCACCGAGGAATTGCCGCAGAACATCAGCCGTCTGTTCAATGATGGACGTGTAGGGAATGACGTAGATGATACGTTTAAGCCCATGTTTCAGCGCGTGACGAAAAGCAAAGGCAGTGCCGGATAGGGTTTTTCCGCCACCCGTAGGGACAGTCAGTGAGAAAAGCCCACATGGTAAGTCCGCAGCGGCTTCGCAAGCGGCTCGAATCTCAGCACGAATGTGATTGACCGGCGTGACTGGTGCGGAGGACTGCTTGGCATCCAATGCCTGAAAGAACTGCGGAGCGAGGTCATTGAGCGTTGGATATTGCGCTCGTGCGCTGGCATTGGATGAATTCATAACTGATTCAGTATCAATGAAATCTGCATCTGTCAAGCATGAAAAGAGCATGCGTGTCCAGAAACTGATGTCCTCATAGCGCATTTCCCACGGCAGAGCAGTAGGAGGGGACGGCGACTGGAGCGAGTTTCGGTTGGCTATCCAGGAGGCTACGGCCGGTTCACGGACAAAATCTCTTTCCCGTTCCAGGCGTATGAGGAGTGAACCGTTTGGCATCGTACCTTCAGTCCAATCCGGCAATCCGGCATGATGCCCAGCCACGCAGTAGGCTGCAACTTTTTTAAGCGGGTGTTTCGGAAAATTTTCGTAAGCCCACACTGCTCCCACGCCGGAGTGGGAGTGATCCGAGCCGTCATATTTATCGTCAGTCAAGCCGTTGGAGACCTTGAGGTAATTTTGGAATGAGCGTCGTGCCTTGCCGAGGTCATGGAGTTCGCCCAGCCACCATGCCCATTGAGCCGAATAGAATGGCTTGGCAAACTCAGCCGCCATTTTCGCAACGGCATCGGAGTGTTCTTCAAGTGTTTGCCATTCATCTACAGGAGCGTTTTCCTTACTGTGTGCGTAGTATTTCATATCATATTCCTTTTTGGACTGGCAAAGTGATGATTGAGGAGATGAGACCCGCTGGCGAGTAGAAATTTAGATTAAAGATGGAGACAAGGCACTTCTTGGTTGACATTGGCTCAATTAGGTTTCTTCTCTACAGTGGAGTTTTCCTGTCATTTTAGTAACATAGGAAGTTTTTTCCGAGTTGCAAATTTCTTGAACAACTTTTTTTGATGAGTTCAGTTTACGGTTCAGGTGACAGTGGCGCCCACGCGACTACAAGGTCGAGGGCGTCCGCCTGGCGCGTCGGCGTCGCTGCATGGCCATGAGCGACGATGACCACGGTTGCGGCGTCGCAAAGGCCGTCGACAAGGTGATTTGGGCGACTATCGGCCGGCTGGTGGACGGGGGAGCTTTGGAAGCCTGGCGTCAGCCCATTGACATCGCATTTCAGAAGGCGTTTGGCGACCTCGGCCAGGGGTCGATGACCTGGCCGCGAGATTCAAGGAGCGGGCGTCGGCGTTTCTGGCGTCGCTGACGATTGGGGTAAGATGAGCTTGGGCGAAAAAGTCAAGTGCGCGCTGGCGCAGCATCAAGGCGTCAGCTTTGAGAATAAAGACGTTGGGGAAATAAAAGTCACATCAGCGGGGCTGCGCCATTCGAGGAAGGAAAAGTCCGACCCGATGAAAGATGCGTTTCTATGCGATTCGAAAGCCTTACAGTACGCTCTGCGGAGTGGGAAGGCCGAGGTTTTGCCTACTGGCAAGGGTAAGGAGGAACATGTGGAGGTTACATTCGGCATAACCGCGAAGGTGAAAGTGGACGGCAAGTCGCGTGTGGTTCATTTTATCATTCATTGATATAAAACCCCGCCGAGGGGAATCACCAAAATCTTAGTAGCGTCTTGGCGGTTAAGAAATAGGTTGTGGACGGGTGTAGTCCATTTAGGTCACAGCAGCGTTGAGGCGGTTTCGGCCAATTCGCTGCGTTCGCCTTTAATTAGGGTAATGTGCGCTGCCAGGGGGCTGTGCAGGAATTTATCGACTAGGCGGGTGAGGCCGTTGGATTTGGCGTCCACGTAGGGGTTGTCGATTTGCGCCGGGTCGCCGGTGAGTACGATTTTGCTGCCGGCACCGACTCGGGTGATGGCAGTCTTGACTTCCAGCGGGGTCAGGTTCTGCGCTTCGTCGATGATGATGAATTGCCCGGGGATGCTCCGTCCGCGAATGTAGGTCAGCGGCTCTACGCTGACTTCCGGGCAGGTCATAATGTCATTGGGCAAGGTGCGCACCGGCAGACGGCGATCCTGGCTGCGGATGAAGTCAATGGCGTCGTAGACTGGCTGCATCCAAGGGCGCATTTTTTCATTGACGTCCCCAGGCAGAAAGCCCATGTCACGGCTCACCGGCATAGTCGGCCGGAAGACCAGCAGCTTCTGGTAGCGGTTGTCAGCGAAAATTTGGTGCAGGCCCGCGGCAATGGCCAGGAGAGTCTTGCCGGTGCCGGCGCGTCCGGCCAAGGTGACCATGGGGACATCCTGGTCGAGCAGGGCGTCGAGGGTGAAGGTTTGTTCCAGGTTGAGCGCCCGCAGTCCGCAGACGGTCCGCGTCGTATCCAGGAGGGGCCACAGCTTGCCATCGGGCAGGCAGCGGGCACAGCAGGCTGATTTGCGGTTGCCCGGTTCGGTGGCGAAGACGTATTCGTGTGGGTGGAAGCGCTGTTCCGGCAGTTCCAGCGGCAGACCCTGTTTGAGAGCAGCGATTTGGGGCGCTGGCAGCTCCAGGTGGCGCCATCCGCGCAGGGTGTCGGTGTCCCGGACTGGTGCCATCTCATAGTCACGTGCTGGAATGCCCATCGCATCGGCCTTCACCCGCAGATTGACGTTTTTGGTGATGATCACTGGCGGCTTCCGGTCGGGATTCCGCTCTCGGAAGGCTTCTGCGCAATGCAGGATGGCCAGGTCGGCTGGACGCATTGATGAGCGCCGGATCGTCGAGTCGTCGGTCACGATCCAGAACCGCGCACCGCTGGAGAGCGTCACTCCGTTCCGCAGCGGGCCCTGTTCGCGCAGTGCGTCGATCAGATGCGCCGTCTGCCGTGCGTTGCGGCCGGTCTCGCTGCTGTCGTGCTTGAATTTGTCCAGCTCCTCGATGACTTCCATCGGGACTAAGATGTTTGCATCAGGGAAATGCTCAAGGGCTTCAGGGTCAAACAGGAAAACATTTGTATCGATGATGTAGGTTTCTGGCATGGAGAACGTGAAAAGTTTGGGTTATGGGCTTTTTATTTCAAGGGCAGATATTACAGTTATAGATGGCTTGTGCAACCGGCGCAACCGGCGCGATGAAAAGTATAGCACATTTTTGCCTGACAGCAATAGAGCTTGAGGAGAATACGTTCCTATGGCAGCCGCGTTCCGGATATTTCAGTTTGGCGATCGGCAGCTGGGGTGCGACGGCGACGTGCATCTGATGGGCATCGTCAACGTCACGCCGGATTCATTTTCAGGCGGCGGCCATTTTGCCGAGGTTGTGGCCGTGTTGGCGCGTGGCTTGGAGCTGGTGGCTGTAGGGGGGGCCGCCATCGCTCTTCCACCGTAAGCACCCTGTCGCTGACGTTTCCGCAGCCAGGAATTTCGACGTGTTTTCGGAAGAGGCACCTATGACCGAAGAATATTTACCTTTCATCAAGGCCATCCTGCAGATCGGGATTTTAGCCTTCCTTTTCTACATGGTCCTCAAAGCCTTGCGCCGGACTCGCGCCCTGACCATCCTGGGATCGGTGTTTGCGTTCCTGGCGATTATGCAGGTGCTGACGGCGGTTTTCGACCTGGCGGTTTTACGGTGGCTGCTGGAGCGGATGATTTCCATCCTGCCCTTGTTCGTCCTGGTGACGTTCCAGAATGAGGTGCGCCGTGTGGTGACGGCCCTGGTGCTGGAAAAGGACACTAGCCATCAGGACGGCTGGGTCGTGTCCAAAGGCGAGGAAAGCAAGCTGACGCATATCCTCAGCGAGATTGTGGGGAGGTTTTCGGAAAGCAAGACCGGCGCTTTGATCGCCTTGGAACGGAAGATTTCCCTGGCCGAGTACTATTCCCTAGGGCGGGTGATCCAAGCTCCGTTGGAGGACAACCTGCTGTTGGAGAGCATTTTCTACCCAGGCTCCCCGTTGCATGATGGCGGCGTGATCATCAACAATGGCCAGATCGAAGCGGCTGGCTGCGCGTTTCCGCTTTGCAAGAACCTGGAGATCACCCTTGCGCATGGGATGCGGCACCAGGCCGCCGTCGGCCTGACGGAAAACAGCGACGCCGTCGTCATCGTCGTCTCCGAGGAAACTGGAACTGTAAGCCTGGCCGTCAACGGCCAATTGCAGAAGATGGTCAGCCCCGAGCAATTCCGGCAGCAGCTCAACCGTTACTTGGTTTCGCCGACGTCGAAGCCGGCCAAATGGTGGCGCCGGAATCGCCTGGCAGAGGTTGACGGGGCGAAGCAGTCGCCCTCCGCGTCCGCCGTGGCGTCTGAGGAACAAGGGGGTCTAACTATAGTCTCCCCTGAGACGGAGGCGTCTGATGTCAGTGCCAAACTGAACAGCGAGGTATGATTTAGCCATGAACGTCGCAAGAAAGCCTAAACGCACCTTCTTCACGGATTTCTGGCGCAAGGTCGTGGCGTTGCTCCTTGGGGCGATGGTCTGGGTCATGGTTGATGTGCAGATGCAGGTGACCAGCACCGTCCAGCAGGTCAAGTTGAAAATCCGCTATGACCGCAGTAAATTCTATTTGCGCCACAGCGAATTTGACGTTGACTTGGAGGTGGCGACCAGCTCGAAACTGTCGCAGCTGTCGGCAGAGCAGTTTTTGCTTGAGGTCGATTTTCCGGAAAACCACCTGAATCCCGGCCAGCGCACCATCAACCTGAAGCGTCTGCGCAGCATTGTGACCAGGAAGCCTTCGGGCGTCCGGGTGAAGGCGATTTTGCCACAGACGTTGACGGTGCCGTTTGACGTGATCAAGAAGCGTCACGTCAAGGTGCTGCCTAAGATCACCGGTCATCTTCCGGAAGGGTATGAACAGTCCTACACCTGCGATCCGGCCCAGGTGGAGTTGATTGGGCCGTCGATGTTGATGCAAGGCATCAGCCAGGTCGTCACCGAGGAGCAGCCGTTGTCGCCCAACGCCTTAGCTCCCTTCAGCACGATGCTGCAGGTCTTGTCGCCGGTGCCTGGAGTTATAGCCGTGTATCCGGAAAAAATTCGCGTCGAAGTGCGCATTGAAGACATGCGGCGGATGACGACGCGGACGATTTCGCGGCAATTGTCCGGGGTATTGCTGCCGGTCAGCGGCAGCTTGGTGTTGACGGCGCCGCCGGTGAGCGAGGTCAAGATCGTGGTTGGCGGCCAGTACCGCAGCGTCAACAACCTCAAGGAAGACAAGTTGCGCGTGATCGCCGACGCCACCGGCGCTACTGAGCCTGGTCAGTTTCGGGCCAAAGTTTTGGTGATGGACTTGCCGCTGGGAGTGACTCTTGACGACGTGGAACCCAATGAATTGGAAGTCGTCCTGGTGGGTGCGCCGGGCGAGACCTCGCCGTCAAACGGCGCGGCGTTGAAGAAAGGCGACGACAATCAGGCTCAAGACAGCGGCGAGCCTCAAACGCCGCCGCAGAAATAAGGCAGCATGACACGATGCGTGATCGTAACTGGGCCGACGGCCAGCGGCAAGACGCGCCTGGCGGTCGCCTTGGCAAGGCGTTTTGGCGGCGAAATCGTCAGCGCCGATTCCCGGCAGGTCTACCGGGGCATGGACATTGGCACTGGCAAGGACATGGAGGAATATTCCGGTTCAAGCGGCGCAGTGGCCTGTCATTTGATTGACGTCGTGGCGGCAGACGAGGATTTCCATTTGTTCCGATACCTAGAGCTGGCTGGGGATGCGATTGCGGCCATTGCCCAGCGAGGTCGGCTGCCGATTGTGGCTGGTGGGACGGTGTTGTACCTGAAGGCGCTGCTTGATGGCTATCACCAGGAAGGCGGCGCGCCAGACCCGGCTTTTCGGGCTGAACTGGCGCCGCTGCCCTTGTCTGAGCTGATTGAGCGGCTTAGGCGTGTGGCGCCGCCGGACTTGTATGCCCGCACGGACTTGACCCAGCCGCGCCGTGTGATCAGGGCGCTGGAATTGGCTCGAACTGCCCAGGTAGTCAAGGCCGAGCCATTGGTGACAGCCCCGTTGATCCTGGCGCCCTTTTATCCCCGTGCCGAAATCAGGGCGCGGATTGCCCGGCGACTGGATGAGCGGTTGGATAACGGACTGCTGGAGGAAGTGCAGCGACTCCATGACGGCGGTTTGAGCTGGGAGCGCCTGGACTGGTTTGGCTTGGAATACCGGTATGTCGCCAAACATTTGCGCGGCGAGTTGAGCCGGAGCGAGATGCGGGAGGAATTGCTTTGCCGTATCCGGCAGTTCGCCAAGGCCCAGGATATCTGGTTCCGCAAACTCGAACGCTCCGGGCATGTCATTCACTGGCTGCGAGAAGGAAATTGCGAGCAGGCCTCGACGCTGGTCAATGATTGGCTGGCTGGTCGCCCCCTGCCGCCGCCGGAATTACGCTTGGATGACATCCGCTATGGGCCAAAGTCATGAAGGGCGAGGGGCTGAATGCTGAATGCTGAATGTTGAGGTGCCTTTGCCATTTGTCATTTGTCATTCGTTAGGGGCGAGATGAGCTTGGACTATGCTGTCCGTCATGTCCACTCTGTCCACACCGTCCACTAAAGCCCCTTGTCCCTTGTATCAATCGGCGACCGATTGCGGCGATTTGCCAGCACGGTTGGAGCCGTGCTTGTCATAGCGACTTTTAAACACTATATTGATAATTGATTTGTGTTGTCGTTTTTTTCAGTGTTGGCGATAAAGTTCAGGAAAGGATCATCAAGCATGAAGAAAAGAAGATTTACCTTGATTGAATTGCTGGTGGTGATTGCCATTATCGCGATTTTGGCGGCCATGTTATTGCCGGCCTTGAGCAAGGCGCGCGAGAAGGCGCGCTCGATCAGCTGCGTGAATAATTTGAAGCAGACTATGATGTCGACGCTTCTGTATGCCGTCGACTACAATGATACGGTGATCTGCAACGTCTATAGCTCTTCGAACTGGGTGGGCGCCCTGTGCAGCTACTACAACACAAACAGCAGCTACCTGTCCAGCTCGAAGCCGGACGAGGTGGTTTGCCCGGGGCGGATGCCGTTTAAGTATAAATTCACGTATTTGACTTACGGGTGTCGACGCTCGTTTGCGCCTCCGGGTTATGTCATCACCAAGGATTCTACCTGGGGCACGCAGCCGTACAAGGATCACTTCGTAGTTTTTGGAAAAGTCCAAAGGCCGTCGACGTTTATGTGGGTTGGCGACTCGTGGGGCGACCTGGGCTTGCACTCGTCGCTGACCGAGGCGAATGGCCAGCAATGGGCCTGCCCCTACATGACTACCAATGTCAGCCAGCAGTTCTGGATTGGCGCACATGGCGACAACTCCAATTTCGCTTTTGCCGACGGGCACGCTGAAGCCGTCAACAGCACCAGCAAATTCGCGGACATGTTCCGTGACGAGTACAAGGCCAGCAACAACACGGCGCCGAAGATTTACCTCATCAATAAACACCTGGCCAGAGAGGAGCATTGAGAGGGGCGAGGGGCTGAATGCTGAATGCTGAATGCTGAATGCTGAATGTTGAGGCGTATTTGTCATTCATCATTCGTCATTTATCATTCGTTAGGGCTGAGCTGTCCATCTTATAGGAGGGGTTGCGATGTCAATAGGATTTACGGAACTGCTGCTCATCGTTTGTTTTGTCGTCCTGGTCTTTGGTTCCAAGCGGATTCCGGAGCTGGCACGGGCGTTGGGGCGGGCTTCACGCGAATTCAGAAAAGCGCGGGACGCCGTGGAGCGCGAAGGCGCTGAACTTCTTGACAATGGCGCGTCAACAGATGCTCATGCCAGCGTTGATTCCGGGGCGGCGTCCCCTGCGGCCAGCCAGCCTGCTGCCAAGGTCGGCTCGTCTCCTGAAAAAGAGAGCGCTGCCCCAAAGTGATTGACGCGCCGGAAAATACGCTGCTGGGGCATTTGGAGGCGCTGCGGGGAGTTGTGCTGCGTTGTCTGGCTGTTACGGCGCTTTTGTTTCCGGTCGGCTATGTCGTGTCGCCGTTAGTCATTACCGGGCTGGTGCGATGGTGCCTGCCGCCTACGTTGGGGGGGCTGCATTTTTTTTCGCCCCTGGAGGCCTTTGTCGTCCAGCTGAAATTGGCTTTGCTTTTGGCGTTGGCAGCGGCTTATCCGTGGAATTTAGTGCAGTTGTGGCGTTTTCTGGTTCCGGCGCTGCATGAGCACGAGCGGTGCCTGCTGCGGCGTTGGGTGGCGATGGCCTCGCTGCTTTTTTTTGCCGGGGTGATTTTCAGTGCGCTGCTGGTCTTGCCGCTGCTGATGCAGTTTTCCAGCCAGTTTGCCGGCGAGCAGCTGCGGCCCATGTTGGGCCTGGCACAGTTTCTCGGCTTGGCAGGGTGGCTGTCGCTGGGCTTTGGGCTGATGTTCCAGACGCCGGTGCTGGCGGCAGCGGCAGTCCAGCTGGGCCTGGTCAGTTGCGCTGACTTGCGCCGACACCGGCCGATTGTCATGACCGTCATCCTGATCGTGGCGGCGATCCTGACCCCGCCGGACGTCGTCAGCCAGCTGCTGCTGGCGATTCCGACTTGGCTGCTGTTTGAGCTCGGGCTGTTCTGGGCGAGCCGCCAGGAAGGCAAAGTCCCATCGGCGACCGTCGTCGTGTGCGAAGACGCCGATGGGCGCGGTTGATGGGCTTAGACCCAGTCGATGTCATTGAGGCGGCAGTACTCCGCGAGCAGTTGCTGCTGGTTGCCATAGGTCAGGATATAGTGCTGGCCCAGGATTTGGGAAACGAAGTCGTCGGCTTTGCCTTCGAAGGTCACTTCCAGGCTGGGCAGCTGGGGCGCTGGCGGCGCCCAGCCGGCTTCTTCCCAGGTCTCGGGCGTGGTCGCCTCGCCTTTGACTGAGTGCATGACAAAGCGGCTACCAGAGCGGGCCAGGCGCGAAATAGTCACGGAGCCAGTCTTCAGCTTTGACACGTTCAGCAGTCCTTCGCCGAATGACCCGAAGGCGTTTGGCATCACCGTCACCTGGCCGGACACGATGGAGGCCGGCACATAGTCCGGCACGCCCATGATAGCAGACTTTTCGGTGAATTCATAGAATTCCAGGTAGGCTGGTGTGATTCCAGTCAATGCTCGCAGGATCAACTGGGTCACTGCGCCGTAGGTGTCGTTTTCCGGCACCGTCGGGATGTCGACCAGGTCGTGCAAGTAGGTCATGGCGCCGGCTGGCGCGAATTGCAGCAGCTTTTTGACGCCGTCAACGTCGCAGAACGAAAAAGCCTGGTAGCCGCGCTCAAGGATTTTGCGCTGGAAGGCCAGGGCCAGGCGGACGGAATTTTCCACGGTGCCTGGCTGCGGCGGTCGGGTGAAGCACCAGCGTTTCTGCAAGTCGCTGGCTGCCGCTGCGATTTCCGCCGCTGGAATGGCTTGGGCGAGTCCCTGGATTTCAAGCAGGTCGATATGCTCGACTTCCGGGCCGATGGAACCCTTGAGGGCGGTGCCGTCGTACATGGTTCCGTACAGGCGCATGTCGCGGTAGCCGCACATGCCGATGACGGTCTGGCGCAGCCAGCGGGACGCTGCGGCTACGCGGATGAACGCGGCGGCCTCGTCGTCGCGCGGCGGCGAGTCTTTGAAATTGACTAAGTACTTGAGGTTGAAGCCCATCTCGCGCAAGGGGTGGCGCAAGGCAGTGGTGCCGGCCTGGTCAGCTGTGGTGACAAAATGGCCGTTCGCGTACCAGCCGCTCAATCCCCAAAGCAGGATAGGCTTGTGCTTGAACGGCTCAATCGTCTTGACTACCGCCCAGGAGGGAATCCAACCGGCGACGCAGACGACCAGGGCGTCGAAGTCGCGGCCCTGGAGCGCGTCGATGGCGTCAGCAGCTAGTTTGCCGTCGGGATCATCGCGGACAATCGGCGTCTCCAGCACGTCGATGCCGTGCTTGCGCAGGGCGTTGGCGGCCTCGTGGCAGCGGCCGGTGAGGAATTCCATTGGCGTGTTGACTTCGCCGAAGCCGATCATGGCGGCTCGGACTGGGAAGAGTGTAGGGCTCATGTCGTGTCCTTGTGTGAGAGGTGATGGATGATGGGGCGGAAATGAAAAGTCAGGCGGCCTGGCTCATGCCTCGTCCGCAGGGATGGCCGTGCATTCAACGCGATTCAGGGACAGGCGGCGGACGTGCTCGGCGACCAGCGGGACGGAGGACGTAGTGGTGATGGACACGTCGCTCAGGGTGATGTCCTCAATCGGGGTTTCCGGGCACCCGTCCAGGCGGACCGGCTGTGGGGCGCGGATGCGGAAGTTGCTGAAGGTCATGCTGCCGATATAGCGCAGCCGGACGGTTTTCTCGACATTGATCCAGAGCGGGACGCGGCCGGAGTCGATAGTGAAGTTATTGAACACCAGGTTGGAGAGGTGCAGGAAGCCGGTGTCGCCAGTGCGCAGGTAGCGGATCGGGTTGTTGATGTTGATGCCGTTGCCAGCGCCGTGGATGACGATGTTGCTGAAGGTCGCGTTGCGGATGGTGTCGTCGCTCGGGCAGCCGATGCGGATGCCTTGGCAGCGGCTGTTGAGGATGCAGTTGGTGACGGTCACGTCTTCGCAGAGCGCACGGTGGTCTGGCCCGCGGCGGATGGCGCGCAGGATGATGCAGTCATCGCCAGTGGTGATGTGGCAGTCGCTGACGGTCACGCGCCGGCAGTCGTCAATGTCAATGCCGTCGTTGTTGATCATCTGTTGGCAGCCGTGGACGCGGATGCGCGAGATATAGACGTCTTCGCAGCCTAAGAGCCAGAAGGTCCAGCCAGGCGAATCGACGAAGGACACGCCCTCGAAGCGCACGTTCTTGCAGTTGTAGAATTGCACCATGCGTGGCCGCGGGTGGGGCGGCTTGGCGTAGAAGGCGCCGGGAGGCACGTTGGTGTCGTAGAAGGCCGGGCCAGCGCCGTTGATTTCGCCCATGCCGGTGACCGCGATGTTCTCGGCATGCTTTGCCGCCAGCAGGCACTTGCGGCTTTTTTCCGGCGAGACAGCGTCAAAGCCCGGGTCGGTGAAGTCGTCGTAGAACTCTGGGCGGTCAAAGCCCTGGAGCCTGGCGCCGCTGCACAAGTGCAGCTCGACATTGCTTTTCAAATAGAGCGTTCCCGTTGCATGAATGCCGGGTTGCAGGCTGACGACGCCGCCGCCAGCTGCGCTGGCCTGGTCAATGGCAGCCTGGATCAGGCGTCCGTCTGCACTGGGGGCGAGGTGGTGGATGGACATGGCAGGGGTCTCCTTGGGGGAAAAGGCAGTTGTGATGTTAAAGGCAGGTTAAGGGAACGTTGCTGATTAGTTGCGAAAAAAACATTTTGATGTGTCACAAGCTTGCGCTAGTTCGGATTTTAGGTAATGCGAAAAAGCCCGAAAAAATATTGCTTATCTAATTGGTATTGCGTTTATTATGATTTTTCGCCAGGTCGTCGTCAAGGCTGCTTGGCCGAGCCGTGAAACTGAAAGGTTGTATTTTTTTAAAAAAAGTGAAAAAAAAGTTGTTTTTGGCATTTGTATCTTTGCAAACCTGTAGTAATTTAATAGTCATAGCTGAGAAGTCATGCCATAGCGGTTGCAAAACAGTTGTGGTGGTATAAAAAGGTTGTCGAAAACACATCGGAGGAAAAAATGATCAAAGTGCGAAATCTTGTGATGAATACTTCTATTCATGCAATAGATTGCTTTTCACCTAGATTTTTGGGTTCTGTTTCTTGCTTGATGGTTGGGCCGCCAACAAGGAAAGGGTATTGCCATGCGTCGTTACTTCACCTTGATTGAGCTCTTGGTTGTCATTGCCATCATCGCCATTCTGGCAGCAATGCTGCTGCCGGCCCTAAGCCAGGCGCGGGGCAAAGCCCACGAGCTGGCCTGTAAGAACAACCAAAAGCAAGTCGCCCTGGGCTACTACATGTATGCGACGGACAACGACGATACGGCCCTGGGTCGCGACACGTGCCTGACCAACAGCAAGTGGCAGAACACTGGCATAGAGCGGACGCGGGCCTTGGCGGTCATCGCCCAACGCGATCCTGCTAACACGTGGGGCTTCAATCACTGTTCGTACCAAGGCTATATTGACTGGGTCTATACGACAACGGAAATGCGCGGCATCGTCTCCTGCCGTCGGGCTGTCATGCCGAGAAATTTCATCCCCTTCATGATCAATCACCGTCTGACTAACAGCACCGACTACGGCTGGTCGGCGATCGTCTCGTCCGGCGTCTTCCGCATGGATTCCATCCCTTTGCCGTCCTCGACCGCCTATGTGATAGAAAGCCCTGATTTTGGCGCCGGAGGCCGCATCGTGTTCCCGCATCGCGAGTGCGCCAACATGACCTTCATCGACATGCATTCTGAGACCGTGTCCAGAAAGCGCTTTCCCGCCCCCATCTTGCCGCATGCCTTTGGCGACTACATGGCCTTGAACGTCGCTTGGGACTATCCGCCACTCAATGGCGCTTCCTATTGAAAGCCTGCCGCTGACCTCACCGAAAGCAAAAAGAGGCGCAGGAAAAAGCCACCAATAGACGCCTATTGATTTTCAAGGAAGAAACGCTTCCGACCATTCCAGCCCAAGATTCCACTATGCGCCGTCTTGTCCCATCTTTGCTTTTTGTCGCCGCTTTGGCGGCCTCAGCCCTTGAATTAAGCCTGTTCTCGGACCCGCTGAACAACAGCTACTCGCCGCTTTTGCGCTTGCCGCCGGAGGCCCAGCCGTCCTTGGCCTTGTCAGCCGCCCAGGGCGAAGCCGTCTACGCTGCCCTGATGCTTTTCAATCCTGGCCCGCAAACCGCCTATGTCCGCATCCAGGCCGACGGTTTTCCTGCTTCGGCTTTGACCCTGCGGGAAGCAGCGCACATCCGCGCCAGCTTTGGGCAGCTGGTTGCAGACGTCCTGCCTATCCTCAGCCAAGATGGCATTGTCGTCATCCCCGCAGGGGAAAACCGCCAACTTTTCGTAGACCTAGACACCAGGGCGCTACCTGCCGGGACACGCGCCGGCGTCATCCGTTGCACGGATACATCCAGCCTCAAGTCTGTCGAATGTCAGCTGACCGTACGCATCAGCAGCGTCCTCGCCCTGCCCTCACGCCATCCGCTTTCGGTGCTCGTCTGGGACTGCAGCCTCTACGGCACTACCGGCGAATTAGCCACAAACATCCTTAATGAACTGACCGGAAATTATGTCAACACCTTCCATGTTTTGGAGCGGGCGTCAGCCTGCTTCAACGCCACCGGCGACATGGTCGAGCCACCTGATTTCAGTGCCCTTGACGCCCGCCTCGACTTGCTCCAGGGCAAGGGCCTGCTCATGCTGCGATGCGCGGCGCCAAACCTGCAAGTCCCGCCCAAAGGCGCACTCAAGATCACGACCGAAGCCGGGGCCAAGGCATATAGCCAGTGGACCAAGGCACTTGTCGAGCACCTGAAGCAGCGCAACCTCTCCTGCGAAGATTTCTATCTTTATATTTATGACGAAAACCTGCGTGATGACTTCTACGCAGCAGCCTGCGCCGCCAAGGCGGCCGTCCCAGATATACGCATCTACGCCGACCCTTGCAGCAGCACGAAGCTGGAGGAAGTCACCCGGGCGCTTGAGGCTCGTTGCGTTGACTACCTGCAATACCACGCCGGATGGTTTCAGCATTTGACGCCAGAACTGGAAAAAACATCCCGCGAGCAGGTCGCGATTATGTCCACCTATTGGTGCCCTGTCCATCATAAGCGCTTATCGCCAAGCTCCTTTTACCGTCGCATGGGGGCGTTTGCTTTCCAAAAGAACCTAACCGGCGTCGGTTTCTGGGCAGCATTAGGCTTAGCTGGCGACACTTGGGGGACGCCGCTGGACGATTTCCGCAAGTCTGCCTCGCCGGTCGCCATCTATCCGGCCGGAGATGTCACCGTCATGCCCTCACGACGATGGAAAGGCTTCCGAGCCGGATTGGATGACTTCCTGTTCTTCCAAGCACTTGAGCGGCACTTCGATTCACCGCGTCGAACCGAACTGCTCAGCAAGGCCTACGCCGCTGCGGAAAACCGCCTGAACCCTGCGGAAGCCGCACGTCTCCGCCTTGATATCATGGCATTGCTGGAGGGTAAATAAACCATGCGATATCTTCTTTTGCCCCTGCTGCTTGCTCTCCTACTGGCGACTCCGTCCGCACTTTTCTCCCAGGCGGCGTCCAGCCGCTATGATGGCACGTTCCGCCTCACGGCCGGCCCCAACGAGCAATCACCTGCCCGGCTGCTGAGCGAAATCGCATACGAGGGCAATGTCAGCGTCGACGGCGACGAGCTGGTCATCAGCGGCGGTGGCGACAGCAAGCTGCCCCGAGCGACTATCCGCCTAGACGACAGCTGCCTGGACAAATATTTCAAGCTGACCGTGATGGCCCGCGGCAGTGACCACACCACGCAAATCATGCTGACCGAAGGCTTCCGCTGGGGTTCGCACGATCAGGTGCAGCGTCATATTCGCAGGCGTTTGCAGGCCAGGGATAACTTCGCCACTACCACCATCTTCTTCCATGTGGCGAGCCTGCCGTTTTATCTCAATTTCGGCATCTATCCCCATAACAGCCCAGAGCAATACATGCGGGTGAAATCATTCACGCTCCAGGAAATTGATGCTCAGACCTACTTGCGGCAAACCGGTCAAGACGAAATCCCTGTCACTGATCGCAAGCGCTTCGTCTGCGTTCGCGACGCCCTGGCGCAGTTCATGAGCAATGCCGAACGTCTGCTTGCGGCTGGTTTTTTGCCGGCGCCGTTGCAAGAAATCGTCCGCGCCAACGCAGTCAAAGCATCTGGCCTCACGCTGGAGGATTCCCCGGCGTCGCTGGAAGCCGCCGACCCGGTGCTGTCAGCGTGTGAGACTTTCGGCGTCATGCTTGGCCAGGCACTGGCGCCAGCGAGTATCCCAGCGACGGCTGAACCTGTCCGCCTGACCCTGTTCAACCTGCATTCGCCGCACTCGGTCTGGGCGCGTTTTGAAGCCGACATCCCTGGCGTGGAATACCGGGTGGTCACGCCCAGCGGCGAAAAATACCGCCTCAATCAGGGTCATCTTGCCATTGTTCCGTCCTCAGAGCCGGCCATCATCGAAGTCACCGGGCTGACCGCGCCTGGGTGCCTGACCGTCTTCCCGCTTGACCATCACGGCAAAAACACCGTCACCACCATCGCTGTCCACTGATCACGCCAGTGCTTCGACGGCTGCGGCCACACATTCGGCAAAGCATGGCATGGCAGCGTCATGGCCGCCGTCTGGGATTTCCCGGTAGTTGAAGTTCGCCTTGCTTGCCAGGAGCGCAGCCAAGGTGCGCGATTCTGAGACCGGGATAATGGGGTCGGCGTCGCCATGTCTGAGCCAGACAGGCATGGTCAGCCGGTCAGCCAGAGCGCAGGCCGAATGGCGAGCCAGCAGCGCTTGGTCATGGCGATACGCTGTCATGATGGCGTCGGCGATTTGTTGGCATATCGGCAAAGGCTGTTCCACGCACCATGCGGCATAGCGCGCCAAGTCGGTGGCAGGGCTGTTCGCCACCACCGCGTCGACCATCTCTGGGCGCCGGGCCGCAAAAATCAGATTGCTGGTTCCGCCCATGGAGCCGGAGGCGAGGATGATTTTCTGCCAGCCGTAGGTCGCTTTGGCGAAATCGATCAAGTCGGCCAGCTCCTGCTCGGCTGGCGGTGCCATCCAGGCGTTTCCCCGCAGGTTCGGGGTCATGATGCCGAGGCCGAGCGAACGCAGAAACCCGGCGTTGTGCTTCACGTCGGGACGGGTGTAAAGCTGATCCCCGGTGCTGCCATGACCATGAATGACCACGATTCCGATACCGACCGGCGCTGGCGGATAGACCAAGGCCCAATCGCGATCCTGGGGACAGCCGGGGCTGTCATATTCCAGGCGCAACAATCCACGTGGCGGCAGGCCAGCGGCTTTTTCCAGCTTCGGGTTGGTCTCGACTTGGAGCCCTTTCAGCATGTTGCCAAACCTTTCTGCAACCTCTCCACTACAGCTTCGGCATCTTGTTCAGTCATCTGCGGTGAAATGCCGATCACTCCCAGCCGCCGCATGATAGCACGGGTTTGAGGCCAGGAATCGACAGTGTATCGCGGCCGCTCTTTCACAAACGGACAGCGGAACGGGCATCCTTCCTCCGTCGCGGTTTTTTCCTCCAAGATATGCTCCCAGTTCCAGGCCAAATGCCAATCGCGAACCCCAGTGGTGTCTTTCAAGGCATTGCCGCCGACCAGTCGCGCCTTCTGGGCTCGCACCGCATAGTCTTCATCATCAAACAGCATCGCCAGGTTAGAGCCGCAGACGCCGTTCTCATCTGCTGGCTCCAGCCACTTGATGCCAGGCGGCAGGGACAGGCTGTTCTTGATCTGGTGATAGCGATCTCGCATCCGGGCGATAGTCCAATCCAGGCGCTGCAGCTGAGCCAGGCCAACAGCGGCCGCCAATTCATTCATGCGGTAATTCTCGCCGCAGAACAATTCGCCGGGCATGCGCTCCCGGCCGTACCGATCCGGTCGCCAGCAAGCGGCAGTGTCGTGGTAACTCTGCGCACGGGTATAGTAGAAATCATCGTTGGTCAGCAGCGCACCGCCTTCGCCAGTGCCCATGATCTTGTAGGCGTCAAAGCTGATGCAGCCAAAATCGCCCCACGTGCCCAAATAGCGTCCCTGGAACGAGCCGCCGCAAGCCTGGGCCGCGTCCTCAATCACCACCAAATTATGCTTCTTCGCCAGCGCACATAGAGCGTCCATGCGCGCCGGATGCCCGAGTATATGGACGGGCATGATCGCCTTTGTCCGCGGCGTGATCAGACGCTCGACCGCAGCCGGAGACAACGTCAGCGTCTCGTCAATCTCCGCAATGACTGGAATCGCCTTTGCCACCACGACAGCCGAAGCCGTGGCAAAAAACGTGTAGGCCGGCAGGATGACTTCATCCCCTGGCCCGACGCCGGCCGCGACCAGGGCCGCAATCAGGGCGCTGGTGCCAGAATTGACAGCCAGGACATGCTTGACGCCGACATGGGCAGCGAAACGCTTCTCCAGCTCGGCCGTCTTGCTGCGCGGGTTGTAGTAGCGGAAAAACACGCCGCCATCAGGGCCGTCAGGGGCTTCCAGCAACAGGCAGCGGATTTTCGCCGCAGTGACAGGGGAGACCTTGAAGACGTCAAGGAGTTCCATGATTTCTTCCACGCCGTACTTGGGATCCGTTGAGCTCATTGTTCTTCTCCTTGTTTGGGAACACCCTAACCAAAACCGGAATTAATCATCGCCCATGCTTCTTCCATCGTCTATACTGTAACCGCCCGCAACCCTCCCTGCAATCGCCGTCCTTTGCTGAATGCACGGATAATATATGGATAAAACCACGACACGCTTGCCTTCCGGGCAGGCGTCGGTATATTCTGGGTACCATCCTTTTCACGTGTTACGCCGGCTGTTTTCGGCGTTTTCCCCACATCCATCCGACCGATTGGAACGCCGCCTTAATGTTATTCACCGACGCCTTAACCGCCCTGCTGCATGCCTTGCGGGACAGCGGCGCCAGCTACTACGGCGCGACAGAGGCCCCGGATGGCACGCTGCCAGCCGCCCGTTTTTCATCGCCCTACTATTCGACCCAATCGCATCAGACGCACGTAGAAATGATCAGCCTGCAGTCCGGGCAGGCGGCGTTCCAGATTAATTCGTCCTGGTTCAAAGTCGACACCCCGCGTCCGCATATCCTTCTATGCGGCGCCGAGCATACGGAGCATTATCTTGCCCCGGAACTGCCCTACCGCCTGTTCTGGGTCTCGGTGGCGCCGACAGGCCTCAACCTCCATCAGACGTTCTACAGCCAAACTTCCGGTTATGGACAATCCGCCGCCCGACTGCACCTCAATCCGCCGGTTGCGCCGCGGCTTTGGGCCTGTGCCTCCACCGCACGTCCAGACACCGCCCGGTTCCACTATCTGCTGATGGAGGCCATCGACTACTCTCTGCAACACGGCGTCATGGCGCCCGACAACTACCAGGCGGACATCCTCACCCAAATCAAGCAATACCTCGACGATTACTACTGGCGAGAAATCACGTTGGATGACCTCGGCAAGATGACTCACTATTCGCCAGGGCATCTGAACGCCATCTTTCTCCGCCATTTTGGCCAGCCCATCTACACTTATCTATGCCAAGTCAGACTTCGTCATGCCGCCCGTCTCCTGCAATCTGGCCGGATGTCCATCAAAAACGTCGCCGCTGCCGTCGGCTTCCAGGATCAGTGCTATTTCAGCCGTTATTTTCGCAAGCATTTCGGATATCCGCCGTCGCAGGCTGCCGGGCGTATGCAGGGATGAAGTCGCTCGCTGCCAGGCAAATCATGATACGTTCACCATCGTCAACAACAAGGAGAAGGCCATGCAGTATTTCGCTATCAACACAATGATAGGCAAAGGCGCCTACGCCGTGCCGGAGTTCCCTAGCGCCGCCAGCCTCTTGGAGCATCTTGACTACCTGGGCATTGACCGTGCCATCGTCTATTCCGTGGAAGCGCGCGACGCCTCGCCATATCTTGGCAACCAAGACTTGCTGAAGGCCATTGCGCCCTACCGCGACCGCCTTTTTCCAGCCTTTGTAATCACCCCGTCGAACACCTTTGAAAACGGCGTCATCGCCTGGCTGCGACAGCAGGCCGCAGACGGACTGCGCGTTTTCCGTCTTTGTCCAGACGTGTGCCGTTTTCCCATCCGGCAAATCGAGCGTGTTCTGACCGAACTGGCGGAATTTGAACCGCTGCTTCTTTTCGACTCTCGCTACAGCGGCACGGAAGGCAGCTTCCGGGACATCGAGGAGCTGGCGACCCGCTACCCTTCCATCCGCGCCGTCATCTGCCAGCAGATGTGGGGCGGATTCACCAATGCGCTTGACCTGATGTGGCGCTGCCCCAACGTCTATCTCGACATTTCCTGGCTGCACATGCGGGACACGATTGAGCTGGTCCGAAACCATTTCGGCATTGAGCGGCTGCTGTTCGGCATTGGCTATCGGTCGCATTACGGCGCCGCCATCGGCGCCCTGGCGCAGGCGCGAATTTCACCAGCTGAACGCGAACTGATTGCGCATGGCAACTTAGAAAGGCTGTTGAACCTCGCGCCCCTGCCCGCAAAACTGGCACCAGAACACCCGCTCCTGGAAAAAAAGCCGCTCTGGAGAGCCTTCAAGGCCGGCAAGCGACTGGAAAACGTCACCATCTATGATGCGCACGGCCATAACGGCCCGCATGCCAGAGGATGGGTTCTGGAGGTGCCAGACACGCCGGAAATCATGGACGTATTAGTCGAACGCATGAACCAATACGGCGTCGAAAAACTGTTCGTCTCAGACGGCAAGGCACTGTTTGGCGACATCCTCGCCGAAAACCGCCGCGCCGAACTACTCGCCGCCCGCCATCCAGGACGCTTCCACGGATATTTCGTCTACAACCCACTCTATGCCAACGACATCAACGAAGACATCCTCGACGATTTTTTCCGGCGCGACTACTTCGTCGGCTTCAAGATTCTGCCCAGCTACTGGCAGATCACGGTCGACTCCGAGCGGTTCCAACCGGTCTGGGAGTACGCCGAGAAACATCACCTGCCCGTTCTGATTCACACCTGGAACGACAGGTACTGCTCCCCGGCCATGTTGACGCCGGTCGTGCCCCGCTATCCCAACGTCAAATTCATCCTCGGTCATTCCGGCGGCGGCACGCCTGGACGCCTGGAAGCCGAAGCCCTGGCGCTCCAATTCCCGAATGTCTACCTGGAATTCTGCGGCACATTCTGTTCAGACCGGCCGTGGCACCTGGCCATTGACAAACTCGGCATCGACCGGTTCCTTTTCGGCTCTGACACTGACGCGCACAACCAAGCCTACGAACTGGCGGCCTTCCTGTCGATGCCCTTGCCTGACAACGAGCTGACGCCAGCGCTGTCGGCCAACATCATCCGCATCTTGCAAGACCGGCGCTGATAGGGGCGAGCTTAGGGGCGAGGGGTATCTGGACTACATACGGCAACCAACGCCGTCCACCATGTCCACCATGTCCCTAGGCTTGAGCATGATTTTATCTGCACTCAGGCATGATGTTTTCCATCTCCAGGAATGGTGCCCAGATGCGACTCAATGACTTGTGGGAACCTAAATGAGATAAGACGAAAGAAGCGGCGCCCTGCGGCTCAATGTTCAATGGGTGTCCAACGACGCTGACAAGGTATTGGGATAGGCGGATAGACTGCGCACCAGCGGCGTGGCTGCTATCCGGCTTGGCTTGACATTCGTCGTTGCGGTGTCAAAGTATTGTCTAGGCTGTTTGTCCCGGCCGTTGCGGCTGGACAGCGAGGTGAATTTTCCGACTGGCGGCCTGGCTGGCGTGTGGTCTTGACTCAAGGTAATTCAGGAGGATGACAGATGACATCTCAAATGGCATTGCAGGTAGGACGAGGATGGCTGGCGGCGGTGATGCTCGGCGTCTGCTTGTGCGCTCAAGGCGCCCCCATGACCAAAAAAGAAGGCCAGGAATTGCCCTTTGTGCTGACGGCGGCGGTGCGGACGGCGACGCCGCCAGAGATTGACGGCCGCCTCGTCGACGCCTGCTGGGAGGAAGCTGCGGTCGCAGATGACTTTGTCTTGTTCGGTGGCAGAGGCTATGCCACCGCAAAAACCGAGGCGCGAGTACTCTGGGACGCGAACAACCTCTATATCGGCATGCGCTGCTTTGACGCTAATCCATCCCTCCTGAAAACAGCAGCAGTCGAACGTGACGGACTGGTCTGCGGAGATGACTGCGTGGAAATTTTCCTAATCCCGCCGAATAATTCCGTGTTGGCTCGTTTTCCTGCTTCGAGTCGTTATTTCCATCTCGCGGTCAACTCGACTGGTGTGTGTTGGGACGAAATTGGCTCGGAAGCGTCGGATTCCTGGAACGCGCGCTGGACGGCCCGCGCCTCCGTCCATGACAATCGCTGGGAAGTGGAGTTGTCCATCCCCTGGGCTGAATTGAAGAGCAAGCCGCGTCACCAGGACATCTGGGACGTCAATTTCAACCGCGGCTTTCCCAAGCGTGACCAGGCCGCCGCCGAATACAGCGGCTGGTCCATCACTTTTTCCGGCTTTCATGACCCGGAGTATTTCGGCAAAATGATATTTTTGGACCGCTGGCCTGGCGGCAAGAAAACCGTCGATGCCCAAATCGCGGCGGACATCGTCCGCAAAACAGAGCTTGAGCCGCCGCTGAAACAAGCCGAAGCCGCCTTGAAGAGTGCCCATGACAAGCTACGGCAGCTAGCGGGCACGTCGGAATTGCGCCAAGTTAAGGAAGCCATCGCCGCCGGCAATGCGCAGCTGACCCAGGCGGCCGGACATGCGCAGGCGCTGGCCAAGGAAAGCGCCGTGAGTCTGCTCACGCAGTGGGAAAAGCTCCGTGATGTATTCCGTGAGTGCCAGAGGGACGCCGCCGCCCTGTTGGTCAAGGCGGACTTCTATACTGGGCTGACCCTGGCCCAGCTGCGCGGGGAAGCGCCGATATCGGATTTCAAGGTTTTCCTGCTGCCGGCTATCACTAACGTGAAACGTCTGCCCCAGCAGCTGCCGTCAGACGCGCTGCCTGGGCCGACGATGGCCTTGACAGCCTGCCCCGGCGAATATGAATCAGCCAGCTTCGGCATCTTTGCCTTGCAAAATCTGAATGGGATAAAAGTGACTGCCAGCGACTTGACCGGCCCAGCCGGCGTTGTCCCGTCCAGCGCACTTGACCTCCGCGTCGTCAAGGTCTGGTACCAGGCTGGACGCAATGTCGGATTCCAGAATTTGAAGCTCCTTACTCCGGAGCTGCTGCTCAAGGACGACAGCCTGGTGCAGATTGACGAGAAGCGCCAGATCAACATCCTCAAGATGGACAAGGACGCGATGCGCGACGCTGATGTCTTGCAGCCGTTTGCCGTGGACGCCAACACCTTC
>MWEG01000036.1 GCA_002070945.1 Lentisphaerae bacterium ADurb.Bin082
TGGTTGGGCAGGTGTGCTGCTAGACGCGGGTTTCCTGCAAATTGTCCCAGCGGAGCGCCGGGGTGTGTACTGACCTATTACTGATTTTGCTTCTCAGCCTGGCGCAGTCCCGGCAGGCGTTTTGATGCAGCAGGATATCCGGCTCTTCGCGGAACATCTCTTTTGCAGCTGCCGCAAATTGTTCAGCCTGGTAGACCGTCAGTACTGTATCATTGATCCGTGTTTCCAGGAAAACTCCGCGTTCCTTCAGTTTCTGGAACCATGGTGCATTGCGTCCGAGTTTATACCAGCGGCCACGGCACCCTCCGGGATAATCTTTGACCAGGACGGATTGCACGCGATCGGGCGTTTTGCACAGGGCAAACGTGCTGTCAAGATATGAGTTGTACCATCCTTCGCAAGCATGCAGGAAGGTGTTTCCGCCGATGGCTTCACCAAGGAAGAGGACTTTGCCTTTCTGCTTGAGGAGTTTTCCCCAGGGGCTGTCTTCTGCGAAGGTGTCATACGGCGAAGCTTGCTGCAAGAATTCTTCGGCTTTTTGTCCCCAGGCGCAGACCGAATGGGTGGGATGCCGACTGCGCAGCACATCCGAGCGTTTCCGGAAGGTTTCCGGTATCAAGCCAACCCACTTCCCAACCGGGGTGGTGACCGGATCGTATGCTCCGCTGCCGCCCCCCTCGGCACAATCGCAGAAAGCAGGCATGGCCACAATTCCGGCTTCAGTCACCACTTCCTGGAGTGCATCGATCACCGTGTCCGCGCCTCCTTCGACAAACCCGAAAGACTTGAGGCTCGAATGAACCATCAGGCAATCGCGAGGCTGAATTCCGAGTTCCTGCAATCCACGGACGATCTGCGCTTTTTTCACGACAGGGATTTCCTGCAAACGAGCCAAGCCGCCTTTCAGTAAAACCTCAGCCAACTTCGCCCAGCGCTGCAATTCCCGCTGGAAAGCATCCGCATCTTCCTGCAAACCGTAGGGTCTTGTCGCCCAGATGGCTAAAGCGACTTCAAAAACTGTTTTTTTGCCGTCGAAATGATAAAAGTTAGTGCCGGATTCGTCCAGGCACCAGTATTCATTGCTCCTGTAGCCCTGCGCATCTGCGGCAAGACCACGCAATTCATCGCTGATCGTCCCCAGTCCAATCGGCCCTGGCAAGGTACGCACCAGGATTTCCCGATGCCCTTGAACCATAAGTGCGGGAGGCTCGCCGCCGTATAAGACTTGCAGAGCCGCGGCAATCCGCTGTTCGGTATATGTTTTAAATTCAACTGCCAGGGTGGGATCGCCTATGGCTGCCATCCCCGAGGGAATGGAGAACCGGCGCCAGGCTGCCAAGCGTTGCGCCCGCAGACGCCGCAATACGAGACCCTCATCTTGCAGCCGCAATGCCTCGCGGCACTTGTCATCAACAACCTGCTTCCAGTCCTTGCAGGCCAGCTTCGCCAAAAAGGTGCTGTCCTCCTTTCCAGCACTTGCCATGAAAAATGCCAGCGTCCCGGCGAATGCACCGGCAGTCTCCAACGCCAATGGCGACAGTTTATCCGGCGTATCAAGGCTGGTATGATAAAAATAGCATCGCGGATAAGTCGCAAGTGGTTCTTCCCAAAGTGAGCCATAGAGCAGGTTCCAGGGCGGGCCAAACATGGGGTCCTGCATCAGGTCTTCATTATTTTTCGAGGCTTCTTTGACTTCGACGCCAATGCCGCTGTCATTGGCGGCCATCTGCATAATTTCGCGAGCCAATCCATGTTGCGACGTAGGATGCACATTCAGCGACCGGCGCAAGACGAAATGTTCGCGTTTTCCTGCCTTTTCCAGACGTCCAAACGAATCCAGGGAAACCCCGCCAAGGGCATCCTTCATTTTTTCGGGATGCCACAACCCCCAGGCATACAGGCTAAAATTCTCCAAGCCATGAAAAAAGCGGATGGAATATTTAGGTTTCGGCAGTCTGCCATCGGCAATCAATGTGGACAACGTCCTTGCAATTTCCAGCGAACAGGCCACGCCGGCCACATCATTGGTGGCATGCGGTTCATAAGCATGCGCAGTAATAAAAAAGCAACGTTCGGATTCTCCACGCAACAGTGCGCTGACAGCCGGCACCTGCCCCTCATAAGTGCGGGTTTTCATCCGGTAGCGTACCTGCACAGGCGCGGTGCCGGATTGCAATTTCAGCATCAGCTCGCGGGCAATCCGCGGGGTAATGGAAAAGCCGACGCAGGTGCGGTTGCGTGCATCAATCTGACCCGATCCGAAAAGGTCGTTGAACCAGCGCCGCGAATCCCAGAGCGATGGATGTATGGGCTGAGTATCCACCGCTGTCATAAAAGCTTTGCACCCGCGCTCCATCAGGCTTTTGATCTCCTTGCCGGAGGGATAATGGGCAATCAAGACCACCGTGTTGTCCAAGCGTCCGGTCTCCGGCAGGCTTTCGATGGGCAACAGCCTCCCCTCGCCAATTCCTCCGCTGTCGGCTGAGAAAGGGACAACACAATAGGTGCATTCGGCATAATCTGCAATCCGTTTCCCGTCCGCCTCAAGCCAGGCTTCTTCGACATCCCAGGCCAGTGGGAAATGGCGGTCGCCATAGACGGTTTTGCCATCCGCCGGGAATGGAATCACCTCGGCCTCCAAGCCAAGCCTGAGGTATTCGTCAGCCAGCCAATCGATGCCTTTCGCGTAGGAGGAATAGCTCAGTTGCAGAGGATACTGGCGGAATTCCGTTGCCTTATCCCGGCAGTTTTCCCCTTTGATTTCCGAATGAATCGCCTGATAAATTTGTTCGAGATTCATTTGACTCCCTTGAAAATCAATGTTTCAATATCATCGGCTGCCGCTTCGAGTGCCGCTTCACCCAATTCCCTGGTGGCCTCTTTTCCGGGACGGGCATACCACAGGGAATCATCAAGACGCTCCATTTGTACATGTTCCGGGCAGATCACCATCGCTTCACTGGTTTCCAGCTGGCCGGCATGATCGCCGGGGAAACGTTGCCGGGTCGCTTCCCGGTGCCTTGCCGGATAAATGCGAATCCAGGCAAAGGGATTGTTTGCCCCGGAATAATACGCACTGTACTGTTCCGTCCCCCACCAGCCTTCGCCACCCTCTTTTTCCAGCCACTCGAAAATCACTCTGCGTGCGGCAAAACGAAAAGCAAGGTCAGTCGGCATACCCTGTGAAAACTCCTCAGTCTGATGAGCAATAAAAGCAAAAATATTGCGGAAACCAACCCGCAGCAACGAACGGAAAATGTCCTCCGCCACTGGAATCAGGTTTTTCGAATCCACTTGGACGGTGCCATGCCGTTCAGGTTTGGCCACTGCCAGCGAGGCCGATCCATAATAAAAAGGAGGCAGCACGACCACTTTATCAGGATGGCGCTTTTCAACTCTTTCTACTGCCTCCTGGCAGACCAAGGAATCCACCCCCAGAGGCAGATGTTCAGCATGATACTCGATGACCCCCAACGGTAAAATCACCGGCATGTTGCAATCTATCGCCTCCCGAACCTGATACGGCAACATCTTCAAATAAAACATAAACGGCATCCTTTCTTTATACCTGAAAAAATTCCGTGTCTTTTCGTGTGGTTCGTGGTTAAAAAAGAATTCTGTCCCGTCAACGCACGATTGGGATGTATTCCAGTCCTGCCAGCGTTGGTTCCACCATTTCATCCACAGGTGTTTCCGGGCGTGAGCCAGAGTGGAACTGGATCAGGTATCGTGCGGCCATGCATCCCTGCAATTCAGGATTTTGCTCGACAGTTGCTATCGGCAGGCAGGTCACATTGCCAAAACCAGTCAGGGCGACTTCCCCGGGGCAGGCAAAGCCAAGCTCATGCCCTGCCTTATGAAGGATTTCCGCCGCATTGTCAGAGTCGGCACAAATCAAAGTCACCGGCGGGTTGGCCTGACGTATTTTCTTCAAAAAAATCTTTGCGTCAGAGATGGATTGCGGCATGGCGAAAAAAGTACGTTGCTCATAATCAAAGATGCCCGCCTCCTCGAGTGCTTTATGAAACCCCTGCACCCGTGGCGCCACTGGCGCATCAGACCGCAGAAAGAATCGCTCTGAGCTGAAAATGGCTATTTCCCTGTGCCCGCGCTTGAGAACCTCCTCCATCAGCAAACGCCCCCCATGATAATTGTCGCTGCTGAGAAAATGAACACGAGGATCGCTTGCCTGATACGGCAAAGCATAATCCAGGCAGAAAAGCTCAATCTCATCCGGCGGCTCAAGAAGACCATAACTGGTCGTGATGATGCCTGCGGTATTTTCCCTGTTTAGATTTCGCAGGCAAGGTTGCAACTCCTCGGCATCAGGGCTGAAAACGACAGGAAAATAGCCAGACTGCAAACACTCCCTCTGCATGCCAAGAAGAATCTTGCCGGAAAAGGCGGAAAGAATGCCCAGAAAAACAATGTTGCCCTTGGGTCTGAGCATTGGACTAGAGACAAAAGTCCCGGCTCCCCGGACGCCGCGAGACAAGCGACCAGACGACGCCAGCATGGAAACAATCTTATTCATCGTTACCTTGCTGACCGAAAATTCATCGGCCAACTGGCTCTCAGAGGGAAATTTGCTCTCCGGAGGATAAACACCCTGATCCAGACGAAAAAGCAACTCGTTATAAATTTGCTTGGTTCGGTTCATACATATACCTCCTTATGTAAACAAATACAAATATAAGCCAAAAGTGAATAAGTCAAGTTTTTCCTGAAAATTTCTTTTTATCCCTTGCAAATTATTTTCTTACATGCTAAAGTAAAAACAGCACGACAAAAAGTGAATTATTCACTTTTGAGCAGACAACCTAGTGCGACATCGTAAAACGCCTGTTTTTTAGGGCAAGGAGGAAGCAATGAAGCGATTACTTGAAAACTTCGGCCGTTCATTTTTCTTCCGTTTTTTTACTTTAATCGAACTGCTCGTGGTGATTGCGATTATCGCCATTTTGGCAGCAATGCTGCTGCCGGCCTTGAGCAAGGCTCGCGAAAAGGCTCGCAGCATCACTTGCGTCAACAACCTGAAGCAGTGCAACATGGCTCGAATGCTGTACATTGACGAATACGACGGCGTCTACGCCTGCTGTTTCAGGGGTACCTCCTGCTGGGTTCAAGCCCTGACTATCGACACCGGCACCTGCTACTTGTCGACGCCCAATAACCCGCCGGAAGCCGCCTGCCCATCCCTCCCGCCGTACCGCTACTGCTCCGTCAGAGACGATGCATTGGGTACGAGTCCATATTACGCCTACGGCGACCCGCAAGGAGGATATCTGTACAAACTCGTCCAATGGGGCGATCCTCGTGTGATTTTTGCCATCAGGGTCAAGGAGCCATCCAGTTTCATCCACTTGGGTGACAGCTGGGATAGCAGCTATGACAAGCAGTACATGATGGTGCGGCCCCAGGATGTGGGCAGCAAACCCTATAGCTACTATATTGGTGCGCACGGCGGCGCCTCCGGGAACTTCGCCTTCCTCGACGGCCATGTACAAAGCATCAACAATCCCCGCAGCTTCGCCGAATACTGGTGGAGGGAATATTCGCTCTGGGGGGCAGCGAAGCCGAATCTCTTTGTCTGGCGCGGGGCGGCGTCGCCAACCCAAGCGATTCTCACACCCTGAGCCTTAGGCAACGGAAACGACACATGGAAGCGTTCATGCCGAAAATCAATGGGGTGTTGTGGGAACCTGATAATAAGTATTTTCAGCCCTGGTAAACGGAAAATTTGCGTGGCAGTGGAAATCAAAACTTTTCAGAACAGGAGGGTGGCATGACGTTGTTGAAAAATTGGACGAAAATTAACGCGCCGGGAGTCCTGGGATTTCTTCTCCTCGCAAGTTTTTCGAATGCTGGCGCCGGCGAAAGGTTTGAACAAGTCTTCATGCGTGATCTTCAATCCGTCGCCTTTTATCCGCTCGGGACCAAAGGCATTTTTTCTCCTGGAGAAGAAGTTCGCCTTGTGCTTGCGCTCCAGAACAGAACCTCACAGGAGGCGACCCCGAAAATCGAATATGTTGTGAAGAATTACGCCGGAAAAGAGATTCTTAAACAAACTCTGGAAAATTTTACTATCGCGCCGGAACAGACACGAAGGATTGAACTGGTTTTTCCGGGTTCTGAAGAAAGCGGATACTATACTGTTGATGCGTTTGTTTCCCTGAGCGGGAAAAAAATCCTGAAAACGCAGTCGGCTTTCATCTTGCTCGAGCCGATGTCCGACCCGCCCGATCCATTTTTTCAAATCGATAAAAACTATCCGACGGTGCAGTTGCTTGAAGGATACAAACTTCTGGGTGCCGGTTCCATTGGTTTTTACCAGCACTGGTGGGACATGCCGGAGGACATTTCAACCGAATTTCAGAAACGGTTCCAGGACGGTGGCGATCTTAAGGCGTATCTTGACGCCGGGTTGGAACTGGCCGGTTCTGTTATGCCTCTCCCGCGCTATGCAGCACTCAAAGATAAAATCCGCCGCGGACTGCCGGTTCTTTCGGAAAAAGAAGTCCTTTATATAGAACGTTTCGCTGAAACCCTTGCAAGAATTGCCGGCTCCCGGGTCAAATACTGGCTTGTGACTGCTGAAATCGATGTCATGGCGCGCCGTCCGGATATTACGGGAGGCAATGCGGCTTCCGTGCTTGCAGATTACGCTTATCTTGCCCGCGCCATGTATACCGGATTCAAACGCGCCATGCCCGACATTCCGGTCGTGGCGCTCGGCATTGCCGCCAACGATTATCTGCACAGCACCCCACCTTTCCAGTTGAGCAGGATCGCTCTCGACTCCCTGGGCGAAAATTTCGACCTTTTGGCCATTGATGCCTACTCTGGCAATTGGGACTCCCTCCGCGGGCCCATCGATCCGCCGGAAAAAAGCTTGCGTCAGTTCCTGCTGGATACCATTGAGCTATCGAAACAATACGGACGTCCCGGAAAAGCGATCAATGCCGAACGCTGTTACTCCGTCAATTATTCGGCCGCATTCGATTCCGAAATTCTCCGGCAAGTGGCGGAATACACTCTCCGGAGCATGATCATCAACCGTTCCGTACCCTCTCCGTATTATTCCCTTCATGTCGCCTGCAACTATTCGATTCCCCGTAAGATACGGGATGGGCACCTGAATGCGGACAGTCCCATTTTGGACCTGGGCGCCTTGTGGAAAGCGGTGCTGGATGAAAAGGGGGACAATGCATTTATTCCGCGGCCAACGGCCATCGCCTTTGCGACCGCCGCCCGCGAACTGGCTTTCGTTTCCAATCCGCAGGAGATCAAACTTGCCAATGGCGTTTACGCTTATCTCTTTACGCGCAAAGACAACAAGGAAACCATAGCTGTCTGGACGACGGAAGAACCGGTGATCCTGAAACTCAATTTTCCCGTTGCAGCCGGCTTGACTACAATGAACGGGGTGAAGTCGGTTCATAAGCCGGGTCCGGCCTCGCTGGAAATTTCGGGAGCACCGATTTTTCTGCAATTCGACGCTCCCCGCGAAACCGTCTCTGCCATGATTGCAAAGGCGACAATCCCGCAAGCCGCCCTCTGCAAAGGTGGCGGCTGGCGGACGGATTTCGACCACGTTTCTTTACAAATAGGCAACCTCGCGAACGAGCCGCTCGATGCGGAACTCACCCTTCCGGACCATTCGACACATCCGCTGAAACTTCCGGCAAACGAAGTTAGTAAATTCACCTTCAAGCTTCCGCGCCAGCATGTCGGAAACACAACGGCGACCCTGACTGCGAACGGCATTGTGTCCCGCATCCCGCTGGCCTTGGATTACTGGACGGCGCCGAAACTTTCCAAACCCTGGCATCCCGGAACATGGTTTGAGGGACTTACGCCGATCAAACTGAAAGTGCCAGATGATTTTTATCCGAAATGGGCTCTCGTCCCGGAAATGGACCTGGTGAAACTGGACGGTTCAGATGTTTCTGCAGAAGTCTATGTGGCGTGGGATGAAAAATACCTTCATGTCGCGGCGAAAGTGTTTGATCCTGTTCATATCCAACGAGGAAACGGGATAAATATCGAAATGGATGATATGTTTAATTTTGTCATCGGAACCCGCCAGGACCCAACCCCGGAAGCGCTGCTAAGCATGACTCGTGTACATCATCCATCCTCTTTCTCGGGACAGGAACACAACCTTGGCATGGCGCTGACCACTTCCGGCTCCGTTCTTGCGAGACTCCCGGGCGCCGGCGCCTCTCCCGGCAAACTCGACTGGCCACACAGGATTACTCGCAGTGAAAACATCACTCTTTATGAAGCAGCCATACCCTGGCATGAGATAAAAGTCTTTCATCCGAGGCCGGGACTCGGCCTGCGGTTTGGATTCATCGTCCGCAACAATGATCGTCCCGAAGACCGGCGTCCCATCTTCCACCTCGCGTTTACAGAAGGAATTGACGGACAGAAAAACGCTTCCAAACTCAAACCTCTGATTCTGGAATAATCCCGAAAAATAAATTAAACAAAAGGGTAAAATCATCGGGCCATTAAAAAGGCATCTGTTCGAATGAGTGAGCGCAATTACGATTTTTTGCGACGCATGCGTGAGATTCACCGCCCTGACCGGCGGGATTTGCAAGCGGTTCCGGCGGCAAATGAGGTCGCCATTACGGAAGACTGGCTTCTGGCTTTGGGCGCCGGCTTCGCTGGCGGCGGCAGGAAAGCACTGTTGGATTTTCAGGAATATCTGCAAGTCAGCATGCGTGTGCCGGTAAAAATGGCCGTATCGGATAGGCTGACCGGCCCCCGGATTCTCTTTCAGCAGAAAGAGCTGGATGCGCCCCGCGGCAGTTTCCAACTCGAGGTGAAAGCAGACGGGATCATCGTGAGCACGGCAGATTTGCAGGGGCTTTGGAGTGCCATTGTCTATCTCGAGGACGTCATGAATTTCCGGGAAGCTCCGTTTCTGCCACTGGGTTCGGAGTTTCGCAAGCCCCTGATCCGGATACGCCGGACGCATTCCGGAAGCGGCATGGATGACTTTCCGGACTGGCAGCTTTCTGCCATTGCGCATGCGGGTTTCAATACCATCGAAGTCTTTGTCAAGGATTTCGACCGTACAACTCGGGGCTACTGCAATATCAACGAACTGATCGACCGTGCTGCCGAATACGGCCTGGATACCATCATCTACAATTATCTGCCCAGTTACAAGCACCCCGATGAACCGGACGCGGAGCAATTCTTCGACTCCATCTATGGTGAATTATTCCGGCGCTATCCCAAGGCGGTCGGCATCAAATTGTGCGGTGAATCGCTGGAATTCCCCAGCAAGGACCCGGCCACCACCGGCAAACGCTGGCGAGAGAGCGTCGTTGACGGCATTCCGGACATGCGTCCAAGCCCGGGCTGGTGGCCGTGCGAGGATTATCCGGCCTATATCAAGGCTATCCGGCAAGCGATCCGCAAAGCGAAACCTGATGCAAGGATCGTTTTCAGCACCTATAACTGGGGCTATGTCTCTGCCGATTCACGGCGCAAATTTCTGGCGGCTTTGCCGAAGGACATAACGGTTCAGGTCGCTTTTGAGGTCTTCAAGCAGAACCAGGTTGGTGATTTGAGCTGTCCGATCATGGACTACTCAATCCTGGCAACAGAGCCGGGTGAATACTTCACCAGCGAGTGTTCGCTCGCTCATGAATTGGGCTTGCATCCCTGCGCAATCAGCAACACCATTGGTTCAACGTGGGATTTTGGTGCAGTACCTTACGTTCCAACGCCCTTTCGCTGGATTGAGCGTTTCAAACATCTCAACGCCGCTCTCGAAAACTGGGGAGTCGATGAGCATTATGAAACGCATCATTATGGCTGGTGGCCGAATGCCGTCATGGATATCCGCAAAGCCAATGCCTGGTTCCCTCGCGAAGAAGACCTCGAAAAAGTCCTCGAAAAGGTCGCTGTCAGGGATTACGGGCGCGATGCCGCGCCGCACGTGCTTTCGGCTTGGCGTGACTGGAGTCAGGCGATGGATTTCTATGTCGCCTCAAATGAGGATCAATATGGCCCCTGGCGTGTCGGCCCGGCCTACCCGCTGATTTTCCAGCCGAATATCACTCGCACCATGGGCACAAAAGAAATCCAGTTTCCCACCGCACCCCATGCCCACTTTGGGTACAAGATTGTAAAGACCCTGTACCAGCCCTATGAAAATGCGAATCAGAGTCCGGGTCCCTTGCGGTATCCCCAGGACATCCGCCGACTTGAACAGATGCATAAACTCTGGGAGCAGGGCTTGCAGTCAGCGCAGGCGGCACTGAAGCTGACACCGGAACGCAAGCGCACGGAATGCGAACGCCTAGTCGCTCTTGGGGAATATATCCTGCATTCCATCATGACTACGCTGCATGTCAAGCACTGGTGGCTGCTGAATACTAAACTGCAAGCCTCCAGTGACAAGGACGAGATGCTGGCCATCCTCGAACAGCTCAAAGAGCTGGCTGCAAAGGAAATCCGGAATGCCCAGGAGACCATCCCGGCGGTCGAGCTTGATTCCCACCTGGGCTGGGAACCCAGCATGGAATATGTCTGCGACAAATGGCACCTCGAATGGAAAGTCCGCCAGGTCAACAGCGCACTGCAAGAAATCGAAACATACCGTAAAATGCTCGAACTCTGAACAAAAGAAAGGCTCCCGGATGCGATTGCGGCTTCCGGGGGCCTGGGGTAAAATATAGCGTTGCTCTGCTTATAGGTCAATGTTCAATGGGTGACTGCTCGCCTTGCGACTGACTCGTCGCTGTCAGCGATGCCAGAGCCTGGGATAATGTGGCCTGATACATCCGCTCGCCAAGCAGCTCTTTCCAGCCAGCGCACTCGACGATGTCCCGCACCGCTGCCTTCATCCCGCAGAACACGAATTGCACGCCCGCGGCGCCAGTGTCGCGCATCAAATCGGTCAGCATGGACACAGCCACGCCGTCGATGTCATTGACGCCAGACATGTCCAGCACTATCCAGCGGGCGGAGGGCTGCTGCACCAGCTTGGCGCGAATCCGCTCCTCAACGAAACCGGCATTGGCGAAATACAGGCTGGAGTCAACGCGCAACATGACCACGTCGGGGTCGACAACGGCATCCGGATAGCGGCGCAAATCGCGGAACTCATGTTCGCCAACCCGCCCCAATACGGCCAGGTGCGGCCGTGCGCTGCGCCGGATGAACAAGGCCAGCGAAAAGATGATGCCCACGACCAGCCCCTTGTCCATGCCCAGGCCCAAAGTGACCAGGAAGGTGACAACGAATATCCAGCCATCGGCCTTCTTGACGTTGAACAGACGGCGCGCCTCCTGGAAGTCAATTAGGCCGACGACTGC
Source organism: Lentisphaerae bacterium ADurb.Bin082 (assembly GCA_002070945.1). Lineage (GTDB taxonomy): Bacteria > Verrucomicrobiota > Lentisphaeria > Oligosphaerales > Oligosphaeraceae > JAAZKI01. Next base: position 11,343 of record MWEG01000036.1, read on the forward strand.
CGACATGATGATGGCAGCCAACACGGCGTTGGGGAGATGCGTGAACAGCGGCGTCAGGAACATCATCGTCAGCAACACTAGCGCGGCAGTGAATACTGCTGCCAGCGGCGTCCGCGCACCAGCTTGGTAGTTGACCGCGGTGCGCGAAAAACCGCCCGCCACCGGATATCCGGAAAACAGCCCGGCTGTCACATTGGCCAGCCCCAGGCCAACCAGCTCGCGGTTGGCGTCAATGCGGTATTTTTCCCGAGTTGCAATCCATTTGGCGACGGCGATCGACTCCATGACGCCAATAAAGACGATAGCCAACGCTGACGGCAGGAGCGAACGCAGGCTTTCCAGCGAGAGAGCGGGCGGGTTCCAACTGGGCAGACCGCTGGGGACAGCGCCGACAGCACGCACGCCATGCTCTTCCAAGCCAAACCACCAGACCAATAAAATCGACACCGCGATGACCGGCAAGGTGACCGGAAAACGCCAGCGCCTGAAGCGCGCCACTAAAAGCACTACGGTCGCGGTCAAGCCAATGGCCAAGGTCAGCCCGTGCAGGTCGCCGATCTTACGAATCACCTCCACCAGCAGAGCCACAGCCGAATTCCCGCCTGCCGTCTTAACCCCCAGCAATTGCGGCAACTGGCTCAGACCAATCATGATGGCGCCAGCTGACGTAAATCCGCTGACAACAGCATGAGAGACAAAGTTGACCAAAAAACCAGCCCTGAACAAGCCGAGGGCGACCTGGATGGCGCCGACCAGCAAGGCCAGAAGCGCGGCTGTGCCAGCGGCCGTGGCGACGTCGGAGCCGGCCTCAACCAAGCGAGAGCAAGCATCAGCCGTCAACAGGGAAACAATGGCTACTGGGCCGACCGCCAACTGGCGCGATGTCCCAAAAAACGCATAAACCACCAGGGGCAACGTCGCCGCACACAATCCGTACACAGGCGGCAATCCGGCCAGCATCGCGTATGCCATGGCCTGCGGCACCAACATGACGGCTACGACCAGGCCGGCCTGGGCATCGCCCCGGAGTTCCTGCTTGCCGTAACCAAGCAACCAGGATGGAATTGAAAATATGCGTTTTTTCATGATTACTGACTCTCATGAATGCCGCAGCTGGCGGCAAGGCGCGGCATCAAAGGCCATGAAGCTTTTGGCGCATACAGCGACTCGGCGGCTTATTGAAGAGGGGATAACCGCCAAAACGCCAAGGACGCCAAGATTCTTTTCCTTTTCTTGGCATCCTTGGCGTTTTGGCGGTTCAATTGCTTAAACTACGTACGGCAGGCTGAAACCTGGAGCTTCTGGAAACGATCACTTGCCGGTCGCCAGCGACGCCTTCCACGCAGTCATGCCGCCGATGAGGCTGAAGACATTCGAATAGCCTAAAGACTTCAGGATGCTGCCAGCGATGTTGGCGCGATAGCCGGAACCGCAGACAACCGTGATGTGCTGCTCCTTGTCCAGGCTGAAGTCGCCGGAGATGATCTTCTCAATCGGAATATGCACGGCACCGTCAATGTGGCCGGACGCCCATTCCCCATCGGAACGCACGTCGACCGCAAGGTGATTAGGATATTTTTCAAAGATGCGCTTGAGGCTTTGCGGGGTCACCTGCGGTAGATGGTCAAGCGGCTTGGCCCGAGCGGCCCAGCTGCTGATGCCGTCACCCAGGTAACCGATGAGATGGTCGTAGCCGGCTCGGCGATAAATGTGGGCGGCATCCTCGGCACGGGCGGGAGTATCTGCCACGACGATGAGGTTCGTATCCGCAGGAACGACCATGCCCAGCCAGTTGACCGACGACGGCGTCAGGCCGATGTTGACGGCCCCTCGGATGTAGGCTGCGCCAAAGGCGCTCGGCACGCGCGTGTCAACAATCTTGGCGCCCTTGGCAAGCGCCGCCTCAATCTGCTCCACGGTCATCGGGCCAAAGGGAGCGGCTTCAGCCAGCGGCTTGGGTCCCTGGCGGTTCTTGGCGACCATAACGCCAAAATTGTCCGGCCGCACCTGGAACTCCGAGGTCATAATCCGGCGGAACTCCTCAAAGCTCATGTTATTCAAGAGCGGGTTGTTGCGGCGTTCAAAGCCGAGTGTGCTAACCGGCTTGGGACTCATGCCGCGTCCGCAGAGAGAGCCTTCTCCATGCGATGGATAGACTTCAACCCAGTCCGGGAAGCGGGCCAGCTTCCTGTACAAGCTGTCGTAAAGGTTCTTGACCTGCTCTTCCAGCAGATCATCGCCAGCCAGGTCAGGCCGACCAATGTCGCCGACAAAGAGGAGATCGCCAGTCAACAGCGCGAACACGTCATCAGAACGGCTGTGGTCAATGACGGCAAAAGTGACGGAATTGGGAGTATGGCCGAACGTCTCAATGACCTCCAGCTCGGCGCTGCCGAACTTGAAACGGTCGCCTTCATGCAAATCCTTATGCGGATACGCCGCCGCCACGCCGGGATGCACGTAGATAGTCGCCCCAGTGCGTACGGCGAGCTCGCCGCTGCCGGTGATGTGGTCAGCATGCAGATGCGTGTCAAAAATGTGAGTGATGCGCAAGCCATTGGCCTGGGCCACCTTCAGATAGTGGTCAACATGACGCTCGGGATCAACGACGCAAGCCGTGCCTGCCGCCGGACAGCCGAGAAGGTAGGAAAAACACCCCAGACCATCGACCTTGAATTGTTGAAACAACATAGGTCAGTCCTCCTGTTCTAACAGCCAGACACTGCTGGCCTTTCGCCTCGCGCGTAAGCCCAGGACGAGCCAACAGCGCCTAACCATACAATAATCACAAAAGCTCTGCTCCTGCCAGGAGAAATCCGGCCGAAGCAGAGCTTAGGCAAAGGCTTGTGACAACTCTTGGGTGAAAGCGTCCGAAAAGCCCGAACATAACGCCATGCGTTTCATCAAAGGCATCAAGCTGATGTTAGCGATGAAATGCTTGTCAGCAGCTCTTCCTGCATGCCTCCACAGATAATGCGGATAAGCGCGGTTGAGTCTGCTGACCTGGGCTTTTCGGACGGATTCTTACGCGTCTTTGCTCTTGTAGCTGAACCACCAGTCGAAGTTATCGTACTCCCCGGCACGGCGCTTGGCTGCGCCTTTCATGTCAGCCGGCGGCGGCACAATGACCTTGTCCTTGATCAATTCGTTGTTGGGCCAGCCAGCTGGAACGGCCACATTCTTGGCGTCGGAGATTTGCAGCGCCTTGACCGCGCGCACGATCTCGTCGATATTCCGGCCGATTTCCTGCGGGTAGTACATGATCAGGCGGACAATGCCCTCGGGGTCAACGATGAACACAGCGCGCACGGTGTTGGTCCCCATGCCGGGATGCAGCATGCCGAGCTTCATGGCGATGGCGTCATTAGCCGCCACGACTGGAAACTCGATGTCGACCTTGAGCACGTCCTTGATCCACTCGAGCCACTTGATGTGCGAAAAGACCTGGTCGATCGACATGCCGACCAGCTTGCACCCCAAGGCTTTGAACTGGTCATAGCGCTTCTGGAACGCCACGAACTCAGTTGTGCAGACCGGCGTGAAGTCGGCCGGATGGCTGAAAAACACAAACCAGCTCCCTTTCAGGTCGCAGGGCAGCTTCATCGGGCCAAGCGTGGTCTTGACCGCCAACTCTGGAAACGCCTCGCCAAGCAAAGGCATGCTGTTCTTTGTCTCTTCCATAATTCTTCTTTCTCCTTGTTGCAATGAGGGAATGCAGGTGGAATCTGCCGAACAGGCATTTTCCGCTGGTGAAATGACATCTTTCTGGCTTGCGCGGCCGCCGCATTGACCGAATCATATAACATCATCACATAACGCTAGTTTCGTATGTTTATCGTAGAACATCTGGCCTCTGAAAGACCATGCAAACCATCTTGTCAAGATATCATCTTCAAAGACCCTGGCTATCCCATACAAGTTCCATTCTGCCTTCTTTTTAATTCCCTTCTCAACCTCAGCAACACCCTCTTGGATTCATCAATGGTCGCAGGTGTTTTCGCCGAGTTGCAGAGTGTCGGCAAAATAGGCTTCGACGAGCTGCTCGGGGGTGGCGACCGGTGCGCCGGTCAGAACCTCAATGCTCTGGCTCGCAAACAACTGCTGGGCGCGGCCGCCCATGCCGCCAGCAATCACCAGGTTGACGCCTTTCTCGCCGAGCCAGCGCGGCAGCACACCTGGCTCGTGCGGTGGCGGAGTCAATTTCTCCACCTTGACAATCTTTTTTGCGGCGGCGTCAGCTTCAACTACGGCGAACTGCTCGCAATGTCCAAAATGCAGGCAGAGCTTGCCGTCTACCAACGGAATAGCGATTTTCATGCTTTGGTTTCCTTGTCATTGTTAGGGGTTTTCTGAAAGGCTTTAAGGCTGCTCAAATGCTTCCACAGAGCCATTATTTCCTGTTCCGGATCAGAAGCGGGATGCGCCATGACGGTGTGGCCTCTCCGCAAAGTCTCGACAAACAATCGCGAATAAGAAATTTTCCCGGCGACGTCGATACGCTGGCTTTGGCAAAAATCCTCGATGTCTGCCGTCATCGCGGGATGGATGTCCGCCTTGTTGATGATGACTTGGAAATCGACTTCAAATCCCCGTACCAGCTCTATGATCCGCCGCAAGTCATGCAGGCCGGAAACGCTCGGCTCGGTGACTAAAAGGGCAAAATCAACGCCGCTCAACGACGCGATGACCGGGCAGCCGATTCCAGGCGGTCCATCTGACAGGAGGAAATCACATCCCTGTGCCAGGGCGGTCTCCTTGGCCGTCTTCCTGATGGCTGCGACCAGCTTGCCGGAATTTTCCGCACCAGGGAAGAGCCGGGCATGGATCATCGTGCCAGCGGAAGTTGTCGAGCGATGCCATTCGCCGCACTGCCGTGGCGTCATCGCGATAGCCTCTTCAGGGCAATGGTCAGCACAGACGCCGCAGCCTTCGCAGGCACCAGGCACGAAACCGGGCTGGCCAGCTGGCGACAGCCGAATAGCCTCAAAACGGCATAACTCTTCGCAGCGTCCACAGCCGACGCAGCGGGAAGCATCGAGGACAGGCTCTTGTCCAGATATAAACGGATGCGTCTCCTGCACTTTGGGCTGCAACAACAGATGCAAATCGGCGGCGTCGACATCGCAGTCCACCAGAACGCACGGCGCCATCAGTCCGGCCAAAGCTGCGGTCAGGCTGGTTTTGCCAGCACCGCCCTTGCCGCTGATTACTAAAATCTCCTTCATGACGCAACGCTCCTTCCTGCCAGCAAGCCAGGCAGCGTTTGAGCCAGTAGCGCCTGGAGGGGTTCCTTCAAGTCAGGACAGGCATCCAGCAAACCGCCGCCCGCCGAGCACGTCTCCGCAATCTGCCGGGAAAGAGGTATTTCCAGCAGTATGGGCAGTCTGGCTTCCTGGCAATAGTCATGAATCAGGGGAACCCCGGGTTCGGCGCGGTTGACGATGACGCCGCAAGGCAGCTT
>MWEG01000037.1 GCA_002070945.1 Lentisphaerae bacterium ADurb.Bin082
TTAGAAAATTAGTTGCTACAATTTCCCCTGCGTATTCCTACTTGGAAAAAGGTTATTTTGGGGGAAGTTGGGTTAACCGCCAAGGCACCAAGGACGCCAAGTTTTTTGAGTATGCCGCGCAGCAGCAAAAACGCAAAAAGTGCGAAACCTACGGCAGCCTGAAGGGTGGACTACCTGCAGCAGCCTCTGTCCACTATGTCACTATGTCCACCATGTCCACATCTATTTACGCCATAGGCGCTTAACTATGCTTATCCCCAGGCTTTTTAGCCGGTGGAGGCATGCCCTAAAACTGGAGCCTCGTAGAAGTGCTGCAGTTAACGCTGAAAACATGCTGTTGGCTTAACAAAAAACATACTACCTGCGAGGCACCACATTTTTGGAGTATATCCTATCCCCAGGCCGAAGCCTGGAGTTTTATAGAAGAGCATCTCTCGGGCGGAGATTCAGGGTGCGGTGCCGCCATAGGTCGGATACCAAAGAATACTGTTCGTCGACCGGTCGGGGATAGACGCCCCCCGGCGGCTACCGACATGGCCGTCGCCATAGGCGATATTGGCCGTGTTGTTGTGTCGACCCACTTCGCGGACATGCCTGGTGTCAACTAGGCCGTATGAGTTACCAACGGCGCTGGGGGAGGTGGAGGCCGGATAGGGATTGGCATCCGCGAAGACCATCAACTCCGAGGGGCGGCGGAGGTTGCTGAGGATTTTTGCAAATCTACCGACGTTGTAGTTGTAACCGATGGCGGAGTTGTAGTGGTATTGTCCAGTGTAGACGCATTCAGCCACGGAGTTGGATGGGCAATTGTAGACTTGGAATTCCGGCTGCCAAGGGTAAAAGAAGGCCTGCCAGAGCTTGATGCCGCTGCTACAGAGTTTGCCGTTTGGCAGGGTGTAATTCGGATGGTTTTCAAGGTTATAGAGCAGGATTGTACCGTCGTGGTCATCTGCATATATCAACCAGCTGAGAGCCAGTTGCTTCTGGTTGGACGTGCAGGAGATGGTGCGCGCCTTTTCCCGAGCCTTGCTCAAGGCCGGCAGCAACATCGCCGCCAGGATGGCGATGATGGCGATGACGACCAAAAGCTCAATCAAAGTGAATTGCTGATAAAATGATCTTTTCATGACGACCTCCTTCGCTGAACAGAGTTTTTGTCAAAAATAATTCTCTTTCAACATTCTTAACTTCTTATCCCTCGACTATTCACGACTATTTTATTCTTTCACCTGCACAGCCATCCCTCGTGAGCTTTGTTCACGGCTGAATAACTAAAGTGCTATGAGAGTAAACGATACCACCCTAATCAGATGTGTCTTCCAAACCAAGGGTAACATGAGACTGCATGTAACTATAGTTACTTCAGTTCAGCGAGCGCATGCAGGATTTCGACCCGGACCTGGTCCATCAGGCTGCGGTCCTTGGGCTTTTTCCATTGCAGGCTGCCGGGGAGGACGCTGGCCAGGGCGCGTCCAGGCGCCTCGGCGAGCAACCGCTCGGCCTTGTCCAAGGCTGCCCCGCCCTTGCCATCCTTCTTCAACTGGGCAATCCGGTCTTGCAGCATGACCAGGTACTCGTAGTCCTGCATGCCCTCGCGGATAGCTTCGCTGTGCTTGCCGTCCATCACCGTCGTCTGCGATACGAAATATGGCGAATACTCTGTGCCTGGCTGGGCATACGCATTCCAGGAGTTGCCCCGGCCGCCGCAGCCCAGGGCCCAGTAGATTGACCCCTTGGCGCCGATTTCGAAGGCGCGCCATTTCTGGGCGCGGTGGTATGTAATCGGGTCGAGCAGCTTGGCCGGGCCGCTGCATGAATACAGCCACAGCGTGCGGCCGTCCTCGCGCTGCTTCAGATAGAACTGCTTGAACGGCTCGCCGTTGTCAAGCATCATCGGCGTGTTTGGGCAGAGGATATCGCACAGCTCATACATTTCCGGCAGCCCCTCCTCGGGCTTGCGGTAGATCGGGTCCTCAAAAATCACGATGCCGGTCTTGGCGGCGTGGATTGCCTTGGCCCAGGCGATGATGATGCGGTCCTGCTCGTTGCGTTGCGGCTCGTCCACTAGCAGCACTATCAGCTGGCTCGGCTGCACGCCAGTTTTCTTCAAATGTTCCGTCCATGCAGTCATGTAGTCGCCGACCATGCGGTTGAAGCGTTCCGTGCCCATCGGTTCATCGTGGAATTTATCCCTGATGTCCATGAATACACAGTAGTTGCAAGCGCCGCTCCAGAGTTCCATCCATTTATCCCAGTTGGTGAAATTCAGCTTGTCGGCATTGGTCAGTCGACCCTCGGCGTCAAAGACGGCGCCTTGCGGCATTACGGCGCGGCTGCCCCATGGGCTGTCCACATACATGTCGCGCATCAACGCCAGATTGTCGATCAAGTTGCCGGGCAACCTGTAACGGTTGGCGCCGCTGTCGACATAGTCCCAGCCGCCTAAATGCAAGGTCGTCGCTGCAGGGAACTGTCCGGCGATGTGCAACGCCACTGCAACCGTCAGCTCCGGCTGGCCGGCGGCTGTTGCCCTGAAACGGCCCTGGTAGGCGCCGTCGGCCAGGCTCGGCCGCCGGAAGGACAGCCAGACCTGACGCGTGCACCCAGCGGGCACGCGCAGCTTCAGGCTGCCGTCGGCCAATTCGGTCGGCTTCAATGCCGCTGCGACCGGTTCGCCCTGCTTGGTGTCGGTCGACAGCACTTCACACAGCCGCAGAGCCGCGCCAGCCGGGAAGCCGTCGACCGCAATCGCATAGTCCAGAGCGTCCGGCGTCGGATTGCTTAAGTTCACGGTTTCGCCGCGCACTTCACCGCGCATCATGTCAACCCGCAATGGCGCCACCGCCCCGGCGGCAGCGGCTGGTGGAATGGCAGTCAAGGATAAATTGTCCCAGCGGTTGTTGCGCCACAGGAAAGGTCGCGTGAATCCGGCGGCTTGCAGGCTGACCGCATTTAGGCTCAAAATGGCCTCATGGGTGGCATTCAAGGGCAGAATCGTGACGAAGCTCGCCACATCGACCGCCGGCAGCTGGTCCAGGCTGGCCTTCAAGGCCGGAATCCGAGCCACGGCAGCGGCCAGGCCTGGCGTCGCTTTAGGCAGGCCGGACAGGTTTTCCTCGGCGGCAAGCAAGTCGTCCTGCAAGCGCCCGCGAACGCAGCTCAACAGATGCTGTCCCCAGAAGTAATCCTCCGGCGAGTCGGTCGACACGCCGGTGGTGGCTTGGGTCAGCCAGACGTCCTGCCCGCGGTACACTTCGATTTCGTCGCAAAATGCGTATGGGGTCTGGCCAGCCATAATTTGCACCCACCGGCCCTTGGTCTGCAACGCGCCGGTCGCATACCGGAAAACGCTGTATTTCCCTGCCGGCGGCATGGATTCTTGCGTGCCCAGCACCGTCAAGTCGCCCTGGTAAAACCAAGTTTTCTGATCACTGCTGACAAAGACGTGCAGCCCGCTTGGCCAAGTTACGCCGGCCATGCCAGCAGCAGCGTTCCACGACACGCCGCTGATCGGCTCTTCTCGGCCCAGGTCAATGGTGACGATGATCGGCATGCTACTGATCCAGCCGACCGTACTCTTCTGAGCCCAGAAATAGCCCTCGGAGTACACGCCATCCGTCAGCTGAATCTTGTCATCAGGGTCGGTGCAATTCGGGTATGACGGCGTCGGCGACATCGTGTAAGGCTTGTTCAAGGCAATATTTTCGCCAGGTGCCACGAACGGCTTGGCGGCTTCCGCTGACAAAGCTGCTGCCGGCAACACACTGACCTGGTCGATTGCAGACTTGCCGACAGCCATCGTGGCGCTGCCTGTCAGGCGCACGGTCAGCTCACGGTTCTTGCCGCTGGCGAATTTGCTGTCAAAATGCTTCCAGAGGCCATGTTGATTAGCGTCGCCGACCAGGCTGGCCAGAACTTTGCCATCCGCGTCGATGACTTCTACCATGGGCACGCAGCCATTGGCTTTCAGGGAGGCGCGAAGGACATAGTCAGTGTCCGGCTGGCACGCGATTTTCTGGATCAGTCGCCCAGTGTCGGCACCGGCGGTGAAGACGACCGCATTCGCCAATGCGTCGACCCCGAGGACGCCGTCATCATCGACTTGAGCCCAGCCGCCGCTGCCGGCTGGGTCAGCCGCCCACTCCGGGGGCGAGTCGCCTGGCTTGAGGGTGACTTGACTGAACCCGCCATTCCGCACCAGTTCCTGCCCCACGCCTAGAAAGCTCAGACCAAGCACCGACACCAAAAACAATTTTCGCATAGTTTTCTCCTAATCTCCTAAGTTATAGGTTATAACCTGCAAACTATATTGGTGCCCCTTGCAAAAGGGAACCAATACACCCGATGCTTCCGAAATCACCCTGGATGCCAACCATAACGATCTTGAATTTCTCTTCAGGACTTCTTAATGGCACAAAAAAACTCCGTGCTCCTTAGGGGACAACCTAAGGAATACGGAGTGCAAAAAATAAATTACCGTTAGATGCGAAGCTTATGCTACGCGACAAATTGCTTGCTTGCTTGCTTGCTTGCGCGAACGCGCTGCGTTCGCGCAAGCAAGCAAAGTCATATCCAAGGCATATGGGAGCAAATGAATAATCGCCTTGAGATGAATAGCTTGTAAATATATTGTTGTTATTCATGAACTGCTCTTTCTTCATAAAATTCTAAATGTGGAAGACTTCCATTAATTATAATTATAATTATACACAAAAATATGGCAATTGCAAATTTTTGGGTTAAAAAAATACAAGTTGAAAAACTAACCCAAGTTGAAAAACTAAACGCACCTGTTGGAATGTTGCCCACCGCACTTAATCTGACAAAGGCAGGCCGGCGCATTCAATCTAGCAAAAGTCATGCTGGTTGTTTCGTCAGGCATGCCTGCGGCGGCCAGCTCACGCGCTATATGAGCGAGGAGTGGTTCGCCGCCATCCGGGCGTCCATTCGCACGGCGAAGAAGCATGGCATGATGGCTTAGGCATACGATGAAAACGGCTGGCCCAGCGGCTTTGGCGACGGTGTCGTCCCTGTCAAGGGACTGGACTTCCAGCAAAAATATCTGCGCTTGGCTGAGATGTCTGGCAAGCAAGCTCGCAGCCATGAACGCCTGATCGCCATCTATGACCTGGAAGGAAAACGTTTGGAGGCGACAAGCTGCCAGAACCTGCCAGCCACCGTCCTGGCAGCGTATTTTGATGTCAACCCCTATTACGTCGATACGCTCAATCCCATCGCCACGAAGACGTTCATCACTGAAATTCTTAAACGCTATCGCGACGAACTGTCCCCGGCCGACGCTGCGGCCATGCGGGGCTTTTTCACTGACGAGCCGCAGATTTCCCGAAATGGCATCCCTTGGTCGTTCGGTCATGCCGACGCCTTTCGCTCAGCCTACGGGGAAGACCTCCTTGACGTACTGCCTCGACTTTTCCGGGAAATTGGCGATTTCCGCCAAACGCGCTGCCGCTTCTGGCGGCTGACGACGCGGATGTTCATGGATGCCTTTCTCAAGCAGCTCTATGAGTGGTGCGAGCAGAATGACTGGGAGCTGACCGGCCACATGGTACAAGAGAAGACGTACTATGTCCAAATCACCAGCAACGGCGCTGTCATGCCGATGTACCAGTATTTCCATATCCCGGGCATGGATGCCCTAGGGCGCTTCTTCCCCAGCTTGACCACACCAGTGCAAGTTGCCAGCGTGGCCGCCATCACCGACAATCTCCTGACCCTCGACTTCGCCGACTATATGATCGACGGCGAAGCCATGCCAGGGCCGGAATACGTCCTGACCATCCAGGAGAAGCTACTCCAGCGGCGGCAGGACGCCAACGTGGAACTGGTGTTCACCTTCCAGGTCGATGATGACTATGACCTGGCCAGGCCTCTCGCGTTACTGCTGGAACGGCCGGAAAAATATACTGCTGCGCTTAATGGCCGCGCCATTGAGATGACACCGCAGGGTTTTTTCGCTGATCCGGCTTTCCAACGCATTGACATCTGCTCGGCTGTCCAGCACGGCCAGAACCGACTCGCTCTCAAAACCGTCTTCCACCAAAAGCAGGAGACGTATGACCTCCTCGAAGCCGCCAGAAAATTCGAATCGGAAAAAAACCGCCTGGCCTTTGACTCGGAAATCGAGGCGGTGTATCTATGCGGCGCATTTGGGGTGCGGGCGCCTGGAGCATTCACCGCTTTACCGCGCCGGGCAGTGCGCTGCAACGGCCCCTTTGCCCTGGCTGCTCAGCCCGTGACGGTCGATGCCACCCAGCTGGAGCAATTCGGCTTTCCGCTTTTTGCCGGAACTATTACCTTGCAACAGGAATTCTCTTTGGCGGTAGGAGAACACCGGGAACCGCACCGAATCACCTTTGCCGACGTCGCTGCCCATGTCGCCGTTATCCGGGTTAATGGCAAAACGGTCGCCACGCTCACGCGGCCAGGCTACGAAGCCATTATTCCTGCTGAGACGCTCCGTCCCGGCGCTAATCTGCTCGAAATCGACCTGGTGACTTCCCTGCGCAACATGCTCGGGCCGCACCATCTTGAGGAAGGCGAATCCATAACCATCGGCCCTGGGTCATTTTACAAGGACCCAAGCGTCTATGCGCCACGGCCGCGGCCTTGGAACGACGGCTATTGCTTTGTCTGCTTGGGAATCACCCCCGCCCAATAGGCCTGCGTCTTGCCATCCACTGCCCACTAAGCCAACTTACCTAGGACGGCGCGACCCAGGAGCCGCTTGCCTTGGACTTTTATGCTTCTGCCCTTCAGGAGGCAGTCAGGTCTACATACGGCAGCCTGAAGGCTGGACTAAAAACGCTCATCACAAAATTTCGCACATTACATCAAATTGCGCGGCAGCGGCTGTCACGTCCTGAAGTCGAAGGCTCCGGCGATATCCCAGTCGACCATGAATGCAGCGCCGTAGGACAAGGTCAGATGGAAGAGCGAAGTGTTCCATTTCAGGTCACGGCTCCAGCCCTCAAAGGTCCTGGTCGCGTCTTCTGCCAGCATATTCAGCCAGGCGTCTGGGTCGGTCAGCAAGTCATGCACTAATTCATCCTCGCCATCTCGAATCAGGCCGCAGAACAGCGGAAAGGTGACGAAGAACATGCTCTGCGTCAACCGTTTTTCACGCACCATGCTGAGGACAGTCTGCTTGCCGGCCGCCGGGTCTGGGAATAAATCAAAGAAGTACGCAATCACGTTGCCAGGCATGCTGACATGGTCAGACTCGACGCTGTCACGGAAGGCGCACTCACCAGGCAAGTAAAACGCCTCGACAAACGCCTTCTGCAGCGCCTCAGCATCGCCATAGGGCGCCAGGCCGAGCTGCCGGGCAATCTTGTTCAGACACTTGATCGCGCCGACATAGTAGGCGTTGATGACATTGTGCTTGGCGTGACAGACTTTGCCTTCGGTCAAGTCAACGTCATAGCCGTCGCGCATATTCTTTGGCCATTCCACCACGCACCACTTGTCAAGATGGCTCAGCAGGCCATCGCTTTCCGCGTACTCTTCTCGGTAGAAGTCAAGGATATCGGCAAAAGCATCAAAGCGCTGACGGATAAACTCCAGGTTGCCGGTCTGCGAGCTGTAGGCCAGCAGCAGCACCATCATGATGAGCGGATACTCGGCAATTTCCTGCATCATGGAGCAGCCAGAGCAAGTCATCAGGCCGCGATTGATGAACGACGTCCGCAAAAAGTCGTCAAAGAATTTCTCGCACAGGCTGAAGTCCTGGTTAAGCAGGCAGAAAGTCAGCAGGCTGTAGCAGCCGTCGCCAAGATAATAGCCTTTTTCGCGTTCCATGCAGTCCTGGATAACCTCCTGAACGCCGTAACGCAAGGTGTCGACGCACAGCTTCCAGACGGCTTGTGAGGCTTCGTCCTGGAAGCGGCACACAGCACGCAGCGTAAACGGATAATACCGCGCTGCCAGGACGACGGACGCTTCGTCCAATTCAGCCCCATCGGGAAGCTCCAGGTCAACATATCGGAACGACTTGTAGTCAAACTGGTTCAAGGTGTCCCAGCGGCCGGACAGGATCATGTACTCCTCATACACACAATTGGCGCGAAGCTGATGACGGGCACTGCCGTCCTCATTCAGCTCCTGGCCGAAGCGCATCACCATCTCGTCACCCTGTTGACTGCGGGCGCGCAGCTTCAGGCTGCCGACGTAAATGCCGCCGAAGTCAATGCGGTACGCGTTTCCATGTCGAGTCATGGCGACTGGCGCGATATCCTCAAGCTCAAGCTGGCTGGAAGGCTGTTCACAGACGCTGTACGGCGCGTACTTCCGGATGCAGGCCGGCTGCCAGGACGAATCATCGAAGTCGGGCTGTTCGAATCCGACTTCAGGAGCCTTGGCGTCATAGCGTTCCAGGAACTGGGTGCTGTATCCGGCCTTGCCGGCATCCAGGAAGCCGGTATGCTCATGCTGCCGGAAAGTCCCGTCTGAACACAAGACCACCTTCCCATCCGCCACCACGTCAAGCAGCAGGCCATGCTGGCTGTCCCCGCTGACCCAGACGCGATTGATCAGACCCTGGTAGTAGGTGTGTACAGCAATGGTGTTGCGGCCTGGACGCACGTAAGCGGAAATATCGATGCGGTTGTACCAGTAGTGGAACGAATAGGACGGGGTCGGCCCCTGGTTGACAAACACGCCGTTGATGTACAGTTTGTAGTAATCATCCGCCGTGATGAAGATTTCGGTGCGGGCAGCGGCTGGGAGTTCAAACTGCCGGCGGAAAAGGACATGCCGGTTCTGAAGCGAAGGAACCAGCACAGGCCGGGACTGAACATCCAACTGCCGGTGAAATACGTTCACCGGTGATAAATCGCAGAACCGCTCTGATGTGATCCATTTCCCGGCAAACGACCGCTGCTTTTCTGACATAGTGATTTTTTCACTCCCTGACTTCAACCAATGCGCGATGACGACAATTCGATTTGGTGCTATAGTTAATGGTGCGCCCTTACACCGGCTCAACGAGGCCGAGCGCAAGCAGATATGAAAAACTATACCCGGCACACACGGCCTTTGCAAACTCGGCGCATGCGTTTGCATGGCCGAACGCCAGTCAATCAACGCCTGGATTCAAAGCATAGCCCAAGGAGAGCAAGTCATGATGGAAATCGCTCTTCCACTTCCGTTAACCATCGGCGCCATCACTGGCGCAATTATCATCCTCAAAGTGTTCTTCACCCTCTGGAGAGTTCTGGAAAAATGGCTCCACCCAGAGAAGTTCGTCGGGCCTACCGACACGCTGGAATTCACCTTCCAGCGCCTGAAAGGCAAAAAGGCTGCCATCACACTGAAAAATGGCGAACAACTCCAAAACTGCGAATACCAGTCCACCCACCTCTTTGGAGACGGTAATTACGCTGTCGCCAACATCCTCCATTTTGAGTTCATTACGGCAGACAAGCGGCGGATTTTCCTCTCCAACGCAGACATTCTCAAAATCGAAACCGATGCGGACCGCTAAAGCGGTTTAATGAAAAGAGACCGACCACCAAAAATGGCGGTGGCGTGCATCACTCCAGGGGCGACGCCAGCACCTACCCGGCAGCAGGCCTATGGCGTCACGCCGACAGCTTGCAGCTGCCGCTGCACTTCCGCTACATCGACATGCCTAGGCAACACGCCCTGGCGAACCGCAGTCGCAGCAGCAATCCCAACCCCCTGGCCAATGCCGAGACAAATGCCCATGACCCGGAAATTCGAATGCGCCTTGTGCGTGCCGGAAATGTTGCGCCCAGACAGCAGCAGGCCATCGATTTTTTCCGGCACGCAAGCTCCATACGGAATAGTATAATTGCCTTTGGCCCTGAATTCGCGCTGGGCGCCGTTCTTGTCCAGACCTGGCCCGACCACGGAATGGATGTCAAAGTTGAAATAATTCTTGGTCGCGATCCAATCCGGGAAGACCCTCGCTTCGACAATGTCCTCTGGGGTGATGGTCGTGACGCCCTTGAAATGGCGCGTTTCGCGGACGCCGACATTGTCTGCCGCTGCGACTAAATAGCACCGCTCATAGCCAGGCACAAACTCCCGCAGGAATTCGACGATGGCGTCCATCTGCTCGCGGCAGATGAATTCGGCCTCGGTGAGCTGGCGCACGTCTGTACCGTCGATATGGGTGACATTGGTCATGTTGACGCAGACTTCGCCTGGCAGGCGCGTGCGGTAAAGCAGCACATGGCCGGCCGGATGCGGCAGATGTTGTTTGCCCAGGGACTGGATTTCGCCCTTAGGGATGTCCATGTACGATTCAAAGCTGCCCGGGAAGACAGCGCGGGAGTAGTCGACGCCGCCGATGCGGAACATCAAGGTCACCGGCTGGCAGGCGTTGTCACCTTCGCGGCCTAAGATGTACTCGGCGCCAGCGCGGGCCGCGACATCGCCGTCGCCAGTAGCATCAATGGTGACCTGCGCCAAAATAGCTTCACGCCCAGACTTGCTTTCCGTGATAACGCCCTGAAGACGGTTGCCGTCCATGATAACGTCCGCGACTGTAGTATGCAGCTGGACGGTCACGCCGGCTTCGCACATCATCTGGCCGAGCGTGGTCTTCTGACATTCATGGCTGATGCACCACTTGCTGTCGCTCTCGGGCAGCGGATTGAACTCCAGGGGCAGGGATTTGCTCTGGCGCATGCGCTCGACGACCTCAATCATCAACGGCGTTTGCCGTGCGCCAGACCAATGGGACATCATCCCACTGGTCGCCATGCCGCCAATCGCGTTCGTCTTTTCCAGCAGCATCGTCTTCGCGCCTGCCCGAGCCGCTGCCAAGGCAGCGCCGATGCCGGCCGGCCCAGCCCCAGCCACCAGCACCTCTGGCTCAGCAACAACGGGAAGCGTACGTGAAGGCTCGGTAATCGTCTTCATAGTCATGCTTGATTCCTTGTTTCAATTCCAAACGTATCCATGCGTTTCAATGGCGACGGTCTTCTTCTCCACTTCTGCATAAAGTCCATCAATCTGCTGCTGCAATGCCATGGTCAGGCCCAGCGCGGTCACGATGCGGCAGCAGGTGGTGATGTCATTGAGTTCGAGACGCCGCTCCTGGCGATCCTTGAGCCACTTCTCGCAGACCTGATAGCCACCGACTTGATAAGCCCAGACAGCTTCAGGCACGGGTGCGAAGTACTGTGCAGTATTGATATAGACCCGCGACTCGGCGGCGGCGTAGCGCAGCCCAGTCTTCTCCACGCGGTTGTTGCCGTCGCCCTCGAACCGGCAGGCAGGCGGATTGAGGTCAGGCGAGTTCAGCAGGTGCAGGGCAACGAGCTTCTCGCCCAAGGCGGCCAGTTTCTTGAAAAGCTTAGCGTCCGAGGTGAACGGTACGCGCGGAAAGTCCATCTTCAGGAACTCGGCGTACTTCATGCGGTAGGCGGGCGCATAAAGCACCGCATAGACGTAATGGAAGATAGCCTCAGGCATCGGCACCCTCCCATAAACCGCAGCGAGCGCGTCAACGACAGCTGGATTCAAATTCGGCTGTCGATCGCCATATAACTCCTTTGGCTCGAACAGCATCATCGACATGTAGCCCCCACCCTTGCTTTTTTTTGGCGGCTCAGACTCAGGATACAGGTAGAGGGGGAAATAGTAGTTAATGTCGTATGCAGCGACGGATTTATGCGTCCCGATTCTTGTGGTGACAAACGCGCCAAACTCATCCTTGTGCTGTCGAGGCGCAATCAGCGCCAAATTCTCGCCGGCCAGCAGATGTTGCATGACCTCGGGGCGTGGCATGCAAATAAAGCCTCGTGAGCGTCCGGTGTAGTAGGTGTGGCGCACGTCAAAGGGACGGTAGAGAATGGGCGCCACTTTGTCGCGGACAGGCCCGGAGTCCAGAATGTCTTTCTGCGCAAGCGTGACTTTCCAGTCCCTTGCGTCCCTGCCCAGCTGGTAGGCGCGGCGCGCAAGCTCGGGGTCTGCCTTGGCGAAATGATTCACCGCGTGCCACATCTCCTCCGCCGTCCATTGTATGCACAGCTTGTCGCGGGCGGTGACGATGCCGACGCTGTTGACAGGGAAAATATCGGGGATGAAATGGAAGCGTTCGTACATGCGAAGCAGCGACTCGTCACGCGGAACAAAGAGATAGCTGCCGGTGCGCGGCGTCAATTTGCGCCATTCGGTCGTTCTGGCGTCATGCGCATCCAGCCATTCGTATTTCGACTCGCGCGTGCCGTACAATTCGGCATGCCGGACTGCTGCCGGAGCCTTCGGCTTCCTGCCGCCATGCTTGACGAAGAAGGCTATGGCCACGCCTGGGCGGATGTCAAAGACATTCTTATCCGGCGAGCCGTCAGGGCAGGTTTCCTTCTTGAGGGCGTTTCCATGCAGGTCGAGTATGTAGATATCGTCGAAGGTCTGCATGAGGCTTTGGCGCATGCCGCGGAAGGTCGGGTTGTCCAGGTAGCCGTGGTTGGTGATCATGCCCACCACGCCGCTGCCGGCCTGTTCAATCTTCCACTGCGCAAAGCGCAGGAACTTCACGTAGTCGTCCTGGAGCCACTTGGGGTTCTTTTCGCCGAGCGGCCTGCCGTCAACCTGCTTGTACGCCTCTATCAGCCCGCGTATCCATCCGCCGACATTGGCCGAGTGGCCGGAGTACGGTGGATTGCCGAGGATGACGAGGACTGGATTCTGCTGCTTGACCTCTCCGGCAAGGCGCGACTCCTTGGCCAACGCCGAAAAGCCGGGCAGGCGGCTCTGCTCCAGCTCCTCGTTGTCGAGGGTGTTGGTGAGGTAGAACGGCATGCGCTCGTCGTCGCCGAGGCGGTGGCCGAGTTCCTCAAGCAGGAAGCTCATCTTGAGGTGCCCCACGGCGTAGGGCGCCATCATCAGCTCAAAGGCGTAGAAGTTCCTGAGGATGTGACGGCGGATGAAGTCGGCGCGGCCGCCGGTTCCGTATTTCTTCTCGAACTCGGCGACAGCCAGCGCGGCGGCGTGAGCGATGAAGGTCATGGTGCCGGCAGCCGGATCGAGCAGGGTCACGCCGTCCGAGGCAAAACCGTCAGGCATGCCGAAGTCAGTCTTGAGGATGCCATGCAGCGAGCGGACGATGTAGCCGACAACGGGCTCCGGGGTATAGTAGACGCCGCGGCTTTCGCGCAGCTTGGGATCATACTCGGCCAGGAAGGTCTCGTAGAAGTGGACGATGGGGTCGCTGCCCTTGCCCTGGTGGTAGTAGCTGTCGAGGATGCCGGGGGCGTCGGCCACGGCGAGCACTTCGGCGATGTCGTCCACGCACCAGGCCAGCTGCTCGGGCGGCTTTCCCTGCGATACAAACTGGAACAAGTCGCACAGGACGCCGATAGTGTGCGGGATGTTGAAAAAGGCCGTACGACGGCTGAAGGCGCCGTTGGCGCGGATGCGGGCGGCGAAAAGCCCGTAGGTAATCGTCTGCGCAAAGAAGTCAGCGAAGTCCTCCGGCGTCAAGGTGCCGATCAAGTAGGTCTGGAAAGCCTCGAAGAAGCCGGTGAGGGGAACGCCGGGTGCGCCCTTCTCCAGCGCGAGCTGCTCGGCCTCCAGCGCGAGTTGCTTGGCGACCACGTTTCGCAGGAAGCGCGTGCGCTTGGCCAGTTCGACGGCCAGCGTTTTCGCCGTAAAGTCTTTGGGCAGCGAGAAGTCGAGGTAGCGTTCAAGCAGCGCCTGAAGTTCGTCTATCTTTTCAACGGGAGGAGCCGTGTGTACGCTGGTCGTGCCAGATGGCCGGGGCACCTGGACAGTCTGCACGCATTCCCCGTTGCGGTAGAGCCGGAAATCGAAGAAGTTGGTCAGGATCAGGTTCGGGAACGTCATGCGGTAGCGGGTGAGTTGCTCCGAAGTTTCGACGGCGTCCAGCTCCACGTCGGGTCTCTTGGCCTCGACATAGCCGATGATCCTGTCGGCGCCGTTCCACAGGCGGAAGTCTGGGTTGCCGGCGTCAGTCGGCCTTGGCTGCGTGGTGACGCTAATATCTTTGCGTCCAGTTCCTTCCGCCACGGCCTTCAGCATGGCTGCCAGCGCAGGATAGAAGCTTTCCTCGCGGGCATCCCCCTGGTGCTCGACCGCGTGCAGTTCCTTGAAGTAGGTATTGAATGGCATCGGGTCGCTCATGTCATTTCCTCCCTGGCAGCCCAGCTTCTACAATCTTCTTCTCCACCCCTGCATAAAGTCCATCAATTTGCCGCTGCAATTCCAGCGTCCGGCCCAGCGCGGTCACGATGCGGCAGTAGGTGGTGATGTCGTTGAGTTCGAGCCGCCGCTCCTGGCGATCCTTGAGCCACTTCTCGCAGACCTGGTAGCCGCCGACTTGATAAGCCCAGACGGCTTCAGGCACGGGCGCGAAGTACTGTGCAGCATTGATATAGACCCGCGCCTCGCCGGCGGCATAGCGCAACCCGGTCTTCTCGACGCGGTTGCTGCCGTCACCCTCGAACCGGCAGGCAGGCGGATTGAGGTCAGGCGAGTTCAGCAGGTGCAGGGCAACGAGCTTCTCGCCCAAGGCGGAAAGCTTCTTGAACAGCTTTGCGTCCAAGGTGAACGGTACGCGCGGAAAGTCCATTTTCAGGAATTCGGCGTACTTGTTGCGGTAGGCGGGCGCATAGAGCACAGCATAGACGTAATGGAAGATAGCCTCAGGCGTCGGCACCCTCCCGTATGCCGCTGCAAGCGCGTCAACCAGAGCTGAGTTCAAATTCGGCTGTCGTTCGCCATACAACTCCTTTGGCTCGAACAGCAGCATCGACACATAGCCCCCACCCTTGCTTTTCTTTGGCGGCTCCGACTCCGGATACAGGTAGAGGGGAAGCAAGGTCGTTATGCCCTTGCTACTGAAGAAAGTCCGGTTATCAACGATATGCCTAGTCGCGAGAACATGAGTGTAAGCTTCATCCAATGACGCTTGCCGCATGACTATCAGCGCCAGATTCTCGCCGGTCAGCATGTGCTGCATGACCTCTGGGCGTGGCATGCAGATGAAACCACGCGAGCGTCCGGTATAGTAGGTGTGGCGCACATCAAAGGGGCGGTAGAGAATAGGCGCCACTTTGTCGCGGACAGGCCCGGAATCCAGAATGTCTTTCTGCGCAAGCGTGACCTTCCAGTCCCTTGCGTCCTTGCCCAGCTGATAGACGCGGCGCGCAAGCTCGGGGTCTGCCTTGGCAAAATGATTCACCGTGTGCCACATCTCTTCCGCCGTCCATTGAATGCACAGCTTGTCGCGGGCAGTGACGATGCCAACGCTGTTGACAGGGAAAATATCGGGGATGGACTGGAAGCGCTCGTACATGCGAAGCAGCGACTCGTCTCGCGGAATAAAGAGATAGCTGCCGGTGCGCGGCGTCAATTTGCGCCATTCGGTTGTTTTGGCGTCATGCGCATCCAGCCACTCGTATTTCGACTCGCGTGTGCCGTACAATTCGGCGTGCCGGACTGCTGCCGGAGTCTTCGTCTTCCCGCCGCGTTTGATGAAGAAGGCTATGGCCACGCCCGGGCGGATGTCAAAGACATTCTTGTCCGGCGAGCCGTCAGGGCAGGTTTCCTTCTTGAGGGCGTTTCCGTGCAGGTCCAGTATGTAGATATCGTCGAAGGTCTGCATGAGGCTTTGGCGCATTCCGCGGAAGGTCGGGTTGTCCAGGTAGCCGTGGTTGGTGATCATGCCGACGACGCCGCTGCCGGTCTGTTCGATTTTCCACTGTGCAAAGCGCAGGAACTTCACGTAATCGTCCTGGAGCCATTTGGGGTTCTTTTCACCGAGCGGCTTGCCGTCAACCTGCTTGTACGTCTCGATCAACCCGTGTATCCATTCACCGACATTGGCCGAGTGGCCGGAATACGGTGGATTGCCGAGGATGACGAGGACTGGAGTCTGCTGCTTGACCTCTCCGGCAAGGCGCGACTCCTTGGCCAACGCCGAAAAGCCGGGCAGGCGGCTCTGCTCCAGCTCCTCGTTGTCGAGGGTGTTGGTGAGGTAGAACGGCATGCGTTCGTCGTCACCAAGGCGGTGGCCGAGTTCCTCAAGCAGGAAGCTCATCTTGAGGTGACCCACGGCGTAGGGCGCCATCATCAGCTCAAAGGCGTAGAAATTCCTGAGGATGTGGCGGCGGATGAAGTCGGCGCGGCCGCCGGTTCCATATTTCTTCTCGAACTCGGCGACGGCCAGCGCGGCGGCGCGGGCGACGAAGGTCATGGTGCCGGCGGCAGGGTCGAGCAAGGTCACGCCGTCCGAGGCGAGGCCGTCAGCCATGCCGAAGTCGGCCTTGAGGATGCCATGCAGCGAGCGGACGATATAGCCGACAACGGGTTCCGGGGTGTAGTAGACGCCGCGGCTTTCGCGCAGCTTGGGATCATACTCGGTCAGGAAGGTCTCGTAGAAGTGGACGATGGGGTCGCTGCCCTTGCCCTGGTGGTAGTAGCTGTCGAGGATGCCGGGGGCGTCGGCCACGGCGAGCACTTCGGCGATGTCGTCCACGCACCAGGCCAGCTGCTCGGGCGGCTTTCCCTGCGATACAAACTGGAACAAGTCGCACAGGACGCCGATAGTGTGCGGGATGTTGAAAAAGGCCGTACGACGGCTGAAGGCGCCGTTGGCGCGGATGCGGGCGGCGAAAAGCCCGTAGGTAATCGTCTGCGCAAAGAAGTCAGCGAAGTCCTCCGGCGTCAAGGTGCCGATCAAGTAGGTCTGGAAAGCCTCGAAGAAGCCGGTGAGGGGAACGCCGGGCGCACCTTTCTCCAACGCGAGCTGCTCGGCCTCCAGCGCGAGTTGCTCGGCGACCACGTTTCGCAGAAAGCGCGTGCGCTTGGCCAGTTCGACAGCCAGCGTTTTCGCCGTAAAGTCTTTGGGCAGCGAGAAGTCGAGGTAGCGTTCAAGCAGCGCCTGAAGTTCATCTGCCTTTTCAACGGGCGGGGCCGTGTGCGAGCGGGTCGTGCCGGATGGCCGGGGCACCTGAACAGTCTGCACCCATTCCCCGTTGCGATAGAGCCGGAACTCGAAGAAGTTGGTCAGGATCAGGTTCGGGAACGTCATGCGGTAGCGGGTGAGTTGCTCCGATTTTTCGACGGTATCCAGCTCCGCGTCGGGTCTCTTGGCCTCGACATAGCCGATGATCCTGTCGGCGCCGTTCCACAGGCGGAAGTCCGGGTTGCCGGCGTCAGTCGGCCTTGGCTGCATGGTAACGCTGACGTCCTTGCGCCCGGTTCCTTCCGCCACGGCCTTCAGCATGGCAGCGAGCGTGGGATAGAAGCTTTCCTCGCGGGCGTCGCCCTGGTGCGCGACCGCGTGCAATTCTTTGAAGTAGGTATTGAATGGCATCAGGTCGCTCATGTCATGTCCTCGCTGGCAGCCCAGCCCCCGGCTAAAGCCGGGACTCCGAATATCAAACAGTGACCGGCTGCCGCTCCATTGGCCAGCTGTCCGCCATTCATGTTCTGTTCCGCGTTTGCAAACCGTCTTTGCCGGAATACATTTATTTCCTTATGCTACGCAGCAGAAGCACGGCAGCTAATCTTGTCTATAAATGCTTCTGTTTAGTTTATCATCGCCTGTCCGTTTTGCAATCTCTCACCATGCAACAGAGCCTTTGCTTCGCGCGTTGACAAAGCGTCTATCAAGCACGAGCATGTTCTTCTCTCAAGTCACCCATGTCCTCATCTTCCATCATAACGCCGCGTTGGCGACCGGTTGCCTTCATCCTGCCGGCGGCGGCACTGCTCTGGGCTGTCGGGTTGACCATCTGCCCGTTTCGGGCTCTGACCGGATTGCCCTGCCTCACCTGCGGCATGACTCACGCCTGGGCAGCTTTTCTTTCCGGGCGCTTTCAGCAGGCTTTCCAGTACCATCCGTGTTTTCTGCTGGCGCTTCCCGCAGTCCTGGCCTGGGCGGGACGCCGTACCCGGCTTGGCCGGGCCTGGTGGCAAAGCCGCGTATTCTGGCTATCCCTCCTGACGGCCCTGCTGCTCTGCTATGCCGTCAGGATGATCGCCTGCTTCCCAGACGGCCCCTACCCCATGACGATAGCTGAACACAGCCTTCTGCCCCGCCTTCCTCTCTTCTGCAACCACGCCACCCTTCACTCCCTTCCCTAGCCTGCGCCATGACCAAATTACCCTACGCCCGTGCCACCTACGCCGTCCTCATTTCCATGTTCATCTTCGCCTGCTCGTCGAACATCATGTTCGCATGTCTGCGGCAGGCCAGTCAAACCTTCCAGGTCAGCTTCGAGGACATGACGCCGATCATCTCGGTGCAATTCAGCGGCTTTTTCCTCACCTGCCTGCTCGGTGGCATCGCTTCAGACCGCTTTGGCAAGAAGCGCGTTATGCTGCTCGGCTGCTTTCTGACCATGTTAGGCGCTCTTGGCTGGACAATGGCGTCAGGGCTCCGGGCCGCCTACGTCGGCGCCTTTATCCTGGGCATGGGCGGCGGTATCCTGGAAACCATTGGCGCCGCTATTTTAACCGACTTGCACCCAGAGCGCAGCAAGTTCTTCATGAACTTGTCCCAGGCCGCCTACTGCCTGGGAGCCATCGGCTCCCCTGCCCTGATGGCCGTGCTGTTGCCCTTAGGGCTATCCTGGCGCTGGTTCTTCTTTGGCAACGCCGTCATCGCCGTCATTCTTGGCGTGATGTACATGGGGGTCACCTTGGCCAAGTCCAGCGAAGGCAGCCGTCAACGCGGCAATCTGCGCAGCGTCATGCGCGTCCTGCCCACGATCATCATCCCCTGCATCTGCATCTTCTGCTATGTCTTTTCGGAGATGGCCACAGCCGGATTTCTGGGCGAACGCCTGGCGCAGCTGAACGCACCGGAAAGCATGACCATCTTCGCTCTGTCGCTGTTCTGGTCGGCCATGATCCTTGGCCGCATCGCATGCGCTTTTCTGCCCCAGAACCAAGCCTACGAGCATATCATCGGCGCCCTCCTGCTGTTGGCTGGCCTGGCTTGCGTCGCGCAGTCAATGGTGCAAACCTGGCAGGCGAGCATAGCCCTGTTCACCCTGACCGGACTGGCCTTTGCCGGCACCTGGCCGATGATCGTCAGCATGGCCTCCTACCGCAATCTCGAAGACAGCGGCGTTGCTGCCGGCATCACTATCAGCATCGGCTCGCTGGGATGCATTGCCAATCCAATCGTCATCGCGCCGATCTTCAAGGCCGGCCGCCACGACCAGGCTTTCATGCTCCTGGGCGGCATCCTCCTGTTCGGAGCAGCCATGATGCTACTGTCACTCGTGGCCAGGCTGCACAAGACACGCACCCAAACGCAACCCAGCTAACCCAGCAGTCCCGTCTGAAAAAAGACATAAAAAAGCCGGGCATTAATTCCGTGGGGATATGCCAAAGGCAGTGATCTTACCTCGGGGCCAGCCCGGCTTACACAAATAGAATACCGCCGTTGTCAGTCTTGTCAAATAAAAAAGGCCGCAGCGCCACAAAGCTATAGAGGGCAAGGGGCGAAAAACTATTAATTTATCCGCTGATGACGCAGATGACGCAGATTTTTTCAGGGTGTGTTGTACAGGGAAACCAGCCACACAGCGGCAGAAACTCTAAAAGCGCAAAACATGCGGCTGCCACCGTCCACCATGTCCACCATGTCCAGAGCGTCCACATCTCTTTGCTCCACAGCAGTTTAACCATGCTTAGCCTCTATGGGATGCCGGTAAAATGAAAATGCATGACCTAAAAACTTTTAGACTAGAACTTCTTGTTTGCATCTGCGCAGCTGTACTCTGCGCCTTAATAGAACGAAGAATAGATGTTAATGGATATTGTTGCGGGGGTTCAATAATATTTAATTTTTTCTTGATAGGCATTCCCATATTCGGGAAAAAAATTGTAATGACAAGCAATCGAAAAAACATAAACGCCATTGTTGTAAGCATTGGATGTTTTCTGTTTTTTGTTCTGACGAGCTATTTTTGTGGCCTCTTTGCGATTTGTTTTAACTAAGGAGATTTTTTATGCGTGCAAATACTTTAAAACATACATCATCTTGGTTTGATCTTGCAATCTCTCTTGGGTTGTTTCTTGCATATTTTTTCCCTTTTGCAGTAAGATGGACAATGCAAGACTATAAGATTCCATTTATATTTATATGTTGCCTTGAAATAATCCCAAAAAGTTATATTTCCGTATATTTCTACAATAACATGTTATCCTGCAAAAGGATAAGTTCTTTTCTTGCTTGCTTCGCAGCAATGGTCGTCCTTATCGTATGTTTTAGCTACCTCACCACTTTCTTTATAGCATCGCAAGCATAAACCTGACAAGGCATGTCTTGCCGTCACCACCGCGCCTTCTCACTGCCCAGGAATCGTGCATCAGTGCCCTAAACCCAGGCAACGCGGTCGACTAAAAATAACCGACGCCCGCACGACAACGACCCTGGCATGATATCTGCTTAATTCTCTAGCCAGCATTTAACAACTATTCCAAAAGGAACACGACCATGCTCCTGCACGACTTTTGCGCACACCTGGAAACCTACTTCACGGATCTGCATTTCGACGATTGCTCAAACAACGGCCTGCAAGTGGAGGCCTCGACGGAAGTGACCAAGGTGGCCTTTGCCGTGGATGCGTGCCAGGCGACGTTTCAGCAGGCAGCCGCAGTCGGCGCCGAGCTCCTGGTGGTGCATCACGGCCTCAGCTGGGGCAGCGGCGTCCGCCGTTTCAAGGGCTGCATTGGCTGGCGGCTGGCAGAGCTGTTCCGGAACGGCGTTTCCCTGTATGCCTGCCACCTACCGTTTGACGCACATCCAACGCTGGGCAACAACGCTGGCCTGGCAGCCATGCTGGGGCTGCAAGACCCGCAGCCCTTCTTCCAGTATGGCGGCGGTCTCATCGGCCTGTACGGCGGCTTGGCAGCCCCAGCCAGCCTCGAAGCCCTGGCTAACATACTGAACCGCAAGTTACCGACCACCTGCCGCCTGTTCCCCATCGAAAAGCAAGGCCTGGTCAGCCGCATCGGTGTCGTCTCCGGGGGCGGCGCCGACGCTATTCCCGAATGCCAGGAACTCGGCCTCGACTGCCTGGTCACCGGCGAAATGGAGCACAAATTCTATCACGAAGCCAGGGAAAGCGGCATTGCTGTCATTGCCGGCGGCCACTATGCCACCGAAACCGTCGGCGTCAAACTGGTCATGCAGCGCATCCAAGCCGACCTCGGCCTGGAATGCGTTTTCCTGGACGCGCCGACCGGAATGTAATCCCTTCTGCAAAGGACGAAGCAACCATGTCAAAACGATTTTTGCTGACTATCGCCGCCATTGCGGCTCTCTTGTCCGTATCATCCTCGGCTCAGCTCAGCGACGCCTCGCGTCTGCGCCTGACCTCGGCGCAGACGCGCGGTGCGACCTTCCTGCTGTCCCGCCAGCAGCCGAACGGCGCCTGGATGCACCACCCGGCCATCACGGCGTTGGCGGTCATGGGCATCGCCGACTCCCCGGAATACGCCAAGCCCGAGGTCAAGGCAAAAATCGACTTGGCGCTTGACTTCATCGCCAAAGCCGCGCAGCCGGATGGTTCGCTGGCTGATCCACGCGACCAGCGCAGCTATCCCGTGTACACCACCTCAATCTGCCTGATAGCCCTGGCAAAATTCAATCGTCCGGCTGACCAGGCCATCATCCGTCATGCCCGCGACTATCTGCTCAGCGACGACGCCCTTTCTGACGTGACCGACGGCGGCGCTGCCGGCATCGGCTATGGCCGGAAGACTAGAGCCGACCTCAACAACACCGCCTGGGCCTTGGAGGCTCTCTATGTGACCGACCATCTCGACCGCGAGCCATTCAACAAGAATCCCGAGGCAGCCAAGAAAGCCGACCTGGCCTGGGACAGGGCCTTGAAGTTTCTTACTCACTGCCAGAATTTAGCTGAGACGAATCAAAGCGCCTGGCTGCAATCCGCACCGGCAGACGACAAGGGCGGCTTTATCTACAGCCCGACCGAGGCGCTCAAGGAAAATGCCAGCCAGCAGGCACTGCGTTCGTATGGCAGCATGACCTACTCAGGGCTGAAGAGCCTTATCTATGCCAAGGTGAGCAAGGACGACGTGCGCGTCAAATCCGCCATGGAGTGGATTCAGCGCTTCTACACGCTGGCGGAAAACCCCGGCGTCGGCGATTCCGGATATTATTATTACCTGCACACTTTTGGCAAGACCCTGTCCCTGTTCGACCTGCCGGCACTTACCGACGCCAAGGGAGTCAAACACGATTGGCGCACGGAACTGGTCGACGCTATCGTAGCCCGCCAGAAAGACGACGGCTCCTGGGCTAATGACAAGAGCGGCCGCTGGATGGAAAGCCTGCCAGAGCTGACCACCAGCTATGTGCTTATGACCCTCGGCGTCATCAAATAAGTCAATTCACGCCTGCGGCAGGCTGATTACTTCGCCAAGTCTTTCCAGGCTTTGAAGATGATGTCGAACAGGTCTTGAATCTGTTCGACCTCCAGGCAGCTGAAGGCGATCCGCAAATCCGTCGGCGTGATGGAGATAGTGCCGACGCCGTATTTCTCCAGCAGGTGCCGACGCAGGGTTTCGGTGTTGACTTGGTTGATGCGCAGGCACATGAAATAGCCGCTGTTGAACGGATAGGCCGTCCACGCCTCTGCATAGACCGGATTGCGCAGCACTTCGCGCACTCGCAAGGCCCTGGCCTTCATCACCTCCACCTTGGCGGCGTGTTCAGCAATGAACGACGGCGAACGCAAAGCGTCAAGGACGAGTTTCTGGGACAGCGCCGAGGCATTGCTGACCACGCTCCGAATCAAACCGGCCAGCTTCTCATTAAGAGCTGCGTACATGTCGTCCGTCCCCCCGCCGACCGCCACGCTGACAAAGCCAACCCGCAATCCCCAGACGAAAACTTCCTTGGTCGCGGCGTCAGCCCTCACCGCCAGCAGCCGCGGATGGCGGCCGGCGAGCTTGGCAAACAGTGACTGGCGCATGACGTCATCGTCGAAAAACAGCCCATAGTAGGCGTCGTCAATAATCACCACCAGGTTCACCCCGCGTTCGGCCGTCGCCAACAGGGCTGCCGCAATCGCCTCGCCCTCGGACTCCGTCACCGTGTATCCACTCGGATTGTTGGGGAAATTCAGCAGCACGACCAATTTATCCCGGCCAGCGCTGTATTTTTGCAAGGCTTCGACAAAACCGCCGACGTCGAAGCCGCCATCCTTGAAGAATGGAAACAGGCAGGTCTCCGCCCCTTTGCGGACCACGAAATTGAGATGGTAGTTATCCCAGTTCATATCTGGCATAAGCACCAGGTCATCGGCGTCGATCAACAAGTCAGCGACCACTGACAGGCCGTGCGACAGTCCTGTTGTGACTATCGGCAGGCTGAAGGTCGTTCCCTGCAATCCAGGATTGTCACGCAGCATCTTGTCACGCCAGGCTTCCCGCAGCGCTGGCAGTCCTGGCGATGGGGCATACAGCAACGCATCGTCTGGCGAAAGCCCAGGCAACTGCTGCATCAGGCAAGCCAAATGCATGGCCTTGCCGCCTTCCATCGCCGTGCCAATCGTAGCATTGTACGTCTTCGCCAGCTTCTTAGCCTCGCCCGAT
Source organism: Lentisphaerae bacterium ADurb.Bin082 (assembly GCA_002070945.1). GTDB lineage: Bacteria > Verrucomicrobiota > Lentisphaeria > Oligosphaerales > Oligosphaeraceae > JAAZKI01. Next base: position 23,596 of record MWEG01000037.1, read on the forward strand.
TGACTCAAAATGCCTTTGCTGGGAAAATAAATCCGCTTACCCAAGTCCGACAACATGGCGTAGACGTGGGGGTTGACGGCGGTGATGCGGTCGTTCAAAGCTTGAGCCAAAGGATCCATCTAAATTGGTCTCCACAAGGAAAAGAGGTGGTGACGAATAGCGCCCGCAACTGTCCATGTCGCAGACGACTTAGTTATAAAATTTAATTTTCCTAAGGCGAAATGCAAACGACGTGGCGGCAAGACAGCGGAAAAAGCCGGCAGCCATGCGGAATCAAAATTAGTTCGTGAGCCTTCTCCTATTTTTTGAGTTTTTTCAAGCCGTGGACAAAAATA
>MWEG01000038.1 GCA_002070945.1 Lentisphaerae bacterium ADurb.Bin082
GCTGAACTTGAACAAGGTGGCAGCGATGGTATCTTGCCGTCAGGTCACTTGAAAGGAGGAAACGGTACTGTCAAGATATAAATTACACTTAGATATATTGAGGTTATATCTATTTATATGTTAGCCAGTAAAGTCATGATTTGCTTTGGCTGGTAAATGAAACATTTCCCTACCGAATCCAGTCATGACGAAGTTTCCTTATTGTGATTGATAAACAATAAAAAGATCATCAGGAAGGTAAAAATGCAAAGTACTGTTGACAAGCCGTTAGTTGGTGTATTATGCTGGGAAGCCGGCTCAGTCCCCATGGGGCTTCTGCAACTGGAATTATTGCCGGGAAACAGCACTAACCCTGAAACGTATCAGAATTTGTGCAGGGTGCAATTCAGCCGCATCAAAGGGGCCAATGTGCATACCATACTGGAAAATCCTTGCAAAAACGTTTTGGCCGCCATGATTGACGAAGGCCGACGTCTGGTCGAACAGGAGGGAGCGGTCGCCATTACGACAAGCTGTGGGTTCAATGCCGTTAATCAGCCGCAACTTGCGGCTGCCATTCCGGTTCCAGTGTTTTCTTCCAGTCTCCTGCAAGTGCCTGCCCTAGCATTGGCCACAGGCCGGAAGGTCGGCATCATCACAGCCAGCGCCAAGCACCTGACTGCCGAGCATTTGCGCAATGCAGGCATCACCGAAGGCATTCCCGTAGTCGTCAAAGGTCTGGATGATTGTCCAGAATGGCAAAAACTCCACAAGTACCCCAATGACCGGCTGGACTTGTCAGTCATTGAAGATTATCTTGTGCAAATGGCGAGAAAGTTGCAGCAGAGCGATGGTGTGGGGTCTCTGCTGTTGGAATGTACCGATCTGCCGCCCTTTGCTGAACGTTTGCGCCAGGAGACTTCACTGCCGGTTGCTGACTATGTTTCCATGCTGCATTGGCTGTTGAAGTGTGTTCCGGGCGGTGGCGCATGTCGCGGGCTGTAATAAAAAACTATCGCGTGGGATATGATTCCTTAGGTAATGTGAGAGAACTTGTGACAGAAAGAGAGATTTGGCGAAGTGGTTGGGTTTGCCAGAAGTCTGGCAGCTCCCCTATGCGGCGCCATCTTTGGAGGTTGCCTATTCCATACTACGGCAGCCTGATGATTTACAAGCATTCATCACAAACCTTCGCACATTAACTAGTTATTCGCAAAACCGGGATGCGGCAGAAATCATTCGTTTCCTGGAGCTTGAGAATCTGATATGAAGAACTATGCCAAGTTCGACGAATTGCGTCCGAAACTTGAAAAACAGTATGAAAATGCCGTGTATTCCACGGAAGACTGCCGGACTGAAGACCAGCTTCGTCAGGCCTGGGAGACGCATAAAAAAGAAAATCCAGACGAAGAGCGGATTCTTTCGCGCGCGTTTCTTATTGCCCTGATTCTGCGACATGCTCCGGTCGTGGCGGAGCCGTTCAATCCTTTCCCCGGTAAATTCCAGACTTTTGGTCTGCTTCAGGAGGATTTGAAAGCAGGATATAAACTGGCGGCGGAAAAGGTGCCCGGAGTCATTTGCAATGGTATTGACATGGACTTGGGATTCAACTGGATGGTGGACCGCAGTCATGTGGCGCCAGATTGGAAGAATCTGCTGACACTAGGGCTTCCCGGTCTGATCAAGCGGGCGGCAAAAGGCACTTCACCATTTCATAAAGCGGTGCTGGTGGTTTACGAAGCGCTGGCGGAATTCTGCCGCAGGATCGCTGTAATCAACCATAATCCGGTCTATGAAGAAATTGCCGCTCATGCGCCGAAAACCCTCCACGAAGCATTCGCGTTGGCATATATCCTGCATGACGCCATTGAGTTTTCCGGCGAGGAAGTCCGAACTATGGGCCGCTTTGATTCGCTCTATATTGACTTCTACCGAGCCGATCTGGCTGCGGGCCGTTTGACCCGGGAATCCGCCAAAGAACTGCTCAAATTCTTCTGGACCGCTTTTTACGCTCGCTATCAAGGAAAGCGGTTTGGCAAGAATTTCTGTTTCGGGCCTGATATTAATGAACTTTCTTATCTGGGAATGGAAACGTATTATGAAATGAATACGGTTGATCCGAAACTCTCCGTGTTGGTTCGGGAGGATATGCCACAGGATTTCGCCGAGCTGTACGCCCGCTGCATTCGCGACGACCGAACCGCTATCGTTTCGCTCAATTACGATGTCGTCGTTGCAGGGCTGATCCGGCATGGCCGGACACCGGAGGACGCTGCAACTTTCGTACCAATCGGCTGTTACGAGCCGGCTGTGGCAGGCAAGGAAATCTCCTGTTCCGGTTCCACCCATATTTATTTGCCTATTCCCCTGCTCAGCGTGATCAATTCCGGCAAGGATTACGCTACATTTGAGGACTTCAAAACCGGTTATCTGGAACAAATCCGCAAAATCAGCACACTCATGCAGGAGAAGCAGACCCTTTGCGATCTGGCGTGGAAATATGTCAACCCTGTGCCGCTGCTTTCCGGAACTTTTGATTCCTGCATGGAAAAAGCCCGCGATATTTCCGATGCCGGTGCGTTGTACAATACCACTGGATGTGTCTGTTCTTACCTGGCCGATGCGGTCGATTCACTCGAAGCAGTTCGTTTTCTGGTATATGAGCAGAAACTCTGCACCCTGCCGGAACTGCGCCAGATTCTGAAAGACAACTGGGAAGGACATGAAAAACTGCGTACGGCAGTATTGCGGAACCACGCCAAGTGGGGGAACAATGATACGCAGGTCGATGCGCTTGCCGTCGAAATCGCTTCTTTTGTCTCCCAGCTCCTTTTCAATCTCCCCAATGGTCGCGGCGGCTCCTTTTTCCCGTCGCTCTATGGACAATTAGTTGTTGAACGGGGAAAAATGATCGGTGCGCTGCCTTCTGGCCGCCTTGCGGGCGAACCGATGTCCAAAAATATGGACGCGGTCATCGGCATGGACCGGAACGGAATCACCGGATTGATGAATTCCGTCCTGAAAGTCGATATGCGGCAGTTCCCTTGCGGCACCTGTCTGGACATTATGCTTCATCCCTCCGCAGTTCGAGGCGATGATGGGGTGCAAATTTTGGTTTCACTCATTCGTACTTTCATCGCCCATGGCGGCAGCGGAATCCAGTTCAATATCTTTGACGCCGCAGTCCTGCGCGATGCTCAGATTCATCCGGAAAAATATGAGAATCTCCAGGTTCGTGTCTGCGGCTGGAATGTCCGCTTCACTGATTTGGATTCAGCAGCGCAGGAAACTTTCATTCGCCAGGCGGAAGCAATTGCTTAAAGCAGGAGATAGGCAGACGTGACCGAAGCCCGCTATATCGATATCAAGCGTTTTGCCGTGCATGACGGCCCGGGGATTCGGACCACGCTATTCCTGAAAGGCTGTTCGCTGCGCTGCATCTGGTGCCACAACCCGGAAAGCCGTTTCCCACAGCCGGAATTGGCGATTCACTATCCGAAATGCACCTGCTGCGGCGAATGTGCCAAAGTCTGTTTCTGCCACAAGATCATCAATGGCGTTCATGAGTTTGACCGCCAGGCCTGCAAAGCCTGTGGACAATGCACGCAGACTTGTCCTTCTGGCGCATTGGAGCTTTTTGGTCGAACTATCACCGTGAATGAAGCGGCAGCAAAACTGCTTGAGGACAGGATTTTCTACGGCAATGGCGGCGGCATCACCCTTTCCGGCGGAGAACCCCTGCTGCACAGCGGATTCTGCACCGAACTGCTGAAAAAAATGCAGGATGAAGGCATCCATGGCGCGGTCGATACCTGCGGCAATGTCCCGTGGTCTGCTTTTGAACGTGTTCTGCCGTACACCGATCTGTTTCTTTACGATTTCAAATGCGCTGACGCTGAAAAACATCGCCGTCTGACCGGCTGCGGAAACGAATTGATTCTGGAAAATCTGAAAAAACTTGACGCCACCCGGAAAAATATTGAAATCAGGATGATGCTGGCGCCGGAACAGAATATGGCGCCGGACGACTTGCAAGCAGCCGGAAAATTTTTGGCGCCATTCAAAAACATCTCTGCAATACGGCTCCTGGCGTACCACTCGCTGGCGCATTCCAAATTTCGGGCAGTAGGGCACCCAGACACCTTGCCTGACGTCCCGTCGCCAGATGCTGAGACGCTGGATCGTGCTGCGGAAATTCTCCGTTCCTGCGGAGTGAAAAAGGTTGTCAATTCGTTAAATTAAAGGAGAAGCAAGCACAGTCATCCCGTAGCCCGTTTGTTGTAAGCCTGGGGGAACCTCTGAAGTCCAATCGTAAAATAGGAAGAGAAAAATGATTTTTGGAACTTACGCTCAGGATGAAGAGTATCTCTGGAAGAAATTTCGGGCACCTCAATTTGACCCCTGCACTGGAATCGATCAGGATACCGCCGCTAAGGAGATCATGCGTTTCGCCGAATTGGATGCTCCAGCGCCGATTGTCAAAGCCCGTGCGTTTGAATTTCTGGCTGAAAATCTTCAGATCGAGGTAGACCCGCATGACTTTTTCCCGGCCTTTGCCTGCTGGAAGCGCCGTCCTTGTCCGATGTCACCGCTGCTGGCAGAACTCCGGAAACGGATTCCCTTGCAGCAGGGCGAATTGTGGGGACTGCTGAATCAGTCCGGAGCCTCCAATATCTGGATTGATTTTGATCATTCGGTGCCGGAATGGGATGAGGTCTTCCGGCTGGGCTTCCCCGGGCTGCTCCGCAATGCCATGGAATGGCGGGAAAAACATCGCGCAGCCGGCACCCTGGACGTCGCCAAAGAGGCCTATTTTGAGGGAATCCGGATCACATACGGAGCCATGCTGCGGATGCTCAAGCGATTTATCGAACGCGCACAAGGGCACGACAACGCTCGCTGTCATTTTGTCGCCGCCTCCCTGCAAAGATTGCATGACGGGCCGCCGCAGAACTTCTTTGATGCGCTCCAGGCCATTTATCTCTATTTTATGTTCAGCGAACATATAGACCACCTTCAGGTGCGTTCCCTGGGCAATTTAGATTGGTTGCTGACCCCGTTTTATGATCGGGACCTGAAAGATGACACGTTCACAGATGCGCAAATGCGGGAAATGTTTGACCACTTTTTCATGCAGTGGGGCTCCATCGACAACTACTGGGGGCAGCCGGTCTATCTGGGCGGCACCCGCGCGGATGGTTCCACCCAGGTCAATCATCTGACGCATTTTATTCTGGAAGAGGCGGCAAAATTGCATCTGCCGACTCCGAAAATTCAGATTAAGATCGCCGCAAACACGCCGGATGAATTCATCGACAAGGTCACCGCGCTGATTCGTGACCAAAATCAGAGCATCGTGCTGGTCGGTGAAGAGGGAATACGGCATATTATGACCTCTCACGGCTATACGGAAGAAGATGCACGAACCTGCCTGATCCGGGGCTGCTATGAATTTGGCAGCCGTGGAAGAGTCCATGCCAACACGACGGGCGTCGGCCATCTGAATATGCTGAAGCCCTTTGAACTGATCTTCAACAACGGCATTGATAAGCAGACTCGAAAGCCTGTCGGCGTCCCGGTGCCGCCGTTGAATGCACTGAACTCCTTCGATGAGTTCTATCGCCTCTACATCCAGGAGCTTGACTGGATAATTGAAGCCAATATCAAGGTGGTCAATGACTTCGAGGCGCATCTCGCCTCCATCAATCCCGCCAACGTCTTTTCACCCACTATTCCGAATAGCTTGCGGACAGGGCGGGATGCATTCGACGACGGCTGTGACTACAACAACTCCTCCCTGCTCACGACGGGGTTTGGGTCGGCAATCGACGCCCTTTCCGTTATTGAGGAACTCGTGTATAAGAAAGGGGAAATTTCCCTGGAAAAAATGGCCGCCGCCCTGAATGCGAACTGGGAAGGATACGAAGAGCTCCATCGCAAAATTCTCACTTTCCGAAAGCGTTATGGCAACGGCATTCCCGAGGTGGACCGGTTCGCACAGATGCTTTCCAGGACACTCGGGAATCGCATCAACGGCCGTCCGAACAGTCGCGGCGGCGTCTGGGAATCATCCGTTCACTGCGCCAAGCAATTCATCCATCAGGGCGCTAAAACGGGCGCCACGCCGGATGGTCGTTTTGCAGGCGAAGAAATGTCCAAGAACGCTTCGCCCGCCATGGGGGCTGACGTCAACGGCGTCACCGCTCTGCTCCGGTCTGCTTTGGCGATTGACGCGGCTTCCTTTCCCGGCGATTTTCCGCTGGACGTGATGATGCACCCCAGTTCCGTCAAAGGAGCGGATGGGCTGGCTGCGTGGCGGCAGCTGCTCCGGGTCTATTTCGCCGGCAACGGGGTCGCGATTCATTTCAACATCTTTGACGCCGCTAAACTCAAGGAAGCTCAAAAGAATCCGGAAAAATACAGCGGATTGCAGATTCGGGTCTGCGGCTGGAACGTCCGATTCACGGAAATGGCGAAATCTGAGCAGGACATGTATATCCGCCGGGCGGAAAGCATCATCGAATAAACCGTGAACTGGATGCATCAGCGGCTGGCCGATTTCTGTTGCAGCGGTCGTCGAAGGCAATCGCCTTGCCATTCATTTGAATTTCTATTGCAAGTGGTTACGAAGCAGGCGCCGCGGATTGTCTTGCAGCAATTTGCGAATTTGCTTTTCCGTTACGCCATGATTGCGCAAGGCGGGAAGCACTTCGTCGTATATGCAGCAAAGTCCGTCGAGTTCCGCTGGATTCTGTTGAGAATGCGCCTTTTCACAGGCCTTAATCGGATAGCAGGTGAAATCGTGTGAAAGGAAGAGACGGTCTTCATACCCTTCGGCGAGCAGTTCCGCCAGAATCGCGGCTTTGCGTTCAGTACCTCCGCGAAACAATCGGTCGATGGAGACCAGGCAGCCGCGTTGCAGCAGTTTGCGCGCATAGTCCGCGGTTCCGGAATCCCCAGCGTGACCGATCACAATCCGGTCAAGGTCCGCGCCGCAACGTTCGAAGATGTCGAGCATGGCACAGCCGGTCTCCTGAGAGGCGCGGGAGTGGGCGAAGAGCGGCAGGCCAGTCAGTTTTTGTACCCGGCCCATGACTTCCACCCCGGCGAGCGAAGCGTTGCCCTCTGCCGCACACTTGAGGATGCCAGGGCGGATTGAAGTGCCTTCGATCCCGTCAGCACATTCGGCGGCGAAATAGTCCGCAAAAAGTTCAGGCGGCAGGCGATCCAGTCCGAATTCCGGATAAAAATACAGTCCGGAGGAGGCGACGATGCGGACTCCGGAACGCTGCGAAATGGCTTCAAGCAGACGGATGTCCCGGCCGAGGCACGGCGGAGTGGCATCCACGAACAGCCCGACGTGATATTTAACATTCAGGCGTTGCAGTTGGGTGGCGGCGGCTTCGATGACTTTTTCGCGCGGAAACCATGCCTCTCCGAAGACGCGGGAAAACGTCGGTGACACGCAGACGATGTGTTCATGGATCAGGACTTCTCCGGACTCCTGCGGTTCAATTGGACCGGTAACGGTTTGGATCATGATTCCATTCCTTTGTTGAATTCCAGAAACCGACTCGCATGCAATCTCATCCACCCAAGCAGCAGCCCTAATCGTAAAATCCATGTCCTCTCGTGTCCATCCGTGGTTAAAAAAACAGGTTATGGACGGGTAGCCCATCCTCAGCTATTCTAAGGTTATGCGGAGATTGCGGATTGGTTTTTGTGTTTTGGGGTCTAGGAAACGCACGGCGTGTCCTACACCGCCACCACCTTGAGTGACTTTCAGGAGGATAAGATTTCTGCCTGAGGCCAGGGTTACTAAAGCCTTTTCGCTGTCAGGGAGCATTCTCCGGGAAGAAGCAAAGAAGCTGGTAACCTGCTTGCCATTGAACCAGCATTTTTCACCGTCGTCGCTGCCCACGGTAAGCAATGCCTCTCTGGTGGTGTCTGAACTGACATAACAGGCCAGATAGTAGGTGATGCAATCAGAGAAGGGCAGTTCTATTTCTTCATACAATGCTCGCACTGTGCCAGTGGAGAATTCCACCGGAGTCCACTTCATCTGTAGGGTTTCCTTCTTTTTTTCGCCATTGAACCAGGCGATGGCTTCCCTTTCCCGGTTGGCGCCAGCGGTGTCAAAGACTGCGGAGTAGGTTTTGGCAAAGTCTTGGGTGCTGGCGGTTTCACCCTGGAAGTGGTCGACGTCCCAGCCTCGGGGCTCTTTCTCAGTATTTGGGAAAGGCCCCAAGAAACGCCAATGCCGGATGAAGCCGCTATGGTCTGGACTATGTTCAACATCGGTTTTCGCCACTTTGCCGCGCATGGGCGGAGGGGCAGGGGCGTAAGCAAATTGAGGCTTGGCTGCCTGGAGTGCGCCATTGCGGTCTGCCAAATCCTGACGCACTTTGGCTTGACGTTCCAGAAAACTCGTCTTGTCGCCAAAATATACCAGGCAGGTACTGTTGACAGGCATCTCCAATTCCAGGCAATCGGTGTTCTCAGCCAAAATTTTCTCGTTGTACAAATCGTAGATGATTTCCGCCTTGCTGGGCAATGTCAAGGTTCGTGTGCCGGCAGTGGGAGTATGCAGGGAGAGGAAATTGCGGTTGGCATAGACAACTGCAGGTTTGTCGCTGTACAAATGCACGCCAGCTTTCCTGAGAATATCAGTAAGCACTTCCTTGTTGAGGGCAGTGGAACCCCAGAAAATGTCAGTGTGTGTCTTTTGCACGCGCTTGGCAGCGGCGGGCTTCCCATCCTCCAGGTAGTGCCCGAAAATCTCCACGCCTGGTTCAGGCATGACGCTTAGGCGAGGGCGGAATGTTTCCCGTCGCAGGATGAATGGCTTGTCGGGCATAGTAATGCCGCCATAGATTTCCCTGGAGAAGAATCCCGCCTCGCTGCCATCGTGGAGCTTGATGGCTAAATCGTGTATTTTATCGCTCATTTCCAGCTGGAAGCCGCTGATGGCGGCAGGCTGGGCGCCATATTGGAATTTTCCATCCTGATGGCTGTAGATTCCTGGAGCGTACAGCCAGACCAAGGTACGCTGGTTTTGTTTCAATAGCTGCTCCACCAGCTGGCGTTGTTTGGTTGAGATGGCATAGTTGGCTGCGAAGATGATCACTTTGTAGCGATTCAGGTCCCTTGCTTCCAGCAAATCGTCCAGCAACAAGAAATCGTATGGTGCAGCGAGGTGATGCCATTCCAAGGTTCGGTTGTATCCCAGTGAACTCTGCATCGGTGGCATGATGCGGCGGACGTAGCTGAACTCCATTCCCACGCCTAGGCTCATCGGGTCAGCAACCACGGCGATTTCCGCGGCGGAATGTCGGGGATATGAACTTGCTAAAGTCAGGTATTCGTTGAATCTGGAAGCCAAGTCCAGCAGTCGGGGCGTATCGAACCAACGTTCGAAATTCAGATAGTATGGCGTGGTGCCCGTAGTCATATAGTGCCCTAAGTCCCGCAGGTACACGGCCAATGATTCTTCTTCGTTGTGGGTTCTGCCATAGCGCCAGTTGTGAGCATCGGCGAGGTGGGAACGCACATCTGCTTGGAAGAGCCAGACTTTGCCGTTTTGGCGAATGGATTCCGCTGGCCCGTGGTCCATAATATCGTCTCCCGGACCTCGATTGATGTATGGCGGAGCTGGTCCCATCCCGTCCAAATAGGGATTCTTTAGAGCAAGTTGTAGTTCCTTGTGTAAATACGATTCCGTGAAATAGCCGAATTGCGCGAAGGTGAAGAGCTTGTTTTCTGATTGCTCCTTCACTGTCTGGCACAGTTTAAGTACGCGGTGCAGAATGACTTGGGAATCACAGCGGATGTAGTCCAGGCTTTGCCGCTGCAAATCCGTATCGTAGAATGCTCCCCGCTTTTTAGGGACACGCTGCAACAAGGTTGGCACTTGCGCTTGACTAAAATTGAATGGGGCAGGGCGGTTCCACGCGGCAGCGAATTTTGCCACATCGCCGCCGTATTCTTGCAACAGCCACTTGCGGAAGAAATTGGTCATGGCGGGACTGAAATCCTGTGGCGCGTGTGCCCCGACGGTGCGCGCGTGCCGCTGGTTGTTTTCACCGTAGCTGCCCATTCCGGGAGAAAAGCCGATGATGCTTCGTGCGTATTCCTTTTGACTTAATTCCGTTATCAGCTCCTGGAGGCGGCGGTTGCACTGGCGTCCCCAGGCTTCGGAGCCGTAGCTGTAGGGGGGCACGCTTTCCTCCCAACGTAAAGTCGGGTCTTCCAGTTGCACGACGCCTTCTGGATGTTGGCCGGCAAAGGCAAGGCTGGGTTCCATAAATGCCCAGATAATGAAGCGCGCATCGGGAATTTCTGCCAGGGTTGTGCGGATTTGCACGTCCAAATCGTCTAATGCGGTGGCGAGAGTGTATTTTTCACTGGAGTTTTCTGGAGTCAGGAGGCACTCGATATTGACTACAGGAAATTTCCCGTGGTCGAGCATTTTTCTGATGTAAGTGACCCAAGGCTTGCGGGTGTTCCGTCGCAGATTGCTGAGGGTGAAGATGGCTCCGGTCATTGGTTTCCCATCAATGAATATGCTGGGTGCGCCATTGTAATCAGCTACTGTGGTGGTGCTGAAGTTTTCGCATTTTGCCGCTGGCACATCGATTTCCCGAGGAATTGCGAGTACTTCGTCCGGCGCAAAAGGCAGCTTCCCCAGGTGCAGGGCGTCAACGCAAACCGGCTTGTCACTGGAATTGCGAAGACGCAGGCAGGCGCCAGTAGCTTGGGGCGGCACAGTGACCATCTGAGTCCTGTTCACGAAAGTATAACCTGCCGGACGATTGGTCAGGGCATTCCTGTTGCAGAAAGTTCCCTTGTCGTCAAGGAATTCCAGGGTAGCAGTGGCTTCGCCTTCGCCTGCTGCGGCGAGTGAGAAGTGGAGTTTGTCCTCTGCCTTCACTGCCAGGGGGACAACGCCAGGATAGGCATAGATTATTTCCGCTCCCGGGGCCAATTCCAGGCTGTGGAAGCCATGGAAGGCTTGGCTGGAGCGTACTGCCTTGCCTTTCACCAGCGTGAAGCAGTCCAGGAATTCTGGATTTAGGTCAACATCCTCGAAGCTGCCGTTCAGAATCATTGAGCCAGTGTCGGCAAAATCGTCCACATCTTGGAGCTTATCGCTGAGGAAAGGTTTTCGAAAGGTTGCCTTGCCGCGATTTGCCAGCACCAGGTGCATCCGTACCGCTACTGCTTCCTTGGGAACTTCTACCGTTTTGCGAATGGTTTGCCAAGCGGTGTCTTCCTTAATTCTCAGAACGTTTGCTGACAGGCAAGCAGCGTCCTTGGCATCGCGGAAATTCAGGGCGATCCAGCATTCCCCGCCCATCTGTTCTGTCATAAGTTCCGCGCCGGCAATTACAAATTCGCAATCGCGAAGTGGAATTGGATCGGAGATGTATGCCCCCGCACCATTGTCGTTTTCTTTTCGCTCGATAATGGCGCAGCCGTTTTCCGTCCGGTATTCTGATTTTCCTGCCCAGCGCCATGCCGGCTCCCAACTCTCGGGATAATTTTTTATCAGCTTGGAAAAATCAGGGTTTGGCAACAGGTTGGCGGTCGTTTTTTCGGTTTCCGCCAGTGTGACCGCCACGTTACGGAATGCCGCCCTGCCTTTCCGCCCCATCACCAGGAACAAATCCATTGCCACGGCATCTTTTGGGGCGACTAGTACTTTCCGCAGTTCGGTCCAATCCTGGCTGGTCTTCAGGCATCTGATGCAGTTATGGTCAAGGCGGTTGTCGGCCTGGTCGTACCAGCTCACGGTGAATTCCGCATAGCTGTCCGGATTATCCAAGTCTGCCTTCATCTGACAGGAAAAGTCGTAGCTCTGGCCGCCTGTCACTGACAACTTGGGGTAGCGGAAGGCACCAGCTCCCTGGTCGGCGTCAGGGCGCGAAATGGTCAACTCGCCGGGAATGGCACTGTAATGGCTGGTGCCTTCCCAACGACGCTGCGGAAGCCAGCCAACTGCGCTGTCCCCATCAATCTGGCTAAAGTCGCCATTGGGCACCAGATTAGCTTGAGCAAGGGATATGCACAGGGAGAAAATCAGAAAAAGACAAGGCTGCATTAGGTGTTTTGACAAAGCACTACCTCCACGACTACAGGGGATTTGGTTGAAGAGTATACGTATCGGCTTACCAATCTTTGCGAGCGTGTGAACCCCAGTGGCACTGTTCCTTGGTTGCGACGCCGTAGAAAATGCCTTTGGCGTAAGGGCACTGGTGTCTTGGGACAGGTAGGGATACCGTACTTCTCTGCGACGATGAATCCGCGACGCTTGTTCGTATGACCACCTCAGGTTCGGTTTCTTAACATAATTGCGATCCAGAAAGTCTCCTAATCTTAAAGCCGCTTTTGAGCCTGTTTCGACTGAAGCTATACAATCATCCTGCGTCTGGACAGTAGGTTCAGCAAGGAACGCTGGCAAGACACCAAACGGTAATGCGTCAGTCTTCTGTAGTGCCTTTACAAGGCACCACTTTCGGGGCGCGCCCATCCCCAGGCTGAAGCCTGGGGTTAAGCATGTTTAAGCACCTGAGGCGCAAATGGATGTGAACATGGTGGACATGGTGGACGGTGGGTGCCGTACGTAGTAGAGCCCTTAGGCTGCCATAATTTTCGCGCTTGTAGCGTTTCTGCCGCTGCGCAGCATACTCAAAAAATCTTGGCGTCCTTGGCGTCTTGGCGGTTAATCTTTAACTGAGCGATTACCGCAAAACCTGAAAGGTGCAGAAATGTTGCTTGAATACGGATGTCCGTATTCACTTCATGGTTTATGTTATCGTCAAGGATTTCCCTGCCGGTCGATTTAGAGTAGTCCGCATACATGCAGGACGGTTGAGTCCATGAGTTTGCCCGATAACCAACTTTCATTTTCCCAAGAATTTCCCCGTCGCATCACCGTGCTGCGGTTTCCGCTCCTGCTGCTGATCATAGCCATCCACGCCTCTCATGGGACGCAATTGCCGGAACTGGAACCGAATTCTTTTTTCAACAGCGTCTTCTGGCGGCTTTTCTCGCATAGCGCCGTGCCTTTTTACTTTCTCATCTCCGGCGTATTCGTCACCTTCAAGCTGGGTGATATGGAGTCGCTGTCATGTCGTATCTTTTATCGGAAGCGTTTTTTTTCGCTGCTGGTGCCTTATTTGCTCTGGAACTCCATCATGGCGGTGCCTCACCTGGTGCTGCCGCTGCTTTTCCGTCATTCTCCGCTGCTGCCAGCAGCCAAATTTCCGAAGTATGAATTGTGGGATGTGCTGCTCCGAACCTACGGTCTCAACGGCGAACTGCCGATCAATGTGCCGCTGTGGTTTGTCCGCAACCTGATGCTGTTCTGCATACTGGCGCCGTTTCTGGTTGCCCCGCTCCGCAAACTCCCGGTGTGGGCGACGCTGCTGATCGCGCTGGCGCTTGATCTCGTTCCTCCGTTCTCTGGCCTAAGTTATTTTTTTCTCGGAATGTTGCTCGGACTGCGCAAGCCTGATCTCGGCTGGGTCGATCAAGGCGGCCTGCTCTGGCTGGGACTGGCTGCGGCTTTGCCATGGCTGATGACGCTGGCGCCGAAATGCCAATTTGTCACCATTGACGGCAACAGTCTGCGGTGGACGATGTTCTGCTTTTTTTCGGCGCTCTTTTTCTTTGCAGCGGGCGGATGGCTACTGAAGGCTGGACGTTTCATCCTCTCCTGGCTGACCCGTCTCGGCGACGGAACATTCTTCGTCTTCTGTCTCCACGCCCCAGTGGCAACCACGCTGACCCGGATTTTCATTCATTTAGCCGGGAATCGGGTTTCACCTACCTGGCTCTTTTTGCTCAATATTGTGTTGACCACGTTCCTTTGTTACCTTGTTTACGGTGCGCTCCAGCGCTTTGCATCGCCGCTTTTTGCCATGCTGAACGGAAGCCGCCCCAGTCGCCGGACGCTTGATTTGGACTCACAGACCCCGCCGCGCACCTGAACACGAACCGGCAAGTCGCCCGCAATGCCGGAAAACGCAACCGCCTTCGCCTGCCTCCTAACCCTACTTTTGCATTTGGAGGTAAAGCTACGCTCAAGAAGGCGTTGCCGTCTGTCCACTAAGGCGCTTTGCTCGGAATGCCCTGCTCTGCAGCTTGCCGGGACTGCGGGCGTCAAAGGGTGGTCGATTGCCAAACAAGAATTTGCGTGCCTTCTGCGTATTCAGTGGTTGAAAATAGGTCATGGTTGCCAGCCACCTTAGGTGGCTGATGCCGTCCTGGTATTCAGCAACGATATGTTTGTAACCTTTGATTCCTTGAGTATGGTAAAGCAAGCAGGTTATCATCCTGAAAGCTACCACGTTAAGGGCTGATGTTAACGTATCGCAAAATCGGCCAGATAGCCTTTTTTCGCATTTTTACACTCGAAAGGAGTCTTATGAACGACACAGTCATCATTCGCAATGGCACGGTTCATGATGCCATCAATCCCAAGGCGACAGTGAAGGATATCTTGATAAGCAATGGCAAGATATCCGGCATAGGCAAAAAGCTGAGTGCGCCTTCCGGTGCGTCCGTCATTGATGCCAGTGGGCTGCAAGTCTGGCCGGGCCTGGTGGAGGCTCATTGTCATATTGGGATGTCTCCATTTGGGACACGTGATCTCGGTGATTACAATGAGTATACCGACGCAGTCACCCCACAGCTTGAAGCTATCGATGGCATCGATCCGCAAAATCCGTACTTTTTGGTTGCTGCACAGGCTGGCGTGACTTGCGTGGCCACCGGTCCAGGCAGCTCCAATGTCCTTGGTGGCACCTTTGCGGCCATAAAAACTATCGGGTTGAGAATTGACAACATGGTTGTACGTCGTCGAATCGGCATGAAATGCGCTTTCGGAGAGAACCCGAAGTTCAGCTACCGCGACAAGTGCATCACTTCCCGGATGACGACGGCGGCAAAGCTGCGTGAATGCCTGGCCAAGGCGCAGGACTATCTGGCTCGTAAGAATGCAGCAGGCAAGGATGCCAGCAAGATGCCTGCATACGACATGAAGCTTGAAGCGCTGATTCCAGTGTTGCTGGGTGAAATCCCCCTGAAAGCGCATGCTCATCGGGCCGATGACATGTTCACTGCAATTCGCATTGCCAAGGAATTCAATGTCAGGATGACCCTTGAGCATTGCACTGACGGGCATTTGATTGCTGATGAATTGGCTAAGGAAGGCTACCCGCTGGCCGTTGGTCCGAGCTGGATGTCGGTCAGCAAGCCGGAAGTGCGGAACAGGACTTTTGCCACGCCCGGTATCCTGGCCAAAGCCGGCTGTAAGGTTTCGATCATCACCGATTCGTCGGTCGTGCCTCAGGACACTCTGGCGCTCATGGCGGGGCTGGCCATCAAGGCAGGCATGGAACCTTTTGCCGCTTTGCAGAGCATAACGATCAATCCAGCCCGGCATATCGGCGTTGAGGATCGAGTAGGATCCATCGAAGCCGGAAAAGATGCCGACATTATCATTTCCAAAGAATCAATTTTCACATTGGACAGCGGCATTGTCACGGTATTGATCAATGGCCAGCCAGTGCCCTTGGCATGATAGCCAGTCAGGGAGGGGATGCAACTGCAAAAGCCGTAGGGTTGTATCCCCTAGGAGACTTTTTTGAGAGGCAGTAGTGCTTTGGCAATGTGCGAGAACTTGTGACAGAAAGTAGAGATTTGGCGCAGTGGTTCTGTTTGCTAGACGCCTGGTAGTGCCCCTACTGGGCACCACTTTCCGGGCGCACCTATCCCCAGGCTAAAGCCTGGGGTTAAGCATGGTTAAGCGCCTACGGCGCAAAGGGGCATGACTGTAAGCATGATACATTTTTGCCGGCTGAAGGCCTGTGGAGGACACGTGTCGAAAGCTCCTCTGTCCACTCATGTCCACTTCAGTCCACAGTCCATCGTCTACTGATGTCCATTAAAGTCCACTTGCGTCCATTGTCCACTGTCCACTAAAGTGCCTTAGCCTGGGTGCCTGGCTCTGAAGCTCACCGGAACTCCGAGTATCAATGACTGACGCATTACAGCGCAATGATTATTCAGAGGGTCTGGTCCAGGACGCTTAATGCTTTGATAGCGTTGGCATCTCCCTGTTTCGCTGCCTTGCGGAACCATCTGGCCGCTTCCTGCATGCCCAGGGCGGCGCCTACGCCATTGAGGTAGTACACGCCCAAGGCATACTGTGCGTCAGCGAGTCCCTGTTCCGCTGCCTTGCGGTACCAATTGACCCCTTCTTGGATATCCTTGGCAATGCCTCTGCCATGCAGGTAGCACACGCCCAAATTATGCTGTGCGTCAGCGTCTCCCTGTTCTGCTGCCTTGCGGAACCATTTTATCGCTTCCTGCATGTCCTGGGCAACGCCTGTGCCCGTGCCGTAGCACGTGCCCAAACTAAGTTGCGCTTCGGCGTCTCCCTGTTCTGCTGCCTTGCGGTACCACTTTACTGCTTCTTGCTCGTCCTTGGCAACGCCTTTGCCATCTTCGTAGCACAAGCCTAAATAAAACTGAGCGGCCGCGTCTCCTTGTTCTGCTGCCTTGCGGTGCCCTTTGATCTTTTCTTGCTCGTCCTTGTAGTCGTTGCCCATTGCTTGCTTCGTCATGGTAATCTCCTGCTTTGATGGCCTGGTGATTGTTATGGGCTGCCTGGGGGATGGGATTCAGCAGTAATCGTCCAGATGGAGATGGAGGAAGGATTTTGAGTACTCTAATGCCATGCGGTGTGTCGTCAACGCCTGGCGTGAAAATATGCCCTCATTTTTCGTCATGGGGCAACGGGACAGTTTTCTATGCCGCCTTCGAAGCTCAATCATTGACCCATTACGCTTTACCCACGAAAACTCCACTTTGCCGTCGGCCCCGGACAATAGGTGTCCGGGGTCCGGGCCTACAGTAGTAGCGATGTCCAAACCATGCCTTGTTCGCTTCATTCACCCCCTTCCAGGAGAAAGGACGCTGTCATGACTCAGATTCAAAGCACGACGACAAAAAAGGGAACTGCGGCGCAGTCGCGGACGACCTCCGCGAGTCCGGTCACCAAGATCGACAACCATAACCTCGTCACCACGCGCGACCTCGCAAGTCTGCTGCGCTTGCAGGTGACTTCGCTGTGGGAGAAGAAGTGTTCGGCGGCGTTGCTGCCGCCGCTGATGGTCTGGGGTGCGCCTGGCCTGGGCAAGTCCAGCATTATCCGCGACCTCGCCCGCGAGTACGGCGTCGGCTTCATCGACATCCGCCTGGCGCAGCGCGAGCCGGTGGACATCCGCGGCTTGCCTGTGCCGGACAAGGACGGCGTCAAATGGCTGGTTTCCTCCGAGTGGCCTCGGGACCCTGACAGTCGCGGCATCATTCTGTTTGATGAATTGACTGCCGCCGACCGTTCCCTGCAAGTCGCTGCCTACGAACTCATTCTCGACCGCCGCCTTGGCGATCTCTACACCGTGCCGGAGGGCTGGTATATCTGCGCCGCTGGCAACCGTACCGAAGACCGCGCCGTTGCCACCACCATGTCCAGCGCCCTGGCCAACCGCTTTCTCCACGTCGAACTCCAGAGCGACGTCGAATGCTGGATACAATGGGCCCTGGGGCATGACGTGCATCCCACTGTCATCGGCTTTTTGCGCGCCCGCCCTGAGCTGCTGTTCGTGCAGAAGGACGAGAATCTTGAGCGCGGCTGGCCGTCACCGCGCTCCTGGGAGCGTGTCAGCTCCATGCTCAAGCTCGTCGGCAAGGAAAACCCGCGGATGCTGCGCAGCATCGTCTATGGGCTGATCGGCGACCGCGCCGGTGTCGAATTCATGGCCTTCCTGGACGTGAGCGACAGCCTGGAAGACGTACTCCAGGCCATGCTCTCGCCCAAGTCCAAAGTCAGCATCCCCAAAAAGGCCGACCGCATCTATGCGTTCTGTTCCGCCATGGTCTACCATCTCTGGCGCGGACAGGACGAGCGCCGGGAAAAAACGCTCCTGGACGGCTTCTTCCGGCTCTCCTTGGAGCTGCCCAGCAGCTTTGCCGCCATGGCCATGATTGACGCCATGGGCGACAGCGAGGCCAAAGCCGAAAAACTCTTCTCGCATCCGCAGTATCAGGATTGGGCTGCCTTGCATGGCGTCGCCCTTAAACAGCGACTCAGCGACGGCCAGGCAGTTGCGGCCGAAGACGAGGCCGACACGGATCGATAACAACCTCTGGAGGTGCAAATCATGATGATCAGACCACCCAACCAGGCCGAACAGGACCTCAAACAACGGATTTGGCAACAGGCTGAGGCCGACCGCGGCCAGCTCCTGCTGCGCCAGCCCTTTGTCGGTTCCTTGATCATGCGCATGGACCTCATCCCGGTTTGCGACTATCGCCTGGAAACTGCCGCCACCGACGGAAGCAACATCTTCCTGAATTGCGACTATTATTCCCGACTCGATGCTGACGAGCGGCTTTTCCTGCTCGCTCACGAAGTCTGGCACTGCGTCTTCCTGCATTTTTCCCGCCGACTCGGCCGAGACCCGGAAAAATGGAACATCGCTACCGACCTCGAAATTCAGTTCACCCTGGAGCGTGAGCACCTGAAAAACCCCAGTCCGCTGCCATATCTGGACACTTGGGCGAAGCTCAACGCCGAGGAAATCTACGACCAGCTGGGGAAACTGGCGGCCTCCAGCAGGGAAAAATTCGGCGATGTCCACCTGGAGCCGGGTGACATGTTTGCGGAATCGGAACAGAAACCCTCAGGCGTCGACGGTGCTAAGGGCAAGCAACGTCGGCAAAACCAGGAAAGCCAGCCAGGCCAGGAGGACGGCAAGTCACCGGATGACGCCACTGACAAACAGCCGGGCGAGGCGCCAAGCAACTCGACTGCCAGCGAACCGGGCGACGGCGCCCTCGTCCTCGACCCCGACTATGCACCGTTTTTTGTCACGGACATTGTGGAACGAACCAGGACCCGCGTAGTCTCCGCCGCCCGCCAGATTGAGCGGATGCGCGGAACCTTGCCTGCTGGCCTGGACAAACTGCTTGCCGAGTTCCTCGACCCCAAATTGCGCTGGCAGGAGTTGCTGGCGCAATTTGTGACCTCCTGCTATGCCTGCAAGCGACGCTGGCTGCCACCGTCGCGTCGGCATGTCGCCCAAGGGCTGTACCTGCCGTCGTTGCGCGGTGAAAAGATCAAGGTCGTCGTCGCCGTTGACACTTCTGGCAGCACGTCGCGTGACCTGCCGGTGTTTTTTACCGAGATCAACTCCCTGCTCGCCAGTTTTGGCGACTATGAGCTGACCCTCATCCAATGCGACGCTGCCATCCAGGCGGTCGAGCATTACAGCAATTTCGAGCCGGCCCCAGCGGATCGCCAATGGAAGGTCAAAGGCTTTGGCGGCACGGACTTCCGACCTGTTTTCAAATACTTGGAGAACCACCCGGAAGTGGAGCATTCCCTGTTGATTTTTTTCACGGACGGCTATGGCTCCGCTCCGGCAAACCCGCCGCCGTATCCCGTGCTCTGGATGCTCTGCAAAAACGGCATTGCGCCCGCCAGCTGGGGAAAGACCATCCAACTGTAGCATCCCACTCCACTCTTACCCAAAAGGAGACATCATCGTGACCGACTATGCCACTCAACTGAACGCTGAACTGGAAAACTTGCGCCAGGACCGCGACTTCATGTTCAAGTACATGACCAATCCGACGCTTTGCTACTACATAGGCATGGGAAGCTACACCAGCCAGGGGTGGAAAGTATACACCAGAAAGCCAAAAAGCTTTTTCGCCAAGACCCCCTACGTCATCCTCAGCGCGGAGGAAGTCTTCCAGAGGGCTGACATGCGGCAGCTCCTCCTGGGGCTGTTTTGGACGCTCCAGGCCCGCAGTCCACACAAGAAAGACGTCATGGCGACAGTCGGCGACGACGCTTTCTGGCTTGAATTTCTCCGGCTCGCCAAGGCTGCCCAGTGGAAGCTCAAGCAACTGCACCAGGCCATCCTCGCTTCCGACTCGCAGCACCTGCCGCCCAAGGTCAAAGTCGCATCCTGGTTTTATTTCCTGACCCGCTGCCGTGCCCCCGGCCACAACGGCACCTCACTGCCAGTGCAGGCGTTTGAACGCCTCGAACACGTCGAATTCCCGCCGGAACAAAAAAAACGCTGGGAAATGCTGCCTGACTTTGGCTTGGAGTCGCTCTTCAAAAAGCAGCTTTACCGAACCAACGTGGCCATTGACATGTCCTCAGCCGAGCTGCCAGACTGGTTTTCCTTTGCCTTGGTCAAATATCGGCCTGACATCGTCTGCCCTTGGCTGGAAGAATACTCGCCGGAGCAGCTTGGCATGTCCCTGCGCGACATCATGCTTTTTGTCGCTGCCAATTATCATGGCGACGGCGCCATCAAGATCATCAACACCTTGGAAAAGCTAAGCCCGGGATTGTGCGCCTCGTTTCGGGATCGCCACGGCAATAACCTGCTGTGGTACACCGCCGTCTGCTGGCAGCTGCGCAGCCGCTTTGCCACGCCTTACGCTGCCGATGGCACCCGCCGCGATCCGTCTTCCGCCCCTGGCGGCGCTGACCAGGCCTGGGAACGCCTGGCCAGCAAACACGGCGACCCGAACGGACGCAACACCAGCAACCGCAAACTGCTGCAACGCCTGTTTGAACTCGGGCTCTCCCCTGACCAGCCCAACCACTACGGATTCTCCTTCCGAGACCTTGACGACTTTGGGCGGATGCTCTGCCGGCGCTGGCAAATCACCCGCATCCAGCAAGATGCGCCGGGCTTCGACGACACACAATACTGGTGCCCAGCCGCCCGGAAACGCGCCAGGACGGCGTGATGTGCCTAGCCAAAGCGACTACTGCTGGTTTTGCCGCATCGTCTCCGCCAGGCGCAGAATCTCCTGGCGCAGCGGCTCCGGCGACAGTACCTTCACGTCGCCCCGGACCCATAGCACCAAGTCAACCGCTTCGTACTCTGCCAGGTCTTGGACAGTCACCACCAGCGAGCCATCCGGTGACTCCTGGATGCAGGAGGGCTGGCTTGAAAAGCGCTCCCGCACCTGCACCGCCACTTTCGGCAAAAATTGCAGGCGGACTTCCGGGTAACGCGAAAATTCAAACAGCTTCCCCTTCTTGACCGTGTCCAGCAGCTGTCGGTCACTTTCAAAGGAACTGCACAGCTGCTCGGCCTGCTGGATGCGATGCACGGCAAGAATCGTGCTATAGGGCGTGCGATACTCATGTTTTGGAGTTCCGCAAAGCATTCCTTTGAGATACCATACTCCCCACTGCCAGGCCAGCACATGCGGCTCAAAGACCATTTCCTTTGGCGGCCCCTTGACGGAGCAGTAGGTCAACTGCAGCTTCTGGCGCTGCTCCCAAGCCTTGAAGACGGTGCGGAAGACCTCCGGCGACAGGGGCAGCTGCATTGGGTTGATGATCTGCATCATGTCCAATTCCGCCCGGTCGGCGAACCCGGCGCTGTTGTGCGTCAGGAGCGACCGCACTGCATCGTTGATGGAAGAGCGCAGCGGTTCCGGCATCAACGCCTCGGCGACCTTCTGCCCAAGCAGCACGCCTTTCATCTCGAACGGCTCGACCATCAGCTTCTCGTTAACCCAATCGGGGTTAGTGAGAAAAAAGCCGCGCTCGCTGTCGTCATACTCAATGGGCGCGTCATATTCCACCTTCAAGTCGTTGATGTCGCGCCGGAAGGTACGCTCGCTCAATTTATACGCACCAGCAGGGTCCCGGCGTCTCATCTCGGCGGTAAAACGGGTGAAGTTGGGAAAGGAATTCTTGCGCATCATCTCAATGATGACGCCCATACGCAATAATTTATTCTTGTTCGCAGGCATGCCAATCACTCCCTACTTGCAGGCGGACGGAACCCGCAACACTAAAAAAACACAGGCAAAAATGAGCTTGACGACCGTAGCCGTGATTATCACAACAATAGCATTTTGACCCCGAAAACGCAAGCGGACACCAGGCGGTTTGCAAATTATCTGGTGTAATTAATGGACAATGGACTTTAGTGGACTGTGGAGCGAGGATACGGTCGCCTAAGATATTCGTCCTTCGCCTGCCCCGGACAATAGGCGTCCGGGGCGCGGTGGTATCGTAAGGATATGACAAGATTCGCCTTGGATTTGGTTCAACCATCACCTTTTGGAGAACACGCCATGTCAACCAGTGAAATTTCAGCCACTTTGCGTTCTGCGCTTGAGCCTTTGCGCACCCGCAAGCGTTTTCTCATGCTGGTCGCCAACGGTGCGGGCAGTCGCCAGCTATGGTGGCGCGGCGGTAAAACTACCACGACCCCGCCCGCCTGGCAGGATCACAACCACCCACTGCATGACCTCTTCCACCTGGAACGCCTTGGCGACGACGAACGACAGCAGCTCTACGAACAGAGCCAGTGGGAGAAGAACCCCAGCTTCCCCTGGAATGCCTTTGCCAAATCCCTGGTCATGGAAATCGCCCTGCCACTGGCCGTCATGACTATGTTCAGGCTCTACTCTCCATCCGAGCCACGCCCGGATAGCGCTGACCGGGAACTGCTCAAGCTGGCTTGCTGGGGCGACGAGGACTCATGGCTGGCTCTGATCGACTTGGGCAATCAGTGCGCCTGGGGCACCGCGCCCATGTGCCGTCTCCTAGCAATGCAGGACGCCATCGCCGCCATCGCCGCGCCCATCCGCATGCTCGCCGAACCGTACAGCAGGAACTCGTCGCGCCTGCCAAAACACCGCTGCGTTTCCTATATGGACTATGCCTACCGTAACTACCGGGAAACTGACCAGTTCAAAGGCAGGTGGGACAAAAAAGTGACCCTGGAACCGCTGCTAAAGAAAGCCTTGGAAGACGATGCGGTCTATCAAGCGGAAATTGCCACGTCGCTTTCCCGCCATTCTCGGGCTGACGTGTTTGCCTCGGCGCTCATCGACCACCTCTGCCCGCAGCTGGTCTGCGACTGGCTGCAAAAATACTCCGAGGCCGAACTCGGCTTCAGCCGCCAGGATGTCGCCAAGCTCCTGCTTCTGCGCGTGCAGGACCTGCAGCCGATCATCCAAATCCTGACCGTCCTGGAAAGCCAGAGGCCGGGTTTTGCCAGGACAGTTGTCACCGAGGATGGCTGCAATCTCCTCTGGCTCACCACCCCGACTGCTGCGCACAGATACAAGCGCCGCACCCGTGAAAGCCACTCCATGCCAATCAACGTCATGGCGGTGACCAAAGCCCCGGAACCCAACTTGCTGCCTTTGTTCAAGTTTCTCGTCAGCGAACTGGGCGTCTGCCCATTCCTGCGGAATAAACGCGGCTTCTGCTTTGCCGACTACGACCTGGTCGCACGCGCTATCGGCCGACGTCCTGCCATGGTCGGCCTTAACAACGACGTACCCGGGTTCCGCGACCGTCAATTCTGGGGCATTGACCGCTTCGAAAACGACGAATCCCTCCATTTTGACACAAAAAGACCAATCCATCCATGACCCCGGACATTAGGTGTCCGGGGTGCTATGGCATAGTATGTACAAAGCCAAAGAACGCCCTGTTCCCACCCCCGCAACTGCCACGGAAAGGACTCCGCCATGACGACCAAGACCAAGGCCAAGGCCACGCCTGCCCAGACTGAATCCGCCCTGCTCGAGGCCCAGGACAACGACCGCATCTTCTCCGGCGACCTGTGGTGCAAAATCCAGGCCATCGGCATGTACTGCAACCTCCTGGGCCGCCTCCGGAATGAAATCAACGACCGCGACTGGTGGCGCTTCCCCGCCCAGGTGCTGCGCCACGATGAAGTCACCGACCTCTACAATTCGCTGCTCAGCCCCGCTAGGCGGAGCAGCCTGGCCGAATCAGAACGGTTCCGCAAACAGCCGCCAGAGCTGGACGACGGCGACTCGGCTGACGAAATCTTCGACTACCTCTATAAAAACCCGCTCTATCGGCGCAAAATGATCAACCGGCTGCACCCGCTGCTTGATCGGCGCCGCGTCGAACTGCAAGATCACCTGGCCGCCTCTGGCGACACCTCGCCCCTGCACAAGCGGTTCCAGGAAATGCAGGAGCTGTTCGGTTTGACTGACCTGGAATGCCAGGCCGTCCTGTTCCTGTTCCTGACAGAAAGCGGCTTCTGGGACCTCGGCGATGTCTTTGGCCGTCACTACAGCAATGAACTCAACCAGCTGTCGAACGTGGCCACGGCTCTCGGCATCTCCGAGTCGCAACTCTCCGGCATGCTCAAGGCTCGGGGAAACCTGCGCCGCTTTGGACTGCTTGAGAGAAACGGCCTGGACCTCGACGATGACTTCAAGGACTTTCTCAACGGCCTCAGCGACACCCCGCTCTGCGACCGCTTCTACACCCGCTACACCGGCGAAACCCTCCCCTGGGAAATGCACGGCAAGCTCGCCGAAGAGGAAGGCGCCATCCTCACCGACCTGATCAACGCCCGCCAGCCCGGGCAAGGCCAGAACATCCTCCTCTACGGCCTGGCCGGAACCGGCAAAACCGCCTTTGCCCAAAGCCTCGCTGCCAAACTCGGCAAGGAACTCTATTTCATCAACCAGGCCGGCTCACCCGACCGGGGCGGGCGCTCCTCCGGGCCAGGCTTCCGCTTCGCCGGACTCGAGGTCGCCAATCTTCGCCTCGACCCTGAAAAGGTCATCGTCTGCGTTGACGAATGCGACAAGATGCTCTCCAACGCCGGCATGGGCGAATTTCTTGCTCGCATGCTCGGTGTGCCCGCTGACCGCGATGGCGAGGGCAAGGGCCAGCTCAACGCCGTCCTTGACTGCCTCAAGCTCACCGTCCTCTGGATCGCCAACACCCACCGCGAATCCATCGATCCTTCCAGCCGCCGTCGCTTTGACTACAACGTCTACTTTGACTCCCTCAGTCCTGTTGCCCGCCGCAACATCTGGGAGAACGCCCTGCAGCGCTACGGCGTGACCGGGCGGCTTTCGCAGGAGTTCCTGGACGCTGCCTGCCACCGCTACCAGGTCAACGCCGGCGGCATCAGCGTCGCCGTCAAAAACGCTGCTGCTGTTCTGCAAAGCCAGCCGGACATTGACTTCCCGGCGACCGTCATGCTCTACTTGCGTGCGCACTGCAACATCCTGAACATCGTCGACAACCTTGACGGGTGCAAGCCAGCCAGCGACTATACCCTGGAGGGCCTGAATCTGAAAACTGGCCCGAGCCTGGATCGCATCATCGCTGCTGGCCGTCACTTTCTCGCCCAGTCCGACCTGCCTGGCGCCTCTACTGACACGCCGCGCCTGAACCTGCTCCTCTTCGGGCCTCCCGGAACTGGCAAGACCGAGTTCGTCAAGTACCTTGCCCAGCAGCTTGGACGGCCTCTGAACATCAAGATGGCCAGCGACCTCCTGGATTGCTATGTCGGCGAGACTGAGCATCGCATTGTCAACGCCTTCCGCGAAGCTGCCGCTGAAAAAAGCATTCTTTTCATTGACGAGGGCGACTCCATGCTCGGCACCCGCGCCAAGGCCCACCGCCGCTGGGAAGTCAGCCAGACCACCACGCTCCTCAACCAGATGGAGAACTTCTCCGGCATCTTCATCATGGCGACCAACTTCGCCCAGAACCTCGATCCGGCTGCCAGTCGGCGCTTCACCTTCAAGCTGCGCTTCGACTATCTCGACTTTGACGGCAAGCTGCACTTCTACAACACTTTCTTCCGGCACCTGAACTTGCAGCCCCTTGACCGCCAGGGACAGATGACCCTCGCTGGAATCCCCAAGCTGACCCCTGGCGACTTCCGCAACGTCCGCCAGCAGTACTACTACCTGGCCGAGGAGAAGCTCACCAACGCGGAAATCCTCAAGGCACTTGCCGACGAGGTCGAGAACAAGGATCAGCAGACCCTTGCTGTCGACTTCGGCAACCAAAGAACCATCGGGTTTGACATTCTCAAAAACGCTGCCGGGGAATAATCACCCGGCTAGGACTCTGGAAGGAAGGCAAAGCAATGAAAGAAATACTCATCAATGTCTGGTTTCTGATGCTGGCCCTGGTAGTGCTTTTGCTTAAAGCGGCAGCATGGCTTGTGCTGGGACCGATTATCCTGTGCGTACGTTTGTATGAGATGATACGCTATGAAGCGCAACGCCTGCGTCATCCGCCGCCATCAGGTGGAGTATTCGGAGCAATGGCAAGAGACCTGAAGGAGAGAAAACGGGAAATGAAGTCATAACCGTCCTATAGACTCTCCAATCGCCCAGAAATGAGCTGTTCCCCTGCCTGGGAAACAGCTCATTTTCCTAAAAGGCATTTTTGATTGCTTGGGTATAACTTCAGTCAAAACAGGCGCAAAAGCGGAGTTTGCATGAGGTGACTTCCCGGGTTGCGGTTAGTCGGGAATCCAACTTGCAATCAGGGCAAGAACTAACATAGTATTTCCAGGCACACTTCACTTCAAACAATTTGCTGGAGACCAAAAGATGAGCGGGATTTTCGATACTGACCAACGGATTCGTCTGGGCATTTGGGGATTGGGACGCGGCAGCAATTTCATCAGGGCAGCCAAGGAACTCAATATTGACGTGGTCGCTGGGTGCGATTTTCACGAAGATATGTTGAAGCGCTTTATGGAAAGCTGTCCAGATGCATTTGTGACCGATGACGAGGATGAATTTCTGGCGCAGGATTTTGACGCTGTGCTGGTTGCCACCTACTGCCCTGACCACGCTAAGCACGCCATCAAGGCGTTGCGGGCGGGAAAACACGTGCTGAGTGAAGTGACTGCCTTTTTCACGCCTGCGCAGGGAGTGGAGCTGGTCGAAACCGTGGAAGCGACTGGGAAAGTCTATAACCTCGCTGAAAACTATCCTTTCACCAAGGAAAACATGTACCTGGCAAAACTTTACCGCGAGGGCTTTTTCGGGGAAATGACCTACGCGGAATACGAATACGTGCATGGAGGCGCGAATCCGTGCGTCTGCTATCCGAATGGACAGCCGATGGTTCCGGGTAATCAGCTTCATCATTGGCGCGGATGGCTCAATTACCACTATTACTGCACCCACTCGTTAGGCCCGGTGATGGTCATTACTGGACTCCGCCCTGAAAAAGTCGTCGCCTTTCCCGCAGATGTGCTCAATATTGGCACGGTGCATGGCAAGGGCCGCAAGGTAGATGGAATCCTGCCCAACCTGGGAGCGTTCGCGCCTTCGCTGATTCACATGAGCAATGGCGGCATCGTGCGCAATCTAATGGGCGGCACGACTGCTGACAGCCATAATCAGCGGCTTTTTGGCACCAAGGCGGCGGCAGAGCTTTATCCACGCTTCAATCTCAAAGTCGGCGCGACTGGGTCAGCTCATGGGATCAGCGTCGATGCGAAATGGGACGCGCTCGGAGAACTCGCGGCTAAGGCCGGACATGGCGGCGGCGACTTCTGGGAACTCTATTACTTTGCGCACCAGATTTTGACTGGAGAAAAAGCGCCGTGGGACATCTATTCGGCCGCAGATGTGACGCTGGCGGGAATTCAGGCGCTCAGAAGCGCGGAAGCCGAAGGACAGCCAATGGAAATTCCAGACTTCCGGAAAAAAGACGTGCGCGACAAGTACCGCCATGACAACTGGCAGCAGAAGCATATCGACCCTGCGCGCATCTTCCCGGACGATCAGGATATTGCCATTACTGGAGACTTTGCGCCTGCCTTTGCCAATGCCATGCCGTTGATGCGACTTATTCGCGCCGCCTTTGATGCGATGAAGGTTTACGAGTACACAATCCCGGAACAGCGGATACAGACGATTGATTTGGTCAAGCAACTGCGAGACAGCCTGCCCGCAATCCGGGATGCCTTCCTGCGTCTCAAAAAAATTGCAGACAAATATCCGGAGTCCATGGGCGGCATTGCCATCCAGGAAAAATTCGACCTTTGCGAATTTGATCGGGTGACCGATACGGAAACGTGCAAAAACGAATTGAATGCATGGCTGCTGAAAAGCCATGCTAAATGACGTAAGCGTGCGCGTACCAGGGCGGCATGTTTCGCGCTTTCAGTGCTTTTATGTGGACGGTGTGGACAGTGTGGACGCCGCGGACGGTAGTTGCCGTATGTAGTACCCATCCGAAAAATTAGTTAAGCTTTGCGAGGGGGAGGAAAGGGCCGTGTGCCTTTTCCTCCCCTTCGCGTTTTTCCACCCGTCCTTATTTCGAGTAGACTCAGCATAATGAGAAATATTTTTTCCATGATTACCTATGGTCGCGCCCGTACACGTACGTACACTACCCACAAAAACCGCCCAAAACTTTTTTCTAACGGTTCCTTGACAAAGGCAAAAGCTGATATATTTTTATGACAAAGATTATTTTTCCCCCTGGCTAAAATTAGGGATTATCGAAATGCGAAACACGAGCAAGACCATGCCATTGACTGCCGGGGTAAAAAATTACCTTCTGCAATGCGTAGCCAAAGCCGGTGCCAAACCCGAGCGCATCATGAGCGAGATGCAGCTATGCGCCAAATTCGGGGTCAGCCGCATCACCGTGCGTCGTGCGATTCAGTCTCTCGAGCAAACCAAGCATCTGATCCGTCTGCCTGGGCGGCAGGGTGCCTTCACCAATCCGGAACTGGCGATGGCGGTTCCTTTTATTGTGGGCGTCCTTTATCATGACGGCACCAGGAATTATTTTGATACTGCCCTGTCCGAAATTCTGACCGGTTTCATTGGGGCGCTGCGAAATATCGATTGCGACTTTGAATTCCTGCACCTGAATCTGAACGGGAACCTGACTGTTGCCCAGGAGATTGAAAACATGGCAATGGACGGGCTGTTCTGGGTCACACCGGCGGAAAGCAGGATAGACGACATCAACGAGTTGTTGCAACGGGAGTATCCTTTGGTTGTCATGGATTCAATTTATGATATGGAATCCCGTAAGCCCTCCGGCAATACGATTCTTAGGGATTATGAGAATTTTGCTGTCCAACATGCCCAGTTAATGCAGCAAAGGCAGCTTCAACGGGTTGCCTGGCTCGGAGTCTATAATAATTGCGCTAAAAGATTCCAGAAAGAAATGCGGAAACACGGCATTGACTTGCCACGAAAGTTTTTTATCGACACGGTGGCTGAAATTCCAGAGAAGCTTCCCGAGTTGTTGGCCTCCGAAACTGTCGATGCCATCATTTGCAACGGCGGCGTGGAACGTTATGAACGCTTGCTGCAAACTCTGGATGCGCAGGAAAATCGAGAAAGTATACCGATTTTTATGGAGAAGAATCACATCTCCTGCAAACTTCAGAAAAAACATCAGCAGCGAAAGATTGAAATAACACCATCCTATTATGATGGCAAAGCCCTTGGGCGCTGCGCCGGGCAGCGCATGGCAGAATTTTTAAAAGGGAAAGTCACCGGTTTTACATCCTTTGTTGTTCCAGTCACAGAAAAAAGCAAGGAGGAATGATACCATGTCAAACAGGAAGAAATTTACCTTGGTCGAGCTGCTGGTCGTGATCGCCATCATCGCCATCCTGGCCTCGATGCTGCTGCCGGCGTTGAGCAAGGCACGGGAGAGGGCTTATGCGATTAGTTGCGTTGGGCAGTTAAAGCAAATCAGCCTGGCATATCAGCAATATACGGTCGATAATGAAGACTGGACGCCGCCGGCCTCCAACCCGGCTTCTCCGTCACCCACTTTCCCGCCCATAGATGCTGGAACGCCTGTGCTCCTTTTGAGGGACTATCTTGGCCAGCCGGATTGGACGACCGCAAAATTTGCCAATTGCCCGGGATTGCGCCATGCTGGGAGCGTGTCAGCTGGTTATGGCAACCCCGCCAGCGGAGCATGGGTGACCTACAGCTACAACATAAATACTGCCAAGCGTCTCCTTGCCCGAATCCCAAAAACCACAATGCGGGTTATTGTGGTGGATCATCTTCCAGGAGGATGGGCGACTTATGGAAATTTTACCTCCCCCGTTACTCTCCTGAGTAATCAGTATATCCGAGTTCATTCCGGCGGCGTGAACGCAGCTTTTCTCGATGGACATGTTTCCTATTTTAAACCGAGAGATTTATTTTGGATAAGCATTCCTGCAGATTACACCAACTTAAAATATTGGAACGAGTGATCTTTCATCATTGAAAAATCCCACCATAAACAAGGAGAATTAACTCATGAAAAAAATACTGCTGATTTTTTCAGCCTTGCTATGCCTGCTTGTTCCTGCTGTGTTTCCGCAGGAGTCAGCTTCAGGTGGGCACTATGTAATCGTGACCGGAAAACCTTTAATTCCGGCTGAGAAAGATGCTGCGGATATCCTGCTGCAATATCTGAAGCAGATGCTTCCGCATGCTTCGTTTCAAATCGCGGCAGAAGATGCCATGCCTGCCAGTGCGCATAAAAAAATTTTTGTCGGCAATACCAAAGCTGTCCGGGAAGCAGGGTTCGATGTTGAAAAGATGTATAGGGAGGAGCTGCTGATCGCGGAAATAGACGGCGACCTGTATCTTTCCGGCGGGCATCCGCGCGGGACATTGTATGCGGTCTTTGAGTTCCTGGAACGGAAAGGCGTTCTTTTTGTCGCGCCGGATACTAAGGTCGTTCCGGTTTTGAAGACCCTTGCGTGGGATCAGCCGGTTTTGCGGCGAATCCCCGCATTCAAATATCGCATGACTGTCGCCTGCATCTCAGCCGGGGAATTCAAATTGTTCAATAAATACAATTATTACAGGATTGCCGGCCTTACAAACGGCGATTATGAAAGATATGGGTATCCCGGTGATTGCCACACTTTCATACATTACAGCAAAAAGTTTCCCTTGGATGACTCGGCGGTCTTTGCCATGGACAAGCACGGGAAACGACTGTGTCCGAAAGAGCCTGGACTACAGGCGCCGTTATGCCTGAGTTATCCAAAGACGCTGGAGTTGCTCTGGGAGCAGATGCGGGCCGGTTATGCAAGGTCCACGCAATGGACAAAAGATAAAAATTTGCCGATTCCCGAAACATACGAAATCAGCATGGAAGACGATCACACGATGATTTGCCATTGTCCATCATGCCAGAAAATCATGCAGGAGGAAGGCTGTTTTTCCGGATTGATGCTGCGTCTGGTCAATCAGCTTGCGGAGCGGATGAAAAAGCTGGATGCAAAAATAAAAATCAGCATGCTGGTTTATCAAAAAACTCTGTTGTTTCCAAAAATCACCCGACCTGCCGAAAATGTCGTTCCGCGGATTTGTGTTCATGATCGGGAATGGATTGTCAATGTATTGGCGGAAAGAACCGATCCTGTGACGCACCGGAACAACGCGGAATTCCGCAAAGTGATGGAGCAATGGATCGAAGCCTCAAGAACATTCGGCGTCTGGGAATATTGGACTTTTTACACTAAAAGGCGCTTTCCCCATGTTGCGTTGGATGCCTGGGATGAGAATTTGAAGTACTATCAGGCAAAAGGTGCGGAAAATATTTTGCTTGAAATGGAGCGTTTCCAAGATTCCTTCTTCGCGCTCAAGATGTATTTGGGGCTGAAATGGATGGACGATCCGCAAAT
Organism: Lentisphaerae bacterium ADurb.Bin082; assembly: GCA_002070945.1. GTDB lineage: Bacteria > Verrucomicrobiota > Lentisphaeria > Oligosphaerales > Oligosphaeraceae > JAAZKI01. The sequence continues at coordinate 31,527 of MWEG01000038.1, forward strand.
CCCACGGGAAAAACTGATTGGGGATTTCATGTCCGCCTATTACGGCGAAGCGGCGCCGGTGATGACCGAATACCTGTATGAGCTGGACAGCGCGGTCAAGGCGGAATCGCTCAGGGAGCCGATGGGTCCCCGCCATCCAACCAGTTATTCGTATTTGACGCCAGATTTTTTCCTGCAATCATACGCAAAGCTGGCGAAAGCGGAAAAATTAACCGAGAACAATCCGCTGCACTTGAAACATGTGCGTTACGAATACATGTCATTGGATTATGGATTGTTGAATTTCTGGGGGGAATACGCTTCAAAAATGCCGTTCAGCAAAAAAGAACTGCTGGAACGCATCCGCCGCATCGAGACGGAAGCGATTAACAGCATGTGCTTTGCCAATGAAAAAGCACAGAAAATAAGCAGAGTGAATGATTTTCTGGATGGCGAGGCCATCGAGGCGGAGATTCCCACCGAAGTCAAGGGAACTTATATTTATGACTTCAAATACAACAGCTTTTATATTCATCAAGGCGTCACTCGACTGGTAAATGATCCGGACGCCCTTGGAGGAAAAGCGATGGAAATCATCGAGGATCGAGAAGCATTCCATGTTTTGCCGTTCACAGCCGGTATTTATAACGCTACCGTGGATCTAGAAGCCGTCGGGGCGACGCTCGTACTGAACGCCGAAAATATTCCGCAGGATGAAAAATTCCATCTATACAAGGTCGGACATAGGTACTTGGTTTCCGGATCAAGGATTTGGGCACATTGGACCTGGCGTTTCCAACTTTACCCACGTATTGCATACACAGCTACGACTGACTTTCCCTATGATGTATATATCTCTATTAAATTTACTGGTCCGGCATACGTGAAGGACTCGAAAAAGCCAAACGGGGTTTTCATAGACAGAATCATCACTGCTCGGTAAAAAGATTGGTTAAGCAGACCGTGTCCAAAAAGGGTTCCGTGCGTATTCTATCCGCAGATTACGCAGATGGACGCCGACTTCCAGGATTAGGAATTGTAGGATTTTGTAGGATTTTCCATGTTTCTGCATGACTTCTTATGATTCTTCTTGAAATTCCGTTTCTTTGGCACTATGTTTTCGCCGTGGTTTAGAAATCATCCAGCCCCACCCACCCAGGGGGCAACCCACCTCTGATATGGTACGAGTGCGCAAGGCGGAGACAGGGGACAGGGTGCACTCAGCCATTCAGCAGGAAAAGACTAAAGACACCATCACAACCAGGACGGCACGCGAATTTGTGATCTGGTCTATTGGTTTCTCCGACCGATCAGACGGATCGGTCGGATCAGTCGAAGAAAAAAGACAGGAATTGGCGGTACCTTCAGACAACTGAACCTCAGGTTCAAAAAAACGACTGTTGTTTTTTCTTCATCTGATTGTTGACCAATAATTTAAGTGTGGCGAAAAATTATATTATTGAAATTTGACTTGTGAAAATACAATGGCACCTTTTAGCCCGGGCGACACAAATGCCATTCTTGCCGAAAGCATTTCGCTGAGTCAAGTCCACCTCTCCCTGTTGTGGCACCCTTGCGGGCGCTGTGCTTCTTAGGGGGAGTCCCCACCCCGGGTTGCGTCGAGCTCCGCGCTTCCTCATCCAGGTTATTTTTGTGTGGTGCTTCGCGCCGGAAAAACCGCCCGGATAAGTATCAGCAGGTCTTAAATGAATCATCTCAAAAACAAAAACAGTGCCAGTGCAACTTCACAGAGGTTCAGTTCTCTGAATTTTGTTACAACTCCAAAGATTATCTTTTGCATTGTTTTTTTCGAAATTGGTATAGATTCAGGTGTTTACTTTGTTTTCTTTTTGAGTAACAATTCACGGACTGATATTTGAAGCGATGTCACTTGATAATGTCTCATACTACGACTTTGACTCGGAAATCAAGGTCAAGAACTGGACTCCTGTTTCCATCGGCGAGGACTCGTTTTCCTTCAGAAGCGAATTCGAGGCGTCTGCCGGTGAATATTTACTTTTTCTGCGTCTTGCTTTTGGCGTAGTCGATGCTCCCCGGATAGTATTCCGGAAAATTACTCTCAACGGATCAACTTTTGATTCGGCAGCCGCTCCCGCCGTGTATACTGCAAAGGGCGGTGGAAGCAGGAAGGGAATTGAGGTCACCTTGCAGGAAGGTGCAAACACCATCGAAATAGAAGGAATTGGACCGACTGCATATATCAATGATTTCATGAATATTGCGGTATCCTTCGGCAAACCGCAGACAAAAGTCGCGCCGACGGCAAAATTCCATGCGGAATTCGTTTTGCCGGAACCCGTTTTCCCGGAGCCGGGCAAAGTGCTTTTGCCGGGAGGTTTCATCCCTGGAATCGGATGCACGGAATCCCCCGGACGCTTCGGTTTTTCAAAAGGAGACGGCGTCCTCGATTGCGCCATGCCGACATTGGGCTGCATAGACAAAATGTACATGTGCGGTCATCCGCAATATCAAAAGCCCTTCCGCTGGAACTATTCAACCCTGCCGGAAGGCGCTCCGCATCACGGCACATACGTCCCCGCCAACACCGGAATAGACGGCGATGAGGTCAAGATCAATCATCTTTCCGTCCGCTGGACAACGGAATTCATTGATGAAAAGTTTGCCTGCACCTATTCGCTTGCTTCGCCCGGGATCATTACGGAACGGGAATCAGGCTCCATGAGGATTTCCGGCCTTGAATTCGCAGGCAATTACCAGTATGCCATGCTCCCGCGTGCAAACAGCAAAATCGAAGTTACCTCCCTGCGCGATATTGCTGACATCCGTCTTGGCGCCAACTGGATGCTCCTTTTCGGATGCACGGAATTCCCGGATATCCCGCTTCTCCTCGTCTTCCAAAAACAACCGGAAAATATGCGCCTCAAATTTTCAGAGCGAACAGGCAGGCTGGCGGAAATCGCATTTGAAAATTGTCCTCTGCTAATCAGCGCCACCCCATTCGGCTTCGAGAGCTTTCAGCCGATCCCTCCGGAGGATTCGGCTTTTCTGCATCGGGCTGCCGTCCGCTGCCGCTTTTGGAGCCGTGCATTCCTGGCTTATCCGGTTCGCTGTGAAGAATATTTCAAAAATGACTATGCCGCCAAAAAAACAACCATTCTCCAGAAATTCTCTTACCGTTACATTGCTGATGCATGGGGCACCGCGCCGCTCGAACTTGCGCCCATTCCACCGGCAGCACAACTTTCCGGACTCCTTGAAACCACTGACCAGGTCGATTTTGAATTTCCAACCAAATATGGCAATCTTACTGGTGCCTTTGGAAATCAATCGTCCTATGCGCTTCCGTTCATGCCGTCCGCCAGAAAATTTCCGCTCAAAGACAAAAGTTCAGACGCACTGAAAAAGCTCCTTGAAGACGGCTTGGATTCCTATTTTGATTTCGTGACCAGTTTTCCGGACACCTTCCAGGCCTATCCATACGCAGGTTCCCTGATGGAGCCATTTGCGCTCACAACATCGTTGCTGTTCTTTATGGACGAATCCCACCGCGAGCGTCTGAGAACGCTTGTCGGCGAGCGTCTCGAAAAGGCGTGCGACCCCGAGCGCGACTACAACTATGCCGTTATCAATCACGGCTTTATGATGAAAACAGAGCCGGATGACGAACAGCTCAAAAAAATCTATGCAGACCCGGCCATGGCCTATAAGAGACTTTGGAACTGGTATCTGCGTTCCGAACCGTTCACAGGAATCAAATTCCACATCTGCTATCTCAATGTGTGTTTTCTCTCATCGGGAGCGATCAAAGACGGTACGCCGGAGGAAATCGCAGCCCTGAAAATTCCGTTGATTGAAAACGACTGGGGGGTTGGACTTGCATTCTACTACATGCATCTTTGCGCGCTGGCTTCCGGCGATTTCGCGTCTATACGCAAAAACTGGCCGCTCCTGAAAAGCGTTTACAGCTTTTTCGAGAAAATGCACGACTGGGCCTGTCTCGGCACCGGATATAGTGACAACGCCATTTTGTGGGTCGAGGGTGCGAATTACGGCGCATTCACCTCCTTCATACAAATGGCGGAGGCTGTCGGCGACCGGGAAACGATGGAAAAAGCTCAATACATGGCGGCAAAGCAGTTCGCCTTGAGGATGGCCATCGTCCGTTCGGCGCGGCAGCATTTCTGCAAATATTACAAGGTCGAACCCTGGGACATCACCAGGATTTTCACGGAAGAAATGAATCCGCAATGGCAGTACCAGGGCGTACCGCACCACCTCGGCAAAAAGCGTTTCCGCTCGGAAGGAGTCTATACGCTCACGACAGAAGGCATGTATCCCGAATTTTTCGAGGGGCTTCGGCAATTCCTTCCCGACGAGGCGAAGACCATCATGACCAAGCTGGGAAGCTGGCTTCATGAAGACGCTGCCGACAGCGTCAAGCATAGCTGGAGCGACATGCAGAAAACAGCGTGCTATCTTATCGATCTTGCACTCGATGAAAACGCCTCCTCGGAAAAACTAAAAGAGGAAATTGCTTTCGCAAAATCAATCGGCTTGCTGATGACAAAATGGCGCGGCATCCATATTTTCAGCCGACGCCTGCCAGAACATTATTTCGAGACGCAGCTTCTCGCCTGGGATGCCATGAAAGAACATCCGGTCTGGCTCGAATATTGGTACGGACTCAAGATTGAATCCGCCGAATGGGATGGCAAATTCGCCGAAATATCATTCCAGACTACAGATTCCAATGCCGTGCTCCGCTTCGGCATTCGCAAAAAACCGCTCACTGTTACAGAAAACGGCGAGCGGCTACATCTGAAAGCCGACGAGAAAACCATCGAGATTCACCCACGCAAATCAGGCACCATCCTGCTCGAATTCGATGCACCCATTTTCGGATGTGGGCAAAATAAACTTGAGCTGACGTCCACAACCCACACAGGCGGAAATTCCTTCGCCCAAAACAAACTTTTCAGTATTCGTAATACAGGAGTAAGCAACATGATTCAATTTCCGCAATGGGGCTGTTTTTTTGATTTTCACACGATGCCGAGCTGCCCGCAGGTAGGTGAAAACTTTGACGTTGGGCAATTCATCAAGGAACTCAAGTCCGCCAACATTGACTTCATTGTTTTTCCTGCCCGCTGCAATCTGGGCATGGCCTATTACAACACACGGAAAGGCATACGTCATCCCAGTCTCGAATATGATCTTTTTGGCAGGATTCTCGAGGCTTGTCGCCAGGCCGGCATCCGGTGCAGCGCCTATCTCAATGTCGGCCTCAGCCACGAGGAAGGACTTAGGCATCGGGACTGGCTGACCACCTGGCCGGACGGCAGCGCCTATAAGGGGGACCGCATGAATAATTTTTTCCGGCGCATGTGTTACAATTCCCCTTATGCAGACCATTTCTGCAGCATGTTGCAGGAACTCACCGACGAATATGCCCCTGATGGCTTTTTCTTTGACTGCGCAACCATCAATCCCTGCATTGGCTGTGAATGCATCCGGGAAATGAAGGAGCGCGGCATCGATTGGCAGAATGAAAAAGCCGTCTTCGAGTTTGCCCGGCTTTCCCGCGACCGTTTTTGTCAGCGCATAGCAAACCAAATCAAGCAGGCCAATCCGAACGCATTGCTCTATTTTAATGGCTTGACCTTCCAACAACAGGCGGACTTGGGCAATTACCTGGAATTTGAAGCCCTTGGGCGAGCCATTTATGAGTCCCTGCCGGTGAAGGCACATTATGCACGCAAATTAAACAAGCCCGTCCTGAACATGATCGGGCGTTTCCACAAAAGCTGGGCAGATTTCGGCGGAATATGCAGCGCCGATGCGCTGGAGTATTTTCTCGGCTATGGCCTGGCCAATACCATGCGCTGCACCGTCGGAGACCATTTCCATCCCAGAGGGGATATCCAAAAGCCGGTCTTTGATCTGATCCGGACGGTCTACGGAAAATTGCAGCGTTTTTCTGATTGCTACCAGGATGCGGAGGCAGTCACAGAATTTGCCCTGCTCACTCCCGAATATGCCTTTGACTACAGCACCCTGGATGGTCAGAAAGCGCTCTTTGCCTTGTGGGGAGCGGCACAAATGTTCGATCAGATGCACTTGCTGTATGATGTCATCACACCGGACATGGATTTTTCCGCATATCGGGTGCTGGTCTTACTCGATGAAACTCGAATCGATCCGCAGACAGCCGAGCGCATCAAGGAGTTCCTGCAAAATGGCGGGAAGGTCTTTTGCTGCGGGCAGGGCGGCCTGGCGCTGGGCAGCGATCAGATGCTGCTGCCCTTGCCGGTGCAATGCCAGGGAACAAGCCCATGCAATCCCGCTTATATTTCAGTCAAAGCCGAGGTTTGCCCGGAATTTCCGGAGATGCCGGTAACTCTGTATCATCAAGGCATGTCCTACCGTGCTCAGCCTGGTGCTGACATCCTGGCCAGCATTATCAAGCCTATGGTGGAACATGGCTGGGATGGTGAACATGGCAACTATTACACGCCCCCAGACAAGGAGAATGGCGACGCGGCAGTGATTGAATCCGACAACGGAATCCTTTTTTCGCATCCGCTTTTTCAAACCTACCGGGAATGCAGCCAGCCTTGCTTTCTGCAATTGACAAAAACGCTTCTGAAACGCCTGCTCCCCGAGTCAATTCTCGAAATCCGCAATTTTCCAGGGTATTGCCGGACGACGCTGACTCGCCAGAAAAACCGCCTGCACCTGCATTTGATGAATTTCCACCCGGAATCGCCAAGCCCCTCCGTGGTTCTGGTCGAACCGCCAGGTGTGTTGACCGGAATCGAAGTGCGCCTGAATATGCAGGACAAAACCCCAACGCGCATTTACTGGGCCGACACGGGGAAGGAACTCCCCTGGCAGAAAACGGACAGGCAAATCCAGTTCGAAATAGACCGCCTGCAGGGCTATCAGGTGCTCACAATCGAATTTGTGTGAAAAAGGGGGCAGGGGGCAGGGCACGTCCATCGTGTTCACTCTTGTTCCTGTCCATCGTCCATAAATTTCCTGAACTGTTTTGTTGTTTCAGTCGAGAAAAAGCAAGGAGAAATGATGCTATGCCAAACAAGAAAGTCTTTACATTAATTGAACTGCTCGTCGTGATCGCCATCATTGCGATTCTGGCCTCGATGCTGCTGCCGGTGTTGGGTAAGGCGCGGGAGAAAGGAAATGCCACTTATTGCGCCGGCAATCTCCGTCAGATGGGTGTTGCATTCTCCATGTATTTTGATGATAACAATGACCAGTTCATGCTGAATGCTGCAAGAAACCGTTTCTATATTATGCAAAGCTGGATCGTCCGCCTCTTCGAGTATACCGGTGCCGGCAACCTCGAGGAAAGAGTGGCGCAATACAACGCATCCTACTATGTGTTCCGGATGCCGAAGAATTTTTTGTGTCCGACGATGACCAATTGCAAGAAGCCACAATATTCATCGCATCTTTGCTACGGCGCCAATCAGTCCCTTCTTGTCCAAGCGGTGCGCAACGGCATCAGCTGTCCACCTAGGCTGCCACAGGTTCCCTTTCCCACGGATCATCTGCTGGTTGCCGATATGGATGCCATCGGCGCGTATGAAGTTAACGGGCACTACCTGGTCTCGAACGCCACCCTCCCTTACATCGGCAACGGCTATTTTCCCCGGGCGGCGCATGGCAATTCGACCAATGTACTTTTCGTGGTCGGCAATGTGCGCACAGTACGACAGCTGGCCCTGGTGTCGGAATCCGGGGTCGCACGTTTGCCATGGAACAATGATCTCCTGCGAAGTATTCTCCCACCAAGATATTGACGCCGTGTTTTCATTTCAGCTGTGCCTAGTTGTTCAAACAAAGGAGTCTGTATGCGCATTCACCTGTTTTCGGTTATGTTTCTGAGCTCCCTGATGCTACTGGCGGCCAACGAAAAGGAGTATCCTGTCTATCGGGTTCTCCGAGCGCCGCAGATTGACGGTCAGCTGACCGATCATGCTTGGCGCAGGTTGCCGGAAGGGCGCGGCTTCCGCCTTCTCGATAAAAACAACTCTTTTGTCCTCGACCGCACCACCCGCTTCAAAATCGGCTATGACGACGCCTTTCTCTACCTTGCTGTTGATTGCACCGAGCCTGATTTGAAAAATATCCGTGCAGTTGAGACCTATCGCGACGGCTGGGTTTTTGATGATGCCATTGAACTGTTTTTCCAGCCGGGAGAGGGCGCGCCGTACGTGCAGCTTCTCTGCAATGCCAATGGCGCTCGCTGGGCTAAACGTCAAGGTGCGGAGCGCGAAATCGAACCGCCGGCTGCCTGGTTGGCCGCCGCTGGTCGCAGCGACACCGGCTGGACGCTCGAAACCGCGATTCCGCTGGATTTGCTCAATTGCCGAGATATCGGCCAGCTGAGATTCAATATCGCCAGAAATGTCCCCGCCGAGAAAAAAGACAAGCATCAGTGCTGGGTCAAAGTTCGGCACGGGTTCAATGACACTGGAAGCTTTGCGGTGCTGCGGAAGCAGGCGTCCAATGGCCCTGCTGATATTGAGCTTGAAGGCTCTGAAATCAACCATGAGTATGACCGGTTTTTATTTTCCCGTTTGAATGATATTGCTCGTGGCGGAAAAGGCTGGAAAGAAGTTGAAGCACGCTACTCTGCTGCTCCCGGCTTTGAAAAAGTGCGTGCCATGCAGGAACAGCTCGCCAAAAACTGCGCTCAGCTGGCAGCATCCGCCTACGACCGTACCTATGCCGAGTGGCTGAAAATAGTGGCTACCGTCAACACCCGCAGTCGCACCTTGTCGTTCAAGATCGACGCGCAAGGTCTTTCCGACGCCGAGTTTCTGGTCAATGGCGTCCCAGTGGCTGCGGAAAACGGCAGTTTTTCCTTTATCATCCAGGAAGGCGTCACGGCTATCGCCTTTTCGGCCAAAGCGGCGGATAACGCCAGCCTGAAGTTTATCTGCCCGGAATTTCCTGAACTGGAGCGGCGCTGGGCTTTTGCAGAGAATATCTCTGGCAAGGATTGGACTTTGCCAACATTCAATGATCTTGCCTGGAAGCCTTTGCCGGAAAAAATTCCGGCAGGCAATCTGTATTTTCGGCAGCTGGTTCTCTGGAATCAGAAACATGACGGCCAATTCCGCTGTTTGAACCCTAGTGTTTTTTGCTGGAATTTTTCGCTTGACTCGGTCGAGACGGTGTATTTGAGCCTGTATTCTCCCACTGGTTTGCCGGTTAACAGCTATGAATTCACCTTTACTTTGCCGCCTGGTTTCCGGTTGCTCGACATGGAGGAGGGCGCACGGCGCAATCGGCTTAGCTTGGCTCCGGAAAAGGTCGTGGCTGAAGAAAACGCAGCTGGCGCTACGCAATACCGCCTGATTTACAAGGCGCGTGACATTCATGAATGGAAGACGGCGGATTCTATTCTTGGCATTTTCAAGGATGCCGACGGCACGCCTGGCGATCAAGGCCAGATTCCCTATGCTCGGCTGATCAACCACAATTTGACTGAAATCGGCGGTTCTTTGCCATACGCTCTGCTGCCGCCCATCCGCGGTCGGCGGTTGAAAAAAATGCTGATGTCATTCTATAAGGGCGATATGCCGCAGGCATTGAGCCGGGAGTTGACAGACGCAGTGCTCAAGGATTCCATTCGGTCTGGCATGGATACTTTTATTACCTATCCGATAGCGGGGATGGTCCCGGATTCCGTTCGGAAGCATGACGGCAAATTGATTATGGGCTACTTGAATCATCCGATTTGGGGTTCTAAACGGATCAATGGCAAAGTAACCGACCTGTTCCGGGAGCATCCGGAGCTGTTCTGCCTATACTACACCGGTGAACGCAAAACAGACCTGGACCCAAGCATCGCCCCACACAAGCAGCAAATTCAGTTCTGCCCGAGCCTGGTCAATGGAAAATATCAGCAGGAATTTTACCAGGCTGTGCTGGGGGATTACCGTGAGTTTTTTTTCAAGAATTATCCGCAGGCCGAATATGTCTTCCTTAACTGGGAGCAGGAACCCTGGACCGGCAATATCTATACCAGGAGCACTAATCCGTCCGGAGCCTTCTGCTTTTGCCCGCTCTGCAAGGAGAAATTCCGTGAATATGCAAAACTGCCCCCAGACGCGGACCTCTCCAATGAAAATCTGTTCAAAAATTATTATGAGCAATGGCGTTCCTTCCGCTACAGCCAAGATGCTGCAACCCACGCCATTGTCATGAAGGCGCTTCAGGATTTAGGAAAAAAAGCGTATTTCTACTCCTGGAGCAATCATTTCGGATATTGGGAAGCAGCAAAAAATATCCCCTTTGATGTTTTTCTGGGCTGTCCGGGCAATGGCACTGCCGATGGGCGGCAGCAGTGGAAAATGGATGAATATATGAAATTCCATCAGGGAAAACTCGGACGAAAAAATATCGCTGGGCAGCGCTTTATCTTTTTCCCGCAGACCAACCGCTGGGATACCGAGAAAGTCGAAGGTTGGTTGAAATTTAGCGTGATGAGCGAAGACGGCTACATTCATCCAGAGACCTGGAAATGGCAGCTGATCCGAATCCTGGCGACCATGCAGGGCGGATGCGACCTGCAAAATCCATTGGAAATGGTCAGCGGATGCAAATATTATATCGGCGAAGCAACCAGAATGGTCGCACGATACGAAAATATTTTTTATGACGGCCAGCGCCATGACGCCCTGGCAGTTTCGGAACAGATTGCTTATCCGGATTTGCTGGTGCTTACCCGTAAAAACGAAAGGTTGGTTCTGCTGTTCAATGAATCCGATGAGCCGAAGACCGTGACTGTGCGCAATCTGTCCCTGACCGGCGAAGAGGTTGCCCGGGCTTTTTATGCCGGCACAAGATTGCCGCAGGCCGGAGAATTCAGCATCACCATACCGGCGAACGACGTCGAAGTCGTGCACATTGAATTAGTATTTATTGAGTGAGGGAAATAACTATATGCGTAAGAAAGTGTTAGCCATGCTGGCAGGCCTATTCCTCCTGCAAGTGCTGACTGCCGCTGAGATTGAAATTCTGGAAATCAAAAACGACAACTCATTCGACCAGGTGGTCAATTACTGGTGTGCCAACGAAGGGATGATGAAGCAGCGTCCCGGAGGCGCCATCAGCCGGGAAGACGGCGGCATTACCGGCGCCTGCATGAAAATCACCAATACGGAAGAGAGCCTCACTGCTTTGTACTCCCGCGCCCTGATGCCTGTCGAAACCAGCGAAGATGTCTTCAAGCTGTCATTTTACGTCAAAGGAAAAGGGAAATTTCGAGTAGGATTTTACACGTATTCCAAGGAGAAAAAATTCATCAGCACCTTCTTTTCTCCACCGACTTCGCTGGATTCAACGGATTGGGTCCGCCAGAATTATACGATTCCTGTCGCAACACTCAGAGGGGAGGTCGGAAACGTCCGAATCGCCATAGAAGTCCCGCCCGGCTTGGCGGAATTGTATTTCGATGATTTCTCCGGACATCGCGAGACGCCGTTGCCAGAACAGTAAAAAAGAACATAGCGCGGGTAGAAGCCTACAACCTTTTTTAACCACGAAAGAACACGAAATTTTTACCGATAGTTTTTGCCCCCAAAAAACAGGAAGGAGCTTTGGTGGCCATGACTTCCAGTAAATTAGCAGTTGAGCGGCTTTTTGCCTGCGATGCCCTGCTTGGGCGCCCGCCCGCCCTGATTTACGAGAATGAACCCACCCTGGCCGACATGAAAGCCAGGTTTGAGCGCTTCCCAATCGCACGCGCATTAGTTCGCGGCATGCCAGGACTTTATACTGACACCTCGCTTGCCAATGCGACACTGCTCGAGAATCTCGCTGGACAGGATGCTTTTGAAGGAGTCTGGATGGTGACTCCTGATGATGCCGCGCCTCAGATTGAAGCGATGGCAGCGGCAGGTATGCGCAGTGTCTGGATGAAAGGGGATACGAATTATATCCGCTTTCCGCTGTATCCCTGGTGCTGTGGCGAACTTTTTGACATTCTCCAAGAGAAGCGCATTCCGCTTCTTCTGAGCTGGCGGATGATTGAACCTAATGAATTGCATGAAGCGATGAAGGCCTTTCCCAAGATGCGTGTCATTATTCTTGATGGCGCACGGCTTGGGCGTCAGGTCATGGTTGAGGCGCTTCTCAAAACGCACCCAGAGCTGTATTTCTGCTTTTCTACTTCATTTTCTCTGCATGGCGGCTATTCTGAACTTTGTAAGCGCTATGGCATTCATCGCTGGGTATGGGGTTGCGGATACCCCGACAGCGAGGAAGGCGCCAGTGTGACTGGGCTTTTTTATTCCGGCATTGAGCAGGAAGCCCTGGAAGCAGTAGCGCATGGGAACATCGAAAGATTGCTTAGCGAGGTGCAAATATGAAACACGATATCCTGGAACAACAAGCGCTGGCTGGACTTCCGCTTGAATGTTATGTGGTCGACTCCCATGCGCATATCGGCACGGGGCCGTCTTTTCCGCTGTATCGCAATGATGTAGACTCCTTTATCGAGTCGATGGATCGCATCGGCTGCGATGTCTGCTGCATAAGCCCGTATGCCGGTCTGAAAAACTATGCTGACATCGGATTGCGCGAGATTGTCGCCGCCGTAGAACGCTATCCCGACCGCATTTTCGGCTATATCACCGCTGATGTAGGCTATCCGGAGAGCATTGAACGGCAAATCAAGACAGGCTTGGCGGCTGGCCTCACAGCAATGAAAATCCATGTTTCCTCCGCAAGGCTTCCTTACTCGCATCCCAATTACGTGAAATTATTTGAACTGGCCAACGAGCATGCGCTGCCGATTTTAATCCATACGTGGGGCGCTGAGCTTCCTGACCTTGAGCCGCTGTTTCCGCGCTATCCAAAGATTACCTTTGTGCTGGGCCATGCGGGCAGCTGCCAACGCGAAAAATATGCGGAATTGGCGCTTCGGTATGACAATGTGTGCCTTGAACTGTGCTTTTCAGCAAGCCCGAAAGGAATAGTCGAGTATTTTGTGCGAAGAGGCTTAGTAGATAAAATGCTCTGGGGCAGTGACACCAATTTCTATAGCTGCGAACATCAAATCGGACGAGTCGTTTTTGCGGATATCGACCTCGGGGACAAATATAAGATACTGGGACGGAATGCGGCACGGCTGATTCTCAAAAGGGAGTTGCCTGAATCCTACATCTGAAGCGCGATCAAAACGTAAAAGGAGGAAAACAAAATGAAACAGCAGAGCAGTTGCGGCATGAAGGTGAAATCCGCAAAAAGATTTCAGTCTAACTTTACTTTAATAGAGCTGCTGGTCGTCATCGCGATTATTGCCATATTGGCGGCGATGCTTCTTCCGGCTCTGAGCAAAGCTCGTGCAAAAGCCATGGATATTTCCTGCGTGAGCAATTTGAAGCAAATCCAAATGCTCGTAATAATGTACACACACAACTGGGATGATTGGCTCCCTGCGGTGAACTCGAAGAAATCGGCGGTGACGATGGACGGTCCCGAATGGTGGTTCACGGCGGCTGAAATACCGGAAGCGTTGCAGAAAGGCTGCCCCGTTGCCACTGGCGCGAAAGCCAAGGACTACGGGTATATGTCGTATGGCATGAATATTCGTCTTGGCGGTGGGTTGTTCTACGGCCGGTATGTGCATTTGCAGAGCATTCAATATCCGCAAGATGCTGTGGTTTGCGGCGATTCTTCATCGCAGGTGGATTACAATGCCTGGTGCACAAACTCGGCTAACGCCCGCGGGGTGGCGATAGATTACCAGATTAGTATGTCATCAGTAGTGCGTTATCGGCATGGAGCGAGTCAAATTACGCTTCCGACGACTGACCCATTCTACCGAAGCGGGCGTGAATGCAGGGCAGGAGTATCCTTTTTGGACGGCAGCGCACGGGTGATGACGCCATCCGCTCTGGAGGCTGCCTCAGACCGTCCAGCTCTGTCCGGTCACCACTGGGCTTGCAACTATTTCAAGCACTTTTTCATCTGTCACCGCGTGCAAGACGTAATAAACGACAGTACCGTGAATTACTGATTCTGAAAAGCCTGCATTATGGAAAGGCGAACAGACAAACCCACGCCTCAACCAGGAAAAACCTCATGCATACCACACGCATCACTGTCTTTTCCGTCTTTGCTCTCGCTGTCGCAACGTTTGGCGCGGAGGAATTTTGGAATGCTCCGGATCGTGCCCAGCGTCTGTCTGAGCTGATCCCTGGCCGAACTATCATGCGCTTGCAGCCTGCCGATTTACTGGCCGATGTCAACCAGGAAGCCATGGCTAAATGGCCCGGCCCTCTGACCGATGACGCCTTTGCGCAACTTCCGCAAGCCGAACCTCCTGACGCTGATTTCATAGACCGTTTCCCACGCAGCATCTCGCCATACGCCCGGATGCGTGGCGTGGATATTGACCCCATGACCTATACGGCCGCCAGCCTTAAAGGCAATGCTTGGAAAAGCCTGCGTGGCCTTTTCACTTACTGCCCGTTCTGCGACCAAGACCTCTTTGGCTTGAACTTTTCTGCGGATAATCCAGACCTCGCGGTGACCACCTGCTGCCAGAAAAAACTCTATCACCGCAACGCGCCGGCTGATTACGACCTCAAGCACAACGCCACCGCCTCGTTCCGATATCTCGATGACAGCACCCGGGAAATCCCTTGCACGCTGTACAAAGACCGTCATGGCAACGAATGGGAGCTCTTTATTCAGCATTTGTTCGATAACCGCTTCTGGCTGGGAGCCGCTAATCAGTTGCTCCGCAATTTAGCTGACTTCAACCGTACCGGCGATCCGAAATATCCCTACAAATCCGCCCTTATCCTCGACTATGCCGCCGACACCTACTTTGCCCTGCCGCTGTCGTTCAGCAATTTGCTTGCGCCGGGCCGTGACGGCGGCGAACTCGGCCGCGAGGAATGGGAGAGTCTCCCTCGCCCGGTTGTTTACACCCACAATTATCTCGGCCCCTGGAACCGTCGCAATCCCTTTTCAGCCGGCGACAAAGGCTGGATCAACATGCACCGTGAAGCGATCTGGGCCGAGCCTTTCGCGGTCATGCGCCACCATCCCGCTTTCAAATACTATTCCCGCCAAAAATACGGCAACCCCGAGGCATTGGCCGAAAAAATCACCACACGCCTGCTGCGCGAAATTTGTCTGCTCTATAAAAGTTCATTTTCCCAGCGTTTGCTTACTAATTACCAGGAGGCCAATTACAAGGACTTGCTCCTTTGCGCCATTCTAGCTGGGGACAAGTATTTGATTGAGTTTGCCGGCGCCAACCAGGAACTGACTCTCTACAACCACCATTATCACGATGGCATGAACGGCGAGGGAGCGCAAAACTATATGGCCATGCTCAACTCGTATTACTACCCCTATATGTCTAACCCCGATGGCTGGCAGCGTCTTGACCCTGATTTCCTCAAGCAAAATCCTTTCTTCAGCGCTGCTGCTCGCGAATGGAACCAACTCAATACGTTGCGCGGAATCCAGCTTGAGTTCGGCGACCAACACCATCATCTGCATTCCCGACTCCAGAATGATCAGCGGGTCGCGCAGAACGCCGCTTTGCCCAGTCGCAACTGGCCCGGCTTCGGGGTTGGCCTCCTCCGTGCTGGCGCTCCCCAGCAGCGCCTTGAGGTTTCCCTGCACTACAGTCGCGCTACCCTGCATAATGCACAGGATATGCTCGGCATGTCGCTTTGGTTTGACGGCGTTCCAGCCGTCCGCACTGGCGGCTATGCATCCTGGTGGCGCAACATCCGTCAGCCGGAAATGGACGAGCTGGGTAAATTGAATTTTCCTAAGCCCCTGCGCCTCAGTCCAAATTCAGGCCGCTGCTGGAGTTGGATACTTGCTCACAGCGCCCTTAACCAAAACACCGTCACCATCAACGACTGCGGCCCTGGCCCGGGCTGGAGCGACAACCGGGGAACCAGCGAATTGATCACCTTCATCGGCGCTGCTGAAAATGACGAAACTCGCCCTGAAATGCAAATTCTTGAAGCACGCAGCCAGGGGGAATTTCCTGCTACACGCAATGACTTTTCCGGTGAGTTCCGGCGAGCTCTGATTACTCTTGAAAGCAGCTCAGGCGCGCCCTATCTGATTGACATTCTGATTGTCGAGGGCGGAGAAAAGCAGACCTCCTTCTACAGCATCTGGGGCGAACGACGCAGCGACACTCTGCCCGTCAAAGCGAGCTTCCCGGATTTGGCTGTTGCCTGGTATGACGACAAACTCCCGGCTTCAAGCGCCAATTTTTTTGTCAACCAGCAGATGTCTATCCTGCGCATTCCCAGCTCCGTCCGTGAACATGAAGCTCCGAAGAAAACTTGGCAATGCGACTGGGATATTGATTACTATGCTTTCTGGCGCAATCAGGCCGGTGAAGACATCGCTCCGAGACAAGGAGACCCGAATCATGGTAAAATCGCCTTGCGCTTGCTCTCGTTGCCCCAAGATGACAAAACCAGGGTATGGAGCGCTGTTTTTCCATGGACGCCGCTGGTCTCGAAACAAGAGCTTGGCAATGGCGCCACCTTGAAAAGCGTCAGCGTTTCTTTTGCTGATGTTTTTGACATGGTGGCGCAACGCCGCGAAGTCGCTGGCGAACAACCGCTAAACAGCCGCTTTGTCAATCTCTTTGTCGCTAATCGCCCTGGACAGACTCCGCATATCGCCGATTTTAGCAGCCTAGACGTGCTTGAGTCCACTCTGCCGCCGCACCAGGTCGCGGCGTTGCGGGTGACTACGATTGACGGTGAAACTGACACTCTGGTGTACCAGATGCAAAACGCAGCCTTGCGCCTGGCTGGCGGCATTGAAACCGATGCGCGTTTCCTCTTGATTCGACAGAACCCAGCCGGGCAAATTATCCTGGTGCGAATGGTCAGCGGAAGTTATGCGCTTGTGGCAGGACGCCGCTTTGGACCGGCTCTTGACCTCACCGGACAACTTGATGATATCGAAGCCGACCTTACCGGATACCGCAGCACCTCGGCGCTCTATATTCGCCCTGACGCGCCTTGGCCAGTCGATGCCCTGGCTGGAAAAACCATCTCTATCCGCTGCCTGAGACCGACTGGGCTGGATAACGCCGAGTCCTTTGCCATCGCTGCTGCTAAGGCTTTGCCAGACGGACGCATCCGGCTGGAGCTTGCCGATGCAGCACCCTTGATTGCTGGGTGGCACCAGGTCGCGGAACTCGATCCGGAGCGTCCATATATGCTGCGCACTAATCGCCCGATGTCTTCGTTTGCCAATCAGCCCTGGTATGAAGGCGCCAAAGTCTTTTTCCCGGAACGCGGCAAGACCTATCTGATCGCTGATACTGAAAAACTCGGCGGCGGCACCGGCGGAACCTTCCTCACCCTGGCGCCCGAAACACGCTTGGCGGCAGATGGCATTATCCCGGGAGACTGGTACATTATTTATGCCATTGAACCTGGCCAGACAGTCAAAATCAATGGCGAACTCTGTTTGCGCAATCCCTGAAAAATAGTTAAGGCGCGAAGTTTTGCGATGAGCGCTAGAATTGTTTTGAACCGCCAAGACGCCACGACAGCTGCCAAGGCTTTTTAACTGTCCACCTTGGCCCCTTGGCGCTCTTGGCGGTTCACCCCTTTTATTGACCCGTCGAGTTAAAATTAGGCGTTCTTGCAGGAGACCTCCATGCCGAAAAAAAACTCCGTCCTGGTTCCGCTTTTCCGGGAAACTTTTGCTTCGGAAACCGACGGTCTGCCAGGAGGCTGGCAGGTCGAACAGAACACCGACTTGCCGCAGGTGCCGGCTATCCGCGCCGGAGAGGGCTGCATTGAATTGCTTTCCGGCGGAAACAAGTACCTGCCGGTTATTCCTGATACCGCTGATGCGCAGGTACGGATGACTTGCAGCGTCAGTTATGAGGAAGGCACCCGCTTCGGATTTATCCTCTGCTTCCGATATGACACCCTGGTCGGACGCGGGCAGTATGTCCGTCTGACTGGTTCTGACAAAGAGAAAACAGTCACGTTTGAATACGGGACAACCCGACTCAATCACTTTACGCCGGTACAAACGAAAACTATGCCGGCGGACACCGCGCTCATGGCGAAACCGATGACCGTCACGCTGGAAATCCGGGGTGCGTCAGTCAAAGTGGAATTTCTGGAGCAGAAAGCGGGTTTTCGGGTAAAAGCCGGCAGCGGCAGAATCGCGCTTGCACGGGAACATTTTTGGGATGTCCTCAAGGTGCTGGACTTTTCCATTGACGGCGATCCACCGCGCCAGAAAGGCAAGGAAAAGACATTCACTCTTCCAATGCCCGACTCCCTGACCTGGTATCCAATCTTTTGCGATGTGACCTTGCGAGATTATGGCAGTTGCATGGATGCAGAACTTTCCTTCCGCGGCGGAGTGGCGGAAACTCTGGCCGGAGAGGGAAATTATCACGGCATGCGCGCCGATCTGCTGACGCGGCCATATTTGAAAATCCTGACCGCGGAACGCGCTGAGAAACATGTCCTCTATGGCAAGACCATCGTCCTGGTTCCGCAGGGAATAGCGCCGAAATACCTCTACAAGCTGATTTACGAGAAGGTCGACTGGCCCTTCTGCCGAAATGTGCGATTCCTGAAGCCGGCCGGAGACTTCGATTTAGCAGCCGGCTTTGAATCCTGGCATCACAATGCCTCGCCCAACCTGGAATTGAACCCAGCAGAAACAGTATTCACGATCAATGGCAAAGTGCTGTATTCCGGAGAAGGCATCACGCCCGGAGAACAGCGCAAGATCGAATTCCTTTCGCAGGAAAACAAGGCCATCCTGAAAAAACTGCCGAAAAGCGATCCGCGCCTCGACTTGGCGGAAAAGTTTGCCAAAGCGAATCATTATTTTTTCGAGAAGGAGGCGCCGTCGTTCCGGATTCGGCTGACTTCTTCCCAGCCGTTGCCAGCCAGGTTTGAGGTAACCTTGGAAGATGCTTTTTTGCGTTCGCTCAGCCAGTTGAAATACGACATGGAAACGCATTGCACGATGCTTGGCGTCAGCCCGGTCAATGTCGTGGAGTTGACCTTGGAGAAGCTCTCTGGCCTGGACTGTGGCGTTTACCATCTCCGGGTGCGCAGCACAGACCCGAGTACGCCGCCTCTCGAAGATTACTGCGCCTTCGAGATTATGAGCCGGAAGCACGATGCGCCGCCTCCGCCGTTGCTCTCCGGCCTGCCATTCCTCTATAATGCGCGGACTGAAACCCGTGGCTTGATGACAGACGCATTTGATCCCTGGATAGGCGCCAGCGTCAACGAGGGGCATTACATCTCCTGCGCCGTCATGCTTCCGGCAGCAGTGCGGCAATACCGGATGCTCCCCACGCTGAAAGCATACAGCCGGAGCAATTTCTCCTGGATCAGCGCCCGCACTCTGGATAATCCGAAGCCGGAAGACAACACGGATATCATCAAGGAATCGGATTACATCAACATCGCCGACCGCAATGAACGCATGAACTTGACTTGGGCATACTCGTATCACGGTCAGCGCTTCCAGATGATGATCGACTTTCTCAAGACCTTGAATGACCCGGCCTTTGACTTGGAAAGCCTGCAAGAGATGCAGAAAAAGGGCGAGGCTATGCCGGTCGAAATCTACCTGAAAGTCGCGGAGCAATACTGGGAGAAATGGCTGGATTACGCCTGCCGCGTGATGGCGGATTGGACGCGGGATATGCAGAAGAAAATGCGGAAGATCAATCCGCGTGTTCAGTTTGCCCAGTACGGCCCGTTCCATATTTATGCAGCTGCGCTGAAAGGGCCGGAATGTCCGCGGATGCTCGGCAATGCGGAGATTACGCCTGACCTCAACGCCTTCTGGCAGTTCGAGGATTATCCGTTCTCCTGCGGATATGGCCTGGAGCGAGGCGCATACACCCTGACCGGATGCCTGCTTGCCATGCCTGGAAGCGCGATTTATCCCGAGATTTATACTGGAGGAAAACTCAAGCAGGGCTGCCCGGACGGCGCTGTCTTCTATGCGCATCCCCCATTTGGCTCCAGCATTGGCGCCAAGGAACGGTCGCCCCGCCTGATGATCCAGTATGTCGTCAATTACGTCTATGCCTCCGGGCACCTGACCGCCGAGGGATTCCGCTACTGGACGCGCCAGGGTTTTCAGGCCTGCCGTTTCACTCGTCCGTGGTACGAAGCGTTGCTGGAGATTTGGCCTGTGGTGCTGGAGCACCCGGCGGACCGTCCGCTCCGCAGCGCGGCTTTCGTTTCCAGTGAAGAATCATGGCGGACGAATCAGAACCGCATCATTTTCGGAAAAGGCTTGATTGACGTGAGGAATACGGCGACTGAGGACGTGCCATTTGTCTATGAGGCATCCCGGCGTGCAGGCGTCTGCGCCGGGTTTCAGCTTTTTGACTCTGAGTTGGGGAAACTCACTGCCGAGCAGGTCGATACGCTGGTGCTGCCGCCGCTCAAGGGCATGTCGAAAGCCGCATTGAAGCAGATTCGCCGGCTCCATGCGCAGGGCGTCAACCTGGTCGCCAGCGAGAATGTGACCGGGCTGGAAGACCTTTTCGGCGTTGTCGACACTGGCAAAATGAGCATCATCACACAGGTCACCCCGATCGGAGATTTCTGCCGCGGACTGAACGAATACTGCGACGATGAACGGTGCCAGGGCAGCTACGCGGTCAGTGACGCCGAGGTATTGCTTCAGGCGGAGATTCCCGTGCTCACCCTCAAGCGCAATGCAAAGGCAGCGGCCGCATTTTTCAATGTCCCGCCGCATTTGGTCAGGTCTTCCCGTCTGCATGCGCGTGTTGGCTATGGTAAAAACAGCATCAGCCAGCTGATGGAGGCAGCCACCGGTGAATTGATGAAACGTTTCTCCAAGTCGGGAATCAAGATATCTGGCGGGCGGCTGCTTGCCTGCCACACCAAGGACAATGCCATTTTGGTTGTAGTCTACAACCCGGACATGGAGCGTGAGCTGA
The DNA here is from genome assembly GCA_002070945.1 of Lentisphaerae bacterium ADurb.Bin082. Lineage (GTDB taxonomy): Bacteria > Verrucomicrobiota > Lentisphaeria > Oligosphaerales > Oligosphaeraceae > JAAZKI01. Next base: position 52,498 of record MWEG01000038.1, read on the forward strand.
TTACGGAAATAACGCTCAGCAAGAAGTTGATTCCCTCTCCCCAGCCAGAGGTTAACCGCGAGATCACGCTTCTGCGCGAGGACTCGGAAAATTCCGTTTTCCGCGCACTTTTGCCGCCAAATGAAGTGCTTGTCATGGTTTTTAGTTAATGTGTGAAATCCTGTGATGAATACTTGCAGGCATTCAGGCTGTCGTATGTATTCCAGGCTTATGTCTCGCCTCTTCAGGGTTCCCAATTATATTCCATCTTCACCCAGGGCGGCGCCGCCCTGGGTGAGGCGTATAATATTTTGAGCCCTGAAAGGGCGAAACATAAACGCTGACCAATCCATGCCCAAAATTCAACTGCTTTTTTTAGGTTAAAAGCATTCCGCTGTTACCTGCTTGACTGACGCATTACACACTATGTCCTAAACTCATCATTTTTTGGCTAAAATCCATTTTTGCAATGAGCTGAGAAATGGTTAGAGTAAAAAAGGCGTTCCAAATAGCTGGCGCTGAAAAATATCAAAAGCAGGAGCGGAAAATGGCAACGTATGTAATGAAGTCGAAGGAAATTCCGGTTGTTCGGGAAGTCGATGTGCTGGTCGCCGGCGGTGGTTATGCCGGATTTGGCGCCGCTATATGCGCTGCGCGCAACGGCGCAAAAGTTCTGCTCGTCGAACAACAATCTGCCTTGGGAGGCTTGGTGACAATGGGGTATGTCGCCTTGACCTTTAGTTACATTGAAGGCATCGGATATGAACTCTTTCATGCCCTCAAAATGTGCGGAGCCGTCAAAGGACGTTTCCTTGATCTGGAAAAAACCAAGGTCGTCTTGGAGCAAATGCTCCTCAAGGAAAATGTCGAAATTCTTTACGGCACTAGCGTCACTGACGCCATCGTTGAAAATGGCATACTTACCGGCGCTGTGATTTTTAACAAAAGCGGGTTCCAGGCCGTCCGCGCCAAATGTTCGGTGGACGCTTCTGGCGACGGCGATCTGGCGGCCTATGCGGGAGTGCCCTTCGAATCCGGATGTCCCGAACTTAACAACTACAATCAGGCGTCCAGCCTCGTGATGCACGTTGGAAATGTCGACACCGAAAACATGCCCCGAAATCTCCAGGCGCTCTGGCTCGAAAGCATCAAAGCCGCTGTTGAGGCCAAGGAATATCCCTATATGATCGACAAGCGCGTCAACTGGCTGGCGCGGGTGCCTGGACGCGATCCCCGTCATGCAGAATATTACATCTGCTACACGCACAGCCGCAACTGCCGCTGCCTTGACGCATTCGATCTCACTCGACAACTAATTGAACAACGGCAACAGTGTCAGTGGACAATCGATTTTATGCGGAAAAATCTGACGGGCTTCACTAATTCCTGGCTGATTAGCAGCGCACCGCTTCTCGGAGTCCGTGAATCACGACGTATCATGTGCGAATACAAGATCACTGGCGACGATTTGGTGGACAACGCCCGCTTCCCCGACGCCGTGGCGCGCGCAATGCATCAGTTTGACGCACACCATCCGACTGAACCAGGACATATCAAACACATCATCCGCAAGGACGCCGAAGGAAATGAAGTCAAGTGCTATGTCAATCCCGGCCAGTGGCGCGAAATTCCTTACCGCGCTCTTGTGACCAAGAATATCGACAATCTATTGGTCGCCGGACGCAATGTTTCATCTGACTTCATGGGGCAAAGCGGCGTGCGTCTGGTGCTGGAATGCTTGAATATGGGCCAGGCTGCCGGCACTGCAGCCGCGATGTCGGTCAAGGAGAATGTAACACCCAGAAATCTTGATGTCCAGAAGCTTCGTCAGCAGCTGGTAGACCAGGGAGTCGATCTTTTCCACGAGCCGCAGTTTGGCCAGTCTGGAGTATCCCCGCAGACAAAACTCACACCGAACGACCTGTTGTTCCCAGAACAGAATAAGTCTGGCCAGGCCTCTGTGGTACTTACGCCCGAAGCGTACGCCAAATACAGGCTCGATGTCGAGGCCATTGAAGCCGAAGCCATGAAAAAATACATGAGCAAGCATGGCTATACCGATACTGGCGGCGATGTCGGAACCAACCTGGAATAAGTTAAGCCGTCGATTGCATCGGGGAATGGCGACGGATAAGTCGCTTTTCCCGTTATTGCATTTCCAGGCGAAGCGGAGCACAAGCCGGTTCCGTACGCTGTTTCCAAATACTTACGCACGGTATTTGAGTCGGTAAGCTCGCGGGGTGCAATGCGCGTATTGTCGAAAAGCGGCAACAAAGTTGGTTGCTTCGCTGTATCCCAGCTGGGTGGCAATTTCGCTTATCGTCAAATCGGTCGAAGACAGGAGCCGGCAAGCTTCGCCAAATCTCAATTCTTTGAGACTGCGCCCCGGGGATGTGCCGAATTCCGCGCGCCACAGCCGAGCGAAATTTCTGCGGCTGAATCCGAATTTTCGAGCAAGGTCGTCGAGTCGGCTAAAGTATGCCATCGGATGGGCGTAAAGATAAGACGCTGCTTCACGAATGCGGGTGCGTTGCCGACATTCCGGCGGATAGCTGCGCATCGCCAGCAAAAACTCTGAAAGCAGGGACATGCACAGTCGGTCAATCCGGTCGGCGGAACCGGGCACAAACACATGTTCCAGTTCGGACTGTAATTCCCCGCTCAGCCTGGAGATCGCTGGAGACGGGGTCAGTCCTTGAAGCACCAGATCATCCGGAAGTTCGAGGGACGTTTCAGGAGCGTATTTAAAGTAGAGCGACTGTCCCTCTCCGCGCTCTGAACGCAATTTGTCGCCGGGGCGTTTGATCAGCAGATGCGGATACGTAGCCTTGTAGAGTATCCCGTTCACCTCAATTTCAGCGATTTCCGGCGAGCCGCTCGGATGGTAACATATCTGCCAATCCGTAACGCTTTGGGTGACAGCATAGTTGAACCGGACAAAAATCACCGAAGTTACTGGTGGAAACAAATGCAGTTCGCGCGGAAGTCCGCTCAAATCAAATCGTATCGGCGTTTTGGCTGAAGTGCGTGCATACAACATGCGCTTCTCACTTTCTGACACATACTTTTCGTTAGAATTCAGAACTACGCCAGGTAATCGGTGACCAATACTACAGGCATTCATCGCAAAACTTCGCACATTAACAAATTTTTGGTAATGTGCGAGATATTGTGACAGAAAGGGAGATTTGGCACAGCGGTTCTGCTTGTCAGACGTCCGGTAGTGCCCCTACGGGGCACCACTTTCGGGGGCTACCCACCCCCAGGCTGAAGCCTGGGGTTAAGCATGGTTAAGCGCCTACGGCGCAGAATACATGCGAGAATTGACTGATAATCAACTCACTATGAAATCGGCAATATATGGCTTCAGAAGCGATATTTGACAGCGAACGCAGGAATCATAGCCTGCGCATGAGACCAATCCCACCTACGCCAGTCTGAAGGTTTACAAGCATTCATCACAAAACTTCGCACATTAACAAATTTTTTCTGTCGACGGCCATTTGTCTTATACCTCACGATAACTGCTTTTTCTTTCAATTTAATACGAATTCGTATTAATGCAATTGGGAGTGGCTGCCCAGTGTGGATAGGGGTAATCGGTCGTAATGGGTCGGTTTTCTGTGGCGCCTTGCAAAGGCGCTACAGAAGGCTGACCTATTGTAAAAAATGCGGCATTTCAGACAGAAGCTCAGCATTTATAGTGATTCTATGAGCCGAAGCATGGTATATTAAGCAGCACTATGCCCGGAAAGCGGCTTTGCGTCTGGCTTCTGCCGGTAATTAATGCTTTTGCGTCAACGTCATCATTGATTAAGGATATGCTCTCCATGACCCCAGGCAACTTTCAGCAGCTGGCGAATTTCATTTGGTCTGTAGCCGATTTGTTGCGCGGGCCGTATCGCCCGCCTCAATATGAGCGGGTCATGCTGCCATTGACCGTGCTGCGTCGTTTCGACGCGGTGCTGGCGCCTACCAAGGATGAAGTGCTCAAGCGCTATGAGACCTTGAAAGACAAAGACCCGCAGCTGATCGACCGGGTGCTGAATGCACTGGCTAAGGATGACGAAGGCCGCCCACTGGGTTTCCATAATCACAGTCAGCTTGATTTCAGCAAACTCAAGGGCGACCCGGATAACGTCAATCGGCACTTGGCCGATTATATCAATGGCTTTTCCGAGAACATCCGTAAAATCTTCGAACGTTTTGAGTTCGAAGCGGAGATTGAAAAGCTTGAGGAGGCCAATCGTCTCTACCAGGTGGTGTCGGCGTTTGCTGCCATTGACCTGCACCCTCGTCAAGTGGACAACATCACCATGGGGCTGGTGTTTGAAGACCTAATCCGGCGCTTCAACGAGGCGGCTAATGAGACAGCCGGGGACCACTTCACCCCGCGTGAAGTCATCCGCCTGATGGTCAACCTGCTGTTGGCGCCCGATACTGAAGTGCTCACCCAGGCAGGCAAGATTGTCACCATCTGCGACCCGGCCTGCGGCACGGGGGGCATGCTGGCCGAAACCCAGAATTGGATCCGCGCTCACAACCCGGAAGCGACGGTCAAGGTCTATGGTCAGGACTATAACCCGCGCTCATACGCGGTTGCCGCCTCTGATTTGTTGATCAAGGGACACCGGGACAGCCGGATCGAATACGGCAACACTCTGACCAACGACAGGTTCTCCGGCATGCGTTTCGACTACCTGCTGGCCAATCCGCCTTTTGGTGTGGACTGGAAAGCAGAGAAGAAGGAGATTGACCGCTGGCCTAACTTTCGCGGCTACAGCGGCAAGCTGCCGCGCATCAACGACGGCGCGCTGCTTTTTCTGATTCACATGATTGATAAATTTCAGCCTTGGCAGCCAGGCGACCTTGACAAGCCTGGCTCACGCATCGCCATCGTCTTCAATGGCTCGCCGCTCTTTACCGGTGGTGCGGGCAGTGGTGAAAGCGAAATCCGCCGTTGGATCATTGAGCACGACTGGCTGGAGGCTATTGTCGCCCTGTCTGAGCAGATGTTCTATAACACTGGCATCGGCACCTTTATCTGGGTGCTCAGCAACCGCAAGGAAGAACACCGCAAGGGCAAAATCCAGCTGATTGACGCCCGCGAGCGCTGGGCACCGATGAAGCGCAGCCTGGGCAACAAGCGTCGCTGGCTGGATGAAAAGGCCATTGACGAAGTAACCCGCGAGCACGGCGCATTGGCCGAAACAAAGACCAGCAAGGTGTTTGACAATGCTGATTTTGGCTATCGCCGCGTTGCCATCCAGCGCCCGCTGCGCCTGAAATTTCAGATCACCCAGACGGCCAAGGAATACTACCTCGATACCTTCCCGGAAATGCTTGACGCGGTACTAGCCATTGAAGAAGTGTTCGGCAACGAAGCGCATTTTGATTGGAATCAGGTTTGGGACGAGGTGCAGAAAATCGTCAAACGCCTGCCTGACGACAAAGGCTGGGCCAAAGGCGCCAGGGGCACTGCCCAGAAAAAAGCCTTCCGCGATGCCTTCACTGCGGTCGAATCCGAGGCTGAACCAGTGATTGCCAAGGTGCACAAGGAAGACGCATTCGATATCGAGGCCATGTTTCCTAGCCAAGCTCTGCCCGAAGTTACGCTGGAGGAGCTGAAAGCCCTGCTGGGATTCATCCCGGCCGGAAAAGGGAGATATATTGAGTATGAGGCAGACCCCAGTCTGAAGGACTTTGAAAATATCCCTCTCAAGGAAGACCTGCTTAGCTACGTGCAGCGCGAAGTGCGCCCCTACGTGGCAGATGCATGGATTGACCGAAATACCCTGGACGAGCAGGACGGCGGCATTGGCAGCGTCGGCTATGAAATCAATTTCAATCGAGAATTCTTCCAGTACCAGCCGCCCCGTCCGCTGGCCGAAATCGATGCGGAACTGGAAATAGTGGAAAAACGAATCATGGGACTGCTGCGCGAGGTGATGGAATGAGAGCTGAAAGAACGGAAAAGGAACTACTCGGCGTTTTGACGTAAATCTTATTTGATGGTCATTTGATGGTCATTTGATGGTCATTTGACTGGGGAACTGTTTTATGAATCAGCGAAAGTCTCAATCTGCTGTATTGCAAGCCATTGTGTATTTGATTCTTATTTGATGGTCATTTGACGGCTATTTGACTAGGGAACTGTTTTCGTGGCTTTGCGAAGTCTCAACCTGCTGCATTGCATCGCTTTGTGGTGGCGATGGCTAAGCTGAATGATCCGTGGAATAGCTCGGCGCCAAGGCTTTTAGCCCGGAAAGATTACTTTGTCGGAATAAATAGCTAATGTATTTATACGCAATATATTAACTTATTGTTATGGCTATACATAATTTGATGGCCAATCGGTCGCCGATTGATACTCGGAGTTTCGGCAAGCTGCCGAGCCAGGCGCCTCGGGTAAGGCGCTTTAGTGGACGTGGACGGAAGTGGACTTTAGTGGACGTTAGGCTGCAAGACACCTGCCTTCCATGAGCTTTATGAAAATTATCCATGCCCAGCACAATAAGCTACGCGAGGCTTGCAAACATTTTGAAAATAAGAAGAGTAAACGATGAATCCGGGCGCAATGATGACATCATACGAAGACGCGAAAGGGCGAAGGGGGGATAAGACAGAGAAACGACTGAAGTTTATTGCGCCTCTTCGAAATGAGCGAACTGAGGCGACCTCTGACCATGCCGATTATCTGGGATTGGAAAATATTCAGTCTTGGACTGGGAAACTCTTGCCAAGTGCAACATCCGATTTTTCTGAAGATGACAATTCTGCAAGCGGAACCGCGAATGTATTCTATTCTGGTGACGTACTATTCGGCAAGCTGCGCCCTTATTTAGCCAAAGCTCTTCACGCCGACAAAGATGGTGTGTGCAGTACAGAACTTCTGGTTTTAAAACCACAACCCGATATTCATCCACGCTTTTTGCTCTATTCAATGTTATCACCAGATTTTGTGGGCCAGGTGGATGCCTCCACTTTTGGCGCAAAAATGCCGCGCGCAAACTGGGAGTTCATTGGTTCGATGAAACTCTCAATCCCGACTTACGAAACCCAGCGTCTGATTGCCGACTATCTTGATCGTGAGACTGGGCGCATTGATGCATTGGTGGCGGAAAAGGAGAAGATGCTGGCTCTGTTGGAAGAGAAGCGTGCGGCTCTCATCAGCCGTGTCGTCACCCGAGGTCTTGACGAGAGCGTTCCCCGCAAGCCATCCGGACTCGACTGGCTGGGGGAGATACCGGAGCATTGGGAGGTTTTGCCGTTTCGTTGGTTTATGCGAATTGGTAGCGGCGAGTTCCTTTCTAACGAACGAATTTCAAAAGATAAAACAGAAGAAATGCCTATACCCGTTGTCGGTGGAAATGGTGTGTTCGGCTATACAAGCCAAGCAAATACAGAGGATGCCCTTGTGATTGGGCGCGTTGGAGCCCAGTGTGGCAATGTCCATTTTGTAGATGGACCTTTGTGGGTTACGGATAATGCGCTTCTCGTGGAGAATATTTCCCGTTTTGAGCCAAGATATTTACGTGAGGTTTTGTGCTTGATAGGGCTGAACACGCTTGCCAATCAAAGCGCTCAGCCTCTGATAACTGGTGAAATCGTGAAAGATCAAAAAATTCCATCTCCGCCTATATCTGAACAAAGTGACATTTTGCAATTCTTAAAAGGTGTGCATGGCGAATATGTAAGTCTCCACAAAAAAGTAAAAGCCTCATTGCACCTCCTCCAAGAGCGCCGCGCTGCTTTGATCACTGCTGCTGTGACTGGCCGGATTCCGGTAGAGGAGATGACGGCGTAAGTAAGGCTTCAGGTGGACATGGTGGACATGGTGGACATGGTGGACATGGTGGACATGGTGGACATGGTGGACATGGTGGACATGGT
>MWEG01000039.1 GCA_002070945.1 Lentisphaerae bacterium ADurb.Bin082
AAACCCCAACAATCAAAAATGCCTTTTGGGAAAACCTGGTGTCCTCAGGTAGGAAAACAGCTCATTTCTGGGCGGCTTGAGGAGCCTATGGGACGGTTATGCATATATATCATATATTGGTTTCTGGGAGGAATAAGGGAGAAATGAAAAACTTTTCAGGAAAAACTTTAAGTATGAAGCGAAGTGATTTGCTTGTGATAATCTTTTTTTGGGGTGGGGTGTCATGTTTTGTTGTATATGATAAATCTTTGGAACGCATTTGTGGATTTGCTTTTTGGTTTTCTGTTGTTCTCTTGCTTTTTAACTTTTATAAAAGTAATAAGATATCAAAATGGATAATAGATATTGCAAAAGCATTTATAATCATTTTATTAATATTAGGGGGGATTGGATTGATTATTCGTTTTTTATTGATTATTCGTTTTTTATAGTTCTCCGTCCTATCCATAAAATCGTCTGCGGGTCAAGTCCACGTTTTTGAGAAGGAAAGAAACAATTTCGACTGGAATTTTCATCGGGCGAGACCGTCTGCAAAAAGGTAAAATCAACATGCTGAACATCCATGTTAAGAAAAACAAATGCTGGCTAATTCCAATTATTATAGGCATAATGCTGGTTTCCATTTACATTTTGTACCGTTATTCACAGGAAATACAAGTTGCACAAAACTTTCTTGTCGCAGAATCATTTTGCAGCAATGACCAGATAGTCTTAACGATGGCTGGACTTGATCGGGTCGTTTTCCGATTTACGCTATCATCCCCTGATCAAAGCGTTGACGATATGTACCTGAAGCTTCAATGCTTAAACAGCGACCAAAATTACAGTCTTAAATTTTTGCGTAAAACGAACATGAACCAATATTATTATCATTACGTCGGCTTTACTACAGTAGAGGACAAACATGACTATGTCAAAGTCCCATATCTTGAACCGGGGAAATATCTTGTTTCAATTGGTTTTAATGATCATGAGCGTATCGAGAAAATCAAAGGACGGTTAGTTTTAGGGTATTTTTGTAGATACAAGCGAATTCATCACTATAAACAGAATCATCAGACTATTATAGACTACCAAGTCGCCGCCGTCCTATCCATAAATTCATCTGCGGCCAAGTTTCCATTTTTGAGAAGGGAAGAAACGATTTCGGCAGGAAATTTCATCGGACGAAGCCGTCTGCAAACAATGAATTTGGCGCCGATTGTGCCTTCTTTCAGCCTGAATTCAGGCATTCTGACACAGAAGGGCCTCCGGCGCAAGGTCGGATGAATGGGAATGCAGGTATCTGGAAGCTTCAGGCTGCTTGGCGGAAAGTAAGCGTCCGTTCAGTCCATACCGTGCGACGCAACCTGACATTATAGTAAGCCCAGGCAAAGAAAAAGGCCGGCCATTTCCGGGTTCTTTTTCCGGGCGTCAGTCCTGTTTTGTTTTCCAAACATGCGGCAGCGGCGCATCGATGTCCGCCATGCCGGTGTCCGACAGTCTCGGCAGGATGTCCGTCAGCCAGGGTTCGAAGTCGCCCCGTTGATCCTGTAAGCGTCGTTCCGTTCAGCCCATCTGAATCCGCTTTTTGATCTTGTTTTTTTGATGGAAAAGTGTATTATATGTATCGTCTGCGCTTTCGGAAGCAAATTGACAGCACGGGAGAGAGTCCCCTCTGAAACGAAGTCACGAACATTGCCTGCAATTCCCGTGCCGCATGCATGGCACAAGCGCAAAGCACCTTGTGACGCCGCCAGCGGCCTGGCTTACCCTGGGCTTCTAGGTGTCGCCCTCCGGGCTTTTGCCGCTTTGCGGCTGTGGACGTTATGTACGCTGATTGTCGTATGTAAGCCTGGCGGCCCAGAGGGCCAGCAACATAGAAGCCCAGAGTGAGGCGTATAATAATTTTGAGTCCCGGGGGGTGGCACATAAGCGCTGATTTGAAGAAAATCTTTCGCAAAAACAAGAAGTTGATCGATAGCAGCACTAAAGTCCACGTCCGTCCATGTCCACTTTCCACTAAAGTCCATTTCTGTCCACAGTCCATCGTCTACTAAAGTCCATTAACGTCCACTAACGTCCATTGTCCACTGTCCACTAAAGCGCCTTGCCCGGGGCGCCTGATGCTGCAATTTGCCGAAACTCCGAGTATCAATGGGGTGACTTACCGCGCTAAAGTGAAAATTTGGCCGTTTGTCCTGCGAAATGTGATAAATAGGGATTATGGTATAACTATGGACACACGCTGCTTCCGGCGACAGTCGCTGGAAGCGGCGTGATGAAGTTTGGATGCATGTCAGGAGAGATACAAGATGAAGGAAGCCTGCATTGCTGGATTTGGGGAAGTCATGCTGCGACTTTGTCCAGCAGGAAAAAGTCGCTTTGCCCAAGTTCTGCCTGGAACTCTGGAGGCCACGTTCGGTGGCGGGGAGGCCAATGTCTGCGCCTCGGTGGCGATGTTAGGCGGCAGCAGTCGTTATTTGACGGCGCTGCCGAACCATCCCATCGCCCGTGCGTTCACAGCGCAGATGGCTGGCCTTGGGGTGGACGTGTCGCACATTCATTTTGACACAGTCGGCCGGATGGGCGTGTATTTTGCTGAACACGGCTCGAACATGCGCGGCAGCAATGTCCTCTATGACCGCGATGGCGCGACGATTTCACTGCTGGGGCCGGAGGCGTACGACTTCGTCGCCATGTTGACCGGAGTCAGCCATCTGCATTTAACCGGGATCACGCCGGCTTTGACCAAGAACGCCTACGCATCGACTTTGGCGATCGCCAAGCAGGCTGTCCAGATGGGCATTACAGTGTCCGTCGACTTGAATTATCGCAAGAAGCTGTGGAATTGGGAGGAAGGCACCAAGAAGAATGTCCTGGCTGGCCGTTGCATGGCCGAGATCGTTGCCTTGGCTGATATCATCATCGGCAACGAGGAAGACGCCGCCGATGTGTTTGGGATTCATGCGGCTGGCACGTCAGTCGAGGGCGGCAAGCTGAATATCGCGGCTTACCAGGATGTCGCCACCCAGCTTTCTAGTCGTTTCCCGCGAGCACGTTTTGTCGCCATCACTCTACGGGAGAGTTTTTCCGCAGACTACAACAAATGGGGCGGGATGTTGTATGACTGCGGCGGCCAGCAGGCGCACTGGGCGCCGGTAGATGCTTCTGGCCGTTATGCGCCGTATGAGATTGGCGCCATCGTCGACCGTTTTGGCGGTGGCGATTCTTTCTGCGCCGGGCTTCTCGTTGCACTGGCGGAGATGCCTCCGTCCGAGGCTATTCGTTTTGCTGTCGCTGCCAGTGCGCTCAAGCACACTATCCGCGGCGATTTTAATTATTCCAGCCGTCCCGAGGTCGAGGCTCTCATGGGCGGCAGCACATCAGGGAGGGTTAAGCGATGAACAATAAAGAACGGTTTCGGGATGGTTTGCGGGCTATGCCGATCATAGCAATTTTGCGTGGCATCACGCCGGACGAGGTTCCCGCAGTCTGTGACCAGCTCTGGGAGGCTGGCATCACCATACTGGAAGTTCCCCTCAACAGCCCGGATGCCTTGCAAAGCATCAAGCTGGCTGTGCAGCACGTCGGCGACCGGCAGCTAGTCGGCGGCGGGACGGCTCTGACCCCGGCTGAAGTCCATGCAGTGGCAGCCGCCGGCGGGCAATTCATTGTGTCGCCAAACACGAATTTAGACGTCATCTGGGAGACGATCGCCAACTCGATGGTCTCCATCCCCGGATTTTTGACTCCGAGCGAGGCGTTTGCCGCGCTCAAGGCCGGCGCCCATTACTTGAAGCTTTTCCCGGCCAGGCCGTTCGGCAGTGCATACGTGCGCGATCTCCAGATCGTGCTCAAAGCCCGGATTCTGGCCGTGGGCGGCGTCGGCGTTGACGACATGGGGGAATTCCTTGGCCTGTGCGCTGGCGTCGGCATTGGTTCGGCGTTGTACAAGCCCGGAAGCACCCCGGAGGAAGTCGGCGCCAGAGCCCGGGAGCTGACGGCGCGCTGCCGCGAGTTGCTCGGCGCTGGCAAGCCAGGGGCGAGGAAAGCCTAAGAACCGAGATAGGCCTGCTTAGACTTGAGCCGGCGCACTCCTTAGCCTGGGAGTGCGCTTTGACCCTAACCATCAACATCTATGAGCGGGGGAACCATGACGAGAAGCCGTGGTATTTTCTTCCTGTCGGTTTTGGCCTGGGGTGTTTGTGTAAGCAGAGGAGCAGGTCAAATGAAAAGCGTGGAAGCGATCAGAGCAGAACGGCGCGAGCTGACGCAAAGCCGGCCGCGAGTGATCATCAACAACGACGGATGCGATGTCCTGTACTACCCGAAGGACAAGCCTCTGACGCCAGAGACGCTCTTGGCACTGCGCACAGCCGGCCTGGCTGACAAGGAATTGACGACAATCTCCTATTGCACCATCAGCTCTGGATTCAGCAACTTCACGCATGGCACTTGGGTGGGGACGGTGTTGACCAAAAATATGGACAACCCGAAAGCCATCAACGCGACCGCGGATTTTCTGGCAAAGGGGCAGGATCCGTTGCGGCTCGTCGTCGACTTTGCGCAGAATCATGGATTTGAGGGCTTCTGGTGCTTCCGGATGAATGACACGCATGACGCGGCCCATCGGCCAGACAAGCCCTACAAGCTGTTTCCGCCGTTGAAGGAGGAGCATCCCGAATGGCTGGTCGGGACGGTCGGCGTGAAGCAGGCTTGCGGGACTTGGTCGTCCGTCGATTATGCCCGGCCGGAAATCAGGGATTTGGCATGGCGGTACGTGGAGGAAGTCTGCCAGAACTATCCGGTGGATGGCATTGAACTCGACTTCTGCCGACATCTGTGTTATTTCAAAAGCGTCGCCCAGGGCGGTCGTGCCACCGAGGCGGAAATCGCGGCCATGAATGAATTGATGCTGCGCATTCGGGCTGTGGCTGACCAGGAAGGCGCCCGTCGCGGCAAGCCCATCCTAATCGCCGTGCGAGTGCCGGATGACGCGGAGTACAGCCGGGCCATCGGGCTGGATGTTGAATACTGGATGGCCAACGACGTCGCAGACTTCTATATTGGCTCGGATTATTTTCAGCTGCGGTCCTGGGAGGACTGGGTGGCCCTGGGGCGTCGGCACGGCGTGAAGGTGCTGGCTGGCTTGAGCGAGAGTCGGGTCAGGGATGAGGACAAGCGCTTCCGGCGTGGGAGCCAGTGGAGCTACCGCGCGCGCTTGGCGCGCGCCTGGGCCGCCGGGGTGGATGGCATCTACATTTTCAATGTGTTCAATCCGCAGACAGCGTTTTTCCGGGAATGCGGCGGGCCGCAGTCAGTCGCCGGCAAAACCAAGCATTATTTTGTCACTATCCGGGATGGCCGGCCCTCTCGTTATCTCGCGGGCGGAGATGCCTTCAGCAAGCTGCCGGTCTTGACGCCCTTGCAGCCGTGGACGATTATCAGCGGCACACCGCGCACGCTGCCGATGACGATCAGTGAACCGGACGGGACGCGGGAACACGGGCGTTTCGCCGCCCACCTCAGAGTGGGAGAAAAGGCCGCCGAGCTTGTTGACAAACTCCTGGTGCATGTCAACGGCGTCCGCCTGGAAGGCGCTGCCGTTGCAGGCGAGTGGCTGGACTTCCCGGTTCCTGCTGCTGCTCTCCGTCATGGCGGCAACGAGATCGTCTTTGCCGCCGCCTTGGACCCGGAGCCGATGGTCGGCCAAGACAATATCTGGGAAGTCGAATACGATTGCCAAAAGGTGATGACGTACCCTGCACAGCTGCCTTGGCGACGGCTGTTTAAAGAATGCAAGTGGCTGGAGGAAATCCGTGACGGCTGCCTGGTGCTGGCGGACCAGGACAGCGCACCCGGCAGCATTCCGCACCTGGCCTATCCCTGGAACGCCGAGTCAACCGGAAGCAATGTGGTGGAAGTCCGCCTGAAAGTCATCTCCAGCACAGCGCCGGAGGCGGTGTGCGTCCGCATCGCTGATAGCAGCCACGTTGAAATGATTACTTTTGAGCCGGGGCGGGTTGGGCTGAGCTTTGCTGGCATGACAGCTGATTTCCCGGCCGGCGATGGGTTTCATACTTATCGGATTGTCAGCCGCAGCAAGGATATACAGGTGTATGCGGACGGCAAATTGCTCCTGGACGGCGCCGGCAAATTCACTACCTCGGCCGAAGACCAGTCACGGTGGCTGCCATTGGCCCATGGTTTGCAGGAGTGGAACCGCCGGATGGTTTATTTCGGCTCAGCCAGTGAAGCCGGCCAAGGCGAGGCGCATTGGCAATTCATGCGCTTCCGGGATTCCGGCAATACGCTGGTGCTGAAGGACTTTGTCCTCAGCGTCAACTACAGCGCTCCGAAGCAGTGAGCCGGAAATGCGCCTTGCCCGGAGCGCTGCGCGGGATGCGCCAGTATCAATCGCAGAGCGATTACGACCTTCCCAGTCGGCAAGGCTTGGCTTGTTTGACATATTTCTTTTTCCACATTACAGTATGCCTGTTGGAGCATCGTAATGTGTTGGAGGATTCAGCTATGCAAAAATTGACCAGCAGCGTGTATACATTTGAGAAACTCATTCGCAATGATTTCTTATATGTTGATAAAACCGAATACATCTGGAAATTGATTTCTGAAGCGCCTGCGTCTTTTTTCATGTCCCGGCCGCGCCGCTTTGGCAAGTCGCTGACCATTTCCACCCTTAAGGCAGTATTCCAGGGGAAAAGAGACCTCTTCAAGGGGCTTGCCATCAGCAAAAAGAAATACGATTGGAAAGAATATCCGGTCATCCATCTGGACCTGGCGAACTGCGGTGCGAAAAATGCCGGTGAACTTGAAGATTTTCTTTTTGATACACTATCTGGCCTTGCAGAACATTTCGGGGTGGAGATACGCGGTCAATCCAATGCGATGCGTTTTGAGTTTTTGGTTCGTGACGTGGCTACGTCGGCTGGTTCCCCGGTCGTCATTCTCCTTGACGAATATGACAAGCCGATTTTGAATGCGCTGGCGACTCCAGAAGCCGCAGTGTGCCGGGATGTCCTCAAGGGATTTTATTCCACGATCAAGAAATGCGAAAGCCTTGAGCGGTTTGTGTTTGTCACCGGAGTCACCAAATTTTCGCATGTCTCGCTTTTCTCCGACCTCAACAACCTGACCGACATCACGATGCATCCTGACTACGCCACCATGCTCGGCTACACGCAGGAGGAATTCGAGGAATGCTTTGCAGAGCGCCTGGATGACGCCGTGGATAAATTGGGCATTTCGCGCGAACAGCTCCTTGCTGAAATCAAGGCATGGTATGACGGGTATTGTTTCGAAGAGAACTCACCCACGGTGTACAACCCGGTGTCCCTGGCGCAGTTCTTCCTGAACCGATGTAAATTTTCCAACTACTGGTTTTCGACGGGGACGCCTTCGTTCCTGCTCAAGGTAATCCGGAAGGCGAACTTCAACTTCGAGCGGGCGTTGAACGAGCCGGTCCTGGGCTTTGCCTTCAATGCCTTTGAGGTCGACCGGATCGACCCCCTGGCGCTCCTGCTGCAAACCGGCTATTTGACGATCAAGAACTCATTCGTCGATCTCGGCGAGACGCAGTATTACCTCGATTTCCCCAACCGCGAGGTAAAGGAGGCTTTCAAGACCTATCTGATCAGCGACTACAGCGCTATCCCGCAAGAAATCGTCGGCGCCAATGTATTCCAAATGGCCAAGGCGATCAAGGCGGAAGACATCCAGCACTTCATGGATTTGCTGAAAACTTTTTTCGCCGCCGTGCAATACGATGTTGCGATAGACACGGAAGGCCGGTTCCAACTGCTGTTTTATTCGGTGTTCCTGCTGCTCGGCGTGCGAGTTGAGGCAGAATCGAGGACGTGCGACGGGCGGATCGACGCCGTGATCCAGGAAGGGGACTGCATCTACATCTTTGAATTCAAGATGAATCAGAACGCCGAGGCAGCGCTGGCGCAAATCCGCGAAAAGAAATATTATCAGAAATATCAGCACGCCGGCAAGAAAATCATCCTCATCGGCGCGAATTTTGACGCGGCCTCAAGGCAGATATCCGAGTGGAAAATCGAAGAGGCGTAAAAAACAGGGGCGAGGGGGAAGTCCACTAATGTCCACAGACGTCCATTGTCCACTAAAACGCCTTCCCCGGGACGTCTAACGCCGCAGTTTGCGGGAAGCGCCAGTAGCAATCGCGGAGCGATTAGGCGCTCATCTCAAAAAGAGTTCCTTGTACTGCATTGGAGCGTACCCTTTGATTTCTTTAAAGCGGCGGCTGAAATGATACGGATCAGGGTAACCCAGCTCCTTTGCAATTTGTTTGATGCTGGCGGTGCTTGAAGCCAGCATTTCGGCGGCGATATCCATTCTGATGCTGTCAATATAATTTTTGGAGGTCATCCCGGTTTCTTTCTTGAACAGCCGATTGAGCTGTGAGATGCTGATATTGCAGAACTCGGTCATTACGTCAAGGCTCCAGTATTTCCCTGGGGCCTTTCGTATTTCTCCCAAAAGCTGTTCGAACACCGCATCTTTATTCTGCACCAGGTTTTTATTTTCTAAATACAAATCCATCAGGAGCTTCTGAAGCTCGATATTGGCCATGATCTGGGCATTGTCAGAGTGGTCCAATGCCAGTTCAATGACGGACAGCAGTCGCCGCGCCTTCCCTATTCTGAAAATGCCGCTTTTAATGATCCCTGTCTCAAGCAGATAGTCTGCAAGAGGGCCGCAAAACGATATCGCGTCTTCAACGTATGCTTCCTTCAGTCCGCCATAATTATGTTGAAAGCCTGGCGCAACCAATATCCCGTCTCCCTTTTTGACCTCCTTCAACTTGCCATCGCCTGCGCAAAACCAGCCGCATCCGTCGTACATGTGCGATAGATCGTAGAATTCAAAGCGCCTCAAAGGCAAGCTTTTCGGCGCCGTAGGTCGGGCGGCATTCCCTCGTATAAATTTGCATATCCACAGCCCATACCGGCGGTGCACATCGCGGATCCCCTTGGGAAGAGGGTGAATGGCGGGAAGGTAATTAATGGCATTGTTCATGGCGATTTTATCCATTGTTAAATAATTTGTCTGCATTATAATATATACATCTTTTGAATAATTTTTCAATTCTCGGGCAATAAAAGATAATTGTGATGCTTACACAGTGATGTATCTTGTGGGATCAATCCATTCTGTCCATTGAAATTCCACTTTTCCACAATTCCGTCACATATAAATTGGATGTGCATTTTCTGTTCGGCCATTCATGCGGGAGGTGAAAACAGGAAAACGTCTGCATTCTGTCATTTCTGAAATAGGGAGGGTTTACAGTTGAGATCTGACCCGGATATTGGAAAGCAGAGTTGCTTCGGTCGCCAAGTCAAAGTCCAATAACGTCATTTCAGGAGGAAAATCCCATGTGTCAGTATTACTCATCAGGAGATCGACAGATGCAGCTGGAAAAACAGCAGCATGGAAAGCTTACCCTTGGTTTGACAGTAATTATTGGAGATTTGCAGCCAAGGAAGCGCAAATCTCAGAAGCGCAGGTATTTTACTTTGGTAGAGCTGTTGGTTGTCATCGCGATTATTGCCATACTTGCTTCGATGTTGCTGCCTGCATTGAGCAAGGCGCGTGAGAAAGCCAGAACCATCAGTTGTCTGAACAAAGAAAAGCAGATGTCTTTGACCGCCTTTTTATATTTGGGTGACAATGAGGACTACCTGCCTGCGGCGAGGATTAATGGTTCTGCTGACGACCCGATGAATTGGTATATCCGATTGTACGAATATGAACCATCATTGTTTTTCAAGCAGGGCTGGAAGCTCAATCTGCCATCCAATCCATTGTGTCCGGGTGAAATGGCGTCAAGGAATCTGGAAAAAATTCCTTACCCATTTCATCCAACAGTTACCATAACCCTGGATCTCAATGGCTACAGATATTGGGGAGGGTATGGTTTCAATCAGTATTGCGGCTATGGCGTGAAAACGGATAGCTTCTACCTCCCGATGGGGAAAATTCATTCCTTCAAAACGCTTTCGTCAAAATGGATGATCGGAGAAAGTTGGATAGGTGTTTGCACTGTTAACTGGCCCAATGCATACCGTCACAACAACGCAATGAACGTTGCGTATATGGATGGCCACGCAAGTTTGCATCAGAAGGCGCCTGAACAATTGATCTGGTTTAATAAAAACTGAACAAGTTTGCGAAACGCATGACAATGAACGCATCGCTGATCATCGGTGTTGATGGCGGGGGCACCCATAGCAGGTTGGTGGCGGTGCTTGGTGATGGAACTGTGCTAGGCGTCGGCAATGGCGAGGGTTTGAACTACTACGCCATTGGCATGGCGTCGGCAAGAACGAGACTGAAACACGCTGTTGACAAATTGCTGGCAAAAATTGGCCGCACCGATTATGATGGCCTGTCGCTTGGCCTGTCGGCGCAGGATTCCAGGGCGGATGCCGTCGTTACTGCAAGTTTTGCCGGTGATGTTTTTCTGCCCGATAAACTTTTACGTTCAGCTTCCAGAACAGCAAGGTTCTGCCAGCAGGAGAGGGTGGAATGAACACAACCGGCAATGAAGACCTTTTCGAGCGGTGCTGGCATTTTCACCATGCCGGGCGAGCTTCTGGCGGACGGGAGGCGCTGACCGTTAACACACTGATGGGAACCAGCGCACGGATGGCGGAATGGGAAGCGGCTGTCCTGGATGCTCAATTAGACAGATTGCCAGAGCAATGCGTCCATAGGCAGAAAAGCATCAGAGCGATGATGGAGGGGCTGGCAGGCCTGCCGGGCATCATTCTGCCGCCGGAAGACCCCTGGGTCACAGCCCTGAGCGGGTTCCTGTTCCAGTTCCAGTGGAAGGGAAGCAAGGCAAGCCGCGATGAATTTGTCAAAGCTGTGCGGGCAGAGGGCATTCCATGCAGCACAGGCTATGTGCCGCTGCATCGCATGAGCATGCTGCAAGACCCAGCTTTCGAAAAAGCGACAGGCAGAAAATTTGAGCAGGAAGAAGTGCTCTCCGCCGCAGAGGAGCTGTCCAAAACAGCCGTATGGTTTGTCAGCAACGTCCTCTTGGCTGACGCAGAAGTTGTCGATAAGGTCGTGCAAGCTGTCAGAAAGGTTGCGACGCAGCTGTAGGAACGCAGCCAGCAAGGAAGAGTCGCATTCCCGCAGAATAATAAGCAAGGAGGCTGGTTATGATGTGGAAGTTTTTTGTCATGGCAGCGTTGTGCTCGGCCATCACTTTGGCGGGGGAAAATCCCTACATTGAGCCAAAGACACCAGAAAAAATGCCTTTCTCGGCAACACTTACGCCGGGCGGGGCTGTGGATATTACGCTGGACGGACAACGCTATGTGGTCAAGGCGGATTTTTCGTTGCGTCCAGGCTGGGCAAAGTTCACGGAAGACAAGGCCGAAGGATTCACAGCAATGACATGCACCGGCAAGGAACTGACTGCGGAAGGTTCTGGGTTTAAGCTGGTTCGGCGCATTGAAATGACAGACGAGGCAATTACGGTGACAGATAGGATCACGAATACCTCCAGCGAGAATCTGCCGTTGATGTACAGGCAATACGTTACCATAGACGCAATAAAGGAATACAGACTCTGCGGATATCGCATCTATTCCTCGCACGGCGCTGGCAACGACAGCATTAATTCGACAACAATCGTCATGCCTGAAGAGGGCGGCTCGCTTGGCATGTTGGCGCTGAACGATGTGTTCCGCGTGCATTTCAAGGCGTTCGCGAGGCGAAAATCTTACGGTATAGGCGACGACGAACTGGTTGTCAAGCCTGGTGTGACGCAAGAAATGTCCTTCGCCCTGTTTCCCTCCCGCGCCTCCGACTATTACTCACAGATCAATGCAATGCGCCGATATCTTGGCGTCAACTATGAGATTCCATGCGGTTTTACGTATATGGCGCCTAACCCGAAAGGCGTGAAAAGCCTCCACCCTGATTACGACCAATTGGGCAAGGACTCCACCGTTGAGGAAATCCGCGACCGGTTGAACTATAAATCCGTCGATTATGTCTGCGACCTGGCTGTGCCCCTGCTCGGTGAGCCGCACCAAGGCTCGGCCTGGCTTGAGTTGTGCAACCCTCAGCTGCATCGCGAGTTCCACAAGAAGATTCGCGAAGCGCGACCGACTGTCAAGATCTTCCATTTCTTTCACTGCTTCATTGAATTCAAAGACCGCCTCGGCAAGGGATTTGAAAACGACAAATGTCTTTTGCCCAATGGGAACCAGGCCGACTACCGAAATCCGAACGTGCCGCTTTATCTGCCCATTGAAGGCGGCAAGTGGGCTGAGTGCAAGGAAAAAACGCTTGACAAGCTCAAGAACGATTTTGGCGTGGACGGCATTTTCTGGGACGAGTTTCCGTACAGCGCTGCACGGTACCATTACGGTGCGCCATGGGACGGGGTCTCTGCCGACATAGACCCCAGGACACATGAAATCCAGCGCCTCAAATCATCGGTTCCGCTCATTACGCTACCTTGGCGCAAACGCATGGTGGAGTGGATTGCCGACAACAAGCTCATGCTGATTGTCAATGGCGGCGGCGCATATACCAGGACAATGATGGAATTTTTCAAGAAAAATAAATTTATTGCCTTCCGGGAGACTGGTGCAATCTCCAATCTCTATGTCACTCATCTGTCTACGCCGATTGGCTTGGCTGATCACATCACGGAAAGAAATGAGAAGGACTGCTATCATAACATCGTCAAGCATTTGGACTATGGTTGCGTATACTTCTACTATCATGAGCAAGTCGCGCCGTTTACCCACGAGACCATAACCAAGCACATGTTCCCGATTACACCTATCGAGCTTCACGAAGGGTATATCATCGGCAAGGAGCGAATCCTTACCAACCGCCCCGGAATCTATGGCTTTGGCGACGCTTCCGAGGCCGAACTGTATTTTTACAATGCGGACGGCTATGAAGTTGAAAGGAAGGCCAAGGCAATCAAGAAAGATGGCAAGCTCTATTACGAGATTGCATTAGGGGAGATGGAATCCTGCGCAATCGTCAGAAAATAGGGAAGCCAAACGAACAGTCGCGCTTGTGGCATGACAGAACCACGAGGGGCGCAGCTAAGGGGGTATAATGAAAACAATGAAAAAGCTGCTTGCAAATGCACTGCTTGCCTGCATTGCAGGCTATGCTGCCGAAATTCGGATTTCATCCGAACCTGCGCTTCCCACCGCAAACCAAGTCGCCAATGGCAGCTTTGACGGCAGCATAACAGGCTGGAGCGCATCAAATGGAAACGAGGCGCGCATTGCCTTTGACGACGCGGAGGGGCGTTTTGCGGCGGGGTGCATAAGGCTGGCAGGCGAAGAGGGGCAGCAGGTCTGCGCAAGCAGATACATTAAGTTTGACAAGTCCATCCCTAAAGGCGGCAACCTCTTCCTGCGCTTCGCCTGCAAAAAAGTAGGCACCGACTTCGAAAAGGCAGCGGAAAGCGTGTCATTTCAGCTCAGCATGCCTGACGGCAAAAGCAAGTTCATCCCAGTGCCCAACATCCTGATTGAGGATCATGACTGGGCCGAATATGAGTCTCATGTCATACTTGACGAAGAGTGCGTTGGCGGAACGCTCAGTCTTTGCTATAATGACCAGATTGGCACAGTGTATTTTGACGACATCGAAATGTACACAGGCCGTGTTTCGCTGAAGATCACCGTTTCCGGAAAGGCACTTGAGCATATCCTCGTGCGCAGTTCCATTGACGGGGTCGTGCTTTCAGAAAATGCCAGCGGAAATACGTTTGACAGGACTCTTGATGTGCCGGCATTTGGAAGCTACTGCGTGGAAGTCATGGAGGCGGACGGAAGGAAATCCTCGCAGCTGTATCCGGCAAATTATGATGCCAATGTGCCTGCCACAGAGCATGTCCATCCGCTGACTCCAATCAGGCGCCTCATTTTTGCGCCGAACTCCTCCAGGGCAGAGCAGTTCCAGTTCGAACTCAAGGAGGTTTTGCCTGACAAGAGTTTGGCAATGCTTGAGTTTGACACAAGGCTCATGATTCCAGCCGAGTCCACTGCACGTGGCGGCCTTATGGGGCATTGTTGTGCGCTGAAAGTCTTTGTCAACGGAACGCAGCTCACTGAAAAGAATATGGTTCATCCGGAATACGTAGTAATCTTTGCCAACGGACGCAGCGGCAAGATGTACGGAAACAACGGTTATACACTAAGCTATAGCACTACAATCTGCCCGCTTGATATTGAAAACAGCTATTGCCCCGTGAATATCGGCGACAGGAATCCGTTCAAAATGAAACTGAATGTGTCTGGTCTGCTGAAGGCGGGGACAAACGTGATTTCTTTCTTGAATACATACCCAACCAGTCCCATATATTCCTTCGATGTCTGCGTTGAAAATGCGAGGATTGAGATTAAATGAGAAGGATATTGTTCGCTGCATTGACAGTGCCACTATTCACGTGCATGGCCGGCGCAACCGGCAAGGCAGCCGTAGGGACGGAGCAGACGAACAAGACGGATGCTGCGGAAGCCGGAATGCCGACATTCAGGCGCTCCGTATACGTGTGCACGCTGAAGCCAGACCCACCGCCTGTGCCAGATGGCGACCCCGGAGAATGGAACACCATCAGCACGGAATATCAAATGCTGGATAAAAATACGGCATGGGGCAGGGACGAGTATGATGGCGAGAGCGACCTCTCCGGCACCATCAAACTCTGCTATGACGCCAATTATCTGTATATCCTTGCCGACGTGGTTGATGATGTGCTTGTCTTCAAAAGCGGCGTGCAGATGCTCAACGCGGATCATATTGAACTGGACTTCGTGCCAGTGCTTGAGGACGAGGCCAGGGGGTCTATCCCAATGAATGCTGAAATGCGAGTCATTGGCATGACGCCCTGCGCGGTCGAAAAAACTATTGATGCGCAGCAAGTTATGGAGAATGTGGCGCTCCTTGCCGGTCCTGTGGGCATTGATATGTCCGGAATTGGTGTTGGTGGTTCCATGACGGAAGACGGATACATCCTGGAAGCGCGCATCCCATGGAGAGTGCTGGGAATTCAACAGAACAGGGTGAAGAGAGGCGAAGTCTTCGGCATTGAGGTGTACATCTCTGATTTTGACACGGGCAAGAGGCAGGAAACCATGACGACCTTGGACGGACGTGAGTGGAAAGGGCGCAGATACGAGCAGATTCCAAAGTTCATTCTTGGCGGTACTGACGGAAAGGCCGAATGACAATGGACTAAACACGGACGAAAGAGCGGTCGGCTCGGTCGGAGAAGAGCTTGTATGCCAATGACTTGAGGATAGTAGTACAATAGCCTTTTTGGGGTGAGAAAGGTGGATGCCAAGACGCCAAGAGCGCCAAGAAAAAATCTTGGCGCTCTTGGCGCTTAGTTCCTCCTCATTGAGGTCTCTATCTCACCACTTCACTTTCAGGTTCAGGTTAACTCGATGTTCCGGCATTTTTTTCAGCACGAAGTCCCAGATTGGCAGGTCGGTTTCTTCTCCGGCTGCCCGGCACAATTCGCGGATGAAGTCCACCCAGCCTGTGTGTTTTAAGGCGACATCGGAATTTCCGAAAGGCTGTACCGCCGAGATGATCACCCTGCCTTTGCCGTAGGAACGCTCAATCACAGCCGGGCGTCCATCGTCGGAATACGTGGCAAGAATGCGACTGCCAGCAGGGACTTCCTTGAAGTCGCATGCCTGGAATTTGCCGGCGTATGATCCTGGCAAATGGGCGATTTTGTAAACCGGCAGGGTTTGATCGCCATATTGCAAGGTCGGCATCTGCAAGGTGCGTGGAAGCAGTTCTGTTCCCAGCAGGGCGGCGCGTTCCGGGACTGCGCTGCCGTCAATATTGAAGCTTAGGAAATCCGGGTCAAACGACACCAGGGTGCCGCCGCGGTTGAGGAACTCCATCAGTTCGGCGGTGGTTGCCGGATCAGTGAACTTCATTCTGGGGACATAGAGCACTTTGTAGCGCCTTAGGTCGTCGAGTTTGGTGATGATTCCGGTTGGGCTGATGAAATCAAACCAGGCTTTGGTCTGTTCGCCAAGGAGGGTGTAGAGCGAATAAGCCGGATGCAGCACATTGTCTTGCAGGCCCCAGCGGTCATAATCCGAATGCAGCACTGCGCTGACAGTTTTTTCCGGCACTTTGACCTTGGGCATGGTTTTCAGCTGCTTGTTGATGGCCAGCGCTTCCAGGTTGCC
This sequence comes from Lentisphaerae bacterium ADurb.Bin082, assembly GCA_002070945.1. Lineage (GTDB taxonomy): Bacteria > Verrucomicrobiota > Lentisphaeria > Oligosphaerales > Oligosphaeraceae > JAAZKI01. Next base: position 16,233 of record MWEG01000039.1, read on the forward strand.
GTCCCACATATTCATCAGAGTTTCGGAGTCTTCAATATACCAGTAGAGCATCTGCGCACCGACTTTGATGCACTGGGAAGCCCATTCGCGCATTTCAGCCGGCTTGGGTCGCCCGCCATGATAGATGAAATTCTGCGGCGTGACGCAGAGCTTGGAACCGGTGGCTAAATCTCTGAGCATCTTGGCGCTGAAACCAGGATGATACAAGGCGCGGCTCAGGCCGTACTTGTTGGAAGTGCTGGTGGGATAGGGGTCGCAGCTGATCCAGTCAGAGTGGGGGCCGAGCAGCGCGACATCGACAGAGCAGACGCCGGAAACCGTGTTGCGGTCAATGCTTTTAAAGTCCACCCCTGGGAAAACTTCCTTGACTTTGGCCCTGACCTCCCGGCAGAATACGGCAAAGTTGCCATTCCACCAGCGCCAGAAGGCAATCCTGGCAAATTCGCTGTCGGGCGTAGGTTCGGCAAAGTGATCATGGAGTCCGAATTTGCCGAAGCCGGTGGTCGCCTTGATTTCCGCGTCGACCTCGTCCAAGGCAGCAGAGAGATTTTGGTTTCGGGTGCGGCTGAAGATGTTTGACACGTTGTTGGTTGGCTCATCAATGCCGAAGACCAGGCCGACATGTTCGAGATAGTCTGGATAGTAATATTTCGTCTTCAGGTTTTCCAGGCTGTTAAGCACATATTGGCGATAGCCTTCGCAGGCTGGGTCAACGCCGGTTTCTCCATAATAATATTTGGCGCCGGCCTTAATCGCATTGCGGCTGACAGCGCTGTTGAAAAGGACGTAGGGGAAGCGGGTGCCGTATTTTTGCCGCAACTCGCGCATTTTCGCCCAGCCGCCTTTTAGCCTGGAGTTGGCCCAGGGCAGCGGCGGGCCACCCAGCATGCCGGCATCGCCGCGGGCTGCCATCAGATTGTCCTGCCATTCCAGCACTTCCTCGTCTGAGTACAGCTGGCGGATTTTTTCTGGAAAGATGTCCAGCAATGCGGCGCCCCAGGTGCCGGTACGGAAATTGCCGGGTTCATGGCTGAGCAGCGCCTCATATTGTGCATTCGGGCGGTCAATCAGGTAGGAGACGCTGTCAACCCGGCGGGTGCGTTCGATTTTGCCGTTGCTGAAGTCAAGCGAGGCGTATTTTTCAACGGCATGGAAGTTGCCGTCGTAGGCGTTCCATTGTGAATTTTCCTGGCCGGATTTGTTTTCGCGTCCTGCATTGAATCCGATGGCGGTTTGGGGGACGCCGTCAAAGCCCAGGGTTTTCCAGGGGATGGTGAACGTGGCTTCCCAGCGGTTTTCCTCCAGAAAATTCATGACATCCCAGTCTCCATTCCAGGCGCTTTTGACTCTCCATGGATCGCCGGGGACATCCTGTTTCACCTCCGCGTCAAAGCGACTGGCATTGGCATTGACGGCGAATTGCCAGGCGAGGTTGCGCGCTGGCGCATGCAGGAACAATTCCAGGCAGTCATCGCTGAAAATCGCAGCGTCCGGCTTGCTGTCCTTGACTTTGGCTTGCAGGACTTCCCGGGATTTGATGCTTGCCATAAAGCCCACATAGAGCGCGTCGTTATCCCAAGTCAACTTCAGGCTGGTTTGCTCGCTGGCTGGCTCGGCAGTGACGCAGAGATAAAATCCAGGCAGCTCTGGCACGCCTTGCCATTGCGAAGGGGGAAGTTTGGCGGAAAATCCATTTGGCGCAGGAGCAATATCAAAGACATCGGAGAGATAAGTCACGGTGACGGACTTGAATGCCAGCTCATAGGCGTCTTCCATGGCGGAATGGACGCATTGAATGGCATCTGTTCCGGCAGGGATAGTGATCAGCACCTCGCGGGTGACCCATTCAGTTGACGAAGGAAAGGAAGTTTTTGTCATGCCATTGCTGCCATTGCCGCCGCCTTTTTTATTGAAAGACAGGTTCAGCTGCGGGATGACCCCGGGGCTGTTTCGGTAGGTGAAAGCGTATTTCATCGCTTTGGCATCAGCCGGAGCTTGCAGATAAAAATAGGCGGAAAACATTGCCTGGTCCGCCGTTTTGTTCATCCGGTATCCCTCTTCGCCCCAAGTCAGGCTGGCGGCAACTGAATGCGGAAAGGGCTTGACGATGTTCCTTTTAGTGAAATCATAAACAATGGGGTCAAAGGCATGCGCAGTAATTACGCCCATAGTCAAAAAACAATATAAGAAAACTTTTCTCATGACAATTTTTTCCCTTTCTTTGGAGCGTCGGGCTGGCGTTCTCATCCAAGTGTCAGTAGGGAAGTTGAAGATACATGTAGCGGTATTCTTTGGGGTGGACATACCAAGTGGCGCCTCCAAAGTAGCCGCTGTAAATCGGGCGGATGCTCTGCACGCTGCCGTCAACCAGGCAGGAATTGACCCTCATCGAATGTCGCGTGACATTGATATCGCCATCCCGCATTCTATAGTAGTTGGAGGAAGAAGAATTGTGTTCAGAAAACAGCCAGATACTGCTTCCATTCCGATAATCGGAATTGGCTGTCGTTGCGCTGTTGCCCAGCTGAGACAAATTCACCGATTTGACATGAGAGCCATCAGCGGCGTCCGCGTACGCTGCCAAATGCTGGTTGATGCCATAATGCGTCCCGACGACGCACGGAAGGAGTTGATTCAAGGCTTGTTCCTCAGCACTGAAGCTCGGGCAGCTATAGACCTTGGGAATGGGGTAGTAGGTGATGTACCATTGGCCATTAGGCGGCCAGGTGCTTTGATTCTGGCTAGTCGTCAGCGTGCTTGATGAACCAAGATATGGCGCCAGGGTATGCCACCAGGTGTAGGAATTTTGGTTGGTTCTGCACGTCTTTGACTGGACAATGAAATCGTCATTGTCCATCGTGTAGAGATGGCTGACCAGACCGATTTGCTTGAGGTTGTTGCAACAGCTGATTTTGCGGGCGGTGGCACGGGCCTTGCTCAGGGCCGGCAGCAGCATCGCCGCTAAAATCGCGATGATGGCAATCACGACAAGAAGCTCAATTAAAGTGAACAGGCGGGAAGTTTTCGTTTTCATTGGTGCTCTCTCCTTTTTTTGGGGGGGGCAAAAACAGGTGCTGCAATCTGCCAAACTTTTGGTCATTTATTTGTTAAAGAAGATTTTTTTAATGGGCAGGGAGGGACATCAGGGCGTTTAGGTTTATCACTTAGTGATGGCGGCCGGGCATGGGATCGTGCTTTGTCCAGGGTAAAACCGCATGGGGATAAGTTTCTTTTCAATAGGCAGCGGCGTGCCTGCCAGGATGTTCAGCAGTCGTGTAATGGCCCATTCGACGAGGTCATCCTGGCAAACTAACATGTTGCTGTAAAAAGAATCCCGCTGGTGAGGAGAGCAAGCCAAAATTACCGAAAGGTCTTGTGGAATACGAATGCCGCGTTCCCGCAGAAAATCCCTGCCGGCTTGCAAATAACTGTCAATGATGACTAGGGCAGTGGGTGGTTCCGGCAGGTTGAGAAAGAAATTCATGCGTTTGGCAAAAAAGACCTCAAGATATTTTTCGCCATGAAGACGATACAGTTCGTCTACGTCATCTTGCACTTGGAACAGTTCAGGATCAAAAAAATCGCCCAGCACATCGACAAAGGCGCGACGGATGTTATCCAGGTAAAATTGAAATTCCGGCGTGCGCCGTGTTTCAATGAAGGCGATGCGCTTATGTTGCAGCTCTCGCAAATGCCGCAAGGCAACGCAGTAGCTGTCGTAATGGGCGAATTCTACGCCGTTCATCCATGGAAGGCCGTCCTGGACATTGCCGACTACTGGGAGACTGTGTTCACGCAAGCAAAGCAGTAAGTCCCTGCGGGCGCTGGAGCCGAGAAAGACGGCGCCGGACAGCGGCGTCTGCAACAGAAAGTCTGCTTCGCTGGCTGGCGCGAGTCCGCGAGGAATGCCGATGGACACCAGGCGGCAGCCGAGCTCCTTGTATTTGTCATTCAAGTTTGAAATGGAGCGGAGGCTATTCATTCCAATAAGCCCAATTGTCGGCCTCTCAGCAGCTTTGCCGTTATAACGGATATTGACAAAGGTGCCGCGGGTGCCGTCAATAGTCAGCAGCCCACGATCTTCCAGCAACCGGATCGCTTTCCGCAAAGTGACATGATGCACACCCAATTCCTTGCTGAGCTGCAACATCCCAGGCAGACGACCGCCAGAAGGACACTGGTTCCGAATGTAAGCCTCCAGAGTCTTGCTCAGTTCTTGATATTTGGGAGTCGCCATCGAAAACTCCTTACAAAAATTAATCTGCCGTTATTATATTTACTATTACATACGGAAGTCAAGCCCCATAAAACTTTTTTTCGAAAATTTATTCTCCAGGCAGTAAAAACGTCATGGGTCAGTCTTCTGTAGTGCCTTTACAAGGCACCAGTTTTGGGGCACGTCTATCCCCAGGCTGAAGCCTGGGGTTAAGCATGGTTAAGCACCTACGGTGCAAGGGAATGTGACTATAAGCATGATGTATCTGTACCGGCTGAAAGCCTGTGGAAGCCTGTGGAGGACGCATGTCTTCGCATCACCGTCCACCAACATCCACAGCTACAGAGCGGCAAAAGCCCCAACGGGGCGCGACATACCCGCCCAGGGCAAGCGAAGCCCGCCCAGGGCGTCGCTCGCCCTGGGCGGGTATGTTATCTTGAAAATGGCGGTAGGAAAGCCTTGATTGCCGATCCTGAGCATATCAGCGGCGCACTTGAAGGCAAAACCGGCACTTGGATTGACCCCTAAGCCAACCTTAGGCTGGTCTGGATAATCCCCGTCCCTCGCCCCTTTTATTCGCTCAAGATCAATGCGACTTCCGTGTTCGGGTTCAATTCAAGCTCAATGCTCGTTTCGCCGACAATGTGGCGGCTCAGCTGGCCTTCCGGGTCGCTATAAATATAGGCAGTCAAGCGTTTTTGGTTGTTTAGAGTGAAAACCCCTGAGCGGTTGGTGAAAATTTTGTTTTTTCCCACTACTATGCCCGGATATATTTCGGTGATGGTAATCGGATAAAGTTTTTTCAGCGGGTGTTCTCCGTACATTCTGCTTGCATAGAAGCAGACCACCAGGCCATGGCGCAGGAAGTATTTGACATCGCTCCAGGCAGTGGTATTTCTTTTGCAAGTTAGTGTCAATGGGCTGCGACTGGCTTGGGCGGCGCGAACCAGGTAGCAATATTCATGCGCCACCGGCTCGACAAAATGCGAGATGGGCAATGGCATCAATTCAGTAAGACAATCAAACTGATTGGCATAGACTATATTTTTCACCCCCATTTTTTCCTTTTCTGTGAGCTGTTTGCCGATTTCGAGCAGGAAATCTTTGGAGTAGAGCGGGATAAACGCTATTTTTTGGCGTATCTTCCCATTTTTATCCAATAAAGCGCTATAGCCATCATTGAGATTGTAGGCCACTCTGGCGCTAGAATGATTCCATTCATCTAAGAAAATGCCGGAGAAGCCCGCCTTGTCCAGGATATAGGACATATTTGTTTTTATTTGCTTGCCGCTTGCATTATCCGGCCTCGGCGCGACGTGATAGAGTTGTCCGGCCCGATAAGGCACAGTGCCGCCGAAATAATTTTTTATGACGCTATCGGAGAGTCGTTCCTGCCACTTGCTCTGCGCCCCAAAGTCGAAATCGTTTCTGGTGCGCACTAAGTGCACATCGGTATACATCAGCAATGGAAGCTCTATGCCGGCTGCCCGCATGTTTTGCAGCAGGCGCGTCGGCGTCTCCAGGGCTTTAGCGTATACTTGGCTTTCTTCATTGCCGTAGAATATGCCGTCATGCTGCTGCGCGTCATCCTTGGCTATCGGCAGCGCGCAAGGTATAGTGATGCCTGACTGCTCAAAAAAAGTGCGCAGCAGTTCCGGACTGTTTAGGCGCTGGCGATAATAGTGATCATAATCATCGGAGTTCTTAAACGGATAGACGAAGCCGAACAAGCCCGGTATCTCCTGATACAAATCATAGTCTTGCCGGAGAATGTTTAAGATGCTGAAATAATTGGCGTCCGGCGTAAGGTAGAGTTTCCAGGCGGTGGTATAACTTTTACCGGGCTCAAGGTAGAAAAGGTCATTGGCCAAGTGCAGTTTGTCGTCCACCGCAATAGCTGAATATTGATTTCTGTAGCAGGCATCTTCGATGTAAACAGCAAAGGCTGAGTCGGCATAGCGGAAAAAATACAATGGCGTGAAAGCAAGTTCCCGGTGAGCCAGGTTGTCGCTGTTGCAAGTGAAGTTTTTCTGTTTTTCGCCGCCTGTCCTGAATTCGCGCAGCTTGCTTAAGTCGACTTTGATGGAATTGCCGAAAATCACTGGCAGGTCGCGCTCTGTCAAGTTGCGCATGGTGTCCTTGACCGTGTAGCTGCGCGACCCTTTGATGATTTCTCGGGAGACGCTGAAGTCTGGCGTGCTCCATGTCGATTTCCCGGTAGGCTGTGCGTCTTTGCCCTCGGCTTTCCAGTATGATTCAATCAGATTTTCAGCTGTACCGGCCTTAAAGGCGATGGCGTTATTGGGAAGCAAGTCAATGTCTGGCAGTGTCGATTTGAAGTTGCTTGGCGCGAAGTCGATATGTGCCGCGACTTGCTCGAAGTCGTCGCTGCAATCAAGCACTGCATTTACGCCTTTGTGCGGCATGCTTGCTTGCCAGCGCAAGTCTGTCAATCCCAGGCTGCGCGGCTTTTTTTCGCTCAAGGTAGGCGAAAGCGGGAAATCACCGCTGACCAGCCGCACGTTCTTGATTTCTATGGATGAATTAGGAAAAGCCTTGAATTTATTGATAAAATTTATGGTATTGCCAGCCTGGCTGAACAAGCCTTCCAGGTCGAAGACAAAGTCATGCACAAAGTCTTTATCTAGTGTATCTTGCGCCTTGCTCCACGGATAGTATGTCAAGGTGATAGTTCGGTTATTGGAGAACCATGGCACCCGGTGCTCGTCTTTGAAATGAAAATAATCACCTTTGTTAACTAAGCGCAGCTCATTGATTGGGATATCATTAACTCGTATCTCCAAAGCCGGTTGCGAGCCGCTGGAAAATCTCTCCGTATAAATTCTGCCGGCAAAAGCCAGGTAGCGTGGCATTGACCCAGCGGGAACCTGAATGGACAACGTCTCTCCGAGGGGTATTTGCTGGTGTTCTAACAAGTGCAAGGTCGTAGCGTGCAGCGATGAAAATATGGTGAGGCAAGCGATGATTAAAATATTGCGCATGAGTCTATTGTCTCTTTTAGGGGCGAGGGGCGAGGAGGACTACATACTCGTGCGCCGTCCACCCCGTCCACTATGTCCACCCCGTTCACAGCCGCGAAGCGGCAAAGGCCTGAAAGGTCAACAACATAAAAGCCCAGGGTGAGCGTAGCGAAGCCCTGGGTGAGGCGTATAATAATTTTGAGCCCCGCTAGGGGTGACACGTAAACGCCGTTTTGAGAAAAATCCTTTTTGGATGGGGTCTACGTACGGCCACATACGGCAAGCTGAAGTTTGAACCACATACGGTACATACGGCCGTGTGCGGGGACGTTCCGTATTTTGCGCTTACCAGTTCCCCCGCCAGAATTCATGGGTGGTGAGGCCAGACAGGCTTCGGATTTCATTCATCGTCCTATACTCCGTATGCCCGTCAAAGAACAGGACGTTTATGCCGTTTTCGTGCACAGGCGCCAGGCCTTCCAGTGTGCCGAGGCTCTTTAACCGGTAATAATGGGCGGTGTGCGTATCCGACCTGGCGTCGGTGAGCATGGATGTGGAGGACGGATTCTGCAAGGTCGTTATCAAGCGGTTGGAGAACAAGTAATAGTGTCCGCTCCAGGTGCGGGTGGTGCCCGGCGAGATGTTCACTCCATAGTCGCAGCGTCTTCCAACATGACCCGCGTACTTGCGGAGTCCGTAGTTGGTCCCGTAGGTGCCATTCGGCAGAGCGCCAGGCATGCCCGGACATTCAAAGACTTTGGCTGCCTCCCCACTATATTCCCAGAACTTGTCAACCCAGCTGAGATTTATGTCTGTATTGGCAGGGAAGTTATCGACGTATGTCGCTGTAAAGTCCTCCCAGTCAGCAGTGTACATGAAGTGCGCCAGGCCTAGTTGCTTCTGGTTGTTGACGCAGCTGATCCGCATCGCTTTGCTGCGCGCCTTGCTCAGGGCCGGCAGCAGCATCGCAGCCAGAATCGCGATGATGGCGATGACGACTAAAAGCTCGATAAGGGTGAAAAAATCACGCGGTTGAACTGCTTTGTGTCTCATTTGTGCATCCCCCCGTTAGTTGTTTTTGGAATGTAACTGACTGAAGACTATATGTGTGGCAGAATGAATCGCTTGGCGCCAAGAGACGGATGTACACATACTGTCTTTGGCGCCGTTCAACGCCACTGCAATGAAAAATGACTGCGCTAACCGATGATTCTATAATATAGGTTAACCTTATGTTAATTATACCACGCTTTTAGCATGTCATCAATTTAGTTTGGGCGTTTTACCATCTTTTTAGGGGGCAAGCGGCTCGCCCCTTACGAATTATGAATTATGAATTATGAAATGCGCCTCAGCATTCAGCATTCAACATTCAGCATTCAGCCCCTCGCCCCGCCACTCGCCCCTCGCCCCTCGCCCCTCGCCCCTAATTCTCTTCCGTCGGCAAGGCATGGCTGGGTTGACATGTTTCCTTTTTCATATTACAGTATGTTTGTTGGTGTCTCATAATGCATTGGGGGATTCAGGATATGAAAGATTTAACCAGCAGCGTCTATACCTTTGAGAAGCTCATACGAGGCAATTATCTCTATGTGGACAAGACGGAGTATATCTGGAAACTAGTGCGACCTGCTTTCGGGATTTACTTCATGTCCCGCCCGCGCCGCTTTGGCAAATCGCTGACCATCTCCACTCTCAAGGCAGTATTCCAGGGGAAGAGAGACCTCTTCAAGGGTCTTGCCATCAGCAAAAAGAAATACGACTGGAAAGAATACCCGGTCATCCATCTGGACATGGCGAACTGCGATGCCCGAATGCCACAGGCGCTGCGTAAATATTTTGCCCGAGTTTTGGCCGAGGCGGCTTCTGAGCACCAGGTTTCGGTTGACATCCATGAGGATGAACTGGCTGCCTCATTCGAATCTCTTATTCGGGCAATCGCGAACGCAAAAAAATCCCCGGTCGTCATTCTCCTTGACGAATATGACAAGCCGATTTTGAATGCGCTGGCGACGCCGGAGGCTGCGGCCTGCCGGGATGTCCTCAAGGGATTTTACTCCACGATCAAAAAATGCGAAAGCCTTGAGCGGTTTGTGTTTGTCACTGGCGTCACCAAGTTTTCGCACGTCTCGCTCTTTTCCGACCTCAACAACTTGACTGACATCACGATGCATGCCGACTACGCCACCATGCTCGGCTACACGCAGGAGGAATTCGAGGAATACTTTGCGGAACGCCTGGATGACGCCGTGGATAAACTGAACATCCCGCACGAGCAGCTCATTGCCGAAATCAAGGCATGGTATGACGGGTACCGTTTCGAGGAGAACTCGCCCACGGTGTACAATCCGGTGTCCCTGGCGCAGTTCTTCATTAACCAATGTAAATTTTCCAACTACTGGTTTGCGACGGGGACGCCTTCGTTCCTGCTGGAAGTGATCCGGAAGGCGAACTTCAACTTCGAGCGTGCGTTGAACGAGCCGGTCATGGGCTTTGCCTTCAATGCCTTCGAGATCGACCGGATTGACCCCCTGGCGCTCCTGCTGCAAACCGGCTACTTGACGATCAAGAGCTCATTTGTCGAGCTTGGCGAGACGCAGTACTACCTCGACTTCCCCAACCGCGAGGTGAAGGAGGCCTTCAAGACCTATCTGATCAGCGACTACAGCGCCATCCCGCAGGAAATCGTCGGCGCCAATGTATTCCAAATGATCAAGGCGATCAAGACGGGGGACATCCAGCACTTCATGGGCTTGCTGAAAACCTTTTTCGCCGCCGTGCAATACGATATCGCGATAGACACGGAAGGCCGGTTCCAGCTGCTGTTCTACTCGGTGTTCCTGCTGCTTGGCGTGCGAATTGAGGCGGAATCGCGGACGAATGACGGGCGAATCGACGCCGTGATCCGGGAAGGGGACTGCATCTACATCTTTGAATTCAAGATGAATCAAAACGCCGAGGCAGCGCTGGCGCAAATCCGCGAAAAGGAATATTATCAGAAATATCAGCACGCCGGCAAGAAAATCGTCCTCATCGGCGCGAATTTTGACGCAGCCTCCAGGCAGATATCCGAGTGGAAAATCGAAGAGGCGTAAGAATAGAGGCGAGGGGCGGGAAACTATTGTTTTATCCGCAGATTACGCTGATGACGCAGATTTTTTTGGGGGTGTTGTACAGGAAAACCATTCGCGCAGAAGCAAAATACCCCAAAGGAAAGAAACCTAAAAGCCCCGGACAAGCGCCGCCCTGGGTGAGATGGTATATATTTGAAGCCCCGAAGGGATGACGCATAACCGTTTTAGAACTGACAGCGCTTCTTTCCCAGATCAATCGCTGACTGATTACTCGCCCCTCGCCCCTTACGAATTATGAATTACGAATTATGAATTATGAATTATGAAATGCGCCTCAGCATTCAACATTCAGCATTCAGCATTCAGCATTCAACATTCAGCATTCAGCATTCAGCCCCTCGCCCTTTACTCTACCGTCGCTGCATGCCGGATGCGCAGGCTTCTCAGCAGTCCTTTGAAGAAGCGGGTGTCTTTGCCGACTTCGTAGACTGGCCAGGCATGGCCGCCGAAAATGGAAGGCTTGAAAAAGACGCCGCGTTCGCTGAATGGATACTCGCGGGAAGCTCCATCCACGCTGAATTTCATTGTTTTCAGGTCATAGCTGACGCTGACTTTCGACCATTTCCCGTCTGGCAGCTCAAGTTCGGTCTGGAATTTCTCAATGGCGTTCTGGTTATTGATGCCGTCCACGCGGTAGGTAAAGGTGCCTTCCAGCTTGCCTTGCCGCCGGTACAGGTTGAGCGAGCCTCTATGGGAACTGCATGTGCGGAACAGCACCTGCTCGTCGTTCCCTTCCGGCTTGATTTCGAACTCCAGGGTGAAGCTGCCGTAAGGCAGGGACTCGCGGGGCAGGTTTATGTAATTCGCCTTGCCGTCAAACGCCAATACAGTGGCGTCATCTGCTGTTCCCCAGGCTGGGGCCAGGCTTTCCCGCTCTGGGTGGTCCAGCAGCACCGGGCGCGGGCGGTTAAAGGGTTCAAGATAAATAAACCCGCCGCCGAGCTGGCCGTCAAAGAATGGCTCCCAGCTGTTTTTCAGCATGGCGCCGTGCGCACCGTCAAACTGGTACACTAGCTCGGGAATCCGGTCTTCCGCCACTTCGACTGTCACTGCCTGACGTTTGGGCGCAGAGAACACGCTGTGCTGGACGGGTTTTCCGGTGGGACGCACGGGCATGATTGGGCGGCTTCGGTAAATCCGTCCAGAACTGCTGATGGCCCGCAGCTGGTAGATGGGGAATCGGCTTCCTGTTTCCAGCACAGTGCTGATGCTCGCCTGTTTCTGCCGAAGCGGCACTGGGATATCCACGAGGTTTTTGGCGATGGCCAGGTCCAGGCGGGAGGTGTCGTCAAAGACCTTGGCCATTTTGCCCAGTTCCAGCAGCTTGCCCACATTAAAGGAATGTTTGCCCAGCCCGGAGGCGTCGATGTCAAGGACAGCGTCTGCGGCGACGTCTTTCGGGACCGTGATGAAGAAAGGATAGCGGTAGTAGTAGTCGATATAGTAGTACTGCACGGTCACTTGATTGTCGACTATCGGCGGGTCTGGCGCTTCTGACTTGTAGCGGTGGCATTCACGGAACCATTGCCAGCCTGGCGCATTGCGGACTTCGAAAATCATTTTCTGGGTGGAGGGGCTGAAAGCGGTGAAAGAACCTTCGATGATGATATTTTTCTCAGGGTCGTATTTATTTTCCCGGTCGACGGCGTAGACCTCGCTTTCGCTGTCCAGCACTTCCAGCTGCATCAGCTCTTCGCTCGGTGACTCGGCGCTGGCGTCAACACGGTAGGTGCCTGGCGCATCGCCTTTTTTCACGTCAAAGCTCGCTGTCAGCGGCAGCACGTCACGCAACGGCTGCATGATTTCCTTGTAGTTCCAGCAGACGCTCGGGTGAATCCGGTTGTACTGCATAGCGAAAACCCGCTCTTGGCCAGCTGTGTTGACGACTCGGAGTTCCGGCAACAGCAGGAAGTATGCCGCCAGCTGTTCGGTCGGGATTTCATAATTGACCACTTTTATTTCGCTGAGCTTGAAAGTTTCCTCTGGGAAGACTTTCAGCGCGTTGCCGTCATAGTCGCGCACTGTCAGCTGAACTCGGTATTCGCTGTTGTCTGTGTCTGAATCCGGGATGTTCAGCAGTTCGTAGCGCAGCGTGTCGCCCAGGCGCAGCACTTGCCGCGAGCAGAACACCAGGTTGGGTACTGACAGGTCGTCGCCTTCGGCTGGCGCTGTCGGCTGTCCGCGCATTTTTCGTGCGTAGAAGCGGATCAGGCGCTGCATAGTCAGGCCGTTGTTGACGGTTGGCTGGAAATGGGTGTTTTCGTTGGCTTCGTTCCATTCGAAGAACACGATCACATCCGGGTTCAGCAGCAACAGCGAGTCCATGGCCAGCCGGAACGCCACAGTGCCGTATTCACCGGAGTTGTTGCCGGTGAAATGGTTCACATAGCCTTTCCTGATATATGCGCCGACCAGCTTGTCTTTGTACTGGGGCAACGCCGTCAATTCCAGGACCAGCGGCACAATGCAATCACGGTAGTAGGCAGATGTCGGGACTGAGGTGTAATCCCCGCTGATGCGGCTCTCTTCGGTCGGGGACACCATCAGCCCACCGCAGCAGTCCATGGTCGCTGCCAGAAGTTCGCGCAGCTGCCCCATTTCCTCTGTGGTCAGCTTGCCATTTTTGTCATAGAGCTGCCGGAAACGCAAATCAGCCGGCTCGGAGAAAATAATCGGCTCGACCGATGTTTTTTCGTGCAGGCTTTTCGCCAACTCGCGCAACGTCTCCGTGCCAGCCGAGGCAGAATGATAGGCCCAGATGGGAATCTTCCCGTTGACCCGCAAGGTATATGGCGACGCGACCGCTATTTCATAATTTTTCTGGTAGAGGTCAAGCCATTGCTGGCTCGGCTTTCCGGCATAGCCGGCTCCGCACATATAGGTGAAACCGGAATAGGGCTTCACCTCGTCAAGGGACTGCAATTGCTCCTTGTACAAGTTGATGTGCCCGGAGGGATTGGACAACATGACAAATCCGTCAATCTCGTACTTTCCGACGATTTCGACATTGCGCAGAAAGCTGTCGCGGTAGCTTTTGCCTTCTCGCAAGCTGCTGTCATGGAATAAGGGGCGGTCGATCCAGTAATGCAGGTAGTTCTCCACCAGGCGGTAGCTCTGGTATTCAGCATAAAAAAGGGGTTGGGGCAGCATGCGTTGGCGCATGGTCTGGAAAGTGGGTTTTTCCTCCTGGCGATTGTACATGAGTTCTGCTCCATGCAGGGAGAGGCCGAAAAAAACGGCTGACAATAGGGCGATTTTTCGTATTTTCATGCTCACCAGTTCCCCCTCCAGAATTCATGGGCAGGATTGACAGCAGCTAGGCTGCGGAGTTCGTTCATCGTCCTATAGTCGGTGTGCCCGTCAAAAAACACGAAGTTGGTGCCGTTTTCGTGTATTGGAGCCAGGTATTCCAGCGTGACGGCGTCCTTGCGACGGTAATAGTGGGCAGAAATCCAATCATTTCTGGTGCAAGCAAACAGAGATACGGCGGACGGACTCTGCAAGGTGGTCACCAGGCGGTTGGCAAACAAATAGCTGTTTCCGCGCCAATTGAGACTGCCGCATTGAGTGATGTTCGCGCCATAGTCGCCGAGTCTTCCAACCGCACCCTTGCGGAGTCCGTAGTGGGTCCCGTAGGTGCGAATCGCCAGAGCGCTCCCCATGCCCGGACATTCAAAGACCTTGGCAGTCCCCCCAGCATAATCCCAGAAGTGGTCGACCCAACTGAGGTCTAGATCCACACTACTGGGAAAATGATCAATGTATGCCGCTGTATAGTCATCATTGTCCGAAGTGTACAAGAAGTGCGCCAGGCCTAATTGCTTATGGTTGTTGACGCAGCCGATCCGCGTGGCTTTGCTGCGCGCCTTGCTCAAGGCAGGAAGCAACATCGCAGCCAGAATCGCGATGATCGCAATGACGACTAAAAGCTCAATGAGAGTGAAAAAGTCACGTGGCGGAACTGCTTTTTTTTTCATGGTGCTTCCTTTCGCTGGTTGTTTTGGTGATGTGGATGTAATCGGTTAGACGCTGTCTCGCCGTCTTTCTTCTTTATAGGCTTGTGCCGCGCAATAAAATCCTCGTAAGTCACGACGCGATCGCTGAAACGCTCCTCCAAAAACAGCATATCCCGGGACCAGCCCAGTACGGGAGGCGGTTCGCATGGACAACCACAGCTTCCGCCTTGGAAGAACACCGGTTTGATGAAGCGATGGAGGCGGGGAATGTCGCAGCCGCTTTCCTTTTTTTCGATTCGCTCTAACAGCAATTCCAGCGCCGTAGAGCTGATTACGTCGTACGACTGAGAAATCGTGGACAAGGGCGGATCAGTCAGATAAGCGAATGCGTTGCCGTCATAGCCAATCAGCGTAAAATCCTCCGGCACCCGGATGCCGTTCCGGCGCAAAAAGGGCATTGCGCGCGCTGCCACGAAATCGTTGGACATCAAGCCGCAAGTGCAGCCCCCCTCCCGAATCAGCGATAGCAAATGCCCTTCAACTGGCTCCGAAAGGTACATCGCTTCAATGACGCTCAGGTTCTCATCGGGAAGACCAGCCTCCTGCCAAGCCTGGCGCAGCCCAGTGAACTTGTCGTGAGTTTGGCTATGGATGCGGGTGCAGACATAGACGGCCTTCTGGTGCCCATGCGACAGCAGGTGAAGACCAGCCATGTAGCCGCCCGCAGCCAAGTCAGGATACAAATCGCCATCCCGGTTGCCAAGCATGTCGTATTGCTGCAAAACAACTGTGGGAATCTGGATGAGTTCAAGGGCTTGCGACGGAAGACGCCCAAGGACAATCACGCCATCAGGAGAACGACGAAGCATGTTGCCAACATCGCGGCAGTATTCATCGTCAGTCCGAGTAAAAGAAGTGTCAATTAAAAGCTGATAGTTGAACCGGACGGCATTGTGCAAAAACTGAGCGGCTAAGACCGACGTCGAGTATTGGCTTACATCGGCGTTGAAAATCGCAATCGCACGAGATGCCTTGCCAGAAAGAACCTGCGCAGTCAAATTAGGAATGTAACCAAGCTCGCGAGCAGCAGACTCAATCTCCTCACGCTTAGAGTCAGATATGCGCATGCTGCCCTTGGAACCATTCAAAACCATGGAAACCAAAGGACGAGAAACACCAACACGATCAGCTATCTGCTGTAAAGTAACACGCATAATTAATGAATAATGAATAATGAAAATAACTTGGTTAACCGGTTAATCAGGGTTATAACTAAAAATCTAACATGCTTTTAGCGCATTGTCAACTCGGTTTCTTGATTTTTGGTGATTTATTTTTTTGGTGGGGGATTGGCAATCTTTTGCTTGCCGCAAGTGGTGTCGTTGGGGGACGCTCGCAGTGGACATAGTACTACTATCGGCCAAAATCTTGTTTTTTGTGAAAGATTTCTGGAAAACCAATCTTCAAGTCATTGGTATACAATACGTAACAATAATTCTGCACGAAGCCCCGACAACATGTTTTCAGCACTAACTGTAGTGCCCCTACGGGGCACCAGTTTAGGGGGTATGCTTCCCCCAGGCTAAAGCCTGGGGTTAAGCATGGTTAAGTGCCTACGGCGCAAAGGAATGTGACTTTAAGTATGATGCATCTGTCCCGGCTGGAAGCCTGTGGAAGCCTGTGGGGGACGCGTGTTTTCGCTCTACCGTCCACCAACGTCCGCAGCTGCAGAGCTGCAAATGCCCTGAAGGGGCGAGACATACCAGCCCAGGGCGAGCCGACCTGCTAGGGTCGGCGACGCCCTGGGTGAGGCGATGTATAATTTTGAGTCCTGAAAGGGCGAGACAAAAATGCCGCTGTGGCTAAAAGACAACATAAAGGCATACAAGTATTCATCACAAGATTTCGTACATTAGGTTGTGGACGGCGTAGTCCACCCTAGGGACGTGGTGGACATAGTGGACGGCGGCAAGCGTATGTAGTTCAGGGCAAGTTCTCGCTCTCGCCCCTAATTCACGCCTCCGTCCAGTGTCGGCACTTCAGTGCCGGAGCTCGCCCCTCGCACAAAAAAACCGGGCAGGTTCGGCGTGCTTGCCGATCCTGCCCGGTTATTGCAGTCGTTGTCAGCGGGAGGTTCCGCCGTGAGCGTTATTTTGCGATGACTTTGGCCATTTCGATGAGCTTGTTGGAGTAGCCCCACTCGTTGTCATACCAGGCGACGACTTTGACGAAGGTCGGGTCCAGGGCGATGCCGGCCTTGGCGTCAAAGATGCAGGTGCGGGCGTCGCCGCGGAAATCGGTGGCAACGACGGCATCTTCCGTGTAGCCGAGGACGCCCTTCAGTTCGCCTTCGGAGGCCGTCTTCATGGCTGCGCAGATTTCGTCGTAGCTGGCGCCTTTCTCCAGTTCGGCGGTCAGGTCGACGACGGAGACGTCCGAAGTCGGGACGCGCATGGACATGCCGGTCAGCTTCTTGTTCAGGGCCGGGAGGACTTTGCCGACGGCCTTGGCAGCGCCGGTGCTGGACGGAATGATGTTTTCCAGGATGCCGCGGCCGCCGCGCCAATCCTTCTTGGACGGGCCGTCCACCGTTTTCTGGGTGGCGGTGGTGGCATGGATCGTCGTCATCAGGCCGCGCTTGATGGTGAACTTCTCATGCAGAACCTTGGCGAGCGGTGCCAGGCAGTTGGTGGTGCAGGACGCATTGGAGATGATGTCCTGGCCAGCATACGACTTGTCGTTGACGCCGTACACGAACATCGGGGTGTCGTCCTTGGACGGCGCCGACATGATGACTTTCTTGGCGCCAGCGGTGATGTGCTTGCGCGCCGATTCGTCTATCAGGAAGAAGCCAGTGCATTCGAGCACAATGTCAGCGCCGACTTCGTTCCACTTCAGGTTGATCGGCTCCATTTCAGCGGTGAGGCGGATTTTTTTGCCGTTGACGATCATGAAGTTGCCGTCGACCTTGACGTCGCCCTTGAACTGCCCATGCACCGAGTCGTATTTCAGCATGTAAGCGAGGTAGTCGGGATCGAGCAGGTCATTGATGCCGACGACTTCAACCTGACCCGCGAAGTTTTCCACAGCAGCGCGGAAGGCCATGCGCCCGATCCGTCCAAATCCATTGATGCCAATTCGGATAGCCATAGTTACGTTTTACTCCTTAGATATTATCTGCGATTTGATGGCGAAGGCTCGACGAGAGCCGGAAAATTGCCTGCGAAAACAGTTTCTAATATATATGCGGAAATTCAGTTTTCAATGCCGGAAGCCAGGATTAGGAGCCAATCGTGTAGCGGCTACTGGTTGATGCAGGGTGAGGGGCGAGGGGCTGAATGCCGAGTGCTGAATGCCGAATGCCGAGTGCTGAGGCGCATTTGTCATTAGAGGACTTGCGGGAATCTGGATGGGATAGGACGAGGGGTGGCGTCGCTTTATGGCTTAACGTTCAATTGGGTGACTGGTTGCGGACTGGCGAGATTGCCGCTTTTGCCCGGTTGCCGCAGTCGTTGCCAGCTAGAGGTTTTGCCGAGAACGTCATTTCGCGATGACTTTGGCCATTTCGATGATTTTGCTGGAGTAGGACCACTCGTTGTCATACCAGGCGATGACTTTGACGAAGGTCGGGTCCAGGGCGATGCCGGCCTTGGCGTCAAAGATGCAGGTACGCGCGTCGCCGCGAAAGTCGGTGGCGACGACCGGGTCTTCCGTGTAGCCGAGAACTCCCTTCAGTTCGCCCTCGGAGGCGGCCTTCATGGCTGCGCAAATTTCGTCGTAGCTGACGGCTTTCTCCAGCTCGACGGTCAGGTCGATGACGGACACGTCTGAAGTCGGGATGAGCATGGTTATGCCGGTCAGTTTCTTGTTTAGGCACGGCAGGATTTTGCCGACCACCCTGGCGGTGCCAGTGCGGAACGTAATGATGTTTTCCAGGGTGCCGCGGCCGCCGCGCCAGGATGGCCTGCACGGGCCGTCCACCGTTTTCTGGGTGGCTGCGGTGGCGTGGACAATTGTCGCCAGGCCGCGCTTGATGCCGAAATGCTCGTGCAGAACCTTGGCGAGCGGCGCCAGGCAGGTGGTGTCGCTGGAAGCATTGGAAATGATGTCCTGGCCAGCATACGACTTGTGGTTGACGCCGTAAACGAACATCGGGGTGTCGTAGTCCGTAGGCAAGGCCGATATGATGACTTTCTTGGCGCCGGCGGTGATGTGCTGGCGGGCCAAGGCGTCACTACGGAAGATGCCGGTGGATTCGACCACGATCTCGGCGCCGACTTCGTCCCACTTCAGGTCGATGGGAGACTTTTCAGAGGTGAGGCGGATTTTTTTGCCGTTGACGATCAGGAAATTGCCGTCGACCTCGACGTCGCCCTTGAAGCGTCCGTGTACCGAGTCGTATTTCAGCAGGTAGGCGAGGTGGTCGGGGTCGAGAAGGTCATTGATGCCGACGACCTCGACCTGGCCGACGAAGTTTTCCACGGCGGCACGGAAGACCGTGCGCCCGGTCCGGCCAAATCCATTGATGCCAATTTTGATAGCCATATTACGTCTTGCTCCTTAGGATATGACCTGCGATTGATGGCGAAGACCTGGCGAGAACCGGAACATTGTCTGCAAGAATAGCTTTCAACATAATACATGGAAATTCGTTTTTCAAGGCCGGAGGCCAGGGCTAAGGGGCGCCGCGGAAAATGGCGGGGCCAAGGCAAGAGCAGGAAGACAAGGTTTGTTATTGTGTGAAATCCTGTGACAGAAAGAGAGATTTGGCGCAGTGATTGTGCTGGTAGACGTCCCGGTAGTGCCCCTACTGGGCACCAGTTTTGGGGCATGCCTCCCCCCAGGCTAAAGCCTGGGGTTAAGCATGGTTAAGCGCCTACGGCGCAAAATGCATGCACAACTGCCTGTTAAGCAGCTCACTATGATAGCGGCAATATATGATTGCTTAGGCTATATTTTGACAGTACACGCAGGAGTCATAGTCATCCGATGAGACCAATTCCATATTACGGCAGTCTGAAGGTCTGCAAGCATTTATCACAAAACTTCGCACATTAGCCAAGGTTTTCGCAAAACAAATTTTTTCGTGGATTGCATTTTGCCGACGACTTTGGTATATTGTAAGAAATCGCGTCTACGGATGTTTATGTGTTGTGTTCACGCGGTTGCATTTTGCCAACCCATCCCGGAGGCGACGCCTGCCAAAGCGCCGTTTTAGAAGGCGAGTTTTTGGATAGATTGAGAAAGAGACTTATACAGCTAAATATTTGTCAAGGAGGTTTGCCGTGCTTTCAAGTTCTAATGCCACAGGTGTTGCGTCGGGGACGACGAGGCATTCCACTTTCACCAGCAGCATGCCACCCTTGCCGTCTCATCGGCCGGTCTTGGCTAAGTTGTGTTTTTTCACCTTGATTGAGCTTTTGGTGGTGATTGCGATCATCGCGATTCTGGCGGCCATGCTGCTGCCCGCCTTGAGCAAGGCGCGGGATCGCGGGCGTGCGATCTCGTGCGTCAACAACTTTAAGCAGATCGGCTTGGCTCAGGCTCTTTACAGCGATGATCACGATGAATGGATCGTGCCGGCCAGGACTACTTCCACCTCCCGTTTCTGGGCGGCCCAGCTCGCCGGCTACAACGGCTATACATCCGGCTACGGGGTGGTTTACGAAGGCGCGTTCAAAACCGTCGGCACTTTCGTCTGTCCCGCCGAGCCAGTCGAATTCGGTCACTACGCGGAGCCGCACCTGAAATTTTTCTACACCCACTATGGCATCAATACGTTGCTGACCGGGACGTATGAAAAGGACGGCAACACTGCCATTACCAACTGCTGGCGGCGGCTCGCCTGCCTGACCGCAGCCTCGGAAGCTCTGCTGGCAGTCGACCATTCCCGCCTAAACAGCTTTGCCACGGATTGGACGTCATACATCTCCTACCGCCATCTGAACAAGGCGAATTTCCTGATGATGGACGGCCACGTCACCAGCATGTACAAGCCGGAGTTCAACAATCGGCCCGGAACTCACCCCCACACTTCGCGACGGCCCCTTTTTGTGGGGTTTGACTGGAATAATTTTGTTTATTCGACCCGCTGAACAGGCAAGGGAAAGGGCGGTTTTTAATTAGGGCAGAAGGGCTGACGAGGAATTGTAGCGTCATCAAACGACATAGAAGAGAATATCCAACCGACGGTATTTGGGATGCAAATACATACGGAATCCGGCCTAGTCCGGAAAGGAGGTCAATGATGCCATTGTTTCACTCTCAGCAAGAAAACAGCGCCGATCAAAGCAGCGGAGTTGGCCAGGGCAGCCTGAACTCCGCTTGTCGTTTCGTTCTCCAGCCTGTTTTTTTCACCTTGATTGAACTTTTGGTGGTGATTGCGATCATCGCTATCCTGGCGGCGATGCTGCTGCCAGCCTTGAGCAAGGCGCGGGCAAAGGCGCATGCAATCAGCTGTGTCAGCAACCTCAAGCAGATCGGCTTGGCTCAAGCCCTCTACAGCGATGATAACGATGAATGGATTGTGCCGTCAAAGGTTTATGGCAGTCCGATTGTCTATACGTTCTGGGCTGGGCTGCTGTCAGGATACGGCGGCCTGACTTCTGGGTATGGCGTAGTCTATGAAGGCTCCTTCAAGACGGTCGGCAACTTCGTCTGCCCGGCTGAGCCGGACGGCTTTGGCAACTGGCAGGCCACGCCGCCACTGTTCAGCTACACCCATATTGGCATCAATTCGCTGTTGACCGGCATCTATACCACCGGCACGCCAGACGTCACCAACCGCTGGCGGCGCTTGTCAGCGCTGACCAGTCCGACGGAAGCCATGCTGGGAACCGATTCCGACGTCAAAAACACGTATGCCATCACTTGGACGCCGTATATATCCTATCGCCACTTGGGCAAGGCGAATTTCCTGATGATGGACGGCCATGTCGACACGATGTTCAAGCCCGAGTTCAATGCCCGTGGCACGGTCGGCGGGGGGCGCAAGGCGTTCTACGTCGGCTTTGACTACACCAGCAACTATACGCCTGCGACTCCAGGCGGGATATGACGCGCTCCCCAGCTGTGGACGGTGGCTGCGGCTGCCGCACGTAGTTCCCCTTGCCCTAACGAATGATGAATGATGAATGATGAATTATGAATGATGAAATGCGCCTCAGCATTCAACATTCAACATTCTGCATTCAGCCCCTCGCCCCTAATGAATTATGAATTATGAATTATGAATTATGAAATGCGCCTCAGCATTCAACATTCAGCATTCAGCATTCAGCCCCTCGCCCCTAATGAATTATGAATTATGAATTATGAAATGCGCCTCAGCATTCAGCATTCAGCATTCAGCATTCAGCATTCAGCATTCAGCATTCAGACCCTCGCCCCTAATCTTATTCCCACCGTATCACGTCATGGGCTGATATTGGCTTGGACCAGTCCAGGACGAGCTGGCGGGTGGCGGCCGGAATGACGATTTGGCGGCCAGCCAGGAAGTCGTCAGCTCCCTCCAGGCGGGCATTGCGCAGCAGGTCGTCGGCCAGCTCAATGGTGGCGTCTTTGCGGTTGGTGATTGGCTCCAGGCCATGTCCGCCGCCTTCGTAGTATTTAGTGATAAGGGGCACGCACCCGGCCTTGCGCAGGGCGTCTTCCAGGGCACGGCTGTGGCTGTCGGGGACGACAGTGTCAGCCGTGCCGTGCATCAGCACGACTGGGCAGCGGATGTGCGGCGCGAGGCGGACGGTGTCGCGGATGGCCAGCTCGTCGTCAGAGAAGTCGTGGCCGGCCCAATCGATGCGTACTTGGTCTATCCAGGCGATGCCGGAGCCGGAGATGGCGGCGGCGAAGGTCTGCGGTGCGAAGATGGCCATCAGCACGGTGATGTGGCCGCCCTGGCTGCCGCCGAATGCGAGCAGGCGCTGGCGATTCAGACCCGGGAATAGGCGCAGTGTTTCGCGCACGGCGTTGAGGCAGTCTATGACTTGGATATGGCTGGCGTCGTAGGGAATGCAGCTGCCGAGGCCGGTCACCGGGTCGCAGTCATAACCGCTCTGGCGGAATTCGGTGGCAACGCAGACCAGATTGTAGCGGTTAGCAAAGTCGCGCATCAGGTCGGTGTATTGAAAGCGGTTGCCGCTCCAGCCGTGGCAGCAGTGGAGCAGGCCCGTGTCTGGCGTGAGTTGGTCGGGCGCTATGACCCAGGCCGTCACCCGCTTGCGGTAGTGGACAGTGTTGGTGCTGAGAAAGGTCAAGTCAAATTCAAGCATGGGTAGTTTCTTTCGTTTTTGAGGCGGAGATGGGGCAAAACAGTAGCGCATCTTAATACCATATCGAACCAAGTCGCTGTTTCAATTCCCCTCCCCTGGAGAAAGGCCAGAAAAAGCCCTAGGCTAACTTTGCAGCATTCCTGGTTAGCTCTATAGTATGACCAGAGAGCCATGTCTTTCAGCGAACGCGGCGGCGATGCGCCTCCGGCTGCTGTTGGCGGTCGAATTCAAGTTCCACATGCATTCTCATCCGTGTGGTTATGGTCATTTATCAAAGGAGCAAAAGTCGGTTATGTTAAACAGGTGCGTAGGCATGATGTTGGGGGCGGCCATGCTGCTGGCGTCGTCGATGACGCCGTCGGCTCTGGCTGCCGAGTCGGCCCAGTTGCAGGAATTGCGGGGAAAGCTGGCGACCAGCACGGGCCTGCCGCGACGGCAGGCGGCGCGGCAGATTCTCGCCTTGGGAGCAGAGGCCAACGACGTCGTCTTGAGTTTGCTGGCTGACCAGGATTTAGTGGTGCGGCGCAATGCGCACCGCAATTTGCGGGCGCGGTTCGGCGACCAGGCCTTAGCCTACTATGAAAAGGGGCTGCAAGACGCTGAGGCGATGGTGCGGATAGTCGTGGTTGAGGACCTGATTGCTTGGCAGCCGCGTACGGAGCAGGTCGTCGCGCTGTTGCAGAAGGCCACCAAGGACAGCGACAATGAGGTGCGCAAACTGGCCGCCGACGCCTTCTGGGACTTCCATCGCGACTATCTGACGTTGCGGAAACGACCGCAATGGGACCATAATATCGAGGTCAAGCAGCAGCAGGAGCTGCCCACGACCGGCTGGCGCTTTATGACTGACCCCGGTCGCAACGGCCATGTGGAAAAATGGTTTGCGCCGGATTTTGACGACAGCGCCTGGCACGCAGCCACTATCGGCAAGTGGTGGCACGAGGCCTTGCCCGATACGGTCGGCCATTACGAAGGCGTAGCCTGGTATCGCTTTGACTTCACAGCACCCCCCGCGCCGGATTATGAGTACAACGAAGCGGTGTTGCATTTCCATGCGGTTGATGAATCGACCTGGGTCTGGGTCAATGGCCAATATGCCGGCGAACTCGATATCGGCACGGCCGGCTGGAATGTGCCTTTTGACATCGAAATAGGCAGCTTCCTCAACTGGGGCGGCAAGAACAAAATCGCCGTTCGCGTGTTGAATGCGGCTGGCGCCGGCGGCATCTACAAGCCGGTGGAATTCCAGGTGCTGAAGTGATTTTGACTACCATCATCAGCGTTCAGAAGGAGAGCAAGATGTTTGCAAATAGGAAGAAGTCAAGACTGTCGTCGCGTCGTTTGTCCTGGTTGGCCCCCTTATGTTTCCTGGCTGGCCTTTGGTCTATCCTGGCTTTCGGCTTTGAAATACGGCCCTTTCAAGGCGATGAGGTTACCGGCAACAATGTGCTGGCACTCTGGCAGTTCCAGCCTGGCGCGGAATTGGTTGACAGCAAGGGCGAGGCCACGCTGGAACTCTGCGGCCGCAGCCTGGTGACGACGGACAGTACGTTCGGCGGCGCCCTCGAATGCTTTGAGTTCATCCCCGGCGTTGATAAGCCCAATGGCGCCCGCGCCGACCGTAAGACAGCGCCGGTCATAGACGGCGCTTTCAGCATCGAAGCCTGGGTGAAATTGAAGGAGACGCCGGATAATCCGGACTGGAACGTCGGCTACATCGTTGACAAGATGTACGTGCCCAATACGCACGAGCGGGGATATCTCAACAAGGACTATCATTTCAGCCTGCGCCACCATAAGGGCGCCAAGAAGGTTTCGCTCCGGGCCGGCATCGGCCTGGGTGCGGAGGTCATCAACTTCACCTCAGAGCAGGTGGAATACGCCCCTGGCGTCTGGCGCTTGATGGCGTTCTACTACAACGGCGCTGGCACGGGGATGTTCTTTGTCGACGGTCGCTTAGTCGGCAAGCAGACGCATGAGGGCAAGGGTGCGGCCGCTGCCGGCATTCAACCGCTTATGCTTGGCGAACGCTGTGGCAGCATTCACTCTGGCCTGCCTGGGTATCTTGCCCAGGTCAGAATAGTCAAGGGCCTCCCCAGCCAAATCAAGCTGATTAACCTCGATTTGCAGCATCCATTCCAGCGCAACGTGTTTGAGCGCTTGGAAGAGGGCCACACCTTGCAGCTCCGTGTGAGCAACTTGGCAGAACAGAAGATAACGAACCTGGCGCTGACGATTCATGATGGGCTGACTAGCCGTGAAGAGCGGATAGGCGATCTGCCGCCTAATAGCGAGCCGGTGCTCCTGTCGCTGCCGCTGCGTTGCGATGGCAAGGTCGGCGACTACACTTGTCGCGTTGACGCCCGCGGCGTCAATGCCGATGGCCAGGCGGTTACTGGCGGCGCTGTTTTCGACTACAAGCTCTGTCGGCGGCTGCCGGAGTTCATGCCGGTGGTGATGTGGGGCGGTGGCAGCATTGACCAGTTGCTCTCAACCGGCTTTACGCATGGCCTGCATTGGCTGGACCATCTCGACTATGCGGCCTGGGAGGCAGGCGAGCCGCTGGGATACCGCGAGCGTTACCATGAGACCCGCCAAAGCCTCAACCAGGTGATGGCAGCCGGCTTGCGCGCACTGGGCAAAATGTCTCCCGGAGCGTATTTCAAGAGTCAGCCGGAATACGCCAAGGTGCGCGAAGACTACCTCTGCCATGACCGCCAGGGCAAGCCGACCAGGATGGTCAACTTCTCCCTGCCGCGGGTGCAGCAGTTCGCTTTTGACGCAGCTCGAACTATGGCTAACAGCCTCAAGATGTACCCAGTCATCGACATCGTGCTGACTGACTCGGAATTCCGGGACGGCAGCCGGCTGTCGTTCCGCGCTGAGGACATCGCGGCTTTGCGCACGGCCACCGGCCTGACCGAGGTACCCGCTGCCATCGAAGGCAAGGGCGGCGTCAAATACGCCCGGTTGCCGGATTTCCCGGCCAGCCGCATCATCCCGGAAGACCATCCGATTCTCGTCTACTACCGCTGGCTCTGGGGCGGCGGCGACGGCTATCCCGGATTCCTGACCCAGGCCTGGAAGGGACTGAATGCGAAAGGCACAGCGCCGTGGAAAGTCGTCTGGGATCCGGTCGTGCGTTGCCCGAGCAAGTGGGGCAGCGGCGGCGCTGTCGATTTAATCGGCCATTGGACATACGTGTACCCCGACCCGCTGGTGATGGGATTGGCTGCCGACGAGGTGCTGGCGATGTGCAAGGGCGGGCCGTCCTACCAGGAGCCGACCAAGATGACCCAGATTATCTGGTATCGCTCAGGCACGACCGGACCTCTGCCCGAAGACAAGAGCACATGGAACGAATGGGAAAAGCGCCTGCCAGACGCCAAGTTCATCACCATCCCCCCCGACATGCTGGAAATCGCGCTGTGGCAGAAGCTGTCGCGCGCCGTGAAGGCGGTCATGTACCACGGCTCTGGGTCGCTGTGGGACAAGGGCAAGCCGGGCGGCTATGACTTCACCCATCCAGGAACCCAGCCGCGCCTGGCTGAACTCACCCGCAAGGTGATCAAGCCCTTCGGCCCAATGCTGCTGAAAGTCCCGGAACGGAAAGCTAACATCGCGATGCTGGAAAGCTTTGCGTCGCAGATGTTCTACGGCGGCACCACGCATGGCACGATGGCAAACCCGGTTGGACGCATGCACGCAGCCCTGGCGCGAGCGCACTTGCAACCAGAAATTATCTATGATGAGACGATTCTGCGCGACGGCTTGGACCAGTTCACGGTTCTGGTCATGCCGATGTGCGCCGTCCTCAGCGCCGATGTCGCCGTGCGTATCCAGGCTTGGCAGGCCAAGGGCGGCGTTATCGTCGCGGACGAGATGCTGGCGCCCGGCATCACGCCGGATGTGCTCCTGCCGCAGTTGCAGGACAATGACAAGGATAAAATCATCGCCTGCTCGAAAAAGTTGCGCCAGGAGTTGGACGGCGTCTGCCAGCCGTTGGCTGAGGCCGACACTGCCGACGCTGTGCTTCGCGTCCGCAGCTTTGGCACCAGCGACTACCTGTTCGCTTTCAATGACAAGCGCACCTACGGCGATTACGTTGGCCAGTACCGAAAAGTGATGGAGAAGGGTCTGCCGCTCAGTGCGCAAATCCGCATTAACCGCCCGCAGGGAACAGTGTATGACTTGCTGGCTGGCAAGGCAGTGGCGACCAAGGCGGCTGACGGGAGCCTGGCGTTCGCCGCTGATTTTGGCCCGGGCGAAGGCCGGATTTACCTGGTCACCGAACAGCCCTTGGCGCGGGTGCAGGTCACTGCGCCGGCTGAGGTTGCGCGTGGCAAGCGCGGAGTGATTGAAATCAAGGTGCTTGATGCCGCAGGGCAGCCGGTTGACGCTGTGGTGCCGTTGCAAATCCAGGGCAGCGACCCGGAAGGTCAGCCCCTGGAAATCGTCGGCTGGTATGCGGCTGTTGCCGGGAAATTGTCCGTGCCGATTGACATCGCGCCCAACGACGCTGTTGGCGCCTGGAAAGTCCAGGTGCGGGAATTGGCGTCCGGCCTGGAGGCCGCCGATGGTTTCAACGTTCGATAAAACTAGTGAGCATCGGCTTGCAAACCCCGAACCAGGAGACCAGGATTATGCTGTCACGTGTTTGCTTTCAGGCGCGTCTGCCGAATCCGTCCGCCGGGAATGGCGGTCGCCCGCGCTTTTCGCGTTCGTTCATGAGGCTGACCTTGGCCTTGAGTTTGGTTTTGTGCATGGGGGGAGGAGTCATGGTTCGTTCCCAGTCGGCTGTCATCAGCAACAGCGTCCTCTGGCAGTGCGACTTCGGCTCATTTGACCAGGCTGAGTGGAAGTGGATTCGCTGTAACCCCAAAGTCGTCGGCGATGCTTTGCGCTTGCAAGTCGAACCGAATGCGTCCGGCAACTATGCCTCTTTCCACACCTACGTGCCAGCCGCGCCCGCCGAGGCGTTTCTGCAAGTCCAGATGGGCGAGCTGGAAAACGCCAGCGCCAAGCCTTGGGTGCGCAACGCCAGCACCAACGGTGCTCATTTTGGGCATCTGTTCGTCGGCTGGAATACGTTCTCCATGCATCGCAGCGCTGGCCGGAGTTTTGCGTTGGCTTTTGCTCAGTTGGGGAGTGGCCAGGAGATCGGCCCCTGGGTTGACTACCGGCAGGTCCGCATCGTGCGCCGGCCGACCAACGGCCTGGTGGTCACGGTTGAAGGCAAGAGCAACGACGACGCTATCCAGGTGGGTGACCAGCTGCTTTTCCAGTATTTTGCTGCGACAGACCTGGGCGACGCTACCTTGACAGTCGATTGTTTCCTGTATCCGCAAATGATCGAATACCGTTGCCAGACTGACACGCCCATCGTGCTGAAGCCGAGCGACGCTGACCCGCTGGTCTATTCAGCCCGGGTTAAGGTTGACGACCAGGCCTTGAGCGTCAGCGCGGCAGAGAAGGCCGTGTTGATGGCGGCGATCAAGGTGCTCGGCGGCTATTCCTATTATGCTTTACCGCATCAGCTTGACATCAAGACAGCGCAGGCAATCCCCAAAGCCGTGATTGAGGCCGGCAACTTGCAGACGCGCAAAGACCGCCAGCTCTGGTTTGACCTGACCACAGGCAACAACCTGGCTCTGGGCAAGAGGCTCCAGCTGGTGCCGCCGCCGGACTATCACCTGACCAAGGACGAGAATGACTGCATGGATTTGACTGACGGCAAGCTGACCAGCCGCAGCGATGACAAGGTCTGGTTTGACCGCAAGGCCGTGGGCTGGTACTCCGGCAATGCCGAGGCATTCTTGAAGCTTGACCTGGGAAAACCAGAAAAACTCGACCGGGTGGTGATTCGTTGCTTAGGCGGCACCGTCGGCAATTTCAAGTTTCCAAGCAGCTTTGCGGCGTACGTCTCACGAGACGGCCAGACCTATCACCTGGCCAGGAGCATGCAGAAGCTGATGCCCGGCGAAAGCGACCAGAGCGACTTTGTCAACAGCTATTACATTGAGGAGCAGGGCAGCGTGTATTCGACCAGGATGTATCCCTTTGCGCTCAGCATCCAAGCCGAAGCCCGCTATCTGATCCTGAAGATCATCGGCGCCAGCGGCAGCATCTTCTCGGATGAAATGGCTGTCCTGGAAGCACAGACGATTGGCCCTGACTTCAATGCGGCGTACCAGTCCCCGGGCGAGGAAATTCCCTTGGAAGGACTATTGGTTCGGACTCGGCTTGGAACTCTTGACATTATCCGCGATGTGCCGGCACCGCAGAACTTTTCGCTTCTCGACCTGCGGGTCGGGCAAGCCGTTGGCCAGGAGGCGTCGCTGGTTCTTGACTTGCCGCCCGGGGTGTCAGTCCGCAGCCCGGAGCCGGAGGCCGAGAACGTCGTTATCGACGGCCATAACTACCAGCGCTATGTGCTGCCGATTACCCTGAAGAACAAGAAATTGTCAGCGCCCACCGTGTTTTTGGCAGTGTCGCCGGATTGCCGCGGTGATTTGCCTGCTTTCAGCATGGGTAGGAGCGGCGGCGAGGATCAGCATCGGAGCCGGTTGCCATTGCAGATTGCCAGCTTGCCGCCGATTCCGCGGTTTAAGCGGCTGCATGTCAGCTTGTCCTGGATGTCGGTCGGCAATGCCATGGCCTGGCCAGACTTTCTGGAGCAGTGGGATAAGCTCGGCTTTAACACAGTGTCGGCCTTCCCGCGTTTCTGGAATGTCAACAAATACCAGGAGCAGCGCGCATTTGTCGACGCTGCACGCCAGCGCGGCTATAAGATCATCATGAACGACTCCGCTTTCCATGAGATGATGCGCGGGCACAAGGAAGGCAGCGAACTGTTTTGCGACATCCCTGGCAAAAGCCACCGCATGCTCTGCCCAAGCTACCGCGGGCAATTCTATGAAAAGGAAATGGAACGGGTGGCGCGCTGCGTTAAAATGGGCGTTCCTGACTATGTCTTCTATGACATCGAATGCTGGGGTCAGATGCAACAGTCTGCCGCGCAATGCCGGCGCTGCCAGGAGGCTCTCCAAAAAAGCGGCAAGCCCCTGGAGGAATTCCTCCTGGATTGCCGCGTTGAGCAGATGCGCGACCTTGATGCAGCCGTGCGCCGCGGCGCCGCCGAAATCGGCTTGCCAGTGCCAACCCAGGGCGACTATAACCGCGACGCCGTACGCAGCGGGGAATTCTTCCAGCGCATTTATCCGCAATACATCAACATGGCCATGCCGAGCCTGTATGTGGCTGGCCGCGCCGTTGACGTCCACCAGCGCATCCGGGGCAATTACCAGAAAATGAAGTCGCGGCGGCAGATTCCCTGGCTGAGCACAGGGACGTATGGCGAGTTTGAACCCTACAAGGTCGAGATGATGGTGCTGGAAGCCTTGCTCAATGGCGCAGATGGCATCACCTATTACTGCTATGGGGACTTCACCGACACCCCGCATGACTTTTATTATCACGCCCGAGCCCTGGCCATGCTGCGGCCATACGAAGACCTGATTATGGACGGCGAGGTCTTAGAGCCAACTGGCAGCAATGACCAAATGTTCTATTCCGGAATCAGGCAGGATAAGCAGATGCTCCTGCTGGTCGGGAACTACTACAAGGCCGAGGAAAGCACTACCTTTGCCTTCCCCTGGGCGAGCCTGGAGACCGTGCTTGACTTGCAGACCGGCGCAGCGGTTCCGGCGCAGACCCAGTTCAGCTTCAAGGTGCCCAAAGGCGGCTTCCGGCTGTTCTATGCCCGCGGCAAGTGAAGCGCTTAAACAAATGCCCTGGGATAGACGCCACCGAGCTTGAGGCATCTGTTCCAGGCCGCGAACTTTTCGGGTGGTTTCAGGCTTGCCAGAAGTCGCTGTCGAGCCGGTTCATTTTGCTGTTCAGGGCAGCCATGGCCTCGTGGTCGACGTCGCCGGCGATGATGGCGTTAAACATCAGCGCACCTTGCTCCCGGCAGATGTCGTCATGAGCGGGGAAGTACTCCCGGCGCAGGTAGTATGCAAAAGCGACTAGGCGCCGGTCGCCATACGCGGCAGGGAATTCGCCGGGGACACGCTCGACGGCGACGGAGCGGTTGCTTCTGACCGCCGCGATGATGCCCTCCAGGGTGTTGGCGGCGGCAAAGACGATGGAGCAGTTCAGGCCTATAGCCTCGCAGCCGTGGGCGTCTGTGTTGCCGACGACGGGCACGGGCCGGCCAGCCCGGACGCAGATGTCGTGCCAGAAGCTTATCGAGAGCTGATTCATTTCGCGATGAATCTCCGCCGTGTTGCCTAAGCCCAGCAGCTCCAAGGCATCGAAATTGAGCTTGCGGCCCATGTATTCCAAGACGGGCGTAGGCAGGAAAAAACGCTCATGCGGCTTCCAATAGGGGTGACAAAGCACGGACAGCCCGCCGACCTCGTTGATTTTGTGGAGCAGGTAGTCGCAGGATACGCACAATTGCCGTATTCGCTCGTCGCTGCCATCGTCTGGTAAGTCTCGGTAAAAGGGCGCGATTTCAGCGGCAAACTGCTCAGGGTTCTGCTTGAGGAAAGTGGAAACGCACTCCCGGCCGCCGAAATTGAGGAAATGGAGATTGTGGAGGTCGTGGAGGTGGACTTCTTCTCCAGGGTAGGCGCGCAGGCGTCCGCCGCATTTCTCCGCAAAGGCCATGGCCAGACGCGCTGGCGCTAGCTGCTTGTGGTCGCTGATGCTGATGAAGTCCAGGCCCTTGGCGCAGCTGGCAGCTGCAAAGTATTCCGGAGAGGCGTGGTCGTGGTTGCAGCCGGAAAAATGGCTGTGCAGGTGCATGTCCCCGCGAAAAGGACGAAGCCCCAGGAGGTCCTCGTTGAGAGAGTAGACATGAAAGATGGCGACAGGCTTGCCCTCGCTCAGTACGCGAATGGAATGTTCGCCTTCGCCGCGGAAAAACAGCTTCACGCGGAGCGTTCCAGTGGCGGCGTCAAGGTCGCCCTCCAGGGGGGTGAAGTTCGGCCGTTGCAGGTCATAGCCGTTGCCCATGGTGATGCCGGGAAGGCGACCGTCCAAAAGCAGACCGTCGGCGGCAACGGCGTCAAGGGCGAGAGTGCCTTTCAGGCGGCGGAAATCGGTGTGAGGGAACAACCCGCGGATGGTGATGACGCTGGTCTGATTGGCCGGAACAACGCGAGGCGAGAGATGATAGAGCGGAGGCATGGCTGATCCTTCTTGTTGACAATGGACAGAACGCCGACTGCAGCAGTCGGAAAACAGCGCCGGTAAGGATGAATTCTAATGTGCGACCTCGACGACGAATTGCAATAGCAAACAGCAGTTTTTTCTTAAAAACGTCACCGGTCACCGGAGGGGCGAGGGGCGAGGATAAAGTCCGCTTAAGTCCATTAATGTCCACGTCCACTCTCCACTAAAGTCCACTGCTGTCCACAGCATCGTCTACTAACGTCCATCAAAGTCCCCTAACGTCCATTGTCCACTGTCCATTAAAGTGTCTTGCCCGGGGCGCCGAGTTCCACAGCTTGCCGGAATTCCGAAGTATCAATCGGTGACCGCTTGCCACTAGTTGTTGTTGGACGGCTTGCGTTGCTGTTGACTGTGATTATGTTTTTATTGCTGTAGTCGTTGCCTGGGCATTTGCGCTGGCCAGCTCATTCGCCAAAGGCTGCAAGAACGTCAACGGGCAGTAGCATCTTAAGAGGCATAAACAAAGGAGTCTGTCGCTATTTCAAGTGGGCGATACGAGCAAGTAACGATGGTGACAACAGCGGAAGTAATCATTATTGGGGCTGGCGCGGCCGGACTGATGGCTGGCGTGACGGCTGGGGAGGCCGGCTTGCCCTGCCTGCTTGTCGAGCGACGGCACCGGCCTGGCCTGAAGCTGCTTCTGTGCGGCAACAACCGCTGCAATATCAGCCATGCTGGAGACGCTCGCGACATGATCGCCGCCTACGGCGAGCCGGTCGGTACGTTTCTGAAAACGGCCTTGACCGCGTTCCCGCCAGCACGGCTGCGCCGCTGGTTTGAGGCTGCTGGCGTGCCGACCTGCCTTAATCGCGACCGCATTTATCCAACCTCGGAAAAGGCCGACGATGTCCTGCATTGCTTCACGGATCGGCTGCGCGAACTCAGCGTGCCGCTGCTCCTGAATTGTCCGGTCAGCGCGGTGACGCGGTTGCCCGGGGGCGTCTACCAGGTGTCGTGTGGCGCAGTCGTATTTACGGCGCCGCGAGTGCTGTTGGCCACCGGCGGGGTGTCGTATCCAAAGACCGGCAGCGTCGGCGACGGCCAGCGTTTTGCTGGCGAACTCGGCCATACGGTGCTGCCGTTGCAAGCAGGATTGGCCGGCATGGACAGCGCAGCAGGTTGGTTGCCGCGACCGGCAGCCAGCGCATCGCTGCCAACGACTAGGTTGACCATCACCCAACGCGGAGCCGCCGTAGGGACGACCGAGGGCAATGTCCTAGCCGAAGGCAATGTCCTGCGCGGAACCGCGATTTTTGACGCCAGCCGGATGATTGCCCGGCGCGGCTGGACTGATTTCGAGCTGGAGTTAGATGTGCTGCCAGACATGTCCCTGGCCGCTGTCGCCGCTCGCTTGCAGCAGACAGCAGGACGCGCTCGCGGCCTGAGTCGGCTTTTGACTGCCCAGGGCCTGGATTTGGCCGTCGCTGACAGCCTGGCCGCATGGCTGGAACAGCGCGGCGGCGATGCCTCGGCCTGGGCCAGATTGCTGAAGGCGCTGCCGCTGCCGATCACCGGAATCCGGCCAGTGAAGGAGGCTATTGTCACGGTCGGCGGCGTTGATTTATCGGAAATTAACCCAGACACCATGGAGTCGCGGCGAAGCCCAGGGCTTTACTTTGCCGGCGAAGTCATGGATATCGACGGCCCGACTGGCGGCTATAATCTGCATGCGGCCTTTGCGACTGCGCGCCTGGCTATTCAGGCCATGATCGGCACGGTCGCGCGCGTCGAGCAGTCGGCCGCCACTGCGGCAAACCGGCCGCCAACCAAGGCAGGTCGGCGCGGCAGGGGCAAAGCGCGTGACGCAACGCCGACAAGCGGTCGCAACGCGCCTGGACGTTCGGTACCGGAAGAAGGCCGTCCGACAGAGGTGTCGTCCAGCGAGCGTCGGCGTTCGTTGCCGCGCTGGAAAACGCCGCCGCCGACTGGGGGCGATGAATCATGGCGGCAACGCCAGCGCGGCTCAAAGGGAAAATGATTGACAGGCGTCGAGTGTGAGCTGCAACGTACGGCCTGCTAATCTGCGCAATTTGTGACTGTTGCGGATAAAGATATGTCGCTCTCATCTGCACAATCTGCCACTATAGGCGTTTTGTCGTGTATATTAGTCGTTGTTTCTGGCTTTGATAACTCCGCGGCGTTTCCTCACGCCCATTGAGATTTCCAAACATTCCAGCACCGGAAGACGACACGCCATGACTAGCATCCATTTTGTCCATCGTAGCATCTGTCACGCCTGCACGACCGCTTTGCTCCTTGGCGTTGCCTTGGTCGCTGGCGTTGAGCCATTACCCATGAATGAAACCCCGCCGCAAGCCAATGAGTGGGGTTTCCGGCCATTTGACGGCCAGCGCAGCGAAGTCAACCCGCCGGCGTTCTCGTGGCGACCGCAAGGCAAGGATCTCAGCTACATCCTTGAGGTCTCAGCCGTACCGGATTTCAGCAGCAGCCAATACCGCATAGAGGAGCTCCGCTACAATGTCCACTGTCCACCGCAAAGTTTTCCCAACGGCACCTGGTATTGGCGTTTTGCCTACCGAGCGGCCGACGGCCAGCAGTCGGCTTGGAGCAGCACGCGCTCATTCAGCGTTGACAGCGACTCCGCAATACTGCCCTTGCCCACGCGCGCTGAACTCATGGGCCGCGTACCCACCACGCATCCGCGCATATTCATCCGCCCCGAGCAGCTCAGCGAATGGCGACAGCGCGCGCAGACCGACCTCAAGTCTATTTTTGATAGTCTTTGCCGGCAATGCGACGCCATGCTGGCCAAGCCGCCACCTACTGACGAACCGCCGAAATACCCGCGGGGAATGGTGAGAAACAGCGACGAGTGGCGAAAAGTCTGGTGGGGCAACCGCGATTACACCATAAAAGCCCTTGACGGCGCTGCCACCCTTGCTTTCACCCGTCTCATCGGCGGCAAGGATGAGTACGGCCAACTCGCCAAGCGCATCCTCATGGACTGCGCCCAGTGGGACCCCAAAGGCGCTACCGGCTACCGCTATAACGACGAAGCCGGCATGCCCTACAATTCCCGCTTTGCCCGCGCCTACAGCTACGTCTATGACCTCCTCAGTGAAGATGAGCGCGCCCAATGTCGGGAGCTCATGCGCATCCGCGGCGAGGAAATGTACCGTCATCTCTTTCCCCGGCATCTCTGGTCGCCATACGCGAGCCATAGCAATCGCGCCTGGCATTTTCTTGGCGAAGTCGCCCTGGCCTTTCTCGGCGAAATCCCCGAGACCGAAGAGTGGCTGTGGTTCGCCATGAATGTCTACGCCTGCGTGTATCCGGTCTGGTCGGATGCGGACGGCGGCTGGCATGAGGGCATGGCCTATTGGCGCAGCTATCTGACTCGCTTCACCTGGTGGGCGGACATCATGAAGAGCGCCATGGGCGTCGACGCCTTTGCCAAGCCCTACTTCAGCAGCATCGGCTATTACCCCATGTATCTGCAACCGCCGGGAACTAAGGATGGCGGCTTCGGCGACCAGGTCGAAAATCTCATATCGGCCGGAAATGCCGCACTCGTCAGCATCTTTGCCGCCCAGGCGCAAAACCCATATTGGCAGTGGTACGTCGAGGCTGTCGGTGGCGCCAAGGTCGATAACTCCTACGTCGGTTTCGTGCGCGGCGTCATGCCTGCCGTGGCGGCAAAGCCCCCGACCGACCTGCCGTCGTCACGATGTTTCCGCGGCACTGGCCAGGCCATGCTCAACAGCAATCTGCTCGGCGGCGAGGACAATGTCCAGCTCGTCTTCAAATCCAGCCCTTTTGGCACCCAGAGTCACGGCTATGAGTCCAACAACGCCTTCACCTTCAATGCTTACGGCGAACGCCTGCTCATCCGCACCGGACGCCGGGACAGCTACGGCACCGAACATCACAAAAATTGGATGTGGGAGACTAAATCCGTCAATTCGATTTCCGTCAATGGCGAGAGCCAGCTCAAGCACTCCGCCAACAGCCAGGGCGAAATCACCGATTTCGCCTGCACGCCTTTCTTCGACTACGTCGCTGGCGAGGCTGCCAAGTCCTACGAGGGGCGCCTGAACAGCTTTAAACGCCGCATTCTCTTCTACAAGCCCGACGCTGTAGTTATCTTCGATACTCTTGACGCTGTTGAAGCGGCGACCTTCGATTTCCATTTGCACGCCATCAATGCCATGGATATCCGCTCTCAGAAGGACATCCGTGTGCAGAACAAAGGCGCGGCTTGCCAGGTCGCCATGCTGTGGCCCAACGACCTGGCCATCACCCAGAGCGACAAGTTTGACCCACCGCCAAGACCACGCATCAAGGTCGTGGAATATCACGTCAACGCCCAGACTAGGCAGCCGCAGCGCCAGGTCGAATTCGTCACGGTTATCAGACCATACCGCGCTGACCAGGAATTAACCGGCAACCCCAGCCTGGAAAAAACGCCTGACGGCTTTGCCCTGGCCATCCCGGTCAAGGCCGCAGCCGGCAGCGCTACCCTCAAGGTGACCTTCAATCCGGCCGCAGACGCTGTCCAGGCGCGCCTCCTGGACAGCGGCGAGCGCGTCATCGGCAGCTTTGTAAAATGAATGCTGAATGCTGAATGCTGAATGCTGAATGCTGAATGCTGAATGCTGAATGCTGAATTATGAGTGATATTCATGACTCATTCCGGGTTTGAGCAGACTTGACGATGCTGGTCAGGATTCGGACCAACTCATCAGCTTCCTGTAATAGTTCGCTAAGTCTTGCCTCGGCAACGATCTCTGAAGCTATCAAAAGTTTGAGCCAGTAATGGGTTTCCCTGGCTTCTTTGTGTGCAATCGACATTTTAGCGGCAAAGTCTGCCTTGCTTTGACCAGCTTGAGCTTCTTCGATATTGGCGCCTATCGAAGTTCCCGAACGAAGGAGTTGAAATGCCAGAGTTCTAGAAACCCGATCCTGCTTTTCCAGAAATTGACAAAGGCGTACGATCCGCACTGCGAATTGAAAGCTACGCTCCGTAATTTTTCTTTCAAATTTTTTAATTCCCCCTTCCACCTTCAGTACTCTCATTTCCTCCTTTCACCTCATTCCTCATTCAGTCTTCAGCCTTCTTCGCGCTTCGTGCTTCCTCCTTCGTTGCACTGTGTGCAACTACGGGGACAGAACCTTTTTCTTTCTGAATTTCGTAATGGGTCAGCCAATGGCTCGCACTACGTGCGCGACAAAGCTAGGGAAGGTGGCTCCCCTTGGGTGGGTGTGGTCTGATTTCTGGAATCGATGAAAAAATAGGCTGTTGTACGCCCTTTTTCAAGCGGTTTTCAGCAGAATCATAGTCACTTTGTGCTTGAGCATGATTCTGCCTGGTACGCTGGCATCATGCTTTCCACCTCCAGGAATGGTGCCCGGATGCGACCCGGCTGGGGGGGACCTAAATGAGATAAGGCGAGAGAGGTGGCACCCAGCGGCTTAATGTTCAATGGGTGACAGATTACCTGAATTCACAATTCAGCATTCACAATTCATAATTCATAATTCATAATTCATAATTCATAATTCATAATTCATAATTCATAATTCATAATTCATAATTCA